>JAKSKV010000001.1 GCA_024401555.1 Paludibacteraceae bacterium
CATCGAGGAGATCAACCGCCAGTTCGTCGGACACTTCACGCTGATCAGAAGATAACCTCCGGATCGACATAAACGACATACTCGAAAGAGCCTCCCGATTGTCCGGGAGGCTCTTTTTTTTTGCGGGTATGGGGTGATACTTGAATCATATCCGAAGTGAAAGACTATGAATTGAGTATGTTTCTCTCCTTTCGGTGGATGATTATTGTCTTTTTTTTGCATATTGTTGATGCTTTCTCGCCCAAAGCTTTTTTTCTTGGAAAAAACTGATGATTTCTTTTGCTATAGTTTTTTGTTTTTTATTATCTTTGAAATCTAGTTGAGATAGGAAAGTTAGATTTATACAATGATATGTCGATGAGCACGCAGATTTTAATGTAGTTAGGTGGCAAGGCATATCTCTTAAATTTTTGCTTATGAAAAAGATGTTTAGATACATAATTGCGACGTTGATGGCATCGTTTGTCTTCACGACGATGCAAGCCGCTGAGGATATTGTGGTTAACCAATACCACTTCAACTACTATTTGGTGAACCCTGCCGTGGCAGGAGCGGAGCGTTGTCACAACTTGATGCTCACAGGTCGATTCGACTTTGCCGGTGTTGAGGGCCATCCGATGACACAGACCTTGAGTTACCGTACCCGTATTTTGAAGAACGTGGGTGTCGGTGTTTACGCCTATAATGATAAGAACGGATCGTCCTACCGTCAGGGAGGTGAGGTGACGTTCGCCTACCATATTCCATTGTCGGAGAACAACCACTATATGATGAAGTCGCAATCCATCGACCGTCAGTTGTCGTTCGGTTTGTCATTGATGTTGAACCACTATAACTTCGACAAGAAGTTGTTCGACAAATATGCCTCCGAGGATGGTGTCTTCGGAAACGGAGGTACCAACAAGGGTATGTACTTGAATGCCAATGCCGGAGTTTACTTCTTGTGGGATAATTTCTTCGCCGGATTCTCCGCAAAGGATATCATCCCTTCCGAGATGATCGAGTTGGGACTTGACGAGCCAAAGCGTCCGCTCTCCTTCTTCGGATTCGCGGGCTATGACTTCGACTTGGTGAACAACATCACCATCGAGCCAGCTGTGATGTTCAAGGCCGACAACCAGAAGAACAGACAGTTGGATATCAACTTGAAGTTTATGCAGACCTTGCCAGACAATAAGGACTTCTCTTACTGGTTGCAAGGATCATACCGCCACACATTGGATAAGAACGAACACAACCCATCTCCTTTGTGTCTCTTCATCTTGGGAGGCGCAAGATACAAGGGATTCCACTTGGGTTACGGATACCGTCTCGGATTGACCGATTTCCAACGTAAGAATGGAGGAGGTCACGAGGTGATGTTGGGTTACACTTGGTGCGTAACGAAACACTTCTGTAGATAATGAACGATCTTGTTAAGCGATTGTCTGATTATGATACGCTGAAAAAGGTGTATCACATAAGCGGTGCGGAGCTCTCTTATCCATCTTCTGCCGCTTTGAGGGAGATTGTGGACATTACCCGTTCCATCATCTTCCCAGGATATTTCGGTTCTCCCTCTTTCGACCTTCAGACGCTCTCTTACCATATTGGTGTCAATATCGAAAAGTTGAGATGCCTTTTGAATAAGCAGATCTTTGCGGCTCTCTCTTTTGATTTCTGTGAAGGAGAAAAGCCTTGTGATGATCTCTTGAAAGATAAATCGAATACGATAGCGGAGGCCTTTATCGATCGTCTGCCTACTATGCGTGAAACATTGGTGACGGATGTGGAGGCGGCCTATTTGGGTGATCCTGCGGCCAAAAGTTATGCCGAGATCATTCTATGTTATCCTGCAATCAAGGCGATATCCAATTATCGTATCGCCCACGAACTTTTGGTGTTGGGTGTTCCTTTGATTCCAAGAATGATTGGCGAGATGGCCCATTCTGAAACGGGAATTGATATTCATCCAGGAGCCACTATCGGAAAATATTTTACGATCGATCACGGAACTGGTGTGGTCATCGGTGAAACCACTATCATAGGTGATCATGTGAAGTTGTACCAGGGCGTGACGCTTGGTGCTAAGAGTTTCCCTTTGGACGAGAATGGAAACCCGATCAAGAATCTTCCAAGACACCCTATCATTGAAGACAATGTTGTCATCTATTCCAACGCTACCGTATTGGGCCGAATCACAGTGGGTGAGAATGCCGTGATCGGAGGAAATATTTGGGTGACGAACGATGTTGAGAAAGGTGCTAAAATTGTACAATATAAGCGCAATTAATGAGAGAAAATCTTATTCATCTTACATCTACTTCTTCCACAAACGAATATTTGTATGATCTCATCTCCAGAGATGATTCGTTGACCGAAGGTCTCGTGGTTTGGTCGGATTTCCAAACTTCGGGCAAGGGTCAATTGTCTAACGTTTGGGAGTCGGAGGAGGGTATGAATCTTACGTTCAGTATGCTCTTTTTCCCCTCTTTTTTGCCGATTCAATCGCAGTTTCTCCTTTCGCAGTTTGTCTCATTGGGTATCGTCGATTATTTGTCCAATGAGGTGGGTATGAAGGATGTGACCGTGAAGTGGCCCAATGACATCTATTGGAAGAACAAGAAGATTGCAGGTGTCCTGATCGAGAATCTCTTGATGGGTAACTCCATTTCTCATACAATCGTTGGCGTGGGGCTGAATGTGAATCAGAAGAAGTTCCTTTCGGATGCGCCTAATCCGGTCTCTATGGCTACGGCGACGAGGCGACAATTTAATTTGGACGAGGAACTGCAAAAGTTGGTGAGTGCCATTAAGTTTAGGTATCTGCAATTGATAAAAGGCGATTTCTCATCGCTTAGAGCGCAATATTTCAAAGCATTGTACCGTGCGGATAATTTCTACTATTACCAAGACGAAAATGGCTCATTCGCCGCTAAAATCGATTCGGTGGGTGATGACGGTATCCTTTCGTTGCGTCTGGTGGATGGAGAGATCCGTAAATATGCTTTCAAAGAGGTTTCTTTTATTATTTCAAATAAATAGTTATGAATATCATCATTATCAATGGTCCCAATTTGAACCTGCTCGGTAAGAGGGAACCAGGCATTTATGGCAGTCAATCTTTTGAGGATTATTTGGAAGAGTTGCAAGAGAGATTCCCTGATGTCACGATATCTTATTACCAATCCAATATTGAGGGTGAACTGATTAACACTATCCAGGAGACGGGCTTCATTTGCGACGGCATCGTTTTGAATGCGGGAGCCTATACCCATACTTCAGTGGCGATCGCCGATGCGATCCGTGCCATCAAGTGTCCTGTGGTAGAGGTTCATATCTCCAATGTCCATAAGCGTGAGGAGTTCCGTCATCACTCCTATCTTTCTCCAGTCTGTTTGGGTGTCATCGCCGGATTTGGAATGGATTCCTACCGTTTGGCGATTGAGTCATTGATTGGTTTGAATAAGGAGAAGGAAGATGAACATTGATCCGTATCTGTCAGATCGGACGATCGCAAGTTACCGTACATACCTTATGTTGGAAAGGGCTTTGTCTGATAACACCTTGTGTGCTTATCTGGAAGACCTTTCCAAATTTTTAGATTATCTGAAACCTACCCGTACCGACTACTGCCATATTGATAAGGAAGTCTTGTCCAATTTCTTGGTTGACCTCTCCGAATTAGGTATATCCAACCGTTCGCAGGCTCGTATCATATCTGGTTTGAAATCCTTTTATCATTTTCTTATGTTGGAGGAGATGATAGAGGAGGATCCCACCTTTTTGCTTGAAACCCCTAAAATCGGTCTGAAATTGCCGGAGGTCTTGACCTTGGAGGAGATTGATAGTATCTTGGGTGTGATAGATGTCTCGACGCCGTTGGGCCAACGCAATAGGGCGATGCTGGAGATGTTATATAGTTGTGGCCTTCGTGTCTCCGAATTGGTCAATTTGGAGCTCTCTAACCTCTTTTTGAGTGATGAGTATATATCAGTCATAGGCAAGGGGAATAAACAGCGTCTGGTGCCCATTTCGCAACGTGCCATAAAAGAGATTGGCTACTGGATGGAGTTTAGGGGAGAGTTTCCTCCCAAGAAGGGGGAGGAGGATATCCTTTTCTTAAATCGTAGGGGCGCCAGACTGACCCGTGTGATGGTCTTCCAACTGGTAAAGGAGTATGCCGAGGCGGCGGGAATCAAGAAGAGCATCAGTCCCCATACCTTCCGCCATTCGTTCGCCACTCATCTATTGGAAGGTGGCGCCAATCTTCGTGCCATTCAAGAGATGTTAGGCCATCAATCCATTTTGACCACAGAGATTTATACGCATGTGGATATGAAATTGTTGCGGGATCAGGTCAACCGTTTCCATCCCCGTAACCAAAAGTGAAATAGACAAAAGTGGTTCAGATGAACCTCTTGTCGTTCGTTATTCGTGAATGTTCTTGGCTCCGAATCTGCCTGTCTCCAAATCGTTTCCTTCTATGACACTCGCTCCGGAGTTGCCGTCTGTCGGACGCATGTTGGTGGCGCCTGAATTACCATCTGTCTCTTTGCTCTTGATGACACTGGCGCCAGACTGACCATCCGTCGCATTGTTTCTGACGTCGCTACCAGCTTGTACCAACTCCTTGTTCCAAATGACGTCGTAGAAGTCCGATTCGTTGAATTTAACCCCCGAATTGGCGAATTCTATCATGTTGTACACCTTCAGACGCTTGTGATCTGTCTGAGGATCTTTATGAGGCAATTGGAAGGGTTTGGTACACTTTCCTGTGCTATCCATGTGGGAGATGTAGGCTCTGCCGTAGTTGCCATCTTCTCTTCTGGAGTAGAAGACAAACCAGTTGGAACGGGTGGAAAAATCGTGGTAACTCTCTGCCTCTTGGCTGTTGGCCGCTTCGCAGTTAAACACCTCTTTGGTCTCCAAATTCATTGCGAATAGGTCTCCATCCGGATGGGTGTGTGGAGAGGCTCCGAATTCTGAGATGACGACCAACAGGAATTTTCCGTCTGGTGAGATGCGGGGGAAGGTGGCACTCTTGCCCTCTTTAGTCACGTTCCATACGATTTCAGGTTTGCTGAAACTCTTGGTCGCTGGATCGAATTTTGTCCGCGCGATGTCGTATTTGAGTTTTGGATATTCAAACTCTGGCATCACGTTGGGGGTCATAAGTGAATCTGAGAGGGCGAAATAGACATATTCTCCGTCTGGACTCCAAGTTGGGTTGGTCTCTAACTGAACGCTGGGGTTGATGATGAAAATTTCGTTCTTCTCGATGTCAAATAGAATCAAATCCGTCCTTCTGTCGTAGAATTCGGTCTTTCCCTTTCTGATGGTTGGAAAGTCTTGCAATACGTCGTTGGATGAAAACACGATGTAAGGCAGAGTCGGGTGCCATGCGGGATAGGTGGTTCCGCTGAACATGCCTTGTACCTTTGTGTTAATCTTTGTGATTTTCCCGTTATAGGTTAAAAGTAGGCCTCCGTTCTCTCCACGGTAGTAGAACATCTTATTGTTTGGATTTCCCTTTTGTGCGCTGTGGCAGTTGACGCAGCTCTGTTCGTGGTTCTTATCAACTGTGATGTTTTGGCATCTGCGTATGATAGTCTTCTCCTCGCCCGATGTCAGATTGAATTGGTATAAGCCAATATCTCCGGTACTCATAAAGGATGGCTCGATGAGTCGGTAGGTGACGAACGAGTCGATGGGTTCGTCGAGAATATTGATGCCGAAGCTGTTGTACTTCTCCCACTGTTTGTCGTTGTAGAGGTAGGGGGTGCATTGAAGTGATGTGCTTCCTTGGGTCAGCGAGCTCCACTCCTTGCGGTCGAAGATGATCTCGTTCCTGCTATTGGTGGCGATGACCACCTCTTTCCCTTCGCTGTTTTTTACGGAGAGAATTGCCTTCTCGCAAGGTGACTCGATGATGAAGTTGAGCGGAGCGATTCCTTGTGGTATGGTCACCTCCTGGAAATCAGGATAGGTGACGACATCCTTCTTCATCTCTTTCGCCTCGTGAGGTACTTGTGTGGTACAACCCGCTAACAAGCAGATGGCCGTGATGGTCCAATATAGTAAATGTCCTTTCATTTTGTTCCCTTTTTGTTGATTGGTTTCGCACCTACGCCGAAGGTGAAATAGTGGCAGTATGAGTAGCCGAATTTCTCCTTCATTTGGATCGCAAGATCGTCGTCGTCGTGGTGGACTTTATAGTAATTAATGAATCTTTCCACATAGTCGAATTCCGATTTGTCTATCGGGAAGTTTCGTAGTATGGAGTTGTCTTGTGTCATGAATGCCTTTAGTATCAGACCTTGTTGCATGCATCTTGGCAATCCCTTCTTCATAAATGGAGATAGTCTGACCTCCTTTTGGAATTGATCCAGATTCCTCCTGTAGAGTAGGGTGAGCAATTTTCTCTCCGCGCTGATGTTCGGCAATGCTGGATACCTGTCGTAGATAGTGACGGCTCCTCTGACGATACCGGTGGTCTCGATGAATGGACGTCCCTTGATGACGTTTTTCAGCTCGGGATACTTTTCGATGTATTTGTCCGGCTTGTCGAGACAAGAGAGCATCTCTTCCGCCCAGGTGTCGTAGAATAGGGAGGATTTCAGTAGGTTGAGATATCGTCTTGCCAAATCGTACTCCTCGTTGGTGAAGGCGCACAAAGCCATGATGCGAAGGATGCCCATACTGATTTGCCCGTCGGTCAATACCTCCATGCACCATCTGTAAGAGACCTGTGGAAAGGAGTTGTAGAGCATCAATTCCGGGTAGTAAATCATCTCCTCGTTGTATTTGTAGAAGCCCGGATGCGAATAGCTGTAGTGGTAGTTGAAAACCTTTTTGCTTAGTTGTTCGGTGTTGTTGAGCGCGATCACGCGGTAGGCGGCGATCACACGGCTGGAAGCCTCCATTTCCCCCATCTCCTTGACCATCTGTTTCCACTCAGATTTGTGAGCGAGGTGTTGCAGACGCAATTCCTCTTTGAGTACGAAGGGGAATCTACATAGATAGATGGTTATTAGGACGAAGAGAAGGCTCATCGCGATGTTAGCCGATAGCTCGAATCGTTCTGGAATCTGTTTCTCCTTGTAGAATGTGTGTGTGGTCAGCACCAATGTCGCCACGATATGCGCCACGAGGTTGGTGATAAAGATTCCGTGGAAAAATGGTGTTGGCCACGGATGAAAGAGTGAATAACTCCAGAAGGCTGGCATGACATGGTAGGAGGCGTAATTCATGCAGAAATAGCTGCAAAGTGCGCCCAAGGTGAGTGTGATGGCTCCTGGAATGAATCGCTTGCGGAACAAAGCGTCGGTGCCTATCATCAGTAGTGCCACAAGGGCGCATGGTCCCATCCAGATAAATGAGATAGCCGTCGCTATGGTTAGGATCACGGTGGCGATGATGCTGTTTTCTAATTTTCTGTAAAGGAAGAATAGAAGCAGCGCATAGTAAAAACCGATGATTACGGCAGCGGGGAATGAGGTCTCGAATTGGTCGTACATCTCATAAGTGACCGAGCAAAAGGCGACCAAAAGCGCAAGACAAGGGAGAAAGCCGATGAAGAACCATCTCTTGCCGATGTTGAATAGTTTTGAAGCGATCAGCTCTATGCCTGATATCAGTGCCGCAACGATGGCGGCGCCCAAGAGAGGATAGTAGCTGAATTGTAGAATGAACCTGGCCATTAAGATGATCATCCACGACTTTTTTGTCATAAGATGCTCGACAAATTGGTGGTCGTAGATGAAGTAGAAAGAGTCTTGGAGCTTGAAAAGGTAGTCGCCTTTGTAGATGCCCAAGTAGAGCCATACGAATAGGAAGAAGAGGATTCGGAATCCCCATCTGGTCATATCTGTCTTATCAAGACTCTTCAAGGATGCTATGCTCATTTTACAGTTGTATTTCAGATTAGAAAAGATACATGTAGTCGTAGTGGACAATAGGTTTCTTGCCCTTTTTGCCGATTAATTTCTTGGCGTCTTCGCTTGCGTATTGCGTTTTGCCGACACCCAACTGATGGTTGTTCACATCGAATATCTTGACAATGTCATCTTTCTCGAAGTTGCCGATGATTTCCGTGACACCTACCATGAGTACGGAGCTGGCCGTCTCCTCGTCCATAAGCGCTTCGGCCGCCTTTGCGTCGATGTGGATCTCGCCCTTAGCGAATCCTTCGCTGTGTGCGATCCATTTTTTCACGCTGGTCGCTGGCTCTTCAGACGGGAGGAATCGGGTGCAGATTACCTCATCATGGGATGTCAGCAATTTCAGTAGGATATCATCCTTTTTGCCGTTGGCGATGATAACTTCCAATCCCTCGTCCGCCACTTTGCTGGCGATGTTGGTCTTGGTCTGCATGCCGCCTCGTCCGAACGATGATTTGGATGTCTGGATATAGGCGGATAGATCTCTCTTGCCAGGGAATACCTCGCGGATGACGGAAGAGGTCGGCTCTGACGGATTGCCGTCGTAGATGCCGTCGATGTTGCTCAAAATGATGAGTCGGGAGGCGTCCATCATGGTGGCCACCATGCCGGAAAGTTCGTCATTGTCGGTAAACATCAACTCGGTTACGGATATGGTGTCGTTCTCGTTGACGATAGGCACGACGCCGTGTTGAAGCATCACCTCCATGCAGTTCCTTTGGTTGAGGTAGTGGGAGCGGGTACCCAAGCTCTCTTTGGTGGTCAATACCTGTCCGCAGATGATGCCTTGCTCCTTGAAGAAATCGTAGTAGTGGTTGATGAGCTTGGCCTGTCCGATAGCGGAGAAGAGTTGTCGTGCGGAGACCGCATCCAATTTGTCGTCCGTGATTTGTGATCTGCCGGCTGCCACCGCACCTGATGAGATGAGGATGATTTCGAATCCCTTCTTGTGAAGCGTGGAAATCTGTGAAACCAATTGCTTGATTCTGTCTAAATCAAGTCCACCCTCTTTGGCAGCCAAAACATTACTGCCTATCTTGATTGCAATTCTTTTTTCTTGCATTTCCTTTTGTCGTTATTATTCAATTCATTGGGGAGGTTTCGCCCCTTGAAATCAATGTGCAAAGATAAGTTTTTTCTCGCAAGTACGGAAGGGGATGAACTTATAAAATGGTGATATGTCGTGACACGGAAGTATATCAATAAAAAAGAGACGGAACCATTCTCGATTCCGTCTCTTCTATGTTGAAAAGGAGTGGCTTATTTTTGACCATCCTTTCTGATGTCAGTTCTCTTGATCTTACCACTGATGGTCTTTGGAAGTTCATCCACAAACTCCACCACGCGTGGGTACTTGTATGGAGCGGTGGTCTTCTTCACGTGGTCTTGAATCTCCTTGATCAATTCCTCGCCAGCGCGGGATTTGTACTCCTTGGAAAGTACGATGGTAGCCTTTACGACTTGACCACGTACCTCATCAGGCACACCTGTGATGGCGCATTCCACAACGGCAGGGTGAGTCATCAAGGCGCTCTCCACCTCGAATGGGCCGATACGGTAACCGGAACTCTTGATCACATCGTCGGTTCTACCAACGAACCACATGTAACCATCCTCGTCACGCCATGCCACATCACCTGTGTGGTAGATGTTGTCGTGGAATACCTCTTCGGTCTTCTTTGGATCACGGTAATACTCCTTGAACAAACCAACTGGTCTCCATTTGTCGGTACGAAGAACGATCTCACCGTGCTCACCATCCTCTACGGAGTGTCCGTCTGGTGCGATGAGGTCCATATCGTATGCTGGGTTGAATATACCCATTGATCCTGGCTTAGGTTCCATCCAAGGGAAAGTTCCGATGGTGATGGTAGTCTCTGTTTGGCCGAATCCCTCCATCAACTTGATACCTGTCTCTTGCAAGAAGGTCTCATATACGGACGGGTTCAAAGGCTCGCCGGCGATGGTGCAATATTTCAACGACTTCAAGTTGTATTTCTTCAAATCCTCGCGGATCATGAAGCGGAATACAGTCGGAGGCGCGCAGAAAGAGGTGATTTGGTATTTCTCGATCATGGCCAACATATCGGCAGGGGTGAACTTCTCGTGGTCGTAAACGAAAACGGTAGCCTCGGAGAACCATTGTCCGTAGAGTTTACCCCAAGCGGCTTTACCCCAACCTGTGTCCGCTACGGTCAAGTGAAGACTGTTCTCGTTCAAGTTGTGCCAATACTTACCAGTGGCGATGTGTCCCAATGGATAGGTGAATGAGTGAGCCACCATCTTAGGGTTACCAGTTGTACCAGAGGTGAAGTACATCAACATGATGTCATCGTTGCTGTTCTTAGCGGGACGTACAAACGGAGCTGCCGATTCGATTCCCTTGTGGAAATCCTCCCATCCGGCAGGAATGCTTGGTCCGACGGAGATGCATTTCTTTACGGAAGGAGACTCTGGAAGGGCGTCGTTGACGTGTCCGATAATCAAGTCGTCACCTACTGCGACGATGGCTTTGATGTCAGCTGCGGTAGCGCGGTAAACGATATCTTTCTTGGTCAACAAGTGGGTGGCTGGAATGACAACCGCACCAATCTTGTGAAGAGCCAAAACGGAGAACCAGAACTCGTAGCGACGTTTCAAAATCAACATCACCATATCGCCCTTGCCAATACCCAATGATTGGAAATATGAGGCGGTCTTGTCGGTTTCTCTCTTTAAATCAGCGAATGTGAATCTGATCTCTTCTCCTTTGTCGTTTGTCCAAAGAAGAGCCAATTTGTTTGGTTTCAAGGCTGCCCATTCATCCATCACGTCGTATGCGAAGTTGAAGTTTTCGGGCACCTTAACCTTAAAATTCTTTTTGAAGTCCTCTAAGTTCTCAAATTGAACTTTTTCGAGAAATCTTTCTAACATTGTTATTATGATTTAGGATTAATTGCGATGATTAAAGGATAACGGCAAGGAATTTCACTGGCTTGTTGTTCAATGCCTTCATGCCGTGAAGCTTGTTGGAGTCGAAATAGATGCTATCTCCCTCGTTCAAGGTGAGCTCTTTGCCATTGATGCTAAGCAACATGCTTCCCTCCAACACCATGTTGAACTCCTGTCCTGGATGTGAGTTGAGGTGGATTGGCGCATCGTTTGGCTCTACCGCCACAACGAATGGATCTGCCTTGCGGTCGATGAATCCAGCCGCCAATGATTGGTACTTATACGCCTTGGTACGCTCCATGGCAGTTCCTTCTCCCTTGCGGGTGAGGTAGTAGGTCTTCATGTGGGGATCCTCTCCGAAAAGAAGGGAGGTCATCTCGATGTCGCACTTTTGTGAGATGCAGTGGAGGATGCTGACAGGAATATCCTTTTCTCCGCTCTCGTATGCCGCATACTCCTCTTGTGATACGGCGCAGATCTCTGCCATTTGTCCTAACGACATTTCAAGGTCTTCGCGAAGGCCCTTCATGCGCATGGCGATCTGTTTGATTTGTTCGTTTACCATAAATGTTTAGTCAATTAAGGTGAAACCTATTTTGTTGATTAATTATTTGCTTTGATACCTTTGATCACGGCATTGGTGAATCCGTGCTCCTCCATGGCGTTGAGTCCCTTGATGGTCCATCCTCCAGGGGTGGTCACCTTGTCGATCTCGTGCTCGGCGTTGGTCTTGTTTTTGAGGATCAACTCCGCTGCGCCAATCATGGTCTGTGCGATCACCTCTTGTGCGATGTCTGGACGGATGCCCAACTCGACCGCACCCTCGGTAGCGGCGCGCAAGTAGCGTAAAGCGTAAGCGATACCGCAAGACGAGACGTTGGTGAAGGCGCTCATCTGCTTCTCAGGAATGGTGATGGCTCTTCCCAATTTGTTGAATAGCCCAAGAACGACCTCCTCTTGCTCCTTGCTGGCGTTCAATGAACTAACGAAGTTCATGCCTGCAAGCAGTGCGACTGCGGTATTAGGCAATACGCGGAAAAGCGTGTACTCCTTTCCGACCATATCGGCGATGTGGCTCAAATCGACGCCAGCCGCGATGGAGATGATGGTTTGTTTCGGATTGATGACGGACTTGATGCCCTCCACCACAGTATCCACCAACCAAGGCTTTACAGCGATCACAATGTAGTCCGCCCTTTTTGCCGCCTCACGGTTGTCGGTGGTAGTAAAGATGTTTTTACTGATTTTCGAAATGTTTTTCAGTGTCTCTTCGCTGGCGTCAGCAACGAAAAGTTCATCCGCTTTGCAGGCTCTGCTGACATAAAGTCCCTTAACGATGGCGCCACCCATGTTTCCTGCGCCGATAAATGCTATTTTCATGATGTTATATTTTTACAAATCTATCTTTTAAGAAATGACAAAGTTAGCAAATATCCAACATTATTTCGTAATTTCGCACTGCATAATTCGGATAGAATGAGCTAATTGCTATTTAAAAAGGATATTGCTATTTAAAAAGGATATTAGATTTTGAATTTATTAACATTTTTCCGGGAATGGAGCCCGTTGGAATCTGATGAATAAGATAGCGTTTACATTGAGAGAGGGCGAGACCTTTATCCCTTTGATTCAGTTGTTGAAGGCAACCCATGTGGTCTATTCCGGCAGCGAGGCGCAGAATGTGGTCGTGGAGGGAATGGTGGAGCGAAATGGCGAGGTCGAGTTGAGAAAGCGTGCCAAGATTGTCGCAGGCGATGTGATCCGTTTCGCTGATTTCGAAATTACCGTCCAGGAGTAATCTTGCCGTTGGCGCACGGGCGCTTGAATCTTTCGGTGGCGTCTGACTGATAGGCTCGTGTCCTGCTTTTTCGCAAAGCAAAAGCAAGGAGTGCCCCACAAAAAAGGCGTCGTTTCGTATGGAAGCGACGCCTTTTTTATCTCTCTGTCGTGGATAATGATTATTCTTCCAATCGTTTGTTGCAGAAGATGTGTGCACCCAAACCTACAACGAAAAGGATTGCAGCTACCACCAATGAACCGTTGCCTTTGATGACGTCCAAGTGGTGTAAACCTAAGAACAAAACACCCAAAAGGATGATGATTATGCCAGCGTAACCTAAAATCTTATTCATTTTGAACTCTATTTTTCAGTTAATATTCTCTTGTTTCTGAATGCAAATTAAATGTATTTTTTTCGTTTTTGAAATTTTTTCAGACGAAAAAGCACAAAAAAACCTCAATATTTCTATTGAGGTCGCTTGGTTGCGGGAACAAGACTCGAACTTGTGACCTTTGGGTTATGAGCCCAACGAGCTGCCAACTGCTCCATCCCGCATATAGCCGATATGCTCGGAACGTTCTTCCGAAATCGTGGTGCAAAGGTACTGCCTCTTTTCTTTAAAACCAAATATTTGTTTGATTATTTTGTTAAAAAAAGCAAAACACACTGGCATGAGGTTGTTTATGAATTGTTGGGAAGCCTATTTCTTCTTCTTGCATTCTTCTTCTTCCTACATTCTTTTTCCTATATTTGCCGAAAATAATCGTCGATGAAAGATTTTGTGAAGCGAGTGTACGACTACTTTGTGTCGCGTCATTCGATGTTAAAAGTGATATTGTTTCTCGTTGTCTCCCTCATGGCGCTCCTCCTTACCAGGATACGCTTTGCGGAAGATATCAGTAAATTCCTGCCCGCTAACCATTCGGATGAGCGAGTGAACCAGGCGTTCCAACGATTCAGTTCGTCGAATCGGGTAATGGTCTATTTCTCCATGCGGGATACGGCTTCGGAGCCTGACTTTGAACTGCTGGAAAGTGCGGCTGGCGGCTTTGCGGAGTCGTTGCGTGCGACCGATTCCGACCAACTCACTTCGGAGATCTTTCTGAAAAGCGACGGAGATCAGGTGGTGGAGACGATGAATTTTGTGCTGGAAAATCTGCCGTACTACCTCTCCGATGCGGACTACCAACGCTTGGATTCCTTGTGGAACGAAAGCGCAATGGACTCTGTGATGAGGGGCAATGTGATGATGATGTACTCCCAGATGAGTGGTTTCATGAAGGAGGTGGTGGTGCGTGACCCGCTTCACTTGGCCAACCCAGTGCTGAAAAAACTCGGTGAGCTACGACCTTCCGAGGGGGAGCATATGCGGGATGGTTACTTGCTGGACAAGGAGGAACGTGCCATTATGGTGCCGATCTCTTCGCTTGTGCCGTCGAGTGAGACGCGACAGAATAAAGTATGGGTGTCTTCGATAGAGCAGGCGGCCAATCAAGTGATGGAGCAATATGGCGTGAAGGTGACCTATATCGGACCTGCCGTGATCTCCATTGGAAATGCGGAGCAGATCAAGTGGGATACGATCTGGACCACGGCGGTTGCCCTGACACTGATCGTACTGTTGCTGTTCGCCTTTTACCGTGATGTGCGGGCGATCCTCTTGATTCTCTTCTCCATTGCCTTCGGACTCCTCTTCGCAATGGCCTTTTTGGCGCTCTTCAAAGATCATGTTTCCGTCATTGCGGTAGGCATCGGATCCATTATTGTGGGCATTGCAGTGAATTACCCGCTTCATTTCTTGGCGCATATCAAGGATGGGCACACCCATTCGGAGGCGATCCGCGACATTGTTTCTCCGCTTGTTACGGGTAATGTCACGACGGTGGGCGCCTTTTTGAGCCTTCTTTTCATCAGTTCCGAGGCGATGCGTGACATGGGACTCTTTTCCGCCCTGTTGCTGGTCGGCACTATTTGCTTTGTACTCTTCTTCCTGCCGCACCTCTTTGCGGACAAACTTTTCAAGGGGAAAAAGGAGCATCCTTTGATGTTCGGCAAAATTGCCGGGTGGCAGTTGGAGAAAAACCGGGTAGTGGTGGCTTTGGTGCTGTTGCTGACGATTCCGTTGTGCTATTATAGTTTGAAACCTACCTTTGAAACCAATATGAGCGCCATTAACTATATGACGCCCGATCAGCGTCTTCGTATGGCGAAACTGACGGAGGAGACCGAGTCTGGTGAGGCGAAGAGTTTCTGTGTGGTGCAAGGGAAAACGTTGGATGATGCTTTGCGTCATTATGAGGATGCGGCTCCCCATTTGGATGGGTTGCTACAAAGCGGTGCGGCGACGAAATTGTCAGGTATAAGCATTTTCTTTCCTTCCAAGGAGCGACAGGCGGAGCGTGCTGCGAAATGGAACAGCTATTGGCGCTCCCATCCTGAAGCGTTGGCGGTGATTCAAAAGGCGGCGGTGGCAAGCGGATTCGGTAGCGAATCTTTCGCTCCATTCTATGCCATGGTGGAGCGTGAGTATGGTGTCGCGGCGGAACACCACTTCGATCCTTTGATCCAACGCCTCGCCAAGAATTATGTGATGGAAGAGGCTGGAAATTGGTATATCTATGCCATATTGGAACATCCAGCCGACCATGCGGATCAGGTGATGGCTGCGTTGAACGGAGTGGACGAACACCTCTTCTCTTTCGATGGCCGTTCGATGCTGAACCGTTTGGTAGATTCCCTCTCCGACGACTTCAACCGTGTCCTATATATATGCGGTTGCATCGTATTCCTCTTCTTGCTGATCTCATTCGGCAAGGTGGAGCTGGCGTTGCTCTCCTTTGTGCCGCTGACGGTGGCGTGGATTTGGATCCTTGGCCTGATGGGCTTTATGGATATGAAATTCAATATCGTGAATATCATCCTTGCGACCTTCATTTTCGGTCAGGGAGACGATTATACCATCTTTGTGACGGAGGGATTGATGCACGAATATGCCTATGGCAAGAAGGTGTTGGCCTCTTATAAGAATTCGGTGATGCTCTCCGCCTTGATTATGTTCATCGGTATTGGCGTGCTGATTTTCGCGAAGCATCCCGCCATGCGCTCTTTGGCGGAGGTGACCATTGTGGGTATGTTCTCCGTCATCCTGATGGCCTATTTCTTTCCGCCGTTGCTTTTTAATTGGTTGACCAAGTCGAAAGGGGAGCATCGTTTGATGCCGATTACCCTGAAAAATTTATTGTTGACGATCCTCAGTTTTATGGTCTTCTTCGCGGGGACGATTTATATGTCTCTGTTGGGATTTGTCGTCTTGACGATAGGTGGTAAGAGCGAGAAACACAAGGCCTTTTACCACAAAAGGTTGTGTGCGGTGTTCCAACTTTTGGCGAAGTTGATGCCTGGTGTGACGTTCCACGTGGACAATGCGGTGGGAGAGCGTTTCGACCGTCCGGGCATCATTGTCTGCAACCACCAGTCTCACTTGGATTTGCTCTATACGTTGGCCCTGAACCCTAAGATTGTCTGTCTGACCAATAAGTGGGTGTGGAACTGTCCATTCTATGGCTGGATCATCCGTTACGCCGATTTCTTGCCGGTTTCCGATGGCTTGGAGCAGCATGAGGCGGAACTCAAAGATGCGTTGGATCGAGGCTATTCCATCTTGATTTTCCCGGAAGGCACCCGTTCGGCGGATTGCTCGATACTCAGATTCCATAAGGGCGCTTTCCATTTGGCGGAGAAATTTGGCGTGGATATCATTCCGATGATGATCCATGGCATTGGCCACTTCTTCCCTAAAAAGGAGTTTTTGTTGCGGAAGGGTAGGGTGGATGTGCGGATCTTCCCGCGTATTACTCCTGACCATGCCTTCAGGAAGGATGTGAAATCGTTGAAGAGCGCTCAACTGGTGCAGCACTTCTATGAGCGAGAGTATCTCCGTCTGTCGGAGGAGGTGGAGACGCCAGCCTATTTCAGAGATTTGGTTTGGCACAATTACATCTACAAGGGCCGAGAGGTGGAACAGGCGGCGAGCCTTGCGTTGAAGCCGATGGAGGAGATTTCCGCCCGCATCGCCGCATTGCCGGATGAGGGAGAGGTGCGTATTCAGGAGCAGGGACAAGGTGAGTTTTCTCTCTTGGCCGCTTTGTCAAAGAAACGTCTCTCCATAGTTGCGGAGATGACGGATGAGGAGCGTTTCTTGTTGGCTGACCATTGCGCATCGAAACCTGGCAACTTGAAGTTTGAGTTGCGCAAGGTGTGAAATTTGTTAGAAATAGTCTGATTTTATATTAAAAAACATAATAATGAAGAAAAAATCTTCAATATATTTTGAGGATATAAATTTATGTGCTACATTTGCACCCGTAAAAACAAGGTTCCTTGGCCGAGTGGTTAGGTACCGGTCTGCAAAACCGTTTACAGCAGTTCGAATCTGCTAGGAACCTCAAATACAAGCGTAACCGAAAGGCTACGCTTTTTTTTGTTTCGGGTGGAGATGATTCGTATGTTTAACTTAAAGTGGTTGGTTAGCACCTTGCTCTTTGTCGCTCCTGCTTTCTCCTTTGCGAATGGTGTGGAGAGTGAGATGGAGTACCTTGAAGAGGTGGAGGTGGTGACGGACGTGAAGCGTTCGAAACCCGTCGAGGAGTTGCCTGTGTCAGCCAATTCGTTCAATATGACGAAACTGGAGTCAAGTGGACTCTCCTCTTCCAAGGATGTGGCCGTTTTTGTTCCGAACTTTCATCTGCCTGATTATGGTTCCCAAATGACCTCTTCGATCTATGTCCGCGGTTTCGGTGCCCGTATCGAGCAACCGGTAGTCGGTATGCTGGTGGACAATGTGCCTGTGTTGAACAAAAATGGTTTCGATATGGATCTCTTTGATGTGCAACGCATGGAGTTCCTTCGTGGGCCACAAGGCACGCTCTATGGTAGAAACACGATGTGCGGCTTGATCAACCTCTTCACTTTGAATCCATTTTCCTATCAAGGTACCCGCCTCTTTGTTGAGGGTGCCAAAGGTCAGGAGCTGAAACTGAAGGCCTCCACCTATCATAAAATATCTGATAAGTTCGCCTTTTCTATGGCGGCTAATACGCAGCATAGGAAGGGACTCTTCCGTAATGTTTATGACGATTCGTGGTGTGATCCCTCCAATGGGTTGACGCTTCGCAGCCGACAGATGTGGCGTCCGAAGACGCGTCTCTCTTTGGAGAACAGTGTCACTTTCGGTCTTCTGAAACAGGGCGGCTACGCCTATGGATTGGTGACCGACGAGGGCAGACAACCCGTCAATTATAATGATGAATGTCGCTACAACCGTGTCACGCTCAGCGATGGCTTCGTGCTGAAATATGAAATGGAAAGGTTGGACATCTCTTCCATTACCAGTTACCAGTGGTTGAAGGATGATATGTTGCTCGATCAGGATTTCCAACCGCAGCCGATCTTCACGCTGAACCAACGTCAGAATGAGCATGCCTTCACGGAGGAGATCGTCTTTCAGTCGAAACGCAAGGAGAAGGTTTGGAATTGGAAATCGGGAGCGTCGGGTTTCTACAAACACAATGACATGAAGGCTCCGGTTGTTTTCAAACGGGGTGGCATCGACCAACTGATTCTGCAGAACGCCAATGCCGGCATACAAAGTGTGTTCCCGACTGAGCGTCTTGATATCTCAGAGGAGGAATTCCCGATTTTCAGTGAGTTTGTTTTGCCGACCTTCGGGTTGGCCGCTTACCACCAATCGGAGTTCAAAGTGGGTGGTTGGACCTTTGCGGCTGGAATCCGCGTCGACTACGAACATGTTCGGATGGATTACCGCAATGGAGCGGATATCCACTATATTTTCACCTATCTCATGAAGGATTACAAGTTGCTCCAGAGCCGTATGGAGGGCAAAGCGGAGAAATCCTTCTTTGAGTTGTTGCCAAAAATCTCCGTGCAATACGACTTTGATCGGAAGAACAATCTATACGCCTATGCGGCGAAGGGTTACAAGGCGGGCGGCTTCAATACGCAGATCTTCTCAGACCTGCTTCAGGCGCAGTTGAAAGGCGACATCATGGCTGATATGGGCATGAAGTTCGATGGTATGAACGATACGCCGTATGACACGGGAGAGGCGACCTCCTACGATCCCGAATATAGTTGGACCTACGAGATGGGTGGCCATTTCTCCTATGCGAAGAACCATTTGAATACCAATTTCTCTCTTTTCTATATTGACTGTCGTGATCAGCAACTTACGGTCTTCCCGGCGGGAAAGAGTACGGGCCGCATGATGACCAACGCAGGAAAGAGCAGAAGCATCGGTGGCGAATTTTCCACTACCTTCACCTATGAGAATTTCTCGCTGACGGGTACTTATGGTTACACCAATGCGAAATTTGTCGATTTTTATGATGGCATCAACCGATATGATGGTAACTTTGTGACCTATTCACCGATGCACACCGCTTCGTTGTGGGCGCAATACATTTTTTGCGTCAACCGTCGGGTGTTGGACAAAGTGATACTTGCCGCCGACTGGCGCGGTACCGGCCGCATCTATTGGGATGAGGCCAATACGGTCAGCCAACCCTTCTATTCGCTTTTTGACGCCTATGTGACATTCCAGAAAAAGAATTTCCAGCTGAAGGGGTGGTGCCGAAACATTGGCGATACGCTCTATGACACCTTCTATTTTGTCTCTGTGGGAAATCGTTTCTGCCAGGCGGGAAGACCTCGGCAGATAGGTGTCGGGCTTAGTTATGAGTTTTAATTGGTCGAAAGTAGATTATAGAAAAATAGAATAAGATGAAGAAAAAATTTTTATTGTTATCAGTGTTGGCACTTTTGTGCGGCGGATTCACCTCTTGTGAAGAGGATGAGAAGGAACCTGCCCAAAACGGAAATGTGGTGGAGAATCCTGTTGTGAAGAGCGCCCTCGGAACGCTTACCGTTCAGTTTATGGGCCAGGAGATCGTCACGGAGAATGTGGCGAGTGAGTTCTTTACGGAGAAGGACGGAACCATGACTTTGTCCCTCATCGAGATGAAATTTGTGCCCCAAATGCCTATTAGCATTACTCCTGTGGTGAGTGGCATCTCGCAACAAGTTTCGGAGGCAGACCAGCATGTCACTCTCTTGTCGGGTGATGGTATCGTCCCTACCTTTGGCGGAAACCCTAAGGAGGATTATGTCGTGACCGATTTCAAGGGCACCCTTGCCTCTGGTGACGCTGAGGAGCTCTCTTTCAGCTGTAAGTTCGGTAATTATCCTACCACATATAAGGCGAAAGTCGCATCGGTTCGTTGATAGGGCCGTTTGTTTTGTAAATTTATTGTATCTTCGCGTCAGTCAGTTATTTGAGCATTTGACAAAGCACTAAAATGGTGTCTGCGGGCGCCGAAGATCGAGGAAGGTATGAAAAAGATTGTAATGATATTTGCGGCGATGACCGCACCATTATGGGCGTTCTCCCAAGAGGAGGCGATGGATACGCCTCAATTGACCACAGATTCGTTGATGGTGGATGATGAGACAGCGGAGGGAGATCTCTCCTCCGATTCTCTGAATGTCGATTGGAACAGCGAGAAGTTTGTCTTCAACGACTCCATCCCTTGCGACTCCATGTACCATGCCATTTGGGATTCCGTCCGTGTCAATCCTTACCGTATCTCCATCGACTCGGTGCCAGATTCCTTCTTGGTCGATTGTCGCGGCTTTTATCCGCCGAACATCAATGTTGTCACCTCCGAGTGTGGTGAGCGTTGGGGAAGATTCCATGCGGGAACTGATATGCGTTTGGCGATTGGCGACACGATTCGTGCCGCGTTTGACGGAAAGGTGCGCGTTACCCGTTCCACCATGCGGAAGAAGGGGTATGGATATTTTGTGATGATCCGTCATTATAATGGTTTGGAAACCCTGTATGGCCATCTGTCTAAGGTTTTGACCAAGACCAACCAAGAGGTGAAGGCGGGCGATGTGATCGGATTGGGTGGAAATACGGGCCGTTCGACGGGACCTCACTTGCACTTTGAGTTCCGCTATTTAGGCAATCCAATCAATCCGCGTAAGATATTGGATATCACCGATAGTACGATGGCTGTCAAGGCGGATACCTATTTGGTGGAGAAGAAGAGTTCGTTTAAGGAGTTCTATGACTTCTTGCATTCGCCGATTAAATATTATAAGATTAAGCCTGGCGACAATTTGGGTAGGATCGCGAAGAAGTATCATACGACGGTTTCCCGTCTTTGCAAGTTGAATAAGATAAAGAGTACGACGATTTTGAGAGTTGGAAGAAGAATCAGGGTTTCGTAAGTGGATCTGATTTTGAATGTGAGGGAAAGATAGGAAATAAAAAAGCCTCAATGTTCGTTACGAATATTGAGGCTTTTAATTTTGATTGTCTGTCTGATCCATGACTTACATCTTCTTTAGTGATTTTGACTCCATATAGATTCTTGTCGCTGTTGTTGCTACTATTGTTGCTGAAATAATGAAACCTGTTACCATAGTCGTAATGTTTTAAAGTTAATAACTGATTTGTCTGTGATTTGTCGCTTAGTCCGCGAGCTCCATGTAAATTCTGGCTGCAACTGAAATTGTTACTGTGCCTGAAATAATTAATCCTAGTACCATAATCGTAATGTTTTAATGTTTTACTTCTCTTTTTGTCCTCATTGACAATGCAAATATATATACAATTTTCATAATGGCAAATGTTTTGACCAAAAAATTTAAAATATTTTCTAAAAATAGTGGATGTAGTAGCAAAATGTCAGAATAATAGGTTAAATACAAGCAAAATGACATATCTCAAATGATTATTCGCTATATATATTCTTTAAAAATGCATAAATATTGCATAAATTATGTATAATGTATGTTTGCGCGGAATGTGAGGCGAGTAGGGGTGTGATGGTCTCTCGTGAAAAATATTTCTCTTAAAAATTTGCATATACGGAAAAAAGCGGTATCTTTGCACCGCCTTTGAGATATAAGGCGACTGAGGGAGAGCTAGTAGCTCAGCAGGTAGAGCACATCCCTTTTAAGGATGGGGTCTTGGGTTCGAGCCCCAACTGGCTCACCAAAAGCGATCAAGAAATTCTTGGTCGCTTTTTTTATTTATATGTTCAGGTGAAATACCTATCTGTGGGGATTTAAATAAGCCTTCCCATTCCTCTTATCTTTCTGAATTTTATATATTTTTGTACTCAAAATAATGAATATGAAATACTTGATCATATTGGGCGATGGTATGGCCGATGAGCCTATTGCCGCCCTCGGAAATAAGACCATTCTTCAAGCGGCCAACACCCCTACGATGGATTTGTTGGCAAGCAAGGGCCGTAACGGACTCTTGGCGACTGTTCCTGTCGGATTCCATCCGGGAAGTGAAATTGCTAACCTTACCGTTTTGGGTTATGATGTGAGGAAGGTTTTTGAAGGACGCGGTTCTTTGGAGGCGGCCAGCATGGGGATCGATATCGAGCCAGGAGAGATGGCGATGCGTTGCAACATCATCTGTGTGCAGGATGGAAAGATTAAAAACCACTCTGCGGGCCACATCTCCAACGAGGAGGCCTATCAACTCATTAATTACCTCAACGAAGAGTTGGGTGATGATAAGGTGCGATTCTTCCCTGGTATCTCCTATCGCCACTTGTTGAAGATTAGGGGCGGTAACAAGCATGTCTCCTGTACGCCACCGCACGATGTGCCTGGTACACCTACCAAGGATGTGATGGTGAAGGCGGATTGCCCGGAGGCGGAGCCCACCGCACAACTTTTGAATGATTTGATTCTCCGTAGTATGGAGATCCTCCCTAAGCATCCTGTGAACATCAAGCGCGTGGCCGAGGGTAAGGATCCTGCTAATAGTATTTGGCCATGGTCGGCAGGCTACAAGCCAGAGATGAAGACATTGATGGAGACCTACGGTTTGAAGAATGGCGCGGTGATTTCCGCTGTCGATTTGATTCGTGGAATCGGTGCCTATGCGGGTTTGAAGTCCATCGAAGTGGAGGGTGCGACAGGATTGTATGATACCAATTACGAGGGCAAGACGCAGGCGACCATTGACGCTTTGAAGGAGAACGATTTGGTTTATCTCCATATCGAGGCTTCTGATGAGGCTGGTCACGAGGGAGATGTCGATTTGAAGTTGAAGACTGTGGAATATTTGGAGAACCGTGTGGTGAAGCCTATTTATGAAGAGGTCTCCAAGTGGGATGAACCTGTGGCGATCGCTATTTTGCCGGATCATCCGACCCCTTGCCGGTTGAAGACACATATTTCGGCGCCTATTCCCTTCTTAATCTACTATCCAGGCATAGAGCCTGACAACGTCCAAAAGTATGATGAGGAGTCTGCAAAGGCAGGCGCTTATGGTGTTTTGGAAGGCGATGAGTTCATTAAGGCGTTGCTGGGAAGATAAGAAACGATGGTCAACGAAGTCTATTAAGAGTTATAGGAAATGTCAGTTTGACACTTAAAATATGTTTGGTATGAAGAAATTTTTCGCTTTTGCCATTTTGGCGCTTTTTATGGTCTCTTGCAATACCCCTTCTAAGGTAGCGGAGAAATTCTCAGTCGCTATTGCGCATGGCAAGGTAGATGAGGCTAAAAAATATTGTACGGAGAATACTGCGAAGATCTTGGATTTCTCCTCTTCGTTGGGCGGTATGAGTAAGATTGATCCCAACTATAAGATCCACATCTTGCGCGACTCTGTGGTGGATAACATCGCCTATGTGTTCTATACCGAGAACGACAGTCCTCGTGAACACAAGATGACGCTCTACAAGATTGATGGAGAGTGGAAGGTGAATATGGATCAGAAGAAATAATGAATCCTAAGGTAAAGAGGGTGATTGAGGCTGCCTTCGGTTGGACGATGTGTGGCGCCTTGTTTAGTGTTGTCCCCTCTTGCGCAGGTCCGTCCGGTGATTCGTCATCGAACGGACTTGTTGTTTATATCGGGGACTCGCTGCGAAGCGGTGATTTGGTCTGCCGTATGGGCGATGGCTTCTTTTCGGACGTTTTCAGGCGTTATTCGGGTGGCGATGAACGCTTCTCCCATATCGGGGTGGTTCATCGCGAGGATTCGCTTCTTTTTGTGGTTCATGCGGAGGCAAGTGAGCTGACTGGTGTTGGTAGCGTGCGGATGGATCCGTTAAGTGATTTTTTGGACCATGCGTCTGATTATGCCTTTTACTCGGTCAAGGAGGATTCCATCCGTCTTCGCATCGATTCGTTTGCCTCTGATTACGCCTTGCGAAATACTCCTTTCGATATCTCTTTCGACCTTGCGTCGGATTCTGCCCTCTACTGTACCGAACTGGTGGCCACCTGCATCAATCGGGCTGCTGGGGATTCCTCTTTGGTGCCGGCCTATCCTTTGCGGAGTGGGTTCAGTTACTATCGGATCGATGATATATTGCGGAGCGGGGTGGTGGAGTGAACGATAGGATTCTTGGCTCGACCTAATGTGTATGGTGTTTGGTATGGTATTACAAAATGGTTTGCATGGGTGATAGCTCCTTTAACTTTCTTTGAAATTCCTCTTTGTTCTCTCCTGAGGTGCATTACATTTGCAATGTAAATTCTAAAATCTACGATGTTGATATGGCACGTATCGAATTCCTTCCAGGTTCCGTTTTGCGGGCTTATCGCGGCCTCTATTTCCACTATGGCGTTTATGTCGGAGGAGGCAAGGTGGTCCATTTCTCTTCCAAGGGAAAGGGAGAAATGAATGCTGCCACCGCCGATATTATCCTCACATCGTTTAAGGCTTTCTCCAAGGGGGATGTGGTAAGTTTGGACACGAAAGAGGAGGCGACTTTCCCACCGGAGGTGATTGTCCAAAGAGCGATTTCCGCCATTGGTAGCAAGAGGGGAACTTATAACTTGGTCAGCAATAATTGCGAACACTTCGCGAACTGGTGCAGGTGCGGGAAACTCGTTTCTCATCAAAAGGAGACGGTGAACGAAGTGCTTGATCTGTTTTTGGGGGAATTCCCTGTCGGACGGGTGTTTAGGGATGTGATTCGTGAAGTCAGTTCTGTACAAGAGCGTAAGGCTCGATGGTTGTATGAGGGCGCGAGGTAGAAAAACCGTGAAGAATCAAAAGAATTGGGTCAATAAGAATTGGGTAAGGTAATAGCAAGGAGGAATGCGTATGGAAAAGAGAGAGGACGAGAGAGAAGATATGAAGAATATGGACAAGGGTGTGAGCGCCGATGCGGATCTCCCAAAGAGGACGGAAAGAAGAGTGAGTGGAGAAAGCGGCTGTGGCGTATATTCGTTAGTATTCTTCCTGGATATCGTCAAGGTGATCTATTATATTGCAAAGGATGATATTCCGTGGGGACTAAGTGTCGGCGGATATATTCTCTTAAATATAGGCTGTTTTATCTTATTCGTCATTGTTTGGGGGCTTTTTTCAGAGTCGAAACATTGAGAGAAGGCTCGATTTAAGAAACTTAACATAAAAAGAAATAGGCTGCCCATTGGACAGCCTATTTTGCTATTTGTCGAGTTGGTTGATTAGATGTCTTTGCCCTCGTCCTTGTGGTTAGCGTAGTAAACGCGGAGTGGAGTGGAAGTAACCTTGATGAAGCCCTTAGCCTCCTCTGAAGTCCATCCCTTGTTCATCTCGCCGTACTCGCCGAACTTAGTCTTCACCAAGTCGTCCTTAGAATCAACACCAACAGTTGAGAATGAGAGAGGACGAAGCTCCAACTTCACCTCACCGTTCACATTGCGTTGAGACTCTGACAACATCGCCTCGATGTCTCTCATCACTGGCTCAAGGTATTGTGACTCGTGAAGGAACATTCCGTACCAGTTAGCCACTTGGTCTTTCCAATATTGTTGCCACTTAGAAAGGGTGTATTTCTCCAAGAACTTGTGAGCGCCGATGATCAACATTGGAGCTGCTGCCTCGAAACCTACACGACCCTTGATACCGATGATGGTGTCACCCACGTGCATGTCACGGCCGATACCGTAAGCGGCACCGATCTCCTCGATGGCTTGGATGCAAGCGATCTTATCGTCATATTTCTTTCCGTTTACGGAGCAGATCTCACCCTTTTCGAATCCGAGTGTCAAGATCTCGCTTCCGTTCTTCTTGACTTGCTTCAAGTAGGCGCTCTCTGGCAATCCCTCGCGTGAGTCGAGGATCTCTCCACCGCAGATAGAGGTTCCCCAGATACCTACGTTGTAAGAGTACTTCAACTTGGTCCAGTCTGCTGAGAATCCGTGCTCGTTTAGGTAGTCGATCTCGTATTGGCGGGTAAGCGCCATGTCGCGGGTCAAGGTGATGATCTCCACGCCAGGAGCCATTACCAAGAAGGTCATATCGAAACGTACTTGGTCGTTTCCTGCGCCTGTTGAACCGTGTGCGATAGCGTCTGCGCCGATCTCGTTGGCGTAACGGGCGATCGCCATACCTTGGAAGATACGCTCTGAAGATACGGAGATAGGGTAAGTACCGTTTCTGAGCACGTTACCGAACACCATGTATTTCAAACTCTTCTCGTAATACTCTTTGGTCACGTCCAAAGTGACATATTTCACAGCGCCCAACTTGTAGGCGTTCTCCTCGTTTTGCTTCAATTGCTCAGGGCTGAATCCACCCGTGTTCGCACAAGCGGCGTAAACATCGTAACCCTTCTCCTTCGCCAAGTACATTACAGTGAATGAGGTATCAAGACCTCCGCTGAATGCCACTACAACTTTCTTGTTAGCCATATCTAAAAAAATAATCAGTTAAACAATTTGATGTTTGGATCTTTTGCAAGTTCCCTCTCCGCCATTTCCACGCTCATAGGCTCGTGTGGATCGAACAACATGCCTGTGCAGATGCAGTAGCGTCTGCCGGTGCGTTGTAATACGTCGTAATTGACGCAACCTTGGCATCCTTTCCAGAATGTGTCGTCTTCTGTGAGGTCGGCGAATGTGACTGGAAGATAACCCAATTGGGTGTTGAGCTTCATAACAGCCGCACCGGATGTGAGGCTGAAAATCTTAGCCTCTGGCCATCTGTGGCGAGCCAATGTGAAGGTATGGTGCTTGATGCGACGTGCCAAGCCTCTGCCACGGTACTTCTCTGGCACGATAAGGCCGGAAGTGGTGACATATTTCTTGTCTTCCCACGTCTCAATGTAGCTGAATCCTGCGAAATCATCACCACAAAGAGCGATGATCGCTTTCCCTTCACGTATCTTTTGCTTTACGTACTCGGGGTCGCGCTTCGCTATTCCTGTTCCACGTACTTTGGCTGCTGCCTCTATTGTATCAAGGATAGTGGTAACATATCCGAGATGCCTTTCATCGGCAACCATGATTTCAATTTCCTGATCCATTTCCTCTTTTTGAAATACGGTTGAATTGTATAATTTATTAGTCAAACAATGTCCTCTCGAAGCTTTCTCCGAAGAGGTTTCATCTTAAAGAAGGGATGATCTGTGACAATGCCAACTTCACATCCTCTCTGGTTTTGCTCTCTTTGATTACCGCGATAATGGTGTCCTCACCCGCAACGGTACCGATGATGGTATCTTTCGCCACCTCGTCGATCTCGTAAGCGAGACTGCTGGCATAGCCGGGACGTGTGTGTACCACCAGGATGTTGCCGGAGAATTCTGTCGAGATCACCGCGTTTCCTCTTGAGAAATCGCCCCCATGAATCTTCTCCTCCTCTTGTATTCCTCTCGTAGGGAGTTGGTAAATATACTCACCCTTGGAGTTGGTGGTTTTGGACACCTTCAGTTGTTTTAGGTCGCGCGACAAGGTGGCTTGTGTCAATTCGAAGCCTTGTTCGGCGAGCTTTTGTAAAAGTTCCTCTTGGCTTCCTACCACTGTCGTTGAGATAATCTCCTGAATAGCGACAAATCTTTTAACCTTGTTTTTCACTTTACTACCTCTTTATTTGCATTCGTAATGGATAACTATCGGAATAATTATCCGTTGGTGGTGCAAAATTATGCAAAAAATATGAATAACAAGTGTTTTATTGTATAAAAACAAATCGAACCGTTAAAAATATACAACGATTCGTATCTTTATGCTTAGAATATCCAATTATTTGTCAAGGAACCGGGTCGTAGCCGCTGCCCCCCCCTGGTCGGCACCTTGAGATCCTTTTTATGGTCAGCCACCCTCCTTTGAACACGCCATGCTTTTGGATGGCCTCCACCGCATAGGCGGAGCAGGTGGGTGTGAATCGGCAGCAGGGTGGGAATAGCGGGGAGATACATCTCCGATAGAAGAAGACTGGTAAGAGAAAAAGGGTCCTGATCGCTCTTCTGATCTGGCCCACCTCCTTGTCACTCTTTTCGTTTCCCATCTGTTTTCTGCCCTTTCGCGATTCGGTCCAAAGCCTGTGTCATCCGTTTCTCGACGAACGCTTGAGACTCGATCTTGTCTGATATGTAGCTGAATGCGATCAGCATAGTCGCCTCTTCCGCCATCATCTTCTCAAACAACGTGTGTTTGTTCTTGCGGTATGCCTCGCGCATCAATCTTTTCAATCGGTTGCGGTCAACCGCATGCTTGAATTTGCGCTTGGGCGCGTTGACCAGGCATTTGACGGGTACCGCTTCTTTTTCCACTTGTTGATAGACTGCTCGGAACGGGTATAGAAAGAAACTCTCTCCCACTTTGTAGAGTTCATCCACTGTGGTCTTCCCACAAAGATGCTCCTCCTTTCCAAATGTGTTTCTGCGTTCCATCGCTCTTCGGTTAGTGGTATGTATGCTGGATGAATCCAGAATTTACTTCTTCTTGTTGCACTCCTTCAAGAAGAGATCCAATGCTGCCGGCATGGATGGCGCTTCTGGTGTAGGGGCCTCGACATTGACGGTGAGCCCCGCATCTTTAGCGGCTTTTACGGCAGTCGGACCGAAACATCCGATGCAGATATCTCCCTGCTCGAAGTTAGGGAAGTTCTTGTAGAGGGAGGTGATACCTGATGGGCTGAAGAATACGAACATGTCGTAATTGAAGTCCGGATCATTGGTGAAGTCAGTGCTGACGGTCTTGTACATGACACCTTTGGTGCAGTTCGCTCCAGCCTTCTCCATCATGGCGATGATATCATCCTTGTGGTCCTCTGACACTTGCTTGTTGGCCTCGTAAACGTCGGCAACCGATACCAAGAACTTTTCGTCAAGGTGCTTGGCTACCACCGGAATCAAATCCTCCAATTTATTGGAAGTTCCGAAGAATACTTTGCGTTTGCGGTATTGGATGTACTTCTGTAGGTAGAGGGCCACCGACTCTGAAACGCAAAAATATTTCATGGTCTCAGGAACGTTCACTCTCATCTCGGTACACAACCTAAAGAAATGGTCGATCGCAGCCTTGGCGGTGAATACGATCGCGGTGTAGTCCAAAATAGCGATCTTCTGTTGACGAAACTCCTTCGCTAAAATGGGTTCCACCTTGATGAATGGTTTGAAGTCAATTTTTACACTATATTTTGCCTCCAAATCGAAGTAAGGCGACTTTTCTGTCGTCGGCCTAGGTTGGGAAACCAAGATACGTTTAATTCTTGCCATTTTTTATTCCTTATGTGTTAAATTTTTTGCCTATCCTAAAAGCAATCCCACAAGGGCTGCGATAGGTAAAATTTCTAGGGTGCAAAGGTACAAAATCAAATAGAATATAGATGTCAAACCATTGAAAAAAATGGATAAGATTTTATATAAATATAGTAAAATCGCTATGCCGCAGATGCCGCAGCCCGCAATCAATGCGTATCTGGCGATCATAGGGGCTGTGAACGAGGCGATTAAGACAATCGGGAAGAGGATGGTGTTGAGCGCGAATACCAGTGTGGCGTAGGAGTGGCGTACGGTACTATAGGTGCTCCTGTCGAAGAATACGTTGCATAGATAGAGCGACGTTAGGAGTTTGAAGCTCACGAATCCGATCAAAATCAGCAAGATTTGAAGGCTGGCGCGAAGCCCCTCGTGTCCGCTCAGGTGGAAAAGGTTGGTCATCGCCAGCTGGCAGAAGATGGTGATGGTGCAGAGGGAGAGGACGGTCATCGCCGATTTGAAACCGAACTCGTCCGTGATGCGGTCGGAAAAGACATTGCTTCTGCTTTTGGGGTAGAAGAATTCCCTTGTTGCTTGCACGATGTAGTAGAAGCGGGAGGTGAGCACCATTCCGAATCCCCAGAAGAGAATGAACATCAGGGGAACAAACCAGACCTCTTGTTGGAGGGAAGGGGGCAAGGCGATGCCCTCTTTACGGGGTACCTCTTGCCAGAATTGCTTGGTGATGCGGCGTGGTCGGGCGTTGATCTCCTCCATCAATTTTTGGTGGAGCTGGTCGGGTGTCGGGATTAGTCCCAAATCAGACTCTTCCAAGCTCTTTTGGGTTGCTTCATTCGATCTCTTTTCCCACTCTTTCAGAGATGTAACCATAAAGGTGGAAGCCTCCTGTCTGGAAGCCTCCACCTTTGTATTGCCATTTGAAATAGTCAGAAGAAAATCTTCCATGTGACCCTTGCCTGCTATTTAGACTCCCGTCGGGAGTTTGGTACATAATTATAAATTCGCTCTGATAGAAGCGGCGATTTGCTCCATCTCCTCTGGAGAGACTTGTTGCTTCTCCTTGAAGTTGAAGTCCTTCTCCGTGCTGATTGGAACGAGGTGCATATGGGTGTGCGGAACCTCCAAACCGAGCACCGCCACGGAGATGCGGCTGCATGGAACGGCCTTCTCTATGGCCTTTGCCACCTTCTTGGCAAACACCATCAGTCCGGCAACCTTCTCGTCGTCCATGCTGAAAATGTAGTCACCCTCCTCCTTGGGAATGACCAGTGTGTGCCCCTTTTGTACAGGGTTGATATCCAAGAAGGCGAAGTAGTTCTCGTCTTCAGCGATCTTGTAGCATGGGATCTCTCCCTTGATGATTCTGGTGAATATCGTAGCCATTTTGTCTCTGTGATTTTAGGTTAGAAAGAGATGCTTACCACCTCGAACGGAATCTTTCCCGCAGGAACGGTTACCTCCACAACATCACCCACCTTCTTGCCAAGCAAGGCTTGTGCGATAGGGGTGTTGACCGCCAATTTGCCCTCTTTGAGGTTCGCCTCGTGCTCAGACACCAAAGTGTAGGTCATTGTGGCGCCATTCTTTTGGTTCTTGATTTGGACTTTGTTCAACAATTGAATCACATCGGTGTTCAATCTTGAAGCGTCGATGATCTTGGCGTTGAGGATCTTCTCCTTGAGAAGGGAGATCTTCGCCTCCAAAAGACCTTGCGCCTCTTTTGCCGCATCGTATTCCGCATTCTCGGAGAGGTCACCCTTGTCGCGCGCCTCAGCGATTTGTTTGGAGATATTTGGACGTTCAACAGTCTCGAGTTGTTTCAACTCGTCCATCATCTTGTTGTATCCTTCTTCGGTAACATAAGAAACTGCTGCCATGATATAACTATTTAAAGGTTCAATTTATCAATTTTCGACTCTCATTTTCGACTGAAAAGGTGGGTGGTGACAGACAAAAAATAAAAGAATCCCGATCAGCACCGGAACTCCTTAATCTTTTTCGTACCCCATTTCAGACAAAGCAAAGGTAATTCATCTTTTTTACTTTTCCAAATATATCGTTTTTTTGCGGAAAAAATCTCAGCCGAATAGTTTTGATTGATTTTTGTGGTGAGATTGGGTTGATTCATCTATATTCGCGGAAAACATTGCAGTGTGATCGAGAAAGCGTTGAAAACCTATACGAAACTCCTGGGTGCGTGGGATTCTGTCTTGCGTATGGGGTTGAAATTGCCCTTCTCCAGGGTGGACAAGGAGCGCTATCTACGCCGTGTTTTCAAATCAAAGGTGAAGAGCGAAGAGGAGATGCGGCTTCTGATTGCGGAGAAACCCTCCGTCCTCTTTTCGGAGAAGGTGATAGAGGAGATGACTTCCAAGGAGATTCGTAAACATGCCTTGTGTGTGACCATTCTCTCCATCTTGTGTGCCTTGCCTCCCGATGGGTGGTTGATGTGGCTCTTGATTGCGGTCGATTTTATCCAGTTCCAGATCTTTGTCTTTATCATCTTGCAAAAGATGCTCTACCTCTACGGCTGTCGTGACCTTTTTGAGCGAGAAGAGGGAAATGAAGAGAAATCGATGACTATGATGCTGCTGATTATCTCTGTGGTGATGATTGGCAAGCATCAAGTGGTACGCTTGGCGAAATCGGCGATGGGTATGGCGGTGAAGCAGGTGATACAACGCTTTGCGGTACGTCTGATGACTCGAATGGTGGTGCTGAACCTTCTGCGTCAGTTGGCCAAGTGGTTTGGTATCGTCTTGACGAAGGAGATGGTGGTGGCCAGTTTGGCGGTGATCATTCCTCTGATATGCGCTGTGATTTCAGGCCTTATCTCCCTTTGGTTGTTTATGCCGATGGTGAAACGTCTCCACTCGCATCTACAGGATCTCTCCCGGGAGGGGAAGGATCCCGTGGAGATCGTTATGGAACAGACGGGAGGTGAAGATGCCCTAAATGCCTCGGAATTGTCAGAAAGTTAATACGATCTGGTTCTTCTTTACGACGTTGTAAAGATCCTCGATGCAGGTGACTCTGCAGATTTTGGACTCGGACTTCTCCCTGTTTTGCAAGCAAGTCTTGCATCCCATGATGACGCCCCCTTGGTCGATGAACTTATCCACTTGTTCCTTTACGTCCTTGTTCTCTTCCATCAGTTTCTCGGTCTCCACACCTTTGCCTAGGAGGAAGATCTCCACCTTGTTGTCCCACTCCTGCGCATAATTGGCGAAGCGGAAGGCGTTGAATACCGTCTCTGGGTCATTGGAGTACATCACGATGCCGATGCTCTTGGGCTCTTGCGGGTCATTGTATTTAACCTCCTGCTTCCAGATTTGGGCGGAGGCGAAATGGTATCCTGAAAGCAGCAGGAAAAGGGAGAAAAGTATCTTTTTTATTGTTGTAAATTCCATTATCTAATATTATAGGGTTAAACTGATTTTGTGCGGTATTCAATGGGGGAGACACCCACATATTTCCTGAAATAGCGGCAGAAAAAGGATGGGTTTTGAAAGTTGAGTTCGTTGGAGATCTGCTTGATGGTCATATTGGTGTTTTTGAGTAGCACCTTCGCCTCTTGGATCAGAAATCCTTGGATGGTCTCACTTGGGGTTTTATCGACCGCCTGTTTCACCGCCATAGATAGGTATTTGGGTGAGATGCAAAGTTTGTCGGCGTAAAAGGCAACTGAATGCTCCTCTTTGAAGTGTTGGCTGGCGAGTTGGAAGAAGTTCTGGAAGATTTGCATCTCCCTGGATAGGTATGATTCGGGCGAATCCGCCTTGACGCAGGCGTTGCAGAGGTCGTGTAGGAAGGAGCCGATCTGCATCTTGATGATCTCCCTGCGGAATTTGTTGCTGGCGTCGTTGCAGTAGTCGGAGAGACGTTTGATGTAGGAGAGGATCATCAATCCCTCCTTCTCGGTCACCTTGTGGTTGACGGATCGCATCATCATCTCCAGTGAACTCCAGATCGAAGGACAAAGGGTGGTCACCTCTTTGCCGTAGCTCTGCGAGAATACGAGGAAGGTGGCCTTGGGCTCATCCATTTCGTTGATGTTCAAGACGCACTCCGGTGGCAGCAACATCACGTTGTTGGCTGAGATGTCGTAACTGATCGTATTGATGGTGATCCGCGCTGTGCCGGAGATGCAGAACGCCACGACAAAATTCTTCAGACGCACAGGGTACGAAGGTTGCGGGATATGGTATATGTCGCTGTTGTTCACCACCATCACATCCTCATCCAAAAATGACAGTGTGGGGATCTTCTTGAAATCTTGAATGGTGATAATGTTCAAATTTTCTTGTTTCATTGGGCAAATCTCCTAGATATGACGCAAAAATAGTCAATTTTTTCTCTTTTGGGGTATAGAAATTGAAATATGTGTCATAAACATTGAATAATGTGGCTTTGTTTTTTCGGATTTTAAGGAGAAATTTGCAGTGTCTAATTTAGAAGTTTAATTAATTTACATAAGAAGAATGGATAAGAACGAGTTAATTGAAAAAGTGAATACGGTTTTGGCCGATGAGTTCGAGGTAGAGGTTTCTGATATCGCTGCTGACAAGAGCATCAAGGAGACTTTGAATTTGGATAGTTTGAGTTTGGTTGACTTGGTCGCATTGATCGAGGAGGAATTCAGCGTAAAGATCCAAGGTTCTGAGATGTCTTCTATCCAAACATTCGGAGACTTGTACAACTACCTTGCTGACAAAGCCTAAAACGCATAGAATGATCTAAACATAACTAATAGTTTATGTAAGGCGTCGGAGATCCGACGCCTTTTTTTGTTCTACATCCTTTCGTTTCGAACATCTTTTTACTTTACCTCAACACTATCTAGTTCAGTCCAGCCCTTGATGGCATCCAGCATCACCATCTTCTCCGTGCACGTCTGGTTCTTACGTCCGTAGTCGCGGTAGGTGGTGACACGTACAATGACAGGCTGCAACATCCGTTGGCTGGTGGTGCCATAGTAGTTCACATAGATTTTGTAAGTGCCCGGTATCGCCTTCTTCAGCGTAAACGCCTCCGGTCCGTAACCTCTGGTGAAATCATGCGTAATGTGTCCACCAATATTTGTGTTGTGGTTTTTGTATCCACAAGCATCATCGGTTGGGTCCACCACCCACAAGTCCATGTCACAATTGTCTGTGTTCCAAGAGATCACGACACGCAAGTCATACCCGAAATCTTTATTGTTTTCCAACTCCTTTGAAGAGCGTGAATTCGGATGTTGCACAGCTAGTTCCGCCAATTCATCAGCCGACACCTCTTTTATTTCGCTAAAACGCTCCCACTTACCATTCGTGACTGTGTCCATCAAGGAATAGGCCTCTTCGTAATTACCCACAGCTTCGTAGGCCAAGGCCAAGTCACGGTAGCTTTGAGGCTCCTCTTCGCGCATGTTCACTACATCCTTATAGGTTTCAACGGCCAATTCATACTCACCGTACTCCATCAGTTTCCCACCCAAGGAACGTATCACCTCAGAATCCTCTAACTTCAGTTCTGCTATGTTGGAAAGAATGCGCAATGCAATCTCCTTTTCGCCTATCGATCTGAAGTAATCGGCCATATCCAAGAAGAAGATCACCTCTTTGTGCTCTTTCTTCATCTGCAAGTATTTGGCGTATGCCTTCTCCTTAGAGACTCTCTTTATCTCCTTCAAATACTCAGGGGCGTTCTTTCTTGCATCCGTAAAATGGCTTGTTGGCAAACGGAATACGTTTCTCCCTTTTATTTGAGTCGCAGGTATAGTCGGTCTCGACTCATTGACACTATTGGATGTCATGTTTGTTCCCGATTCGGAGGAATCGTTACCCGTTAGTCGGAATAAGACAGGAAGATTAACCCAAGAGCGAACAACTTTTCCTCCATTCTCAGCAGGAATCCAATTCGGCATACCACGCACCACACGGAGCGTCTCCTCGTCCAGCAAAGGATCAACACCACGAACCACCTCCGCATGGGTAACACGGCCATCTTCCTCCACACAGAAACGAACGATGACACGACCTTGTAGAGAAATTTCCAAAGCCGATTGTGGGTATCGAATGTGTGTTTCCAGATAATTTCTAAGTGCGCTCATTCCTCCAGGGAACTCGGCTCTCTTTTCCACTCTGGAGAAAATCATCTGCTCATCCTCGTCGTCATCGGCTCTTCCCTCAGCAACGGAAGTCTCATCATCCTCAACATCAAGAATATCACGTGTCATATTCCTACTGTCTTCGGCCACTGCAATCTCACGAGCTTCATCATTTTCTACCATCATAGGGACAGGGGCAGGCGGTACTGGCGATTCAGGAGACTCTTCCAGCCTCTCCTCACCCCAGTCATCAGCAATCGATTCTGACAGTGGGAGACGCAACAGTTGTTCATACTCTTCACGCAACCGTTCATACTCCTCACGCAGGTCTGCTGGCGGTTCAATTTCATAAAGAATGTAATCCAGAACATTTTCCAATACGATTAGGGAGGTGTAGTCGCTCACCAAGCCATACTTCAGCGCGAGTTTTTTGATCTCCGCCTGATTGACCTTCGAATTTAACTCTAACGATGCTAGTTTCTTCTGCGCCCATATTTTATCCAACTCAGGTGTGTTAGTTCCAAAAGATTTCACCTCGTAGGTGTATGCTTCCTTCTCTCCATTCGGGTTCAGGATGTTCAGGATAATCTTCGAATTATCAGCAACCGTTTTACCAAACACTGCAAAATTTTCATCGACAATCGTTCCATTTTGAGGAAAGATATCTTTCGGATCTGCACCTTTGCATTCTACGCTCAGCAATCGAGGGTAACGGGAAGAGAGATGTTCCAAGACCTCCATATCCGTCATCTCATTCAGATTCAGATAATCACCCTGCGCACCTGTCAATCTCCGTAAATTGGCATAGTCCGCCACCACACTTGAATTGATGGCATACAAAGGGATGGTTGGAACAGGGGCCTCTTTCGCTCCAAAATTAGAGAGACCATCAGAGAAAAGCAGGATCTCATCCTCCTTAAACGAAGCGAAATCCAGGAGCCCCATCTGTGTGCCTCCATCCAATGGGTATTTCTTAATCAGCTTTTCCACCTCAGCATATTTAGCATGCGGCAATTTCTGGTCCAGCATTATTTTGTTGTTGAAAATCACCAATCGGATATCCGCACCATCCGCCATCTTCATATAGTTTTGAAGCAAGGAGAGCTCCCTCTCTATGTTTCTATTTTCCGCGGAACCAGATGCGTCAAAGACAACTGCGATACTCTTCGGTTTCTCCTTTGAAACCTTCTCAAAGGAGAGATTAGGCATCAGATAAAAATATAGATACTCCTTGTCATTGGTAGTCAAAAGACTATTTTCTTCCTGAATGGGTACCTCAATGGATAGGAAATCCTTCAGTACCACTTTCTCCTCTTCCAAAGAGATGAGGTCATACGCATTGGCATCGCTTGTCTTGAAATTATGGAAAGATGATTTCACAATAGGTTGAGCCTTTTGCTTCAACACCTTTACATTCAAAGAAAATTTATCTAGTAGTTCGTTGGAGTAGAATGGCAATGAATAGGTTTGTTTGCCTTCTGATACTCTAATCTCTTGGTTATATGTTATGCGCACATGTCTTGGATGCCCCTTTGTCAACGGATAGACACGTGTTTTAAAGTTATTGCCCTTTGTCTTTTCCACGAGTCCTGGATCAATACCACGACGTACGATGTTCTCAAATGTTTTACGAGCCTTGGCCTTATCCACTACCACGCCCTCGCGCATCTTGCCATCCACATCCAGGGCATAGCCGGAAACCGTCTGTCCGTCACCCAAAGGAAATTCCAGTTCCCCCTCCAATGTGCGACTGCTATTACTTTCGAAGATCATATCATAGGTTGTGGTGACGATTCTTCCATTCACCTCCGCCGTAACCGTCAATTCCGTCATTCGCACGCTGCGTTTTTCCTCCTCCGACTCACTTTTTACTGATATAAAGGGAAGCGGAGCATGGTTCACGTTAGACAAACTTGAATCAGATTGTAGGATGATTGAGGATGTTGACATCGTGTTACTATCCGTAATCCCTTCACACGAGCAACATGCAACCAATAAATAGATTAGGGCTAAAATAGAATAAAACCTCATACTCAAATAATTATATAGAATCAAAATCTTCCCCTGATCGGGGAATTTCCCCAACACTGTATTTGCGAATGTAAAAAGAATATAGACAAATAGCAAGTGAAAACGGCAGTTTGTTCCTATTTGTTCTGCACCTGTGATGGTAGATAACCGAAGAAGTCACGGAACTTCTTGGTGAAGTAGGATGGATCATTGAATCCCACACTATAGGCCACATCCGCTACATTGTCGTCTGAACTACTGTCTTGAAGTAGTCGTAATGCATGGTTGAGGCGGTATTCGTTGAGCACCTCCAATGGTGTCTTCCCCGTTAGGGAACGGATCTTTCGGTTGAGGGTAGGTTGGCTCACCGCCATGGCTTGGGCCAAATCCTCAATAGTGATCTGGCTCTCCACGTGTTTCTTCTCCACGACCTCTAGGAAGGTTTTGAGGAATGGATTGATCTTCTCCTCTTGTTCGCTCTCCTGTTCTCTCCGCTCTCCCTTGATCATCATATCTGCGAGCAGTCGTTTCTGTTGCTCCTTCCTGATGTTTAATAGATTATAGATCTTCAGGAGTAACTCCGATTGGCTGAAAGGCTTGGCGATGTAGTCGATGGCGCCGCTGAGCAGCCCGGTGAGTCGGTCGCTCTCTTCGTTGTTGGCGGAGATGAAGAGGATAGGGATGTGTCTCGTGTTCGGAGAATCCGCAAGTTTCTTGCTCATTTCGATGCCGTTTAAGATAGGCATATCAACATCGCTGAGGATTAGGTCTGGTTGGCTCTTCTCTGCCAACTCCGCGCCCTCTTGTCCATCTTTCGCCACCAATGTCTGCACATATTCGGAAAGGATGTTCTTGATGTTGTTGCAGATAAGTGGATCATCATCTACAATAAGGATCGTATTGCCCTCTAGGACACTTCTGTCGATATTGATTTGAGTCGTATCTTGGGGTTGAGGCGCGCCTTCCGTTATCTCTTTATTGGAAGCGGGTAGGGTGATGTGTACGGTAGTGCCCTTCCCTTTCTCGCTGGAGAGGAGGATGGTTCCATTGTTCCGCTGAATATAGTCTTGGCAGATGCGGAATCCAAGTCCAGTGCCCTTCTCGTTCTCCGTGCCGACGGTGGAGGTGATCTCCTCGCCGGCGTTGAGGCGGTCGATTAGTTGTTGTTCCATGCCTATACCCGAATCGATGATCTCCAATATAATCGTATCTTCCTCTTGATGGCTACGGATCTCTATCTTGCCATTCTTGGGTGTGAATTTGATGGCGTTGCTCAAAAGATTGCGCACGACGGTACCTATCATGCGGGAATCCGCAAAGGCGTAGTGCGATAGGTTATGGCTTTGGACCAAGGTGATTTTCTTGTCCTCCATCATGCCTTTTAGGAGCAACACGACGTTGTTTACCACGTATTTGAGATCTATCTCCTTCGGATGGCAGATGATGTCGTCACGCTTGGATTTCGCCCAATCGAGCAGGTTCAACATTTCGCGTTGGAGCGTGATGGAGGAGTCGTAGGTTTCCTGCACCAATTGCGCCTTTTCGTCTTCTCCCAACTCGTTGCCTTTGTTCTTCCATGTCTCCAAAGCTCCCACAATGGCGAACATCGGATTTTTTAGGTCGTGGGCAATGACGGAGATCAGTCGGTCTTTGTCTTGAAGCGCCTCTTGGAGTTCGGAGGTGCGCTCGTCCACCCGTTTTTGAAGGATGACCTGCTCCTTCTCCAATTTTTGCAATCTTCTGCGGAAAAGAAAGGATAGCCCCACCAGCGCAAGTATCGCGATGAGTGTCCTGAACCACCAAGTGCTCCACCAGGGAGGAAGAACGGTGATTTTTAGGGAGATGCTCTTCTCGCAGTTGTTGAGGAGCGGACGGAAGGCCTCCACTTCCAAGGTGTAATCGCCTGTGGGAATGTGGCTAAAATTGATTTGCCTTTGCGTGCCGATGTCGATCCAATCATCTTGCATGCCTACCAAACGGTAGCGGATTTTCGCCTTGTTGAACTTGGCGTGGTCGATTACATCCACTACGATGGAGATGTCCGTCATGCCATGTCGGAGCGTCAGCTGATTCAATTCAGAAAGACGGCCATCCGCCAAGACGGAGGTGCCTGGTTCCATCTTCTTTCGGGTGATGAAGAGTTCTGCGAAAGCCAGGTGGTGGATGCTCATGTCGGGATCCACATGGTTAGGGTCGAAGGTGTAGAAACCTCCGTTGGTGCCGAAATAGATTCTGCCTTTTGAGTCGCGGAAACTGGACTTGATGTAGAAGAATGATTTCGCGATATCCTCATAGTCGCCGGGCAAGTGCGCAAACGTTTTGCCCTTGTAGTCAAAATGGATGATACCGTCAAAGGAGGCGGTCCAAAATTGTCCGTTCAGGTCACGTTTGATGATGCGTTGCGAATAGTTGGGTAGAAAATCGAGGTGTTCCACCGTTAGCCCATCTTTGCTGTATCGGTAAACGCCATGGTTGCTGGTGGTGAAGAGGTTGCCCTCCTCGTCGCAATCCGCATCGAATACGAAGAGTGGATCGTTGGGTTGTTCGTTGTACAATTCGGGGTGGATCGCATGGATTTCTCCCTCGTTGATCAACCATAGCATATTGGTGGCGAGCACCCAGAAGGTGTTTTCCCCGATTGGTATGATTTTGGATGTCCATTTGCTGCCGATGTCTGGGAAGGAGTTATCCCGAAGTGCCAATTTTCGCCAGTTTTCTTCTTGGATGTACTTGATGTATAGATCGTCGTTGGCCGTGCAAGCCCATCTCATACTATGAGAAGCCCCCACGCTGAAATACATTGGAACCGGTTGGTCGATGCCTTGTGGCTTGATAGGTGTGGCCTTGCCTGTTTGTATGTCAAAATCTAACAATCCTGCACCCCAAGTGGAAGTGAGGAGATGGTTGCCTTGTCGGTTGAGTCCCGTGATGTTGTTGCCCGGAAGGTTGTAGTGGGTGATTTCCCTCCTGTCGGGTGAGATGGCGTATAGCCCGTTTCCGTCTGTACCTACATAGAGGGTGCCATCTTCGCCCTCCTCAAAAGAGGAACATACCTCGGTCGGAAGACCAATGTCTCCGGAGAAGATGACGCATTCGTCGCTATGTCGATTGTAGTGCCAGATGCCGGAATTCTGTGTGCCGAACCAAATGCCGCCATTGATTCCCTCCTTCAGCGTGTAGATTTTCTTCATCTCCGCTTGCAGCTCGCCATAAGGAACGAGACTTTTGAAGCGTGCGGTAGGGGAGATGGAATCGTCGGTGAACCATAGTCCATCACCATCCGTAGCGAACCAGTATCTGCCGTCGGATGTCCGCAACATACTCATCACGGTATTGAACGGTAGGGTGATTTTTTGCTGGATGGTTGGGATGGGACTTTGCGTCTCCAATATCCATAATTGGTTGCTCTGAAAGGCAATCGCCACCCTGTCTGATGAGATGGGTAGAATGCTTGTGACGTAGTCACAATTATCCGCTTGGCTGAAATCCTTGATTTTATGCCCCTTTTCGTCTATGATGTATAGATGGTTGATGGAACCGATCCAGTACCGTTTTTGACCGTCAATGAATAGGGTGTTGATGAAATTGATTTTCAGCGAGTCGTGGGCTGGGAAGTTTGCGTCGTATTGGTCTGTTTCCGCATCATAGCGGAAGATGCCTCCGTTGGCGAACATGAAGCGTTCTCCGTCCGTGGTGGTATGGATTCCTTTGATTTGGATGAAGGCTATGGAATCTAACTCCGCGGGCATTTTACTGGCGAAGTCATCCTTTGCCTTGTCATACTCGATAAAGACACCGTAAGGGCCAGCCGCAAGGATCTGGTCGTTGCCGAAGTGTTCGACATACATGATTTCATTGCGCTTCATCTTGGGGTAATCCCTCTTCTGATAGTGTTTGAAGTTGATGCCGTCGAAGCGGTCTAAACCGAAGTCAGTAGCGATCCATACAAACCCGGAGGAGTCTTGCGCAAGGGAGAATACTCGGTTGGAGGAGAGTCCTTCCCGTGTGGTGAAATGTTCGAAACGGGCATACTCCTTGTCTCCATCGGATATCGCGAATCCGAGGAGTGTGTTCAGTAGTAGCGCTATGATGGGTAATACCCGTTTCATCTTATCATGTGATGTTTGTGATTATCAATTCAGAAAGATAATGAAGAGTCCCAATAGGATAATGACGAATATGACTGCCACGATGATGCCTATTACCTTAAGAATTTTTGTGAAAGAAGTAGTTTCTAACTTGGAAAGGAGATTTCCCCAGCCATATTCCTTATGGATGAAGAGGCCTGCAGCTAATAGTGCGAGTAACCAGAAAATGGACCATCCGCAATCTCTTATGAAGTCTAAGAGTGCGGTCTGGAAACTTTTGCCGAAAGCATCCCTATGCATCTGGACATTATCGCCCATCTTTGGCATTCTGAGTTGTGGACATCCCTCGAAAGCCATTGCCTCAATCTCTTTTAAGGCGGCTGGAAGATGGATCTCTTTTAGATGATTGCAACCAGCGAATGTGTATTCCCGAATGGTTGTCAGCGAGTCTGGAAGCTTGACGGAAACGAGACTGTCGCAGTTGAGGAACGCCTCGCTCCCTATCTCGGTGATGTCATCGCCTATCTCAAGGTTCTGTAATTTTGAACAACCGTTGAAGGCTTCCCTTTCTATGGTTTTTACCCCTTGGGGAATGGTGACGGAGGTGAGGCCATGGCAATCTTTAAAGGCACTATTCTTGACCTTTTGGACTCCTTGAGGAATGTGAACTTGAGTGATCTCGTCACATCCTCTGAATGCCATTATGCCGATCTCTTTGAGTGAGTCTGGCAGTTGGTTGAGCTTTAGTTTGCTACAATAAGCGAACGCCTCCTCCTTAATCTGTCTTACCGATGGCGGCATGGTGATGCTACTCAAATCATAACAACTTTTGAAAGCCCTCTCCTCGATTGTCTCCAATCCGTCGGGAAGAATAATGCATTTCAAGGATCCAAGGTGGCTAAATGCTTGTTCGTCAATGATCTTGACACCTGCTGGTATGATGAGCGTGTCGGGGCATCCCTCACCTATCCATCCCAAACATTTTTTGCCATCGGCGTAGAGGAATAATCCTGAAATGGCGTCAGGGTAATCGGTCTGGTAGTCGTATTTCCAAACATCAGGGGCAATGTATTGGACGTGAAAGAGATGGGTGATCTCTTTTAGAAATTTACACTCTAAAAATGCTAGGCTGGAGATGGTGTCCAGACTTTTGGGGAGCTCGACTCTTTTCAGGTGGTAGCACTCACGGAAAGCCTCTTCTCCTATTTTTACACATCCCTCCGGAATAATCACCTCTTTCAATTGTGGGTGATGGTTAAATGCCCTCGGATCGATGAATTTCACTCCTTGCGGAATGGTAATGGAGGCCGGGATGGAATCTTTCTGACCTACCCATCCATAGCATTTGGTGCCGTTCGCATAGACAACCACCTTGTTGTACGGTTGTTTATCAAGTACCCCTTCACCGATATAGGTGAGCGAGGCGGGAATGCGGTCGATTCGGGTATATTTTGAGCCATATTTGCCAAACGCATCCTCTCCAAGGTATTCCAAATGGTCAGGTAACTCGATCTTTTGAAGTTCGTCGCAGTTGTAGAATGCGTGTTTGCCGATCTTTTTCAGGCTTTGAGGAAGTTGAACCTTCTGAATTTGTCCTTGCCCTTCAAATGCGTACGGATCAATCGATTCAACCCCTTCTGGAATGATGATCTCGTCTGGCGTGTCTGACCCTGGCCATCCAAGGCAACAGCGTCCCTTGTTGTAACAGAGAAGTCGATTGAGTTTAGAACAAAAGTTAAATGCCCTAAATCTTATTGAGTCAACATTTTCGATTCCTTTGACCTCTTTTAAGTTGCAGCAGCCACGGAAGGCATCCATTTCAATTCTCTTCAGCGTGGATGGTAATATGATTTCTTGGATTCTGTAGTTGTCCATAAACAAGCTATTGTCAATGATCTCCACTCCTTCCGGAACGGTTACGCTTGTCGGTATGGAATCCTCGTTGCCCAGCCAAACGATTTTTTTGCCATTGTCGTAGGTTACAAATTGATGGATGGAGGTGTTGCGGAATGCTTGGGGGCTGATCCGCTTTACGGAATTCGGAATCTTGATGGAATCCAATTCCCAACATGAGTTAAAGGCGTCGTCATCAATGTATTTAAGTGAATCGGGAAGTTGGACGGAGGTTAGCGCTTCGTATTCTTCGAATGCTTCGTGTCCTATACGTTTAAGGGAGGAGGGAAGTTGGATGTTTTTGATCCTTTTTTTGTTGACGCCAATCAGGTCGTAGTAATCTATTTCTTCGACTCCTTCGTTGATGATCAATGTGTTGCCCTCTGTCGTATAGACCTTCTCTCTGTTCTTCCTTGCTGTCATTGCAATGAGGCATAAGATCGAAAGCAGTAGAAAGATGGCCACTTCTATGATGATTCTTCTTTTTTTCATATTGTTTTGTCTTTTCTATGAGTGACAAAGATAAATAAATGTGTGAAAATTGGATGAATAAAAGCCATAAAATAGCAAAGGCGCGAAATCCATCGCGCCTCTGCCCACCACTATAAGCAAATAAATTAGAAAACCCTTATTTGATGAATTTTATTGATGAACCATTGTTTGTACGTACAATGTATGCTCCCTTGCTCAATTCAGAGATGCTTACTCCATTGGCGTCTAATTGGCCTTGCATCAAGATCTTTCCGGAGATGTCGGAAAGGGTGAATGTGCATGGTTCAGCCTCGCTGTCGCAGAGATAGAGCGTCTCGTCGCTGACGCAGATGCTTTGCGTCACTGCATTGACCGCCTCCACGATGGTAGGATCAACCACTTGAGCGGCAGCCTTCTTCTCTCTGATGCCCTTGAAGAAGTCGATCATCTTGTCGGTATATTCGGCAGCTACGCCGTGGCCGCCTCCGTGAGGGTAGTACACGCACTCTACGCCGGCCTTTTGCAAGTTGTCGAAGAACATCTTGCCCTCGCATTGAGGAACGATGTTGTCGGTAGACCCGTGGCATACCATGGTGGGTGCGTCGGTCTCGTCGATAAAGGTGTTGGCGCCCAACAAAGCGTGCTTGTCAGGGCATTGTTGGTCATTGCAGCCGCCCACCATATCGTTCTCCGGTGCCATTGGAATAGGGTTACCGCAATTCTTGTAGCGGCAATCCACTGGTCCTGACCAGTCGCAAACCGCATCTACCCAGCTGCTTTCGTTGGTGTATTTACCAAGGTTGCCCTCGATGTCCATTGTAGCGGACCCTACCGTATAGCTACCCTTTACGTTACGGGTGGTGCCCATCAATGATGCCAAGTGACCTCCTGATGAGAATCCTGAGATGGCGATGAATGATGTATCGATACCCAACTCTTCTGCATTGCCTCTCAAGTATCGAACAACGGCTTTGATGTCGTTGATTTGCGCAGGATATTGTGCATCGTTGTAGGTGCGGTGGTTAGGTGTTACTAGAATGTATCCTGCTTGAAGCGCTGCGACACCCACTGTTCCCAAATCGGCGGAGCCTTTGGAGTTATTGCTTCCCCAAGCGCTACCGTAAATATGGATTACCACATTGTGCTTGCCTTCTCCCTTTGGAAAGTAGACGTCCATCTTGTGGCCAATATGGTTGTCTCCCACGTAGTCGATGTCCTTCTTAGATTGATAGTCTCCGATGTTACCGGAGTTGCCGCTACCTTCGCCGCCGAAGATGTCTCCACCTCCACCACCGAAGCCGCCTCCGCCGAAGCCACCGCCCCAGCCACCGCCGCCCCAATCTCCCCATTGGGCGAACGCACTCAAACTAACAAAACTCAATGCAAGTAATAAAACTCGTTTCATGGTAATAATTTTAAATAAAAACTAATGATTGAATTGTAATAATGTTGTTTTTCTCTCTAGAAATCCACATCGCAAATGTATCCTAAGTTGTGCCATTTCTTTGGTAATTTATAATCATATAGTAGCAAAATCCGATTATGATCCGCTTGTTAAAGGTGATGAATTAATCCTATTATTATGATTAAATAACTGATAATTAGATTGGTAATTTGCTGGAATGCTTCGTCGATAGAAATTGACCATAAAAAAACGTGCCACTCCAGAATTGGAATGACACGTTTTTTCAATTGTGACTGGAATCTTATTTCAAAGACTCGATTTCGTCTTTTGAGAGATTGAGTCTTTCGCTTATTTCGGATATAGGCATACCGCTTGCGATTAGAAGTTGTATGGCTCTCTCAAAACCGTGTTGTTCCATGTTGATTTCATCTTCTAATCGTTTCATACTGGCCTCATAGAGATCGTACTCCTCTTCCGTAAGGGCGTTTGTCTCTGCTTTTTTTAGTAGTTTAAGCAATCCCTCATCTGCTCGTTCGTATACTGATGGATCTATTTTATCCATGTTTCCTAGATTTTTAAAGAGTTCCATCCAAATTCCTTTGGTTGTAATGTTTGCTTTGTCGAATTTGAAGTGTGTCAAAGATATAAAAAACTTGTGAATTCTATCCCATGATTCTGTCAACTCATCTCTGTCGTACTCACTTGTCCTTGTTATTGCCTTATGAAACTCTCCATTGCATTCTCCCAAGATGAATATTCCAATGATTCGGGATATGTCTCTTTTCATGTTACTCCACTTTACACCTCGTTTGATCTGTCTACGCATTAAGCTGTAAGTGTAAAAGGCCGCTCTGGTTTTAAAGAATCTTTGTGCCGCGTTTTGCATCTCCACTAAAATTGTCTCTCCTTTTTCTGTGGTGCATAGTAGGTCAAAACAGACACCGCGCTCTCCTTTGTTTTCCCTCGGCATCTCTACATTTTCGTATTTGACGCTTGTGATCAGATCGGTTTCTCCCTCTAAGATCGCATTTAAAAAAGATCTCATAATGACTTCATCTTGCATACAATATTTAAAGGCAAAGTCGCATTTTAGGTCTATGTATTTACCCATTGCTTGAAATTTAATAGTGAAACAAACGATAGAAAATATTCTCCAGGAAGATTTTCTATGCAAATATAGAAAATGTGTTTAATATACACTAATATTAGTGTAGTTTTTTGATAAAAAAACGTGCCACTCCAGAATTGGAATGACACGCTGTAAAACAGGTAGTGGGGTTTTATTGTACTGAACTAATAAGAATCTTATTTGACAATGATCTTTTGTGTCATTGTGCCATCGGCGGTAATGACTCTGAGAAGGTAGTCGCCTGCCTTTCCGCTTGGCAAATCCATCTCGTCGCTCTTGGAAGTAGCGACCAAAGCGCCGTTGAGGTTGTAGAGTTCCAGCCCGATAAGCTTCTCCGCACCTGTCACCTTCACATATTGGGTGGCTGGGTTCGGATAGATCATCACATTGTCAGAAGAGAGGTCTGTAACGCCTACTGTCGATTTCTCTAGGATAGTGACATTTATGCTCTCCGCCAAAAGGATGGTCTCGGTCTTCTTTGCGCCCTTCTCTAAGTAGATAGGCGAATTGACGTTTTTACCAATCTTGAAGAAGTCAAAATCAGCGTATCCATCGGTGCTTTTGGTTCCGAAAGAGAATAGTCCGTAGCGGTAGCCCATGAAGTGCGACAACTCATATCTCATCTTCACCTCGTTACCGATCTTTCTCCAGTTGCTTCCATCGGTACTGTAGTAGAAGGTTGCCTTGTCCGCTTGGTTTTGAACGTTCATATCGATTCTCAAATAGACATCCTCTTGATTCAAAGCGGCGCTCTCGATGATGGTTCCCTTGTTGGACATGACAACCGTCTTGTTGCCGTTCTCATATCTCACGCCAACAAATCCGTAGTACTCTTGAAGCGCTACCAAACCTGCGTAATCACCATCTTTCATACCCTTGGTGCTCAACTTGGTCCAACCTGTACTGGTAGGTCCGAACGATCTTTGGGTAAGGGTATTCTTGGTGCTGACCACATCCTTGTCGGTGCGGCTATTCCTCAAGCGAAGCACGCCATTGGTGAGTTGCCAGTTCCTGCTGTCAGGATTGTGGTTCCATTGCCACTCCAATGGTAGTTTGCTGTCGTTGAAATCATCGGAGGTGACGATGCCGTAACCATCCTCTTGTGCCGCAGGCATGTTGAATGTGGCGGATGGCTTGCCCAAAACGGGCCAATCGTTGCTCCAAGAGCAATCCACGATGTAAGGGATACGTCCCACGCCTCCGCTATCACGGAAGAAGATACCGTACCACTTGCCCTCTGGGGTGTCTACGATGCAGCCTTGCGCCACACCATTGTCTTGCAAAAGAACTCTTCCTTCCCAACCGCCGTTCAAAGATTTGCTGCGATGGCAGATGACCGAACGACAGGAGCCGTTAGGCCAAGAGATGAGGAACACATAGTAGTAGCCCCCCTTCTTAATGACTTGCGTACCCTCGCACTCCACGATGTATCCGCCGGCGTTGGTGACGGATGCGGGTTTTTGTAGCATCAGACGAGGGTTGCCAATTGGTGCTTTGGTGTTAGGATTCAACTCTACGATGCTGATGTTTCCTGAGCCATAGATCACATACATTCTGCCATCGTCATCCAAGAGTAGGGATGGGTCGTGGTAGAATGGCATGGTGGTGGATTCCCACTTGCCGCTCATGATGTCGTTGGTCCAGAAAAGGTGGGTCCTGTTGGTCGTGTAGGATGGTGTAAGTACATACCAAGTGCCATTCTTGTAGCGGATGCAACTTGCCCAAGAACCTTTTCCGTATGCGTTTTGACCGTTGTCCATGTTCAATTTCGCACCGTTGTCCAATGCTTGGTGGGCGTAATTGATGGTTCTCCAGCGTACCAAGTCCTTGGATGCCATGATAGGCACACCAGGGTTCATGTGCATGGTGGTGCTGGCCATATAGTAGGTGTCGTCGACTCTGGTGAATGAGACATCCGGAACGTCCGCCCAGATGAGCGGGTTGGATACTGTATGGCTTTTGCCATCGAAATTGTCAGGGATGAATCCTCCAGAAGTTTTCTTCTGTGACAAAGTATAGTGGCCAGATTCGTTGAGCATTTGCTCTGGAATGACGGCTGTGTAACTGCCTTGGTTGTAGACATCCTCCTTGATCAAAGTGGTGTCTCCGTTAGCGTTTACCCAGTATAGGTTGTAAAGTTCCGAACTGAATTCGTTGGTCTCCCAAGCCACCGTGAAAGGGGAACCAGCTCTCATCGGAGAACTCTCTGATGGAGAGGTGAAGGTGGTCTTCGCAGGTTCGTCAGCAGGACGGAACAAGATTTTGTCGATGTTGCAATAATCCGACACGATGGTGAGTCGCAACGTATGCTTGCCCTCTTTGATGGTAGAGGTCTTGCCGGAAATGGCCTTGTAAGTGGTCCAACTGCCGGTGTTTGGAACGGCTATGGTGGAGGTGATCGCCTCTCCGTCGATGGATAGGCTGAAAGAGGATCCCTCAAGACCAGAAGCGACAAGTGCGGAGTAGGTGTAGGTGGCGCTCTTCTTCACGTCGATGGTGTACTCCATCCACTCCCCCTTTTTGGTCCAACCAATCACATATCCGCCATTCTCGCAAGTGTCGATATCCACACCTACATCGAGGCGATATACGCCACCTTGGTTCTCCTCATCCTCGTCGTGGTAAGTCTTTCCCTCAACACCCTCATCGAAGTCTTCGACCTCAATGGTGCCTGGAATGGTCAATGCTGATCCGTTGAGGCTATATGCGCAGGCGAAAAGCAGTGCGCATAATGATTTATAGTATGTTTTTGTTTCTTTCATATTGTGCTTAATTAATACTTAGATTCCGTAGTTAAGGTCGTATGCTTTTGACAATCGTTTATAAATTAAAAAAAAGGAAGATGTGGCGTGAACCACATCTCCCTACAACACTTTATTTGACTATGACAATTTTAGTAGTTTCGTCGTTTGCTCCCTTCACAATGTATGGGCCTGCCGCATAGTTGTTATCTTTAAGGGTGGCAGAAAGCGCCGTCGCATTGGCGGTGATTTCGCCGATTTTGATGCCGCTTAATGTGTAAACATCATATTGAGCAGCCTCTGCCTCGATATCTTCGATACCTGTCTCGATGTGGTTCTTCGCCTTGAAGTCGATGTAGTCGATGTTGATGTAATCGCTTTCGATGGTCAATTTCAAGATGTGCTTGCCAGCGGTAAGCTTGGAAGTCTCACCCTCGACAGTGGTGTATGTAGTCCAATCCTCGCCCTTAGGAGCGGTGATCTTGCCACCAGTGATGTCCTTGCCGTCGATCGACAAACTGAATCCTGAGTTCTCTACACCTGAAGCGACCTTAGCGATGAAGGTGTACTCGTCGTCATACTTCACGTCAACGGTGTACTCCAACCACTCGCCCTTAGCGGTCCAACCAAGAACATATCCGCCTTCGCCGTTCTCGTCCAAGTCAACGCCTTCGTCGTTGCGGAATACCTTGCCTTCGTTCACGTCATCCTTGTCCTCGTATGCGTAACCTGCGCCACCGACATCATAACGCTCTGCCTCCAAACGACCAGGAATCTCTTGTGCGACACCCTCGTAAGGACCTTGTGCCAAGCGAGCTTTTACAGTAGCGGTTGGTGTTTCAAATGTCTTTCCTGAATTGTTGGTCAAGATGGCGTGGAACTCGTAGCTTCCTGGCTCGGAAATTTCGTATTTGAATGTGAAAGGTGAGTTGGTTTCACTACCGATCAATTTATTGCCCAAGTAGTAATCCGCCTTGGTGATGCCTTGCTCAGAGGTCTTGATAGACATGGTGATGTCGGCAGGAGCCTCAACATCAGTCTCTGATACATTCAAAGTGACGTCAGCCTTCTTGAACATCCAGTAGTCGAACTCGAATCCACCTGAATAGACGAAGAACAAATCTGTCACGCCAGAGATGGCCTTTGAAAGGGTGGTGGTTACCTCTTTGAGTTGTCCATTGGTGTTTGGTACCGCCAAGTAGCCAACCACCTCACCGTCTGGTTTGCCCTTTACGATCTTGATGGCACCGTTGGTGGTGGATTTAACGCATGCGGTGAATACGGTAGCGCCTTGTCCGAAGTTGACACCAGCCAAACCGGTCCAGTCTCCCTTGTCGATCTTGGTCACCAACATGTTGGAACCTCCGTACTCAGTCTCGATACCACCCATCCAAGCCATGGTCTCTGCCTCAGTCTTCTCAAATGGATCGAGGTATCCTACCTGGTCCACACCTTTCGCCGAACCGGAAGAGCGGGTGATGCTACCTGTTTGTGTGTTGACGTTCACATAGTCAACGTGAGAGGAACGATAGTCACCTTTCTGTCCTTTCGCGTTTTGCAAAACTCTTGCGTGGTAGGTCATGTACCACTTGCCTTTGAACTCGAACATGGCGTGGTGGTTGTTACCGCCGTTGTTTCCATACTCTCCTTTAAGGAAGTCAGCTTGGTTGTTGTAAGCGATACCGCTATAGGTGAAAGGTCCCATAGGGTTGTTGGAGGTCATATAGCAGATTTGCGCATTGCTCATCGGGTTACCTGTACAGTTCCAGTTGGAGCAGTAGCTATAGACATATTTACCTGCGATTTTATTGGCACCCGCGTCCTCGAAGAGGTAAGGAGGATTGATGGTAGCCGGTGTTCCGTTGATACTGATGAAGTCGCTGTTCAACTTAGCGACACGCGCTGTACCTGGGTCGGCTTGTTTTCCATTAGGAACGCCACCTCCGAAGTAAATGTAGCCAGTGCCATCGTCGTCAACTAATACGGCAGGGTCGAACAACCATGTCACGTTGTTACAGTTAGGCGTGCTACGGGAAATCAACTCTTTGCCAATTGGATCTGTCCAAGGTCCCCAAGGAGAATCACTGGTGACGACTCCGATACCACTACCATTGTTGGCGAAGTAAAGGAAGAATTTTTCTTTGCCGTTTATCTTTTTGTGACAAGCGGTTGGTGCCCAAGAACAAGATGCCCAGCTTGCGGGACCTGATCCTCTTTTGGCTACTTTCATTACACCATGGTCTGTCCAGTTTACCAAATCTTTGGAGGAGATACAGTTGATGGTGTTGATGTTGCCATAAGAGTTATCACTGTTAGGATGTACATCATACTCTTGTTGATCGTTGGTCATATAGATGTAGACCTCGTCGTTATAGATCATTGCGTATGGATCCGCACCGTAACGTTGTGTATAACATGGGTTGTGATTGCTTAATGATTTGTAGCCTTTAGCGAGCGTTGCGCCGCTAAAATAGCTTTCCAAATTTCCTTGTGCGTAGGTTGAGCCGGCGATAGCCAAGCAGGAACATGCCGCAACAAAAGTTCTTTTCAATAATGTGCTCTTCATGACGTTTGGTTTTAATTATTTTCAGTTTTCAATATCCCCACAATGAATTTTTCATCGATGCAAAAATAGATTTGAATGTCTCACTAATGTGTGAATATAGTTCCAAATGATAGGAAAATTGTTCCAAAGGGAACTCTCTGCTCAAATCTTATAATGTTTAGTTCAATTCGTTGTAAATCAAAAGAATATATTATTCCTTGCAGTGGAAAAGTATATCTTTTCTGCTCCTATTGACATAAAATTATAAAAAAAGGAGGGTAAGAGCAAACGGTGATAGATAGGAGATGAAAGACTGTGGTAAATTTCTTTTTTTCGGTGAAATCAACGATTTTTTCAATTAGTGGTGGAATGCTATGATTTAGCGAGTAGTTTCTCCAATAGGGTACTCATTTTTTCGCCCAATACTGGGTGGATGAAGTCTGGTGCGATTTCCGCCATTGGTTTTAATACGAAATCCCTTTGCGGAATGAGGGGGTGGGGAATGGTCAGTTTCTCACTCTCGATGATTTGGTCGTCGTAAAAGAGTAGGTCCACATCAATGATGCGGTCTTCGTATCCCTTCTTGGTGTGGACCCTACCCATCTCTCTCTCAATCGCTTGGGCGATCTCCAAACATTTCATCGGCTCAATCTCGGTCTCTACCAATATCACGGCATTGAGGAACTTGTTCTCGGACTCATACCCCCAAGGTTCCGTCTCGTAAAGAGAGGAGAGGGTACAGATATCTCCCAATATAGAACCGATGATGATGGTCGCATTGGTGATGTTCTTTTTCTTGTTTCCGATGTTTGTTCCTAGACCGATATAGAGTTGAGCCATAGTGGATTAGTTGGTTTTGAACTTGTACTTAACCTCTGAAAGGTCTTTGTTCGCCTTGACGATCTTATCTTTCAAGCCACTCTTGTAGGTGGCCAATTTCTCTGCCAACTTCTCGTCGCTGAGTGCCATCATCTCTACGGCAAGAATCGCCGCGTTTTGTGCGCCGTTCACACCCATGGTGGCAACAGGGATGCCTGGAGGCATTTGGATGATGGAGAGCATGGCGTCCAATCCATCCAACATACCGTTGATCGGCACACCGATTACTGGAAGGGTAGTGCTTGCGGCGATGACACCAGGAAGAGCGGCTGCCATACCTGCGCCGGCGATGATTACCTTGATGCCTCTGGATTTGGCACCTTTCGCGAATTCCTCCACCTCGTTAGGTGTTCTGTGGGCGGAGAGGGCGTTCATCTCGAAAGGAACCTCCATCTCGTCCAAAAATTTGGCTGCCTTCTCCATGACCGGAAGGTCTGAAGTGCTGCCCATGATAATGCTGACTAATGCGTTCATATTGTATTAAATGTTGATTATCAAAATATTATTCCTCTCCGGTGCGCTCTTCCACGAGGCGTAATCCGATGATGCTGGAGGAGTAGGTCGGTTCGCTCTTGTTGCGGCAAGAGACACGACAGAAGATGGCTGGACCTTCGAAATAACCGCCGCGCACCACGCGTTCTTTTCCCTCGTCGGCTCCTTGTGGATTGATGAGCTCTGTCTCCACGTCTGTCGGGTAGGGGCCGTACCAATCCGAACACCACTCCCAAACGTTACCGCTCATATCGAATATCTCCAATTCGTTTTCTTTGCGTTTGCCGTTAGGACGAATGGTTCCGGAGTTCTCTTTGTACCATGCGACTTGGTTGATTTCGTTGCTGCCGCTATACTTGAAGTGCTCGGAATAGGTTCCTCCCCTGGCGGCGTATTCCCACTCCGCTTCGGTCGGGAGTCGGTAGTTCTTGCCCATGAATTCGTTGAGTCTTTTGATGAAGGTTTGGGCGTCGTTCCATGTGATATTGGTCACAGGAGCGTCGTCATTTTGTATTTCGCTTGGATTCTTGCCCATTACCTCTTTCCATTGGCGTTGGCTCACGCAATACTTGCAAATGGCGAAACTACCTACAAATACTGGGTGTGCTGGCCTCTCTGGCTTGAAACATTCCGACTCTTGCTCTTCCGTGCAACCCATCATGAATGTGCCGCCCTCCACAAAGACGGTTTTGAAGTTGAGGATCGCTTTTTTTCTGGCGATTTGATCGGCGCGCCAAGCGTTTGCCTTTTGCTCTTGTGCGGCCTTTGCCGCTGCCTCTTTCTCCGCCTTGGTCGGAGCCGCGAATACGTTAAGGAGTAATCCTAACGCACATAATAGTGTGATTGTCAGTCTTTTCATATGTTATTCGTTGCCAGCCTCCTCTTTGATCAAAATACCGCTCTTGGTGAAACTAAGTTCGATATCGTTGGGTTTGTTGAGTTTCAATTGGTAACCATAGCTCTTGCGCTCGATCTTCCTCACGAATTGGTCAGGGTGCTTTTCCGCCAAATATTTGTTCATGGCGGTTGGCAACTGTTTCATGAAACTCTCCGGGAGGGCTTTCTTCTTGGATTTAACGCTGATCCAGTTACCCTTTCTGTCGAATTCGATCTCCGTCTTGTCCTCCAAAAGAGCCTCGATCTCTCCGTTCACATCCGAGTTGATGGCTGTGATCTCTACGCCATTGAATTGATTATCAATGAAATTCTTCGCCATAGAAGGCAGCCTTTGGTCTTCCGGGTTGTTGCTGATTATCTCGCCGTCCTTGGTGAAGGATAGTTCAATGTTGTTCGGTTTATTGAAACTTAATCGATAGATGAGGTTGTTTCTTCCGTAGGCCTTCTTGGTGATCTTTTTGATGCTCGCCTCTGGGTAGAATTCCGCCAAGTGGCTGGCGATTCCATTCGGAAGGGTGCTGATCAGTGAGGCAGGCGCCCCATTCTTCTTAAAGTTCACCTCTTCCCAATCACCGGTCTCGTCGAACTCGATGATGGTTCCGTTCTCCAATACCGCTGTGTACCCCATTTGTGTGATGGTGTCAACAATCTGTGATACGGGGATCTCGTTGAAGTGGTCGGTGAGGAATGCGTTTGCCTCTCGTGGCAGTTTGGATTGGTCCACGGTATTGCAACTCACCATAGCGGAGCAGATGGCTCCCAAGATAAAAACCTTCACTACTGATGTCTTCATAAGCGTATTAGTTAACGTTCATCCTTCAAAGTTATATTTTTTTTAGTTCCCCTCACCCAATTATGGATGAAAAATCTATACATTTGTTATGGTTATAAAACGAGACAATATGTTTTTGATCTTTGATGCGGGTTCCACCAAGACCGATGTGCGTCTTGTAAGTGATGATGGAACGGAATCTTCAATGGTGTTGCAAGGTATCAACCCCGTCTTTATGGAGGAGGAGACGATACAGGCGGAGTTGGCACGGGTAGTGGAAATGGCTGATCCTATGTCGGTGGGGCAGGTTTTCTATTATGGCGCTGGGTGCGTGGCTGCCTATGAGCCTCTTTTTGAACGGATTTTGGGAAACATCTTCCCGCTGGCGAAAGTGGAAGCCCACAGTGATCTCTATGCCGCATGTCGGGCTACTTTGGGTGATTCGGAAGGAATCGCCTGCATCTTGGGAACCGGTTCCAACTCTTGCCACTACAAAGAGGGAAAGATTCAAAAGAATGTCTCGCCGCTTGGTTTTATTTTAGGAGACGAGGGAAGTGGCGCCGTTTTGGGAAAACTTTTGGTGGGTGATGTCTTGAAGGGATGTGCTCCTGCGGATATTACAGAGAAGTTTTGGCAGTGGACAGAGATGGACCAAAAAGGTTTCATCGAGGCGGTGTACCGTAAACCCTTTCCGAACCGTTTCTTGGCGACCTTTACCCGTTTCTTGGGAGAGAACATCATGCATCCTTATTGTCAAAAATTGGTGGAACGTGCTTTTGTATCCTTCTTCGAAAGGAATATCCTTCAATATGATTCTTCTGTGAAAAAAATTGGCTTTGTCGGATCGGTCGCCTTCCATTTTTCGGAGATCCTGCAAATGGTAGCGCAAAAGTATGGTTATCAGGTGAGTGTGATCACGCAGCGTCCGATGGATGAGTTGGTGAAATACCACAGCTTACTTATGCCTTAACGTCACAAACGGTATGATCATCTCCTCGATCGAGATGCCTCCGTGTTGGAAAGTATCCTTGTAGTAGGAGACGTAGTAGTTGTAGTTGTTCGGATAGGCGAAGAAATCGTTGTTCCCAGCGAAAATATAAGTCGAACTGACATTGATGATAGGCAAACCGATCTTCTCTGGTTGTTTGATCGCCATTACCTCTTTCGCATTGTAATCCAGATTTTTACCCACTTTGTAGCGTAGGTTCGTGTTGGTGTTTTTATCGCCTATCACACGGATAGCTTTGTCGGCTCGGATGGTTCCGTGGTCGGTGGTGATCATGATGCGTATGTCGTGTTGCGCCAATGCCTTGAATAGTTCCAAGATGGATGAGTGTTGGAACCAAGACTTGGTGAGCGAACGGTAGGCCGCCTCTGTGGAGGCCAGTTCGCGGATCATTTTCGAGTCAGTGCGGGCGTGCGAGAGCATATCCACAAAGTTGAATACAGCCACGTTGAGTTGGTTGTTCAGGTACTGCGGAAGGTCAGACACCAATTTTTCTCCAGAAGCGGGATCGCTGATCTTGTGGTAGGAGAAGCTATATTTTTTCCTGAAACGGTCGATTTGGGTTTGCAGTAACTCCTTTTCGTATAGGTTTTTACCCTCTTCGTCACCCTCCTCGATCCAGTAGTTCGGGAACATCTTCTTGATTTGGTTCGGCAAGAGGCCTGAGAAGATGGCGTTGCGGGCATATTGGGTGGCGGTTGGGAGAATGCTGCTGTATAGCTCCTCGCTCTCCACTACAAAGTCGTTGGCCAAGAGATCCTTGATGGCTCTCCATTGGTCCAATCTGAAATTATCCAATATGATAAGGAAGACCTTCTCGCCTAAATCCAAGGTTGGGAAGATGCATTTTTTAAAGAGCTCGTGGCTCATCATCGGATGTTCCGCACCCTGTTCAAACCACTTTTCGTAATTGCGTTTGATGTATTTCACGAAGGTGGAGTTGGCCTCCTCCTTCTGCATACGGAGCAATTCTTGCATCTGGCTGTCAGCATGTTCCAATTGCAACTCCCAATAGACCAACTTTTTGTAAACTTCCGCCCAGTCTTCGAATCGGGAGGAGTCGTTGATCAACATACCGATCTTGGCGAATTCCGAACGATAGTCGTCGGTCGTGGTAGAGGAGATGATTTCGCTCTTGTTGATGTTCTTTTTGATGGAGAGCAGGATTTGGTTCGGATTGACAGGCTTGATGAGATAGTCGGCGATCTTCTTGCCGATGGCCTGTTCCATTAGGTTCTCCTCCTCGCTCTTGGTAATCATCACCACAGGGACGGTCGTGTCCTTCTCCTTGATGAGCGACAAAGCCTCCAATCCGCTGAGTCCTGGCATGTTTTCGTCGAGGAATATGATGTCGAAGTGTTGCTCTTCGCAACATTGCACGGCATCCTTTCCGTTATTGACGCAAACCACCTCGTATCCCTTCGATTCAAGAAAGAGCACGTGTGCCTTTAATAAATCGATCTCGTCGTCAGCCCAAAGGATTCTGTCTCTCTTCATAGCACTATCGTTTTAGGTACAAGCGTTTGTAGAGCTCCATGTAAACATTGATGTTTCCGCTCTCCTTCAAAACCTGTAGGTTCTCCTTGGAGATGATGATGTTACGGTATGGAACACTACCGAATGACTGCTTGATGTTTGCGTTCTTCACCACTTGGGTGAGGTAAGACATTCCCAATTCGGAAGATGGAAGTTCTCCCACCTCGAATATTTGAGGGAAGGCCTTTGATGTGGTGACGTTGCTCTTTAGGTTGAGCAGCGACTGACTCTTTTGGTTGTATTCGTTCAAAGCTGCCAAAACAGCTGTCTCGTCCGCTTTCCCTTGGTTGATGAGCACCACATAGTAGTGAGGTGCGGTAGGATCGTAGGTGTATAATCCCTTGTACTTTTTCAACTCCTTCTTTGGTTCCTCTTTCTTCGGTTCCTCCGCCTTTGGTGTCGCTTCGGCTTGCTCGGTTTGCTCTTTCGCTTGTTCCGTCGATTGAGGTTGGGTGGTTTCGCTTGTCTCCTTCTGGGTTGGAGCAGACGCCTCCTCTTTCTCTGTCGCTTTTGAGGTGTTCTCCGCTGGGGTAGGAGCTGCTGTCTCTTGGTTAGCGCTCTCCGCAGGAACGGTGGTCTTCGCTCCGTTCAAATCGTCGCCCTCCTTGACATCCAGTTTCTGGACAGCGGTCATCTCCTCGATCTTCTTCTCCTCGCCGACCAACTCCACGGCCGCCGTATTGGCGCGCTTGCGTTTTGCTACGATCTCCTTCTTGAAGAAATCCTCGTACTCCTCGATGGTGTAGTTGGAGCCGATCTGTTGCAGGTTCTCCTCGGTGATGAGTAGGTATTTGTATTCACTGCCCTTCAATAGAGATTGAATGTCATCGTCCGCTATGATACCGTTGATGTACCACATCGCCTCGTCATAGTTGTCCAATCCCGATACGTAGAGGATGCCATTCTTCAGCTCCAAGTCAAAGTCCTTGATGAGGAACTTCGTGAAGTTGTAGGTGGCGGTCATATAGAGCAACTTGTTTTGGTTCACTTTGGTGGTGTCGGTCAACAACAAGAAGATGTATGGGGAGTCGTAGCTAACGGTGAAACCGTCGCTCAATACGACGCCATTCTCTTCTGCTTCCATCTTCTGTGTCTCCTGGCGGAGGGCCATCAATGCGCCGGTGGATGTTCCTTGCTCAGGGATGTTTCCTTGGTTGATGAGTGCTAAGATGTCCTTAGCCATTGAGGAGACGTCGCTGTTTGGATAACGCTCCAACAAGTTGTTGAGCGATGTGGCGAAGGTGTCTTTGCTTGCGGTCTTTCCTATGCTCAAGGAGTTGAGCAGTAAGAATTTAGGCATAAGCGAAGAGACTGGGTAATTCGCCTCCATGTGGGCGGTGTTGCTCTTCACCGTTTCGAAATCTCCTTTGAGGTAAGCGGCGTAGGTCTGCTCGTAGAGTGAATCCTGCACGCTTTGCATCTTCTCCAAACTTGCTCTGAAGTTCGGTTGGGAGAGGATCTTCGCGTATTTGCTGGTTGGATAGGCATCGGTCAACTTATCCCTGTACTGGTCGGCACGGGCCTTGTCGCTGTTTTTCTCCGCAATGCGGTAGCAGCAGTAGTAGGCGTCTGCGGCGCGAGGGTCCTCCGGATAGCGTTTGATGAATTCTTCGAAGGCGTCGTATGCCTTGTCGTAATCGCCTAATTTCTCGTCATAGACAACGCCAAGGTTAAATAGGGCGTCCGCCAATTGGGTGTGGGCTACCACTTTTTGCTCCTCTGTGAAAGGAATCTGTTTCAAGTAGTATTCCGGACGTTTTGGATTGGCCTCGTTGCTGAGTGCCTGTGTGTTCTCTCCGTTTTCTCCGCTCTCTTCCTCGGTGGTAAAGCCATTCATATCCACCATGTCGGCCAACGACTCCTCCGAGAAGGCGGAGATCATCTTATTCTTACGGTTCCAGTTATCCTCCAATCGTCTCTGTCCGAATTTCTTTCGGAACTCCAACTTTCCCTTGTCAACGGTTGATTTGACATAGAAGTACCAGCTGGATCCCTCTGGGCCAAGGGCACGGCTATCCATTACCGCCATGTTTTCGATTTCTAACTCCAGTTGTCTTTGCTCCTCATACTCTTTCTGACGACGCTCGCGTTCCCTCTTTTCCTCTTCGATCACCTTTGTGATCTCTCGGTTGATGGCCGCTGTCAAGTCGGGTTTGGATGCAGTGGAGAGAATCAATAAACTGTCTTGAAGTTTGTAGGTGGTGTAGTTTTGCACCAGTTCGTCGAGGACAGCGGAGAGACGGCTTACGCGGAGGTAATCGTCGTGCTTGTGGTCGATGATCGATGAGGCCTCTGCAAAGCATGGCTGCGCCTGCACATAGTCAGGACGTTCGTAGAAGAGGTCTCCGAGCGTGATGAGCGATTGCGCCTTTTCTTTTCCGTGGCGGGTACTCTTTTCAATGGAGGTTTGGTAATTCTCTATCGCCTTGGCCGTGTCTTTTTTCGCCAAGTAGATATTACCGATCGCATAGTATATCTGATCCAAGTAATCTTCGTTGTTCTTGTTCTTGGCCATCTTTTTCAGACGGGTTACCAACGATTCACTTGAATGGTTGCCGCCCACCACCTCTGTCTGTCTGATTTGGGCGTTGAACGACATTTGATACGGCGGATTAGACTTTAAGACTTTGTCGTAAAGGTCGAAGGCGGCCTCTTTGTCGCCCATCAGCTGTTTGATCTGTGCCGCCACGAAGTAGAAACGGGTGCGTTGAGTGCGGTTTTTCTCTCCCTCCGCCGCTTTGATCAAGTAGGGGAACGCTGCCACGTATTCTCGTTGCGAAACCAGCAAATCGGCCATGGCTCCGTTGTAGAGTTGTTGCAATTTAGGATTAATCTCCTCTGGATCGATGCGCTTCAGGATTTCATCTGCCTCGTAGATCCAGTCCATCTCCTTCATGGCGCGCGCTTTCCAAATGTTGGCCTCGGTGACAAGATCCTTGTCCGTAGGGAAATGTTTGGTCACGTATGTGAAGGTAGCCGATGCGGCCAAGTAGTCGTTGGCGTGGAACTTCGATTTACCCATGAGCATCCACACCTCATCCATGTAGGAGTTGAACTCCTCTTGGTTGTAGAAATCCGCATATTGCGGATCTCGCATCTTGTTGTATTTCTTCTTGGGTTTCTTCTGAATGGAACGCTCTTGAATGGCCGATTCACACTTCTCGACGGCACGGTTCATATCGCCCGTTCCTGTTCCCTGCGTGGAGGCGTCGCTCACGGCGAAGACGGGGATTACGTGCGAATAGTCTGGGGCGAAGGCCTCTTCGATTCGCTTGTAACCCTTTTTATAGGATTCATTCGCGTTGTAATAAACGTTGTATTTGGTGTTTAGCGCTTGGTGTTTGCGGTTAACCCAGGTGTTTTTCTTCAGGTCACAGCCCGTCAGGGTGAGGAGCGCCACCAGTCCAAACAATAGATATGTACGTTTCGATCTAAACATTCTTGCCATTTCTCTAAATATAACTGACGATCGTGTGAAAAATTGTATGGACACACTTCGCCATTTGGCAAAATTAGTGAAAATCTATGACTTATTGGTGATTATTCTTTCGTTCTTCGCAAAAAAATAGGGGCGAAATCGTTTCACCCCTACAATATTTCGTTAATTGGTAAGTCTTTAATCTGGAGCCCCTGTTTTGAGAATGAGTGTGGTGGCGCCCAATGTGATGATTTCGCTATCATTTACGATGCGTTTCTCCTTTTTCTGCAAGATTTCATTCATCACGAATGTTCCTACCAGGCTATCGTAGTCCTCCACCTTGTGGATGATCTTCCCCTCCTTTTCCTCTACGTGGACGATGCAGTGCATTCTATCCATACTTCTGTCTCCGGTGTCAATAGGGCAGGAAATGACAGTGCCTGGGCAACGGCGGCCAAACATGTTTTCGCCCAATTGAAGCGGAATGATTTGTTTCTCGCAGAAGACATTCTCCACTACGATGATGCAGCCATACGTGTAATCCACTTCCTCTTTCTTCTCCTCTTTGGATTTGAAGCGGACGCTGAAACTTTTTCCGCAGCTGTCGCAGTGGAGGATAAGGGAGGCGCCTGGTTCGATACGGCTCTCTTCGAATCGGATGAACTGGTCGCATTTGGGGCATCTAATCTTTCTCATGTCGTATAATCTAAATTCAACGCGAAGTTACGAAATGTGGCGTGATGCGCCAAAATTTATCATCCGCCAATCTTCTTGCCTATGAGAAGGGCGATTCGGAAGATGGCGAGCATGGTTGCTGCGCCGATTATGGCTATGAGTAGTAAGTTCCAACCGTGCCAGTGCACGAGCGAGTTGATCCCCATGCAGGCATAGGGAACTGATATGAGTACGGAGACGATGCCGGGAACATATTGTCTGGCGATGACCACTTGCGCGATGTGTACCAAAAGGTGGAGCGAAAAGCCAGTGAATAGGATGCTCCATATCAGTGTGGCCTGTGGCGCTTGGACCAGTACCAGGATAGAGCCCGGCAATATAAATATCATTTCGACGATGATGAGAGCGACAAAGCCCTTTGCGTTGAGTTCAGGGAGGTTGTGTATGGTTCCCAAAACTTGAGGGAATCGACCTTTTAGTTCGTCGTTTTGCTGACTTGCCCACCTCTTTTGGGTGAGAAACTCTTCCACCCTGTGTGCGAAGAATAGGATGGGCAGTGGAAGTACTAAGTAAAGTACGCTAAGTGCGCTCATAGGTGTGCTTTTTATTGTTTAAAGATATCAAAGGGGATCTCTATGCTTGATAGAGATCCCCTTGTTGTTCGATTCGCTCGAATTATGCCTTCTTTGCGGATTTTGAAGTGCTTTTTGGTGTAGATGTAGCCTTCTTTGTGGTTTTCGCCTCGCTCTTTGTGGCTTTGCAAGCCTTTGATGTGGAGAATCCCTGGCTCTTTTCCTCCTCCAATTGCGCAATGATTTTACCCTGTGCGTCGATGGTCTTCATGAGGGAGTTCAACTCCTCCACATCGACACCCTCTGGGAATTTCTCGCGGACACGGATCATAAAGTCGCTCAATACGTTCATGTAGTTGGTGAACGCCTCGAATGGAGTCTCGTATGGCGACATATGGTTTGGGCCTCCGGAGAAGTGCTTCGTGCTCATATAGTAGAAGTGGTCGCAGGATTGGAGATAATTCCAATCTTGCAAAATCTTACGCTCCGAGCAGAGACGGACTTTGTCGCGTATGCTGTAAAGTTTGTCGTAAGCGGATCTTTGCAATTCATTACCCAACCAAGCGGAGGTGTTGCGCTCCTCGTCCGCCCATGAGATGGTGTAAGGAACGTGGATTTGGTCGATTGGCTTCTTCTTGCTGAATAGGTTGGATGGAGTCTCGAAGTTGATGTCCGCTTGCTCCGCCATACGAGGCAATGCCTTTAAGAATTCGAAGATACCGGTCTCCCTGCTTTGGATTTCACCGAATGTCTCGTAGCCCATGAATAGGTTAATGACATCCTCATCCTTCGGACAGGCTGAGATCCAGTCGATCAACTTATCCGCGGTCAAAGGGAATTGATCCCAGCTCCAATCGGAGAAACGGAAGGTGATATCGTCGCTGAGCTTGGAGTTCTTCAAGAGCAATTTAAGTCTTGGGTTGCTGGCGCAGCAATATACGTAGTTAGGGCTCTTCCATCCGAGAATGTGCTTCGCACCCTCTGTGATCATACCCTTGAAGCCCATGTTGGCCACTCTTCTACCGATGTCGTCGGAGTAGAGCAACTCGGTGTTCCTGAAAGTGGTAGGCTTGTATCCGAAGAGACTTTGGATCTTGTTGGCGTGTTGTTTCACCTGTACCTCGAACTCGTCGTTCTCCTCCTCCAAGCTGGCGAGGGAGTGGGCGAATGTCTCAGCAAGGAATTCCACACAACCTGTTTGTGCCAACTCCTTGAAGGAGTCGATCACTTCCGGCGCATATAGCTCAAATTGTTCCAATGCCACACCCGAAATGGAGAAAGCCACCTTGAATTTACCCTCAGTCTCCTTGATCATCTGAAGGATGGTCTGGTTGGCAGGCAAATAACAGTGCTCCGCGATGCGTTGGATGACCTCTTCGTTGGTGTAATCGTCGTAGTAGTAGTGATCCTTACCAATGTCGAAGAATTTATACTTTTTCAACCTGAATGGTTGGTGTATTTGAAAGTAAAAACAAATTGATCTCATGATATGTCGCTTTTTTTTGTTACAATATTATTTCCAACCCAATACCTTGTTGTAGATGTCTCGAACCTTCAAGGCCGCATTCTCCCAGATGATTCCATCCACCTCTCTCTTTCCCTCCACACGGAGGTAATCGTACATGGATGGGTAGGTGATGATGGAGTAGATGGCGTTGGCCATGGCATCAATGTCCCAGTAATCTACCTTGATGGCGTTGTTGAGGATCTCCGCGCATCCTGATTGTTTGGACACGATAGTAGGAACACCCACTTGCATCGCCTCCAAAGGAGAGATACCGAATGGTTCCGAAACGGAAGGCATGATATAAACATCGCTTGATTTCAGCATCTCATATACTTGGTTGCCTTTCAAGAATCCGGTAAAATGGAATCGGTCGCCGATATTTCGGCTTGCCACGAGGCTGATCATCTTTTCCATCATATCTCCGCTTCCCGCCATCACGAAACGCACGTTGTCGGTCTTTTGCAAAACCTTGTAAGCGGCCTCTACGAAGTATTCCGGTCCCTTTTGCATGGTGATACGACCAAGGAAGGTCACCACCTTGTCTTTGGTGTTATGTTGCGCCTCGATAGCTTGAATGGCTGGGCTCAAAGGCTCCACCGCATTGTGGACGGTAGTCACCTTGCGAGGATCGATGTTATAACGGTCGATCACGGTATCCCTTGTCTTGTCGCTAACAGTGATGATATGGTCGGCATGGTCCATTCCCGCCTTCTCGATGCTATACACCACGGGGTTCACGTTGCCGCGGCTTCTGTCGAAATCGGTCGCGTGGACGTGGATGACGAGTGGTTTGCCCGATACATATTTCGCATGCACGCCTGCTGGGTAGGTCAACCAGTCGTGGGAGTGGATGATGTCAAAGTCCATGGCTCTGCAGACGACACCCGCTACCGCATCGTAATTGCGGATCTCCTCTTGGAGGTTGTTCGGATAGCGGCCTGAGAACTCGATAGAGCCGATGCCGTTGGTGCCGATATGGTGGTTGTCCTCTTGGATGCAGTTCCTGAAATGGTAATACTCATCCGTGGTCAATCTTCCTGCCAACTCTTGGTTGAGGTAATCCCAGTTGGGCTCTTTCCAGACCACCGGTACTTTATTCGCAGCGATGATCTTCATGAAACTTTGGTCTTCGTCTCCCCATGGTTTAGGCAAGACAAAGGAGATCTCCATGTCTTTTTGTACGGACATGCCTCGGGTAAGACCGTAACTTGCCGTTCCTAAACCTCCTAAAATATGTGGAGGAAACTCCCAACCAAACATTAATGCCTTCATAGTATATGCGTGCTAGTCGTTCTTTTGATTCTTTAAAAGTTTTATGGTTCGCAAAATCTCCGCGATGTTCATGGCGAAGGAGATACCTCCCTGTCCTTTGTAAGGCGGGTTGCCGTCATACATCTCGCAGAGGGTTCCGATGCATCCGATGAACATCTCCTCCTCGATGCCCGCCAAGGCTCTCTCCGCAAAGTAGAATCCGCTGGTCTTATAGACACTGAGGTAGGCCTCGATGTATGGCCCCAACAGCCATGGCCATGCGGCTCCTTGGTGTTTGGAGAAGAGTCGGGTATCTTCGTTACCTTCGCAAGAACCTCTGTAGTTAGAGCTCTTCGGACTCAATGATCGTAAACCCTTTGGCGTGAACAGCTCTTTGGTGGCGATGTCCACGATTGCCTTCTTTTGCTTGTTCTCCAATGGGGAATATTTTAAAGAGGCTGCGAGTATCATGTTAGGTCGAACCGATAATTCCTTGTGGTGCTCGCTGACGAAATCATATAGGTAATAGCCGTTCCAGAATGTTGGGGAGAAATTCTCCTGCAACTTGTTGGCGTATTTCGTCAGGGTCTCGCTGAAATGTTCCTCTCCGAATTTCATGGAGAGTTCCGCTACGAAACGAAGCGCATTGTACCATAGTGCGTTGATCTCAACGATATAACCGCTTCTTGGCGTGACTGGCTGTCCGTTGAACATGCCGTCCATCCAAGTGTTGGCGTTGTCCCAGCCGTAGCTGTAAAGGAGCGCGTTGTCGTGGATGAAGAGGTTGTTGTGCTTTTGCTTCAAAATGAATTCGATGATATCCTTCAAGATATCTCCGTACAAATCCCACGCCTCCTCGTCGCTTGTCGCCTTCGCGTATTCTTGTATGTCCCAAATCACCCAAAGCAGCACATCCGGCTTCTCCATGCCGACCACATCTCTCTCCAACGGTTTCCCGTTCATGAAGTTGCGGATAGCAGGAATCATGGAGGCCATGATCTTTTGGAATGCTGGTTTGTCGTCGATGGCGAGCGATACGCCTGGAAGGGAGATGAACATATCCCTTGCTTGACACTTGAACCAAGGGTAACCGGCCAAGAGGTATAACTCCTCCGGACTCTTTCGGCAGAACAACTGTTGCGCCGAATTCTTCAAACAGTTGAAGAAACTGGTTCGGGTGGTTCGGGTGGATATTTCGTTGAAACAGATCTCCGCCAATTTAGGACAATCCGCCTTGCTGACGCCTGCGGAGAAGATCACTGATTCGCCCTTCTTGATTGGCAGCTCGAAGTGGCCAGGCACGAATAGATCCTCTTTGTGGTAGTAGCCGCGCTCCAACTCTTTCGGATATTCGATTCCCTTGTTCCAACTTGGGTCGGAGACGAATTTCACCGGTTTGTTGAATTGCATGAAGAGCTGAGGGTAACCTGGGTAGAGGCACATGGCGATACCATTCTCCACCTCTTCGAAAGCGGTATTGATGTTGTTGTTCTCCACGCAAAGTGCGTTCACATTACGGAATGCGAGGAACGGCTTGAATTGGAGAATGGTCTCCGAGTGCGCGTCGAGCAACGTGTATTTGATCAAAATTCTATTTTCATACGACACGAAAACCTTCTCCTTTGAGATGACCACACCACCTACGCGATAGACTTCGGATGGTACAATTTCGAAATTGAACTCCCTCTGGTACTTGTGGCCTTGAGGTGCGTAGTATTCGCCGTCGTATTTGTGGATACCCAAGTTGAAGGCCGCTCCGTGTTGGATGACGGTCTCGTCCAATGAGGAGAGAAGGACGTGGTTGTCGTTGTCCAGATTCTTAACCGGTGTGATCAGCAATCCATGGTACTTTCTTGTGTTGCAACCGATGACGGTGGTGCAGTGATATGCGCCGGACTTGTTGGTGCGCAACATCTCCCTCTGCTGGGATTGCTCCAAGTTGGTCAAAAGCGTTTTGTCGAATCTAAGATAACTCATGCCACATCAATTTACTTGTCAAACAATTAGAAGTATGAAAAATCGGTTAAATTTAAGCATTTTTCTTCAAAGGGTGGATTGAAAAAAGGAATTTTTTTGTCGCCGGAATCTATAGAGGGATGAATCATTCAATATTTTGGTTGTATATTGTTCTTTTTCGTTAATTTTGCGGGCTAATAAGTGTTGGATAGTAAGACACCGACCCGTAAAATAATAGTTGTTATGTTATCAAAAGAATCATCTTACAGACAAGGGAATAGCAAGGCAGTTAATTTCTATGTGAAGGAGCCTGCTAAATTGTTCGACTTCGTGATGGCGAAGATTGGCAGTATGAGTAAAACCGCCGTGAAGGGGGTGCTTGCGCGTGGCCAGGTCTTTGTCAACGACCAGGTGAACACCCAATTCGATTACTTGCTTCAAGTGGGCGATTCCGTCAAGGTGGATTTCTCCAAGTCGGGAACTGGCTTGAAGAGCAGCAAGGTCTCTGTCTTGTATGAAGATGAGCACATCATAGTGGTCAATAAGGCTGCTGGTGTCCTCTCTGTCGCTACCGACAAGCAAGAGGAGTACACCGCCTTCCGAGTGGTGATGAACCATTTGAAGAAACAAAAGAAGAGCAACCGCGTCTATGTGGTCCACCGTTTGGACCGCGAGACTTCTGGTGTTTTGATCTTCGCAAAAAACAAGGATGTCCAATTCCTCATGCAGCGCAATTGGCAGCGCGACGTCCATAGTAAAATCTATTATGCGATAGTGGAGGGCGTCGTGGAGAAGGATCGTGATGAAATCCATACTTGGCTGAACGAGGACCCGAAATCTAAAAAAGTATATTCGGCCGATTTTGATAATGGCGGTCAGGAGGCTATCACCCGTTACGAGGTGGAGAAGCGTATGAAGGAACATACCCTTTTGAAGGTCTCTTTGGTGACTGGCCGAAAGAATCAGATCCGTGTCCACATGCAAAGCATCGGACATCCGATTATAGGCGACAAGAAATATGGTGGTTCCACCTCTCCGATTGGTCGAATCGGACTGCATGCGGAGTCCATCACCCTGCGTCACCCTATGACGACCAAGGTGATGACCTTTACGGCGGAATTGCCTGAAAAGATGAGTCGTTTCGTCAATAAATAATCTGATTATGAGCAAGCTGGATGTTGTCAGAAGACGCATGGCAGAGCAGGGAATCGATGGGTATATCGTCCCTTCCGAAGATCCCCATTTGAGTGAATATCCTCCTGAGGAGTATAAATTGCGTAAACATATCTCTGGCTTCACAGGTTCTGCGGGCGTGTTGGTGGTATTGGCTCAGGAGAGTGGCCTTTGGACCGATTCCAGGTACTATTTGCAAGCTGCCTCCGAGTTGGAGGGAAGTGGCATTACCCTATTCAAGGATGGCTTGGAGGAGACACCCTCTTATGCGGAATGGATCTGTTCCAAGTTGACGAAGGGAAATCGTGTGGCCATTGATGGTTCTTGCTTCTCGGTGACCGCCGCAGAAAAGTTGGCGGATGTGTTTGCCTCCCATGGATTGATTTTGACGACTGACGTAGAGCCTCTTTGGAATGAGGGAGTCGTCCCTGTTCGTCGTGAGGTGTATGCGCTTCCTGCATATGTGGCTGGCCTCTCTCATAGGGAAAAGCGCGAAAAGATATTCGCTACAACCCACGCTGACGCGCTGCTGTTGAGTGGGTTGGATGAGGTGGCTTGGACGGTGAATCTGCGAGGATCTGACACTCCCTATAATCCGGTCTTTGTCGCCTATGCATTGGTGAAGCGTGAACAAACTATCCTGTTTGCGGATGAAGCCGCTTTTTCAGGTTCCGTAAAAGGTTATTTGGCGGAAGAGACTATAAAGGTGCTTCCTTACGACTCCATTCACGACTATCTGCGCCAGTTGCCGAAGCGTATCACACTCTCTTTGGACCCTAATAAGACCAATGAACGCATCTTTCGATCGGTTGGATGTAAGGTGGTGCGGGAGGATTCGCCTGTCACCTTGCTGAAGGCTTGTAAGAATGAGGTGGAGTTGGATGGATTCCGTCGGGCGATGGTGAAGGATGGCGTGGCGTTGGCCAATGCCTTTTCTGAAATATACGAGCGGGTTGAGGCGGATGATACGGTGACGGAGTTGGCGGTGGCCGGTATTTTGTTGCGGTGCCGATCCCAACAGGATGATTTCAAATGCGAAAGCTTCTCTACCATAGCGGGTTATGGCAATCATGGCGCTGTGGTGCATTATGGTGCGACGGAGGCTACCAACCGTAACATAGGGAAGGACTCCCTTCTCTTGGTGGATTCGGGCGGTAATTATCTTCACGGCACAACCGATATTACCCGTACATTCTGTTTCGGTACCCCTACGGAAGCGCAACGAGTGGATTACACTGCTGTTTTGAAGGGCCATATCGCCATCGCGAGGGCTATTTTCCCCGCTGGTACGCAAGGATCGCAGTTGGATGCCTTGGCAAAACAGTTCCTCTGGCGGATGGGGGCCGATTATGGTCATGGCACAGGTCATGGCGTGGGCCATTTTCTCTGTGTGCATGAGGGTCCGCAAAATATCCGGAAGGTAGGCAATGGAGTGGCGTTGAGGCCAGGAATGGTCTTGTCGGACGAACCCGGTCTTTATCGGGAGGGCAAGCATGGTATCCGTATCGAGAATATGGTGGCTGTGGTGCCGAAAATGGAGAGCGAGTATGGCCCGTTCTATGGATTTGAGACCTTGACTCTCTTCCCTTACGATAGAAGTCTGATTGCGGTGGAACTTCTCTCTGATGAGGAGTTGGAATGGGTAAACGCATACCACGAAAGGGTTCGAAAGGCGCTTTCGCCCGTTGTGAGAAGTGAAAAAACATTAAATTGGCTCTCGAAAATGACTTCGGTTATGACGAGATGAAGATAAAATAGTTAATTTAGCATTATTATAATTGCAAGGAAAAATACAATATAGCATCATGAAAAGATTCTTTTTGATTTTAGCGGCCCTTTCGTTGTCGCTTCTTGCTAACGCGGCCAGTTCGGGTTACAAGATTCAGTTGAATGTGAAAAACATGAAGAATGAGAAGGCCTATTTGGCTTATCACATGAATGGTAAAACCTATTCCCGTGATACTTTGGTGTTGGACGGAAAGGGAGTTGGAAGTTTCCAGGGACAAAAGAAGTTGGATGAGGGTATTTACATCATCTATTTCAATGCGGAAAAGTATTTCGATTTGTTGGTCGGCGCTGACCAGAACATCAAAGTCGTAGTGGATACCACCAAGTTGGACGATGCGGTGGTGACAGGTGCGCAGGAGAGTGTCGAGTTCCAAGGCTTGAGGCAGTTTCTCATCAAGATGAACACCGAGCGTATCGATCTTCAAAAAAAGTACAAGGATAAGTTGATTGATTCCACCAAGTTCTATGACACTTTCGATAAGATGACTGAAAAGGTGATGGGCTATCAGAATGATTTGGTGGAGCGCAACAAGCATAATTTCCTGGGCGCTTATGTGAAGGGTACTATTCCGGTGGAGACGCCTGAATTCGAGGAGACCCCAGACTCTATCCGTTCCCGTGTCCGTTATCAATATTTCAAGAAGCATTACTTCGATAACATCAATTTGAGCGATCCTCGCTTCTTGCGTACACCATTCTTCCCTTCCATGGTGGATGGATTCATCTCCCGCCATGTGTTGCAGGATCCAGATACTTTGGCAGCAGCCGCTATTGATTTGATTGAGCGTAGTAAGGGTGATACCTTGACCTTCCAGGTAATGACCAGCAAGATGATCAATTACGGTATCTCCAGCAAGATGATGGGAATGGATAAACTGTGGTTGAAGTTGGCGGATAAATACTATTTCAGTGGTCAAGCCAAATGGGCAGATTCCGCTTGGGTAGAGTCGCTCCGCAAAGAGGCCAAGAAGATCCGTTACAATTTGGTGGGCGATAATGGTTACATGCTCTCTATGCGTGATTCCACCAGCCGCATCGTCAAGTTGGAGGATATCAAGGCGGAGTGTGTCTTGGTTTACTTCTTTGAGCCGACTTGCGGACACTGTAAGAAAACAACCCCAGTGCTTCACGATTCCGTTTATGTGAAGTGGAAGGACAAGGGATTTGAGGTCTTCGCTTGCTATACGCAGACCGATAGAAACGAGTGGATGGAATTCGTCAATAAGAACCACATGCAGGATTGGGTGAATGTTTGGGATCCATACCGAGAGTCCTTCTTCTGGGAGTTCTATGATACTTCGGCGACTCCGGGTGTTTATCTTTTGAACAAAGACCGCAAAATCATTGCGAAGAAAATCGATATGAAGACGCTTGATATGATCTTGAACGAAGAACTTGTGAAGCGTAAGGAATCAAAGAAATAATTAAAGAAAATAAATGACGTAGGGGCACCCCTTGTGGGTGCCCATTTTATTTAAAACAGGTTATATGGCTTTAATAAAATCAGTGAGAGGGTTTACCCCCAAAATCGCCGAGGATGTCTTCTTGGCGGATAATGCCACCGTGATCGGTGATGTGGAGATCGGTGAGGGTAGTAGCATTTGGTTCAATACCGTGTTGCGAGGTGATGTCAACTCCATTCGTATCGGAAAGAATGTGAATATTCAGGATGGCAGCGTGCTCCACACTTTGTACCAGAAGTCCACCATTGAGATTGGTGATAATGTCTCCGTGGGACACAATGCGACGATCCATGGTGCGAAGGTATGCGACAATGTTTTGGTGGGAATGGGCTCTACCATCTTGGATGGTGCGGTGATCGGAGAGAACTCCATTATTGCCGCAAATGCCTTAATTACCCCTAATACGGTGGTGGAACCGGGTAGCCTATATGCGGGTGTCCCTGCCAAGAAGTTGAAGGATGTCTCCCCAGAACAGACCAAGGAGATGATCAATAAGATTTCTAATAACTACCGTATGTACGCAAGCTGGTACAAGGAATAAATGGGAGGATCCTTCCGTAAAGAAAAGGCTGCCAACCGATGTGGTTGACAGCCTTTATTGTCTTGTTTGGGACATCTAAAATTTGAATAATTGTGTTCCTAAGAATAGTAAACTGAGTAATTTTCCTACGATTAGAGAAAACAAGATGCTGATAATATTTATCCATAGGTAGTTTCTAATCGATTTCAGGAAATCAGTGATGTCCACCTCATCTTCCAATTCATTCTCTAACAAAAGTCGTTCTCCTGCCTTTTTGACCCGATAAAGCATTGTAATGGTGAGTGCGAAGGGAATCAGGAAGAGAAGAGCGTGTGCCAGCTGGTAATGAAAGATGTAACTGTTTTCACTGTCAGAAAGCCCCGATAAGAACGACGCCGATATAACTGGTATGATGCTGGCAAGTTCGACTGCTATGGTCAGCCAAAACAATATCCACACCAAATTACGGATATTCTTGATCTCTTTCAACTGTACTTTCATCTCTCTCTTATCGTGTTAGATTAATCTTAAACGCAATTCCAAAATCGGATGTGATGATTGGGAATCCCTCTGATACCTTTGGCGTGCTGGACTTGCAGTCGTAGTAAAGTTTGACATTCAAACGTTCGCTGAGGACATAGTCCGCAGAGAGCTTCAATGACAATGATTTCATACCGCTGCTCATTTGCGAATACTCTTCGTCGATGATGCGGATGAAGGCGTCCGTGTTCTTGTAAGATAGGTCTCCGCGGAGATTCAAATCATTCTTGATCTTCTTTTGTTGTTTGCCAAAGTTGATGATCATGCCAATGTCGTCGAAACGATAGCCCGCACCTACGACAAACTCCATGCTGGAGGACTCCAATATCTGGTTGCCAGGGATGTCCAATTGTACGTTGCGTCCCTTGCGTACCTCGGCCTTCAACGACAAACTATTCTTCAAGCTTGCGTCCACTCCCAAGAGAGGGGAGAACTGTTCGGAGATGCTGACACTTCCGACGTCATACTTGGATGAAACATTGTTGAAGTCTTCGTATTCGCCGCATGTGCCATATCGGGTGTTGCCGTAGATGTTATCGCTCCACTCCAACAATGATCGGTAAGGGCCAACGTTGTAGGTGCTCTTGTATGCGTGGTTGATGTTGAATGACTTGAACTTCTTTCTGATCGCACCGATACGCATCAATGCGTCGCAACTTACCTTCCAGTTTGGTATCAACGAAGAGATCATGCTCTTGAAGCTGCCGCTTGGCACGTAGTTCAAATCTACGTCGTTGGACTTCTTCTTGAAGTATGTCGCATAGAAGGCAGGAATGAGCACGTCGGCGCCGCTTGGGTTGACGTAATTAGGCTTTCCGTTGCTGTTCATGCTACCCACCTCTCCGTAGATTCTGTTTTGAATCTTTTTCCTATTGTCCAAGAAGGTGCTGAACAATTCGGAGTTAGCCATGTTCTTGGTGAATGATGTGCGGATTGGCAAGCTGGTTCTGGAGAAGGTTCCTGAGAACTCCTTCATGTTCCAGTCATCCGTGTATCCGTACATGTAGTAGATGTCGTCTCTATTGTTTTTCATCCATGAGGCGTTCAAGTCGATCTTCAAGCCTGGAATAGGTTCGATCAAGGCCTTCGCTGTCAAGTTTTGGTTGATGGAACGGACGATAGGCGTAGTGATGCCCTCGTTGACCAGCAATACGGAGTCTTCCGCATAACTGCGATGGATGAAGTTGTCCGCATTGAAGAAACCGAATGTGAAGTCATATCCAGGATCGTCGCAGTCTTGGCCTAAGAATCCGCTGGTTGGCTTGTATCCGTTGATCTCCAACACATCGCCATGACGGTAATTGAAGCTGACGTTTCTGACCATCATCAGGAATCTTGCGGTGTATTCCGCAAACTTGCTGGCTGCACTCTCCGGTTTGGCTACAACAGTCACGGTGAGGTGATCCATATCCGTTCTTGTGGCGAGCGTGATGGTGTTGGCGTCCACCACGGAAACCTTCACTGGCACAATCTTGCCTGCCGTATCCTTGACGGTGACATTTACCTTCATGGCGTTCAATCGGTGGCTGAGACGGGTTTTGCTGCCCGCCTTCAACTTCATGTTCTTCCGCTCGAAAGTCTTTGGTTTCTCGGTTTTAGGATCTTTCACCTTACTATCTTTCGCATCCTTGGCCTCCTTCTTATCATCCTCCTTTTTAGTGGTGGTAGGCATCTTGGAGTACTTGCGGTTGATCTCCTTCAAACGAGGGAACTTGTTGTAGAATGTCTCGAAATTGAAGCGTAGATCGCCGTTCCAGTTCCTTTGGTTCTCGATGAGGTTACCTGTGACAGGTTCCTCTCCTAACGCCAAGACAGTACCCTTGTCCCATTGATAGAAGGCGGTATATTGCGCGTTGGAGGTAATCCAATCCAAATGCGGCAATTTGTTGACTGGAATATTGTAGGAGATGTTGAATCTCTGCTCGTATGAGACAGGCTCACCGAAGTGCTTGATGCTTCTCCATACGGTATCTTTCCATTTGTCGTACCAATCGAAGTAGTTGATGTCCTCAAGGTACTGCTTGTTGATCGGAATGTTGATAAGACGATCTCCATCCTCCTCGTCCGTTCTGATGATCTCGGCGATCTCGGAGTTGGTGGCGGTGTTGAAGCTCAACTTCAGGTTGCGAGTCAAATCCCACTTGATGTCCGAAGTACGGTCCCACTGCCAATTCTTGTCGTAAGACATGTATTGGAAGGTGGTATCCTTTACGATCGCCTCGTTGTAGTTTCTCATCTGCGCCTCTTCGTAGTAACGGATCATAGATGTTCCGAAGGCGATGTTTCTTGGCACATAGTAGAAGTTGAAGTCGCGGATCAACTTGAGATGTGGTGACTTCAATGCCTTTCCTTTCGCCTTCTTGAATGGCTCTACCGGCTTAGGGTTGATGGAGTACACGTAGTTGAATGTACCCTTGTAATTTTGGATGACCTCATACTCAACCTCAGGATTAACCTCTTCCGATTTGTTGTATCCCAAGCTGAAAGAGAAGTTCGCAGGGTCGTAAGGCATCGGTTTCTTGCTGGTGATACCCACCCTTACATTGTTCAAAGCGTAACTCTTGTAAATCTTGTTGGTTTGAGACATCTGTTTGATTGAATCCCTGATGGCGTCTGAGTCGTAGTTGTCTAATGTCCTTGACAACTTCACATCGGTATTCATCGGATCATACTTCGGAGAGGTGCGTTGGTGCGTGCGGGTGTAGGTAAACGGCATGTTGACCTTGCCCTTCTCTGGGAAGAGTTTACCGAGCTGGACAGATGCGGAGATGTTGTACTCGTAGAAATTCTCTTGGTTGCGATCTAACACATTGTCCTCGATATTTCCGAATCCGATTGTCTCCACCTGGCCTCCGATGGTGAATGAACCCAAGTCTGAGAATACGATGCCTAAGTTAGCGACGGCAGCCCAACCACCTTCCTCCTCGAAGCCTGACATACGCATTTCGTTCACCCAAATTTCGGCGTTGTGCATTACATTGTCCTCATTGACAATACCGATCATCATAGAGGTGATATCTCCGAAGGATGGAGATCCGACCACTGTCATGGTGTTGTGTCCGTCCATCATGGAGAATGGCTCGTTGTATTTCACCTTACCTGCCACTTTGCGCTTGTCTCTCTCCAACTTCAATTCGGTGAGTTGGTTGAATTCGAAGTCGAAGTTATTTTCGACTGGCCAAACAATCTCTTTGTCTCTGTCTGTTTGAGCCTTTCCTGTTCTGACACTGTTAGGGTCTGTGATCTTCAAAGGAATTTTATACTCATAGTAATTCTCTGTGAAGTCGGAACCGAAACGCACGAAGATTTGAAGGCGGTTGTCTCTAATAGCTTCCGACAACTCCTCCGCATGGACGAACATCTTGAAACGTTTGTATTGACGTGTGTCGAGATTGATCTTTTTGTACACCGCACGGGCGTCGTTTGGCTCCAAACTATCGATGCGCAAAACCATGGATTGCTCATTCTCCGCTGTCAACTGTGTTTGACTAGGATCGTAGGATGGGTCAATACCAGGAGGCATGCAGTAGCCAATTGGGCTCTTGCTCTTGTCGTTCTCCGTGCAGACGGAAGAGATGTCTATTCTACCGGTTCCTTGAAGCTTGGCGTTGACATCGTTGCTTACCAATAGGTTGTTCATCTCATAGATACGCCAATCGGTCTTCACCAATTTCAATTCTCCGAAACGAAGGTGCTCCTCCTCCTCGAATCCTGTCATATACATACGGATGAAGCGGATGGAACGGAAGTCGGTGATGCCACCCTCCGCACGTTTTTTAGAGGTCTTGATCGGAATTCTGAATTGATACCATTTGATGTAGGCCTCGTCCTTGTTCTTTAATTTCACCTTCGTCCTTACCATGTTGGTAATGTAGTTGCTCTCCCATAAGTCTGAATTGTCGAAGATATCTTTGTTGATATCAACGATATACTCGTAGTATTGCTCCGACTCGTTCAACGTGTTGTCTCCGTTGATGTCCTCCACATCAGGCGAGGTTGTAGCGGAAGAGGTGAATCTGTCTTCAGAAGCGGTGGAGTTACCTTCCATACCGTTGTAATATTTGTAACGATCGTAGATGCTGGCTCTCCTGTCGTCGTAGTCTGTTCCTCTGTAGTAGTGGTAATCGTCACCTGCAGGGTCGTTCAATGGCGAGAATGTGGAGGCGTCCCAACGCTGTTTGGTTGCGGCGTCCACATTGGCGAGCACGTTGCGTTGGTACAACTCGTATGCCTTGAATCGAGCCTCATCTTCACTGGACAAACCATTCATACCCAAGTCTTGTTGGGCGAGGTTCGCGTTGTCGAATGAATTGGTCAATGCGGATAGTCTTGGCACGATACCCCAAACAGTGGTGTCCACCGCCGCACCGTTGTTGCTGGTTGGCAATCCGTTCTCAAATGATTTTCTGCCATCCTTCAAGATATCCTCGGAAACGTTACCCAAGTTGAATACCAACTTACCCGGTGTGGTGTTGATTTTAGTGGAGGTGTCATTAGCGTATGGATCCATCAACCAGAATTCGATGTATTCCACATTTGAATTCTCGAAGTTTGTGTTGTCGAGTTTACGCATGATACCGGCCCATCTGTCGCCTGGATTGGTCAAGTAACCATCTCTTCCCATTCCTTCCACATCCAAGTTGTACTGACCTCTCTCCTTCGGATAGTAGTGCAAGTGGAGGGTTTGGAGGGTGGTTGTCTCGCCCATTTTTTGGTCCTTGTCAGGATAGATCTCCCTCTCCTCGACTTGGCGGATAAAGTGGTCGCTCAATTGTGCCTTGTCTTCGTTCTTGATGTGGCTTGGCGTGTTGGAACTGCTACCAGTGAATACTTGGTCGATGTAGTACCATGCCAGGTGTGATCTGTTCAGACCATATCCGATGTTGTTGACTTCGTATGGCGAATCCAGTGTTCCGCTCCAGAATCTATCATTCTCGCGGATGAAGTGCTTGCTTGCCAACGGACCGGAGGTTACCTTTGGGGTACTGGACAATGTCCATGCCGTTGGGTTTTTGATGTTGATGGAGGATTCTGTGCCTTCAAAGTCATCAATATAGGAAGTTCCGGCATCCTCCAAATCCACCGCTTTGTTGTGGCCAGGGATGAGCTGTGCGAACTCTCCTGAGAAGGCGATCGACGATGGCGCTTTGGCATTGATGAATGGAATCTTATCGATGACCTTTGTCAGCCACTGCCAGTCACTCTTAAATGTTCCGTTCATACCCCAAATTGTGTTGGAGATAGGCTCGTTTCCGATACCCACCTTTTGGGTAAGCGGTTTCTCGGAAAGGTGAAGTAGGGTACCTCCCAATGAGAATTTGTCGGAGAAGGCGTACTCCATATTGGTTCCCATTAGCGACTTCCTTTGCGTGTTGAAGAATGATTCGCTCTCCAAGGATACGTTAATTGGCGAATTGGATGAGAGCGCAATCTCGTCCAAAATCTTCACGATACCGAGGTTGTAATCCACGGTGTAGCCTGTTCCCTCCACCAAGGTACGTCCACCTGCGGTTACACGGACCGAACCACGGGCCACATTCGTTGCTCCTAAACGGATTTCAGAACCGGATGAAGAGCTGTATTTACCTTTGATGATGTATTTGTCCTTTTCAGTGAACTCCTTTGCCTTGGTAAGGGTGGAGTCGTATAGTTCTGGGTAGGTGAAATTCTCTACGCCAGCTCTGTTGCTGTATCCATCCTTGATACCCTTGTCGAACGGTCTGGTGGAGAGGAAGATGATTCTACCTGTGTTTGGTTCCACCGTATAGCCTCGGATAAAGTCGAAGTAGCCGTCCGGCATGGCGTTGAGACGTTTGTTCAGACGGTCCATGTTTAGGACGCGGAGCAGGTTCTTATTGCCAAGAGGCGGCAAGTAGGTGAGGTATTGGGTGGTGCTGTCACTTTGGTAGTAGTACTTGATCTCCACCTTGAAATTTTCCTCCTGAATGTTGTATGCGCCTAATGAATATACGTTTTTCATGGCCAAGTTCCACAACTTCTTGTTCTGAGGAGAAGGAAAGGAACCCTTGATCAATTTCACGATCAAGTTTTTGGTCGATGTGCTGGCCGTGTCTGTCGTATTGGTGGTGAGCTCTCCGACTCTGTAAACCTTACCGCCTTGCGTGTACTCGTAGGCGACGGCCACGATATTGTCGGAAGATACGTTGCTCTTCAATGAGATGTAACCCAATTCGGGGTTGATGGTATAATCCGATTCCTTCAACAGTTTGGCGTCGTTTAGGATTTCGTAGTTCCAAGATGATGACATTTGCTCTCCATCTATGGATTTGCTCTCCATGGTGCTGGAAACCGTGCTGATGTCTCTCACCTCAGGTGTTGTGCTGAGTTCGCTGTAAACATTGCCGTTGCTGTTGTTCGGCCATTCCATGGATTTTCCCTCTGAATCGTAACTCTCGGCCAAGTCTCTGACAGCGACGATGTTTCTTCTGGTAGAATTGTTGGAGGATGTTCTGGAGTTGGTGGTCCAGATCTCCACCTTGTTGATGACGATGCCCGATTGCGGATTAGGCGCATTCTTCGCCCATTCGTCATAGTGGTCGTAGAAGTAGGTGGAGAGGAAGAAGTGCCGGTTCTCCTCGTACTCTGTTGCCCTCAATTCGAAATCCGTTGTCTGCGCTCCCTGCGTAGAGATGGTTTTTCGGTCCGATTCCTGTTGGGAGATGACTGCGGCGATTTTCAACTTGCCGAATTGGAGGTCTGTTCTGAAACCGAACAAATCAGTACTTCCGGAAATGAGGGAAGAGGAGAGCGGCAACTTCACGTTACCAGCCTCCACGCGTTGGATGATATCATCCTCGTTTCCTTTGTAGTTGAGGTTGATTAGCTTTTGGTCGGCGTTGAAGGTGGCCTCCGTGTTGTAGTTGAGGGTGAAATTCACCTTCTCGCCCACCGAACCGTTGGCGGAGAGCTGTATCTTGCTGTCGAAGTCGAAGCTTCCGTTCCTTCTGTTTCGTTCGGAGATGGCCGGATTGTCTCTTTTGGAGATGGAGAATCCGAAGTCGAGGTCAACTGAACCTTGTGTTTTTAGTTGCACACCACCAGGACCGAAAATCTTGTCTCCGGTCTTTCCAATGCCGATTTTTATTTCACTTGCGGTGAACTTGTTGCCATCGTCCGTGTTGCTCTTGGCTTTTTCCGCCCAATAACTGTTCATTGACTCTTGTAGGGCGTGTTTTCTGTACTCGTCTTCGCTGAGTACGAAAGGGGTGGCGATCTCCATATCCCCCACTTTGGTGCGGTAAATGTAAAATCCGCTGTTGGGATCATACTCCACGTCTGTGGTCATATTGTCTGGATCCTTGAGATCCATTGGAGACTTCTTCTTCAGGTCGTCGTAAGTCACGTTCTCATGACTTTTGATCGGGTAGTGTAGGGGCTTTCCGTCATCCTCGGTGGAGACGGGAGGCTTTCTATCCGCAGGGCGTGTTTCGGGTGCGTCGCTTTCGCTCTGCGCATAGGCGGAGATGGCGATGATGCCGAAAAGCAGTCCGACGGAAAATAATATATGTCTAAATTCTTTCTTCAAAGTTACGCTCTTTACGTATAGGAAACGGATTTATAACTGTTTTAGTGCATCCTTGATGATCTTTTCCAATGTAATTGTTGGATCGGATGCGATGATTTTGTCAACAACCTTTGCTGACGCACTTCTGTTGAAGCCTAACAGAACCAAGGCGGTGAGCGCCTCTTCTCGGTTGTTGTTCGACTGGATTTGCGCACCTATTGGCGACGTCTCTTTGCCGACTTTATCCTTTAAGTCGATGATGATTCGTTGGGCGGTCTTGAGTCCGATGCCCTTGACTGCTTTGAGTTGGTTGACATTTTCGCCACTGATGATCGCCTGCAATTCCTCCACGGAAAACGATGATAGGATCATTCTCGCCGTGTTGGCGCCAACGCCGGATACGGATATGAGCAGTAGGAAGAGGTCTCGCTCGGATTTCTCGGAAAAACCATAAAGTGTGAATGCGTCCTCTCTGATAGCCTCGTACACATAAAGCTTTGCCTCCGTCAAGCCCTCCAATGCTGCGTATGTGTTGAGCGATATGTTCAACGCATATCCGATTTGCGCGGTTTCGATGACCGCTAAGGCCGGACTTAACTCTTCTACTTTGCCTTTGATATATTCGAACATTGTTTTGCAGTATATATAGTCAGTTTGCAAAATTAATGAAATTTTTCAAAAACTACAAGATGAATTTTTTCTCATCCTTTTGTGGTTCTATTGCTAAGGTCGGATGAAATTGAAAGATCGATTAAGGGCAAAAAAAAAGCGGACCGAAGCCCGCTTTTTGTGATTTGCTTAATTTAGCAGCGTTGATTACTTAACACCGAACATAGTGTCAACCAACTTGATGCCCTTGCTAGCAGCTGCTTCCTTTACCTTGTTGTTGATAGAAGCTGAAGTCAAGATACAAACAGAGTTTGTAAGTTGAGCGTCAACCTCTGATGGCTTAGAAGACAAGCAGAATACAACTTGCTCAGGGTTTGCTACAGCGTCAGCTTGCATACCAGTCTTGAATTGAGTTCCATCCCAAAGTACGTATGAAGGGTTTGAACCGCTTTGACCGATAGTGAACTCTTGCTTCTTTTGCTCGTCCTTCTTAGTTGCGATAGAGAAAGAAACAACCTTGTCAGTCTCGCTGTTTACAGCCTCAGTGATAGTGATAACACCACCCTTGCCATCTTCTCCTACGCTAGTGTTTCCGAAGTAAACCTTGTCACCAGCCTTAACTTGAACATACTTCTTTCCTTGCTCAGTAGCATTGTCGATTGCTGAATCCTCATCCTCTGCGCATGATGCGAAAGAAACTGCTGCAGCCAATGCTGCGAAAATCGCTACTAAATTGAAAATCTTTTTCATTTTGAAATAATAAATTAAAAGTTAAACAAAAAAATCAACCATATAACATTAGGCTTCCATCGCCTAATTTGATATCGCAAATATATAAAAAAAATGAGAAAGCAAATAATTTGTTAATTCTTTTTTTGCGAATATTCATATAGACAGAAAAAGCCTTGGCAATCGCCAAGGCTTTCCTGATGATATGGTGAAGTGAAGATTATTCCTCCTCCTCTTTCACGTTGGTGAATACGATGGACACATCGTCATCCTCATCCATCTTGTCGAGCAATTTGTTGAGGGTCTCTCTTTGCTCTGGAGTGATCTCCTTGTAATCGTTAGGTTGGTAGATGAACTCCACGTCCTTGATCTCAAGTTTGTTCTCCTCTAAGTATGATTGGATCTTTGAGTTGCTCTCGAATGCACCCTCGATGATGATGTCGCCAGTCTCCTCGTCTTGGTAAACCTCCTCTACGCCGAAGTCGATCAATTCAAGCTCCAAATCCTCCAAGTTCACGCTGTCGTTAGCGGCAACCTTGAAGACGCATTTGTGCTCGAAAAGGAATGAGAGGCTTCCTGAAGTACCCAATGTTCCGCCGTGCTTGGTCAGGTAAGAACGTACGTTCGACACGGTTCTTGTGTTGTTGTCGGTAGCGGCTACCACCAAAATGGCTACTCCGCCAGGTCCGTATCCCTCGTAGATGATCTCCTTGATATCTGCGGCATCCTTATCTGTCGCCTTTTTGATGGCGCGGTCAACGCTATCCTTTGGCATACACTCAGCCTTTGCTTTTTGAAGAAGCATACGAAGACGAGAGTTTACAGATGGATCTGGTCCGCTGGCTTTTACGCTGATTGTGATTTCCTTAGAGATGCGAGTGAAAGTCTTTGAAAGACGTGCGTTTCTCGCAAAGATTCTTGCTTTACGGTATTCAAAAGCTCTTCCCATTTTTAATACTTATATTATGTTTTATATTTCTTGAAAAGTCATATCATTCCGCGAAGATAGCATTTTTGCCTGATTCCGCCAACCCATTTAATTCTTAATTATCTTTCCGTCCTGCATGTTGATGATGCGGTCGGATCCGGCTGCCATCTCCATGTCGTGTGTTACGGTCACGATGGTTTGCCCGAATTCTTTCTGCAATTGGCAGAATAGGTTGTGCAGATCCTTCTTGTTTTTGGAATCCAAACTTCCGGTCGGTTCGTCCGCCAAAAGTACGCTTGGCTTGTTGATGAGCGCTCTGGCAACGGCCACTCTTTGCTTCTCTCCTCCCGACATTTCGCTTGGCTTGTGGTCTGCCCGTTCGCTGATGTTCATGAATGACAGCAGTTTCCTTGCCTCCGCTTCCGCCTCTTCTTTGCTACGGTGGGCGATGAGCGCCGGTATCATCACATTCTCCAATGCGGTGAATTCGGGAAGCAGTTGGTGAAATTGGAAGACGAAGCCGATTTGTTTGTTCCGAAAGTGGGCGAGCTCGTCGTCGGAGAGCGAGAAGACGTTCGTCCCGTTGATGATCACCTCTCCCGAGTCGGGCTTGTCAAGTGTGCCGATGATCTGTAATAACGTGGTTTTGCCCGCACCGCTCGCTCCGATGATGGAGACGAATTCTCCCTCTTGGATGGAGAGGTCCACCCCGCGGAGGGCTGTGAAGGAACCGAAACTCTTGGTGATGTTATTTGCTTGTATCATGCTCTTCTGTTTTGTTGGAAACAATTGATTCCAATTCTTCCGCGGAGATGTTTATCTTCAGTTTGCCGTTTTGCGCGCAGGAGATCTTGCCTGTCTCTTCTGAAATGATGATGACGATGGCGTCGGTCTTTTCAGAGAGCCCTACGGCGGCTCTGTGTCTTAATCCCACCTCTTTGGGCAGATCGAAATTATGAGAAACGGGGAGGATGCAACCTGCCGCCGAAATCCTGTTCTTGGAGATGATCATCGCTCCGTCGTGCAACGGAGAGTTCTTGAAGAAGATGTTTTCGATGAGTCGCGCGTTGATCTCCGCATTGATGAAGTCGCCCGTCACTTCGATGCTTTTCAAATCCTTCGTCCGCTCGAACACGATGAGGGCTCCGATTTTTCTTTTGGCCAGGTTTTTGCAGGCGATGACGATTTGCATCACCTCCGCATCCACCAGTTTGGATGGATCAACAGAGAATAGACGGTTGAGGAATCTGGAGACTCTGTTGTCTCCTGTGCCGATTCTGGAGAAGGATTGTCGGATCTCGTCCTGGAAGAGGACGATCAATGCGATGGCGCCCACATTGACGACTTGGTCCATAATGCCTCCCAACAGTTGCATTTGGAAGACGAAGTTCACGACCAACCATGCGACAATGAAGAAGAGGATGCCGATGAATACCTTGATCGCGACGGTACCCCTCAACACCTTGTATGTCTTGTAAAGCAAATAGCTTACAAGAAGGATGTCGATATAATCGATGAATCTAATGTGGTTTAACATATATCTATAATATATTGTATTTTGAATATAGTTCCACGCACTGGCGAGCCTCCTTCACATCATGCACGCGGAGGATATCCGCCCCTTGTGTCAGCGCGAGGGTGTTTAAGACAGTGGTGCCGTTCAATGCGTCGGATGGAGTGATATCTAATGTCTGCCATATCATTCTTTTGCGGGATATGCCCACAAGGATAGGGTAGCCGAGGCGTTTGAGCTCTTTCGTCATGGCGAGCAAGGCGAAATTCTCCTCCATGGTCTTGCCGAATCCGAATCCTGGATCGACGATGATGTCGTGGACCCCCTTCTGTTTGAGCTTCTCTATTTCTTCTGCAAAGAAAAGGAAAATTTTCTTTAATAGGTCATCATGACTCGCCGAATCCACCTCTTTGCAGTGCATTAATACGTAGGAGCAACCCAATTCTCCGACTGTTTCGTACATTTTCTCATCGCATCCGTACACGTCGTTGATGATTTGCGCTCCGAACTGCTCGACCGACATGCGGGCGACGCTGGCCCTGAAGGTGTCGATGGAGAGGCAGACCTCCGGGAATTCGCTTCTGATGACACGCAAGGCGTGACTCATCCTATCCAACTCCTCGGCCTCGCTGACGGGCGCGCTTCCGGGACGGGTGGAACAAGCACCGACGTCGATGATCGATGCCCCCTCCGCAATCATCTTGGCGGTTTGGGAGAGTATCTTTTCGTCGTTTTCGCACCTGCTACCCTCGAAAAAAGAGTCGGGAGTAACGTTTATAATGCCCATTATGACGGGCTTGGAAGCGATGTCTGCGGTATTCATGACGTGTTTTAGTTTTGTGTTTTTGTGTTGTAAATCAACTTGTTACTAAAAAATGCATAAAAAATGTTACTAAAAACTTTTTTGCAAAAATAGAAAATATATATCTTTGTCCACTACTTCAGTCGCGAAATTGATTGTGTTGATGAATATTGATGATGAGATTTTGGAGGTTGAGTGGGCAATAAAACTGCAAAAGAAGAGTTTAGAAATTAAATGAAACATTATCTTATTTATAGTGCTATGAGACGCGTAAATTTTTTGAAAACTGCGGCGTTGTTGATGTTAGCTGGTTTTACATTGGCTTCGTGCGGAGAAAAAAAGTTGAAAGACTCTAAGGAATCAAACGCTACAGGTTGGAAATACAACGACAAGGAGAATGGCGGATTCCAAGTTGTTAATGGTTACGTACAAGAGACACCTCCGGGAATGACTTTCGTTGAGGGTGGTACGTTTACCCAAGGTCGTGTAATCGAGGATGTGATCGGTGATTGGAACAACATTCCAAGACGTGTGACTGTCGCATCATTCTATATGGATAAATATGAGATCTCCAACGTCAACTGGCGTGAGTATCTTTATTGGATGAGCAATGTCTTCCACAACAACCCTGAGTATGTTGAGAAGGCTTATCCTGATACTTTGGTGTGGAGAGAGGAGTTGGCTTACAACGAGCCATACTTGGATTTCTACTTTACCCACGTTGCTTATAACTGGTATCCAGTTGTAGGTGTTAACTGGGAGCAATGTAATGACTATTGTATTTGGCGTACTGACCGTGTGAACGAGATGAGAATGGCGGCTAAGGGTATTATCCAATATCCAGACTTCCAAGCTTTGAAGGGTAACACTGACCCTAACGATATCGCACAAAACCAAGTGTTCAGTACTCAAAAATACTTGATGAAGCCTGACTACAAGCCAACTGAGGGTAAGAAGCCTATGACTGACGTATATGGCAACGCAAGAAAGACAAACATGTCTGACGGTGTCTTGATGCCGAAGTTCCGTCTCCCAACCGAGGCTGAGTGGGAGTACGCTGCATATGGTACAAAGGCTGTTGAAGGCGAGGAGAACTATCAAGAGAGAAAGATCTTCCCTTGGTACGGTCACCAAATGCGTAACCCAAGCAAGAAGGTTAAGGGTCAAATGTATGCTAACTACGTCCGTGGACGAGGCGATATGATGGGTATGGGTGGTAACTTGAATGACCACTCTACAATCACAGCTCCAGTTGATGCATTCTGGCCAAATGAGTTCGGTTTGTACTGTATGGCTGGTAACGTAAACGAGTGGGTATTGGATGTATATCGTGTATTGTCAAGCGACGATGTTCAAGAGTACAACCCATTCCGTGGTAATGAGTACAAGGTTGTCTTGAAGGAAGAGACTACAATCGACGGTGTGAATGTTAAGGTTCCACAAATCGATAGCTTGGGTCGTGTAGTATTCGCTTACCCTGTAGGTAAGGAAGAGGATCCAGCAGCTTATGCTAAGTTGGATGTTCGTAACTACAAGGATGGTGATGCTGCCAGCTCTTTGATCGAGGATGATTGGACTGTAATCATCGATCCAGATCAATCAACTAAGAAGTTGTACGATCCAGAGAACCCAGATGATAAGGTTAGCTACTTGACCTCTAAGATCAGCAATACCACTCGTATCTACAAGGGTGGAGGTTGGAAAGACCGTGCTTACTGGTTGAACCCAGGTCAAAGAAGATATCTTGAGCAAACTGAATCTCGTAGCGATATCGGTTTCCGTTGCGCGATGAGTAAGGTAGGTGCTGAAGACGGCGACGTAAGATAATGTATTTCATAGATAAGAAAAGCCCCTCATGTAGGGGCTTTTTTTATTGTTACAGGTTCCGATCTGATGTGAGAATCCTTTAATCTTTGTATTTTTGTCTATCATTTCTCTGTTCTATTCAAAAGTTAAATAGCAATGGATATTAAAGCGATATACGATATTTTTTGTGGGTACCCTTTGGTGACAACCGATAGTAGGAATTGCCCTGAACATTCAATCTTCTTTGCGTTGAAGGGTGAGAATTTTAATGGTAATAAATTCGCTCAAAGCGCCTTGGAAAAGGGTTGTGCCTATGCCTTCGTGGATGAGTCCGAGTATGCGGATGGTGAGCGTATCCTTCTTGTGGATAATTGTTTACAGACGCTTCAGAAATTGGCGGAGTATCACCGAGAGCAATTAGGTATCAAGATTATCGGTATCACAGGAAGCAATGGTAAGACAACTACCAAAGAGTTGATAGCCGCTGTGCTGTCAAAGAAATACAATCTGACCTATACGAAGGGTAACTTGAACAATCAGATTGGTGTCCCTTTGACGTTGCTCTCCATGAAGAAGGAACATGAGTTGGCGATTGTGGAGATGGGGGCTAGCCATCCTGGAGACATCAAGGAACTTGTCGATATCGCTCATCCGAATTTCGGATTGATCACCAATGTGGGTACAGCCCATATTTTAGGTTTTGGATCCTTTGAGGGAGTTTTGAATACCAAATGTGAGTTGTATGACTATTTGAAAACCCATGCGGGAAAGGTCTTCTATCACACAGCCAATCCGCATCTCTCCAGCCGTTCTGAAGGAATGGACCGTATCGCCTATGGAGAAGGATCCTCCACGTCGGCTACGATGATCGCATCTGATCCTTTCCTACAAATCAATTGGAATGGACGTGAGGTGGCGACCCATCTGATTGGTTCCTATAATTTCGAGAATGTTTTGGCAAGTATTTCAGTGGGTACCTATTTCGGCGTTCCAGCGGACGATATTGTCGCCGCCCTCTCCGAATATACGCCTACCAATAGCCGATCCCAGTTTATGAAGAGTGAAAAGAATGATTTGATCGTTGATGCCTACAACGCCAATCCGACCAGTATGACCGCCGCTTTGAATAACTTCAAATCGATGAAGCGTGACCGCAAAGTGGTGATTCTTGGTGATATGAAGGAGCTGGGCCATGTCAGTGAAGTGGAGCATCAGAAGATAGCGGATCTGGTGGCTGGAATGGATCTTGCGGCGGCGTTCCTTGTAGGCCCTAATTTCGCGCAGACCAATTCGTCCGCCATGAAGTTTGATAGTGCTGCGGATTTGATCGCTTACTTGAAGGAATCCCCTATCACCGATGCCTTGGTTCTTGTAAAGGGTTCTAATAGTATGAAACTCACTACTTGCATCGATTCCCTCTAATGAAATCTATATGAAAGAGCTTGTATTACTGGTTATATTTTTGGTGATTCTCTTCTCCTATCTCACCTATATGAGTGTTAGAAGGAAACGCGAGAATGCTCCCGAAACGGCTTCAGAGGAGCGTGTTGAGGAGAGCGCTCCGCAACCTCAGTCAACCCGTAAGGAAGACGATGAGTGCTGTGGACAGCATGCGGTCTGCGAGAAGGAGTCGTTGTTGAGTACCAAAGTTAAACCGGACTATTATGACGATGAGGAGTTGGATGTCTATGCGCAAAGGGATCCTCAAAGTTATACGGAGGAGGAGATCTCCCAATTCCAAGATGTCCTATATACCATGAAGGAGTTTGATGTGGCTGGATGGCTGAAAAGTCTTCAGTTGCGACAGATCGAACTGCCCGATGTGGTGAAGGAGGAGGCGTTGATGATAGTTTCGGAGCGTCGTTCCGCCAAGTAAATTACTCTTCCTATGAAGTGTTATAATTGTGGAAATAATTTGCCCGATGGTGCCAAATATTGCATAGTCTGCGGCCAAAAGATCGGTGAGAAGGGCAGTGGCTCCTCCTCCCATTTTGAAGGCGCCAGGGAGCATTTAGATCCTAACAAAAAAAGAAAGGGAACGCGTATCACGTTCCCTCCCGTTTGGCAATGGATCATCTCTATTGCCTTAATCCTTTTGATTGCTATTGTTCTCTTCCATTCGAAGTAACTCATCCGTGTCGTAGAGGCTCATGTGAGGATTCTTCTTTGGATAATCTATCGTGTAGTGAAGTCCTCGGCTCTCCTTGCGTTGGGATGCTGCCTTGATGACCAAATAAGCGGTGTTGATGATGTTTCTCAACTCGCAAATCTCCTTGGATACCACTGACCTTTGGAAAAGGTTCTCCGTCTCTCTGTAAAGGATTTCCAATCGATCGTAAGCGCGTTTCAATCTCAAATTAGATCGAACGATGCCCACGTAGGCGTTCATGATCTGGTTCACCTCCTTTTCGCTTTGGGTAATGAGTACCATCTCCTCGTTGAGGGACGTGCCCTCGTCATTCCATTCAGGGATCTCTTCGTTCCATGAAAGCGATGGCAAGTATTTCAAAGCGTCTTTTGCGGCCGCGTCGGCGTAAACGACTGCCTCGATGAGTGAGTTAGAGGCCAAACGGTTGGCACCGTGCAGACCTGTGCAAGAGCACTCTCCTGCGGCGTAAAGGTTGAGGATGCTGGTTCTGGCGTTCAAATCGACCTTGATGCCTCCGCATAGGTAGTGCGCCGCTGGTGCCACTGGGATATAATCCTTGGTGATGTCGATGCCGAGTGAGAGACATTTGTTGTAGATGGTAGGGTACTCACGTTTGGTGGTCTCCGCATCCTTGTGTGTCACATCCAAATATACATGTTCGTCTCCTGTGACCTTCATCTCGTTGTCGATGGCGCGTGCCACGACATCTCTTGGTGCGAGGGATCCTCTTGGATCATATTTCTTCATAAAGGCTTCGCCCTTCTTGTTGCGGAGAATGCCTCCGTATCCACGCATCGCCTCGGTGATGAGGAAGGATGGTCGGTCGCCCGGATGGTAAAGTGCGGTTGGGTGGAATTGCACGAACTCCATATCCTCTACCAAACCTTTCGCGCGATATACCATGGAGATACCATCTCCTGTCGCTACAGGAGGGTTGGTGGTGGTTTGGTAAATGTTTCCGATACCGCCGGTCGCCATCATGGTGATCTTAGACAAGAAGGTGTGGACGTGGTTGGTGCGGATGTCCAAAACGTAGGCGCCGTAGCACTCGATGTTCGGCGTGGTGTGCTTTACCAATTGGCCCAAGTGGTGTTGGGTGATGATCTCGATGGCGTAGTGCTCGTCGTAGATGTCGATGTTCGGATGTTTTTTTACCGCCTCGATCAAGCTGTCTTGAATCTCCTCTCCGGTGTTGTCCTTGTGGTGGAGAATTCTGAAATCGGAGTGTCCTCCCTCTTTGTGGAGATCATACTCGCCGCTTTCGTTCTTGTCGAAATCAACGCCCCAAGAGACCAATTGTTTGATTTGTTCGGGAGCCCCCTCCACTACTTTGCGGACAACCGCTTCGTTGCAGATGCCGTCGCCGGCGATCAATGTGTCTGTCACGTGATGTTCGAATTCGTCCGTCTTTTTTGTCACGGATGCCACGCCGCCTTGCGCATAGTGGGTGTTGGCCTCAGCCATCTGTGTTTTGCAAAGAATCGCAACTTTGCCTTTGTGGGCTACCTTCAGAGCGAAACTCATTCCCGCGATGCCGGAACCGATCACCAAAAAGTCATATTTCTTTGTCATTGTTGTGTGTTTTTTTTGCTGTGTTCCTCTCATCTCCAGTAATGGGAAAAGAGTGCCGACACAACCATTGTTACTAATACTTCAATATCAATAAGGAAGTTGTTCTCCCTTCTCTACTACAAATTTAATCTTCTTTCCACTCAAATATTCAAAAAATGCTTTTTTTTTCACAAGATTTTATATCTTTAACCTTTGAGATGGTTTGGGTATGATCGGCCATCCTTAATTTATTAACATTTGAATTGAATAGCATGAAGAAGGTAATAATGGGTATCGTCGCCGCTTTGATGATGGCGTCTTGTGTTTCTCCATCCGATTATTGTGATAAAGTGGCTCATAATGTGGATGTTTCCACCTCCGCCTTGAAAAACATGACGCAGGCGATTTCTCAGCGTAATAAGGAGAACAGCGAGGAGATGAAGGCGAATTTGCGCTCTACATACGAGACGAGTTATAAGGAGATTCAGGCTGCGTGGAAAACGATTCACGGCATGTCCGATTTCCGGGGAGACGATGAGCTGAGGGCTGCGGCCGATGAGTATGTGGGTTTTTATGCCTCCTATTTTGAAAATCAATTGAGTGGGGTGGTGTCGATTCTCACCAAGGATAGTACCACATACGATGACACGGCGGAGTTGATGGAGTATATCTATGAACTGAACGGTAAGGAGACCGAGTACAAGAACAAGTACCATAACAGTTTGATCAAGTTCATGAAAAAGAATGAACTGGCGGCTGGTTTGTAATGGGCTGTGAACAGTGTAGCGATAGAGTGAATTAGTAATAGGTTGAATCAGTAATAGGTTGAGTTATGTCTAATACGGTGGAAATATTTTGTGTGAATACACAATCAAAGCATAGTTATCCCATGGGTACCAGTCTGTTGGATGTTTACAAGGATTTGAAACCCTCTCTGACAGGAAAACCATTCGTGGCGCAAGTGAACAATGTGACGCGGGATTTGAAGTTCAAAATTTACAATCCTAAACGGATTGAGTTTCAAAGCAATAATGTCCCTGCGGGTATGCGTGCCTATGTGCGTTCCCTCTCCTTTGTCTTGTGTAAGGCGTTCTATACCCTTTTCCCCGGTACGGAGATCCGTTTGGACCATCCCATCGCAAAGGGTTACTACTGCAAGTTGAAAGGGGTGAAACAACCGATCGATAAAGATCTGACGGAGTGCGTCAAGCAGGAGATGCGCAGGATCATCGCATCTGATTTCCCTTTTATCATGAAAATGATTCCTACGGAGGATGCTATTGCGGCATTCGATAAGCGTGGTGCGACCGATGTCTCCCTTTTGCTGAAGTCATTGGGCGACCTCTATACCAAGGTCTATGAATTGGATGGTTTGATGGATTGGTACATCGGTCCGTTGGCTCCATCCACCGGATATCTTGATATCTTTGATCTGACACCTTATAAGGATGGACTCTTCCTTCGTGTGCCAGACCGCAAGGATCCTTCGAAGTTGAGCGAGGAGGTGAACCAAGATAAACTCTTTGGAACATTCAGTGAACATACCGAGTGGAATGAGATCATGGGGGTCAGCAATGTGGGCAACATGAATATGCTGATCAAGAAGAAGAGCAATATGTCCAGTGTGATTAAGATTGCGGAGGCTTTGCAGGAGAAGAAGATTACCCGGATCGCTGATGAGATTTGCGATCGCGGTTCTGTGAAGTTGGTGTTGGTGTCGGGTCCTTCCTCATCGGGTAAGACAACTTTCAGCAAGCGTCTGAGTGTCGCTTTGGCTGTGAATGGAAAACGTCCGACACCGCTCTCGATGGATGATTACTTCGTGCCGAGGAATCAAACTCCGCGCGACGAGAATGGAGATTATGACTTCGAGTCGTTGTATGCGGTCGATTTGAACCTCTTCAACGATCATTTGACCAAGTTATTGGCTGGCGAGGAGGTGGATCTTCCTACCTACAATTTTGAGACGGGTGGGCGAGAGTTCCGTGGCAATAAGATTAAATTGAACGAGAACGATATTTTGGTGGTGGAGGGTATCCACGCCTTGAATCCGACGTTGACGGAGAAGATTCCTGCCGACAGGAAGTTCAAGGTTTATGTCTCCGCTTTGACCACTATTTCATTCGACAACCATAATTGGATTCCTACGACCGACAACCGGTTGTTGCGCCGTATCATCCGTGATTACAAGTACAGAGGCTACTCTGCGGTTGATACCATCAGCCGTTGGCCTAAGGTGAACGCAGGTGAGGAGAAGTGGATTTATCCTTACCAAGAGAATGCCGACGCGATGTTCAATTCCGCATTGATTTTCGAGTTGAGCGTGTTGAAGAAATTCGCTGAGCCAATCCTTTCGGAGGTGCCTCAAAATTGCGTGGAGTATTCCGAGGTGCATAGGTTACAGAATTTCTTGAAGTATTTCTCCCCAGTTCAGGAGACTGAGATCCCGTTCACTTCGTTGTTGCGTGAATTCTTGGGCGGTAGTACATTCTCATATTAATCAAAACATAACACAGGATGAAATCGATACGTTTAAAATTCATATTAACGGCTTGCTTGCTCTCTGTGGCTTCACTTTTGTCGGCACAATCCGAGCTTGCTGAATTTCCGGGAGGGAAGGGGGAATATATTAAATTCCTTCAAGCGAACATCTCCTATCCGCAAAAGGCGATGGATAATAATGAGTCAGGCTTGGTTTATGTCTCATTTGATGTGGAGGAGGATGGCTCAGTGACGGATGTGAAGGTGGAGCGAAGCGTCTCTCCGAGTTTGGATGCGGAGGCTTTGCGAGTGATGAAGATGATGCCCAAGTGGACGCCTGCCACAGAGGATGGCACGCCAGTGAAATCGAGGGTGACCCGTATCATCACCTTTAAGATGTGGTTCCCTAAGAAGTAAGTGGTTCCTTCGGGAAAGAATAGAGCCCTGAGCACAATCAGGGCTTTTTTTTATTTTCAATACTGACACGTGATTGGGTATAGTAACAATTAAAGCTATTTTATATGGAAAATGACATTCTTCAAATAATAGACAGAGCTCAATTTATCGATTCTATTATAAGCAACATAGTTGTTTCGGCCATCAATATACTCGGTATCATTGGTGCTATACGAACACTTTCATCAGAGAATGGTGACAACAAAGTGGTTAAAGCTTTTTGCATAGTGACAATAATAGTCTGTTTCTTATGTGGACTCACATTATTTAAAATACAAGCGTATAGCGATTCTATAATTAGCAGTAGGTTTTGGGTGCTTTTGTTCTTTGTTGCCCCTGTAATACCATTTGTATATTTGGCATTACGATGTTACAAGAAATACAAGTTTGACAAAGTGCTGACAATAGCAATGTTCATCTGGATTGCAAACCTAATTTGGGTGCATCTGCTACACGATGAAGTCTTTCGCATACTTTTTCTAATGGAGAATGTAATATGAAAATTAAAAAACATTATGAATATTTCTGATTCGCCAATTTTCGCTATGTGGGGCAGGGAGAGTTATCTCCCGATTGGCAGGTAATAGACATTCCCGGGTGCGGTGCGGACAAGGTCGTCCATCTCCATCTCGAAGAGAAGGGATGATAGTTTGCCGTAGGGGATCTGTGTCTTCTTGACCAACTCGTTGATCTCCATCCTCTCCGACAGTTGTAGGGCTTCGACGATGATCTTCTGCTCGCCAGACAACGCCATGAATTTAGAGATGTTGATGGTGGGGTGGGTGGCTTTCGATACATCCCAATTCATCAGTTTCTCGATCTCTTCCGCACTCTCCACCATAACGGCTTGGTGGCTTTTGATCAATTGGTTGCATCCAGCCGAGCAACTATCTCCGATGCGTCCTGGAATGGCGCAGACATCCCTGTTGTAGGAGTTGGCGAATTCTGCGGTGAAGAGCGCTCCTCCCTTCTCTCCGGATTCCACCACAAGAATTACATCACTCAGCCCGGCAATGATCCGGTTGCGGGAGACGAAGTTTTTCTTGTCCACGAAACAGCCTGCGCGATACTCGGTGACCATTCCTCCCTTCTCCATCATCTTCTCTGCCAGCGCCCTGTGTTGAGCGGGGTACATCAGGTCTAATCCGTGACCGACCACGCCAATGGTGGAGAGACACAAATCCAGCGCCTTCTTGTGCGCACATCCGTCCACGCCGTGGGCCAATCCGCTGATGACCAGTAAATCAGGGTATTTGTCCGCCAAGTCGGAGATGATCTCTTCGCAAATCTCCTTCCCGTAATTGGTCATTTTCCGTGTCCCCACGATGCCGATGGCGTGTTGGGTATTGAAGTTTATATTTCCCTTCGTGTAGAGTATGAAGGGGGCGTCGTTACACTCCCGTAGTCGAGTCGGATAATCCTCGGAGGTGTAGGGTATCGCTCTTCCGCCTATTCGAGCGACGAAGTTCAGCTCCTTCTTCGCCTTTTCCAATAGGAGGGGATCAAGTAGGTTTTGAGCAGTTGTCATCCCGATGTTGGGGATCGATTGCAGCTCTTGCAATGTGCGGTTGAATACATTGGCTTCCTCTCCCCAAGCGGAGAGCAGATTCTTGATGGTGTGTATCCCAACACCTTTCGCCATGGTCAGTGCGATTTGGTACAATAACGTTGATTCCATAGATTTTAAACAAATAGATTTATTTAGCACTCGCATCTCCATTTCCGTAGATGCTTTTTTTGTGTATCTTTGCAAAGATAATATTAAATGAGTAGTTTACGATGGAATCAACAAGAAAAAACAAAATTGATAGATTAATCCAAAAGGAGCTGGGCGATATATTTCAAAAATTCACCAAATCACAAGGTGGCGTTTTGATCTCTGTCACTTCTGTCTCCGTGTCAGCGGATTTAAGTGTGGCGAGAGCCTATTTGAGTATCTTCCCTAACGATAAGCAGTCGGAGATGTTGGAGATGATTCAAGGCGCGACCAAGTCGATCCGCCACGATTTGTCGCAACGTACCCGTTACCAATTGCGTCAAGTGCCGGAGCTCCATTTCTTCTTAGACGACTCTTTGGATTATTTGGAAAATATCGACCGCCTCTTGGGCTTGGATAAGAAATGAAACTGCCTCTGTTCTTCGCACTAAGGTATCTTTTCTCGCACAAAGATCACAATGCCATCAATATCATCTCCGCGATTTGCGCCGGTGGTATTTGTGTGGCTACGCTTGCGCTCGTTTGTGTGCTATCCGGGTACAATGGATTTCAACAATTGATACGAGGACTGTACAACTCGTTCGATCCTGATATCCAGATAACCTTGGTGGAGGGAAAGGTATTTAATGTGAGCGATGAACGGGTGGAGAAGGTCAAGTCGTTGGATTTCGTCCGCGAGGCTTGCGACATCATGGAGGAGAATGCGCTGATTCGCTCGAAGGATCGTCAGACAATGGTCTCCGTGAAGGGCGTGACCGATGCTTATGCGCGGCTGACGCATGTGCGCGACGTAATGCAGGCGGGAGCCTTTGTGATGCGGGAGGATGAGGATAACTATATGGTGATTGGTGGGGCGTTGGCTAACCAAATAGATGCTGGCTTGGGCTTCATGCGGCCATTGTCGCTCTATGCGCCCAAACACGATGTGAAGGTGAATGTCGCCAATCCGGAGAAGGCTTTTTCCGAGGCGCAGCTCTTCTTGATCGGTATCTATGGCACCAACCAGTTGGAAATCGACTCCAAATATGCCTTTGTGGATATTGATTTTGCCCGTAGTCTGTTCGGTTATGGAGCGGGGGATGTCACTTCATTGGAGCTTGCGCTTGACGATGCGGTGGATAAGGCCTATGCCCAACGGGTGATAACGGAGATTTTGGGCCCCTCTTTTACGGTGAAGAACAAGGAGGAGCAGCACGAGGGATTCTATCGGATGATGAAGATTGAGAAGTGGATTTCCTTCCTGATCCTCATCTTTATTTTGTTGATTGCCGTATTCAACGTGATGGGCTCGCTTACGATGTTGATTTTGGAGAAGCGGGCGGATATAACTACCCTGCGCAATTTGGGTGCCACCCAAGGGTTTGTTCGTCGGGTATTCCTGTTGGAGGGGTGGCTGATCTCTGTGTTCGGCACCTTGGTGGGTGTCTCGTTGGGCTTGTTGTTGTGTGGATTGCAGCAATGGTTCGGCATCATAAAATTGAATAGTGGAGGCGAGGGCGGCTTTGTGGTGGACGCCTATCCGATATGTGTCAGGTGGAGCGATGTCGTCTTGATTCTCCTCTCCTCCTTGTTGATTGGTTTGTTGATCTCTTGGTTCCCGACCAAGTACATGGCGAAAAGCGAAAAGTAGGCTACGCCATAGGAATGATAGTGAAGTTATGAAGAAAAAAGTATTCGGTGTGCTCCTGTTTATGGAGACGGTGTTTTTGGCCCTCTCTCTCTTGGTGTCGTTGGCTTATTTCGAGGCCGATTGGAAGGCGCTGTTGATCTCTACCGCCATTACCGGTGTCTGTGCGGTTTCATTGTTTTTCCCAAACAGAAAGAATAAGGGGTCGTTGACGCGAAAGGATTGTTACATCATTATTGCGGGCGCATGGGTGGTCTTCTCGCTTTTCGGTATGTTGCCGTTCATATTGTATGGTACCACGGAGTCTTTGGCCGACGCCTTCTTCGAAACCATGTCGGGCTTTACCACAACGGGGGCCTCTGTCTTGAATAACATCGATGAGCAGCCTCATGGAATCCTCTTTTGGCGAAGTACCATGCAGTGGATGGGAGGATTGGGTATTATGTTGTTCTCCATTGCTCTTTTGCCTTCGTTCAATAAGAATAATACGCAGTTGTTCGCCACGGAGGCCACCAGTGTCTCTCTGAAAAAGTTGCGTCCAAAGACGCAGGATGCGGCAAGGGGAATCTTGCTGATCTATGCGATCTTGACCTTCCTTTGTTTTCTCTTCTTCTGGATGGGTCCTATGAATTTCTACGATGCGGTATGCCACTCAATGACAACGGTCGGTACGGGTGGATTCAGTACGCATCAGGCCAACTTCGCCTATTTCAACTCTCCCTATTTGGAGTACATCTGCTGCCTTTTTATGTTTTTGGCAGGTGTGAACTTTGCGCTCTATTACTTTGCGAGTGTGGGAGAGTGGCGTATTTTCCGTGTCAATGCGGAGTTGCATTGGTATGTAGTTGGAACGGTGGTGTTGGTGCTCTTGTTTTTCGTGCTTTTGCTTGTAAATCCGACGGGGGACACCTCCGCACAGATGCCTGTGGGCGTCGAGGCGAAGTTCCGCGCCGCGCTTTTCCATGTGACCAGTATCTTTACCTCTTGCGGTTATCAGGGCACCTATTGCGATTATGTAGGGTGGGGCGCTCCGTTCTGGATACCGACTGCGGTTATGATGTTGAGTGGTGCTTGTGCGGGTTCTTCCAGTGGAGGTGTGAAACTGATTCGAATCATCATCGCTTTCAAGAATGCGCTCAATGAACTCCGTCTCCATTCCCACCCCAATGCGGTGTTGCCTTTGAAAGTCTCTGAAAGGGCGATCACTATGGAGGCAGTAGAGCGTATCTTAGGCTTCTTCTTCATCTTTTTGATCATCTTCCTCTTTGGAACCTTTTTGCTGACGCTTAGCGGTTTGGATTTTGATTCGGCGATAGGCTCTTGCTTGACTGCTATCTCCAACAATGGTCCTGGATTTGGTATCACAGGTCCTGCCGCCAATTTTGCGGAGGTCTCCGACTTCGGCAAATGGGTGCTCTCCGCTTTGATGTTGATCGGTCGTCTGGAGGTCTATACGATTTTATTGATGTTCACGGGCCATTTTTGGGAGTTGAGATAAAGAATGGGGATAATACGACAAATATCCTTTCTGATACATCGCCAAGAATATCGATCTGGATATATAAGCAAAGGGCGGAAGAGTCATAATCTTCCGCCCTTGCTTGTTGTTTAACTGTTAAAATAATATTGTTTGATGCTCTATTTCTTAATTGCTTTGAATCTGCCGATGATGGTATCGCCATCCATAACGGTTACGAAATAGATGCCTGCGGAGAGGTCTGCCACGTTGTAGCTTCCCGCTGCCTCAAATTGTTTGAGAGCTACACCTGAGATGTTGCTGACTATCACTTTGTCGAATCCAAATCCCTCGATGACAAATTCTTCGCCCCATATAGTTGGGTAGAATACGAGGCTTTCCGCCGCGAAAGAGGCCACGCCTGAATCATCCACATCGGTCTTTTCTAAGCCCCAAAGTTGAGCGTCTTGGTTGCTCCATGTGGTTTGTTTTACAGCGTCACCATCATTGCTGCCGGTAGAGGCGATGCAGGTATTGTTGTTGTTGACGCTCTTGTTCTCGATGCGGAACCATTTGTCGTTTACCAAGGTGATCTTCCATTTCTCGCTCTCGTCCCATTGGTTGTAATCCAATTGGACAATGGCGGTGCCATCATTGGGTTGGTACTTGTTGGAGAGACATTTCATGGATGCCTCGTTCCTTAGTCTGAAGAATTCGTCCACTCCCTTGAATACGTATATTTGGCTCATGTCGCCCTCTTTTCTGGTAACGGTTACCAATGGTGCGTCGCCCTCCATCTTGTTGTTGGATGACATGACCTTTCCGGTCGCCTTGTTGACGATTCTGTATCCTTGTCCAGCTGCGATGCTGTTGGTAAGATCAGGGTAGGTGACTGGTTGGGTTTGTTGTTGACCGCCTTGTTGTTGACCGCCTTGTTGTTGACCGCCTTGTTGTTGACCGCCTTGTTGTTGACCACCTTGTTGTTGACCGCCTTGTTGCTGTCCACCTTGTTGCTGACCGCCTTGTTGTTGGCCGCCTTGCTCTTGACCACCTTGTTGTTGGCCATTGCATGCGGTATATGTTTTGGGATTGCTCTTGATCAACTCCTTGATGAGCGTTCCGGAGTCGGTGGTATTGTTCCATTGTCCGCCGCTGCAAGAACCTGGTCTAAGTGCTCCGGAAGTCTCATTGGCGTCGGAGTAGCTCCAGTTGATGAAGCTGACGTTGTTGTCGTTGGCCCATTTGATCCAGTTGCGTGTCTCGTTAGGGAAAACGCCACCGTTACCATCTGCTTTGGAAACACCGAACTCTGTGATGAAAATGGGCGCTCCGTTTCTGAGGGCCGTGTTGGCCTTGTCCATTAAGTATTGTCCGTGTGAACCTGCGTAGAAGTGAAGGGTGTACATCACATTGCTGAAATTCAACTTGTTTTGCGATGCGGCATCGACGTCCTGACTCCAAGTAGGGGTTCCTACGATGGCGACGGTCTCGTCGTTGTTGTTGCGGAAGATAGGAATAATGTTCTCTGCATATTTTTTCACATCTGACCACTGACAACCGTTTGGCTCGTTGCAAAGCTCGTAAAGGACGTGTTTCTTTGATCCATGCTTTTGTGACATGTATTTCCAGAAATCCACAGCGTCTGAATAGCCGCCATCGTTAGGATTACCTGGGGTGAGGACGTGCCAGTCGATAAGACAGTATATGCCTAAATCTCCGCAGATCTTAACGACTTCGTCGATTTTATCTCTGAATCCTTGCTTGTTCGTCACATATCCCTTCTCCTGTACATACATGGCGATTCGGTAAACACTGATTCCCCATTCATTCACCAAGTTTTTGATGGATGATTCGCAGATACAGTTGCCAAACCATTGAGGACCATGGGAACTCATACCGCGAAGTTGTACAGGATAACCACACTCGTTGACGAGTTGTGTTCCTTTTACTTGTAGTTTACCGTTAATGGCAACTGGAGAACCCGCTGGGTACTGTGCGAAGGCTGCCATAGATGTTAGGGATGCGCATACGACAAAGACACATCTCTTAAAATTTTTCAAGAAACTTTTCATGATACATTAATACTTACATATACAATAATACAACATTTATACCGACACATTACCGTGTCTTATTTATACTTATAGGCGCCCCAAAGTTATTTATTTTTTCTAAAATACAAATAATCAGTTTGAAAGAATTTGTTTTTCCCCTTTTGTTTTGCTCAAGTTATAATGGTTGCGTTTGAAATTATTAACATTGATGGGGAATTGAATGGAGTTTTTGCTATTTTTTAGGGAAAGTTTTCGTACTTTCGCGTCAAATCGATTTCTATGTTAAAAAACATATTTAATATTGGTCTGGATGCTGGATCCACCACTTTGAAGGTGGTTGTTACGGATGGCGAAGGGGAACTTGTATATACCGACTATGCGAGACATCATGCGGATATACAGGGAACTTTGTTGCAATCTTTGGAGAAACTAAAGACTCAAATTCCTGTTGCTGATGTGAGAATTCAGGTGACCGGTTCCGCTGGAATGGGTCTTTCTGAACGTTTTGGATTGCCGTTTATTCAAGAGGTGGTCGCCGCCACCCAAGTGATTGAAAAACGTTTCCCTGGTACAAGAACTTTGATAGATATTGGTGGAGAGGATAGTAAGATGATCTTCTTCAACCAAAATATGCAGCCTGATATCCGTATGAACGGTAACTGTGCCGGTGGTACGGGTGCCTTCATCGATCAGATGGCGGTAATATTGGGTGTGGAGGTGAGCGAGCTTAGCGATATGGCTCTCCGTGCCGATGCGGTCTATCCGATCGCATCCCGTTGTGGTGTGTTTTCCAAAACGGATATCCAGAACTTGATTGCTTTGAACGTAAAGCGTGAGAATATCGCCGCTTCCATTTTTACGGCAGTGGCTACACAAGTTATCTCCGCCCTTTCCCGCGGATGTGACATCAAATCGAAGGTGTTCCTTTGCGGAGGTCCGTTTGCGCATATTCCTGCGCTTCGCAAGATTATGCAGGAGAAGATCGGTTTCGGCGACGAGGACATTGTCATGACCGAACAGGCTTCTGTGGTGCCTGCTTGGGGTGCCAGCCTCTCTATGAGCGAGAAGGCTGAGGTGAAGAGCTTGGATGAATTCATCGCACTCTTCAAGACGAAACGCGAGAACACGGAAATTGCGAAATCTGCTTTGGCTCCGTTGTTTGAATCTAAGCAACAGTTCGAGGAGTGGAAAATCAGCAAGGAGAAGAACAAAATTGAAAAGGTGGAGATCGCTCAACTCGCCTCGGAAAATTGCTATATAGGTATCGACTCAGGTTCGACGACTACCAAGGTGGTGGCGATGGACGAACAGGAGCGAATCTTCTTTACCTTCTACAAAAAGAATGGTGGTCGTCCGTTGGAGACCGTCAAAGAGGGACTTACCCTTTTGTTGGAGGAGGCCCGCGCGTGCGGTAAAAACTTAAAAGTGGTGGCTGGATGCTCTACTGGTTACGGTGAGGAGTTGATTAAGACCGCTTTCGGTTTGAATTTTGGCATGGTTGAGACCATCGCCCATTATACAGCTGCCTATAAACTCAATCCGAAGGTATCCTTTATCTTGGATATCGGAGGACAGGATATGAAGGCCATCTTTGTGGAGAAGGGAGCCATCAACCGCTTGGAGATCAATGAGGCCTGCTCGTCGGGTTGCGGATCGTTCATCGATAGTTTCGCGCAATCTTTGCAGTGCCCTATTTCGGACTTCGTGCGTCGCGCTTGCGAGAGTCAGAATCCTTGTGACCTCGGTACCCGTTGTACGGTGTTCATGAACTCTAAGGTGAAGCAATGTTTGCGTGAGGGTTCTCCTCTGGATGATATTTCCGCTGGTTTGGCCTATTCAGTGATCAAAAACTGCCTCTATAAGGTGTTGAAACTGAAGGATGTGAAGGATTTGGGCGAACACATTGTCTTGCAAGGAGGTACCATGCGTAACTCTGCTGTGGTGCGTGCCTTCGAACTTTCAGTAGGTAAGGATGTGATTGTATCCAACTATCCTGAGTTGATGGGTGCTTATGGTGCCGCGCTCTTCTCCAAGAAGAGAATCCAGCCGGATGCTCAAGGCACACTCTTGTCGCAATTGGTGGATTTGAAGGAGTACACTTCGGAGCCGCTTCGTTGTGTAGGCTGTGAGAATAATTGTCAGATATTGAAGAACGTATTCGCAAACGGTAAAGTTTACTATTCTGGAAATAAGTGCGAAAAGGTTTATACCAACAAAGGCGAGCAGGGCAGAGTCGCCTTCAATATGAGCTTCTATAAGAACGAATTGGCCTTCAAAAAGGACAAGAAGGGTGTGCTCGAAAAGCCTTATTTCACCGTGGGAATTCCTCGAGCCTTGAATATGTATGAGAACTTCCCGTTCTGGTACACGCTCTTCACTCGTTGCAACATCGCGGTGAAGAATTCCGCAAGATCCACCTTCTCCATGTACGAGAAGGGCTTGAATACGGTGATGGCGGATAACATCTGCTTCCCTGCGAAGCTGTTGCATGGCCATGTCTTCGATTTGGCGGAGAAGAAGGTGGACCGCATCTTCTATCCATACGTCATCTACGAGCGTATGGAGCCTAATTCCAACAATAGCTACAACTGTCCGGTCGTGGCAGGATATTCCGATGTGTTGCGCAGTTCCATCAATGTGGAGGAGCGTTTCGGAATTCCGATGGATGCGCCTGTCATCAATTTCAAGGATGACAAGATGTTGAAGAAGTCGTGTCTTGCCTATATGAAGTCCATTTTAGGTAAGAACTACAATAAAAAACAGTTCGAGACGGCCTTTGAAGAGGCTTTGGCCGCACGTGATAAGTTCTCGAACACCTTGCGGGATAAGGCTGTCCACTTATTGGCGAAGGCCAAGGAGGAGAAGCGTCTTGTCATTGTTTTGGCAGGAAGGCCTTATCACAACGACCCTTTGGTGCAACACAAGGTTTCGGAGATCATCACCTCGTTTGGCGTGGATGTGGTCACCGAGGATGTGGTGAGGGGTTCGGAGGCTTCGTTGAAGGATTCCCACATCATTCCGCAGTGGTCCTACATGAACCGTATCATGAAGGTGGCGCAGTGGGTGGCGGAATCGAAAGATGATGTCCACTATGTGCAGTTGACCTCTTTCGGTTGTGGTCCGGATGCCTTTATCGTCGATGAGGTCATCGATATGATGAAGCGTCACGGCAAGAATGTCACCTTGTTGAAGGTGGACGACGTGAACAATGCAGGCTCTTTGAGACTTCGAATCAGGTCGCTCATCGAGTCGTTGAAATACAAGAACGAAGAGAGTGAACCGGTCCGCCAGGATTTCGTTACGACACCGGAGTTCTTGAAGAAAGATGTGAACAAGAAGATTCTGGTTCCTTTCTTCTCTGACTTCCGCTCTCCGTTCATTCCTGCTTTCTTCAAGTTGATTGGATACAACTTTGAGAATATGCCTCCAAGTGATTCTGATTCCGTTCAATATGGCTTGAAATATGCGAACAATGAGATCTGCTATCCAGCCACTTTGGTGGTCGGAGATTGTATCCGTGCCATGGAGTCGGGACAGTATGATAGGAACAATGTCGTCTTTGCCATTACCCAAACGGGCGGTCAATGTCGTGCGACCAACTATATCGCTCTAATCAAAAAAGCGTTGTTGTCCGCAGGTTATGGTGATATTCCGGTGATCTCCATCTCCATTATGGATACGATCAACGAGCAATCCGGATTTACGCCAAATGTAAAGCGTGTGGTGAAGATTGTCATCTATTTGGTGTTCTATGCCGATGCGCTCTCTAAAATGTACTATTCAGCAGCTGTCAGAGAGAAGGAGAAAGGAGCCGCTTTACGCATTAGGGATGAATACATCGCCTTGGGCGTGCGTGCGGTGGAGGCGAAACGATCTAAGGATTTGGTGAAGTTGATGGCTGAGGCTGCGCAAAAGTTCGACGCTATTTCCGAAACAAAGGATGTGCCTCGTATCGGTATTGTGGGTGAGATCTTTATCAAATACAACTCTTTCGGACATCAGCATGTGGTCGATTGGTTGGTAGAGGAGGGTATCGAGCCTGTCATACCATCGTTGAGCGATTTCTTCCTCCAATATTTCCCTAACGCTAAATTCAATGAGGCGAACCACTTGGAGAAGAAGCGTAAATTCATGGCGAGATTGCTCTCCAACCTTGGCGAGAAGTATCTGAACCATGTCATCCATAAGATTGACAAGGCGGCCTCCGCATTCCGTTACTACGAGAAGAGCGCGGATATCCATGAGGAGGCGAGAAGGGCCGAGAAGATCACCAATTTGGCGGCGCAATTCGGCGAGGGCTGGTTGATCCCTGCGGAGTTCGCTTCGTTCGCTGAGAGGGGCATCAATGCGGCTATCAGCTTGCAACCATTCGGCTGTATCGCCAACCATGTGATCTCAAAGGGTATCGAGAAACGTGTAAAGGATATCTATCCAGACATGAATCTCCTCTTCTTGGACTTTGATGGTGGTGTCAGTGAGGTGAATGTACTCAACCGCTTGCATTTCATCGCCAGAGCGGCTAAAAATGTGAAATAATCACTTCTATTCGAAGGGCTATATAACAAAAATAGGGTGTATCATGTGATACACCCTATTTTTTCGTTCGTTACCCTTTGTGGATATCTGATTATTCCGCAGTTGGAGCGGCCGCCTCAGTGGTTGGGGCTTGCTCGGTTGCAAAAGGGTTGTCAAGCGGCTTCAACTCCGGTTGGATCACTCCTGTGAAGTAGAGTGCGCAGCCCAATGCCGCCATAACGATTATCATGATGATGAATCTTCCTAAGAATGTTAATCTACCATAGAATCCCATAATTGTACAATTTAAAGTATTTCGTTAACACCATTTGTTTCTCTCTGCAGGAACTTTCTCCGCTTGGGTTGCCTCCATAGGCTCGATCTTCATCTCCTCGTAAGGCGTTTCGATGGCTTGCTCCGAGAATGAAGCGAATGCCTCTTTCTGACCATACTTGGAGAGGATCTTGTTCACCTTCTCTACATTGACGGCTGTCTCCAAGTTGTAGTTCTCCAAGATTCCGTTTGAGTCGTCCAAGAAGCGTTCCATTTCAGCCACACTCATGTCCACTGTGTTGGTGATGTGCTCGATAGCCAACTCCTCCTCCAAACTTTGGGCGTCGCCGCTGAGAATGCTGCTGATAGATTTCAAAGCGCTCTTTTGCGCCTCTGCAGCCTCGTATGCGTCCTTTGTTCTCTTCAAGTCCAAAGTGGAACGCTCGATCTTTGCCTTGGCGATGATTTCCAAACGCTCCATCACCTCTTGGTATTTCTCTGAGGTGGCGATTCTTTGCTTTTGGCTCTCGATGATGCTCTCAAGGCGGGAGATGTCGTTGCTGATGGTTCCGACGCTCATCTCGATGCGAAGTTGGTCGTTGGAGCTAAGTCCACCGATCTTCAATCTGGAGTTCTGAAGATTCAATTTGCTGATGTTCTCCTGTTGTTGCTCCTCGTATTCTGAGAGCTTGCGCTTCATCTTGATCAAGATGGCCTTCAGGTTGGTGATGTTCTCGTGTACGTTATTCAATTTGTCCTTCATCTTAGCGATGGATTGCTCCAAAATAGAGATAGGATCAATCTTGACGAACATACCTACGATCTTTCTGTTGAGGGTGTACCAGAATAGGGAGATCCATTTCCAGAATGAACTGCTGGTAACGACAGCGAGAATTGCCGCTATGACGAGAAGTTCTCCGATGAAATAGATCAGATTGCCCGCTGCCTCAATCATAAACGGTAGCATCTTCACGAATCCCAATCCTAAACCTACCGCGATGGCACCTGCCGTGATTTTTGCGAATGTGCCGCCTGGACGGTTGAAGATATCTTTGATGGAGAATGAACCCTTAGCGTTGTTGTTGCTTGAGTTGTTGCTTGGAATTAAGTTGTTATCCATATTTCCCTGAATTTTTAATTAATATTCAATTTTGACATGACCTCCTTGTCCTCCTCGATCCGTTTGATCATGGCGTTGACGGTGTTCTCGAAGACTTGTTCGTTGTGGGCGATCTCTTTGTCCGATTTGTCGGCTGCGCCTTGCGTCTCCTCGATTCTTTGGGTGAGCATGTCGCAACGTTTTTTTAGATCCTCAATTTGGGCCATAAGAAGGGTGCGGTTGTTTATGAGGTTGCTCACCTCCTGCCTTTTGGCGTCCACATCGTGGCGACGCTTCTCCGCAAATTGTCTCTTGCCGCTCTCAAGCTCCTCTTTGACGTAGCTGATGTAAACATCCGCGGAGTTGAGTACAGTCTTCTTGTTGAAGGTCGGGTATTGTGACTTTAATACATTGAAAGCTGCCTCGTATCTCTTTTCGGTTGGCAAGCCAAGTGACTCCAACGATGCGGAGTAGGTGATCATCTCCATAATGTCCGGGCCTGGAATGTTGCGGTCTTGCAATGTTTGCCACAATTTCTTCTGCACGTCCATGCTGATCTCCGAGCTGCTTTCAATCGCATAGTCAACTGGGAGAGATACGTTTTCGCTACTTGGAGCCGTTGTCGCCGCAGTCTGTTGCGCATTGGTGTCGGTACTGCGTGGCGCCGACTGCTGATGGCTGGATGCGGCGTTATTGGTTGACGCGGGAGATGGCTTCGTTTGACCACCCTTCTTTTGCTCTTGCGGTTCTGGTTTGATGAATAAATCTATAAAACCCATATACTTTCAGTTTCCAGTTATCTTACGTATGCAAATTTATCAAAAAAAGTAGATTGAAATGTAAAAAGCGTCTAATACCTTGCATTTTTTGTTAATATCTCAAAAAAAGGAGGTGCATCCCGTGGAATACACCTCCTTTTAGCTTTCTTTCCCGCTATTATTTCAATTTCAAAGCGGCAGTGTTGTTCTTGATGAAATCATTCTCCAAGTCGCGGAGTTTGTTCTCGTTCTTGATCACCTCTTGCTTTGACTTCTCCAAATCAGCCTTAGCCTTTTCGATGTTTGCCAAATCCTTTTGGTATCCACCGCGGATATCCTTGATCTGCTCGTCGGAAATGATGCGTACGGCGTGCATGAAGTTGCCATTGAATACTGGGTCTGTGCTGCTGGCGATCATCACACCTCTGTCTGGCATAACGGTGATGAAGTTGAATGTGCCATCCTCGTTGATGTGTTGAACGATACCCATTGTGTTGATCTCCTTTGGATTCAATGCGTTGGAGAAGAATACAACGTCTCCTCTCTTCATCTTCTTAGGAGCGGTGATCTTTTTGCTGTAAGAACCCAATGCGCTTTGGTCGCCAGGTACATCGATACCCACTTGTCTGAATGCGAAATTCACCAATCCCGGATTGTCGTAAGCGTCCTCGCCGCTTGCGCCAGCCGCATAAGGTTTTTGTTGTTGGTTCAATACGGTTGCCATCATAGCGTCGATGGTCGAACAAGGTGCATTCATCACGTCCGCTCTTGTAGCGGCGAATGCGGAAGTGCAAGCCATTAGGGCTGCAGCCAAAATCACATTACATTTCATCATATATTCCTTTTTGTAGTTAATGTTATTTTATTAGGGGGCTTCTAATGAGCCCTGATTTAATTTACAATCCTCGAGACGCGAAATTATGCTTTTCGCATGAATTAACCATATATTTATGACGGGAAAATTGTGATGACGTCTCTCTCTTGGACGGTTAGAACTCCAACCTGAAATTCTTCAAGGTCTTCATCTCCTCATATTTTTGCGGGATGAATCTCCATTTTTTGTTCTTGGACCTGCCGCTTTTGACACCTTCTCCCTTTGAACCTTGTGCGGATGACGCCTTCTTCTCGTTGGATGGCGACTCTTCCAAAATGCCCAATTGGATGATCTTCTTTTGGAAGTTGCGTCGGTCGAACTTTACGCCGAGGATCGATTCGTAGAGACGTTGCAGATCAGGCATGGAGAACTCCTCCTCCAAGAGGTCGAATCCGATTGGCTCGAAATGGATCTTCTCCTTCAAGGCGATCAAAGCCTTTCTGAATATGTAATCGTGGTCGAAGGCCAATCTTGGGATGTCGTTCAATTTGAACCAACGGGCCTCGGATGCGTCGTCGCCGCCGATTACCTCCGATTTTTTCACCAAGGCGAAGTAGGCGATGGTGATCACACGCTCCCTCGGATCTCTGTCCACCTCTGTGAAGGTGTGGAATTGCTCCAAGTGTTCGGGCGTCAAGTCGGTTTCCTCTTTGAGTTCCCTCAGTGCGCATTGTTCTGCGGATTCGTCCATTTTTAGGAATCCACCAGGGAATGCCCACGCCCCTTTAAATGGCTCCACGCCTCTTTGCACAAGTAGCACGTTCAACTCTTTCCCGTCGAAACAGAAAATCACACAGTCAGTGGTGACTGCTGGGTGTGGGTGCTTGTAACTGTACGCTGTCTCTTTCTCACTCATAATCTATCTGGTATTTGACAGTTTATTTGTTGTCTCCTTCAATCGTTCTGGAGATCTTTTCGATATTCAAACTTCTTGCGGAGGCATCTACGATCTCTTTGTAGATACCGCCTTGTTTGTAAACCTCATCTGGATTACCTCCCTGTTCCACGCGACCATTCTTCAAAGCGTAGATGATGTCGCTATCGATGATCTGCGAAATGCTGTGCGAGATGATGATGACGGTTCTGTTCTTCTTGATGGCGTCGATGCTGTTCTTAATCTGCTCCGTGGCGATGGCGTCCAAACTTGCGGTTGGCTCGTCGAGGAAGATGATCGGTGGATTTTTCAGGAACATACGCGCGATCGCGATGCGTTGCTGTTGGCCACCGGAAAGGAGTGTGGCCTTGCTGTCGAATTGGTTAGGCAACGCCATGACTTGGTCGTAAAGATAGGCCTTCTTCGCTGCCTCGTGAACCTCCTCGATGGTGGCGTTCGGGTTTCCGTAGAGAATGTTCTCCGCGATGCTGCCGTCGAAGATGTGGTTCTTTTGAAGCACCAATCCGATGTTGTCGCGAAGGAATTTTGTGTCGTATTCGCTGATGTCCACGCCGTCCAATTTGATGCTTCCGCAGTCTGGCGTGTAGAACTTGTCCAATAGGTTGACGATGGTGCTTTTGCCTGCTCCGGAGAGACCAACGAATGCGGTGATTTTCCCGCTCTCCACCTTCATGTTGATGTTATGGAGCGCCTTTGTCCCGTTAGGGTAGGTGAAGTCCACGCCCGAAATCTCGAAGTCACCCTTGATATGCGCTGGTTTGTAGGATCCGGTAGGCTCCACCTCGTTGTCCGACTTCAGAATGTCGAAGAATCCCTCCGCGTAGATGAGCGCGTCGTTCATGTCGTCGTAGATGCGGTGCAGTTGATGGATAGGCGCCACGACGTTGTTGAACAACATGACGTGGTACATGATTTTTCCGATGGTCATGCCTGGGTAGTCGTCCAATACCAAGTAGGCGGTGAGGATGATGATCAGTACCGTTCCGATCTGTTGCATGAAGCTTTTGAGACCTTCGAAGAGGAAGCTGATTTTTCTTGTCTCGGTTTGGTTGTTGGTCACCTGGTTTTGAATCTCCAATTGCTTGTCGCCCTCGATGCGCTCCCTGTTGAACGATTTGATGACATTGATGGATTCGATGATGTTCATGATGCCGTGGCTCTTCATCTCACGGTATTGACGCATGTCGCGGCGCCAGTTCTTCAACTTTTGAGTCTGTTTGTAGGTGATGAAGAAATAGATCGGCATGATGAATAGGGCGGTGAGTCCCACCCAGACATTGGCCTTGAACATCAATATAAGCGCCAAAATCGCACTGGTGAAGAGTGGCAGGAGATCGATGAAGAAGTTCTGCACGGTTCTGGATAGACTGGCCACGCCTTGGTCGATACGGGTTTGCAGTTTGCCCGCTTCGTTGTTGTTGGCGGTGAAGAAGGCGATTCGGAAAGTAAGTACCTTCTCGATGACCGCCTGCGCCAAATCTTTGGAGACATAGATGCGCATCTTCTCGCCGAAGAATCGTTGCGCGAAGGTGATGACGGCCGATAAAACCTCCTTGCCCAATAGGACAATGGCTACGAAAGTGACGATTTTCACAGCCTCCGCACCCCATTTCCCGCCAGCTTGCAGGTGTGCGTTGATGGAATCGACGGTCCAGTCCAAGACAATCGCGTTTACCTGTGCCATAAGAGAGCCGATGAGCGTCAGCAGTAATGTCGCCAAAACCAACCATTTGTATGGCATTACAAACGGTTTTATGCTCTTAAATAATTGTATTAGTCCCATAATATGCAAATGTATATTATTTTTTTTACCTTTGCAAAATTAAAAAATGGGTTCGGGCGCTGAGAGGAAAGTGCCTCCGTAAATTGAAATTAAAAAAGAATATAAATTTAATAAAGCATAAAATGGATAAGAATACGATTACAGGGTTCGTCCTGATGTTTGCTATCCTATTTGGATTCTCTTATTTTAACAGACCTTCTAAAGAGCAATTGGAGGCTCGTCGACACTACCAGGATTCTATTCGTCAAGCGGAGGAAGATATGCGTCAGGCAGAACTGTCCGCGAAATTATTCAACGACTCCATCGCGGCTTTGTCGGAAGACGATTCCCTCAAACAAATTAAGTCTTCGGAAAAATATGGTGAGTTCCGTGCGGGTGGCGTGAACGCGAAGCGTAATGTGGTGTTGGAGAATGATTTGGTGAAGATCAATTTCTCCACATTGGGTGCCCAAGCCGAAAGTGTCGTGCTCAAGAAGTTTGAGAATAAGGAGAAGAATGAGTTGACGCTCTTCAATGGTGAGGAGGCGAAATTTAATTTGGAGTTGCACACCGCCAGCAACCGTCTCTTGCATACTGCGGATATGAATTTTGCGGTGGCCTCTTCCAACGACACCTCTGTTGTTTTCTCATTGGCGTCCACTAATGGTGGTAGCCTTGATTTCCGATATGTTCTTCCTAAGGATAGTTATATGCTTCAATTCTCGGTTGAGGCGAATGGCTTGTCGGGCTCGTTGGATGGTTCGATGAATAAACTCATCGCGTCTTGGGTGATGGATATCCCTCAGCAGGAAAAGGGTCGTGAGTTCGAGGATCGTTACGCGCAGTTGTATTTCTATACGCCTGAGGATGGCCGTGATTATTTGAGCGAGAATGGCAATGACGAGAAGTCGGTTGAGGATCCTGTCCGTTGGGTGGCTTTCAAAGATCAATATTTCTCCAGTATCCTCATTGCGGATGGTAATTTAATGGAGAATACGATGTTGAAGTCCTCTCAATTGAGCGACTCCCTTCACTTGAAGAAATATATGATGCAGACAGAGGTGCCATTTGCGTCGGGAAAGGCTAATTTCAGATTTTTCTATGGTCCGAACAGCTACAAATTGTTGAAGTCGTTCAACAAGGGAACCAGTGGCGACGAGAAGTTGAATTTGCACCGTTTGCTTACCCTCGGTTTCTCTTTGATTCGATGGGTGAACCAATTCTTCATCATTCCGTTGTTCGACTTCCTTGGTTCGATTGTCGGCAATTACGGTTTGGTGATTCTCTTGTTGACCATCGTGGTGAAATTGTTCTTGACGCCGTTCACGTACAAATCATACCTCTCATCCGCCAAGATGCGTGTCTTGAAGCCTGAGATTGATGAGTTGAATACGAAATACGCGGATTTGTCACCTATGGAGCGTAGCCAAAAGGTGCAGGAGTTTTATAAGGATGCAGGTGTTAATCCTGCTGGCGGTTGCTTGCCGATGTTGCTCTCTATGCCGTTCTTGATGGCGGTTTATTTCTTCATCCCTCTGGCGATTGAGTTGAGACACGTCCCATTCCTTTGGGCCGATGACCTCTCTTCTTACGATGCGATCATCTCTTGGGGATATGACTTGCCGTTTATCGGTGACCACTTGAGCCTTTTCTGTGTCTTGTTTACTGTGGTGAATGTCATCTATACCAAGTTTAATATGCAGATGAACGCAAGTTCTTCGATGGCCGGCGGTGAGGCGATGGAGCAGCAGATGAAGATGATGAAGTATATGATGTATTTCATGCCGGTGATGTTCTTCTTCTGGTTTAACAAAATCGCATCAGGTTTGACCTACTACTATTTCATCTCTTTGCTCCTAACCATTGTTCAAACATTGGTGATCCGTAAATCTATCAATGAGAAGAAGCTTTTGGCGAACATCGAGGAGCATCGCAAGACGAGACTTGCCGAGAAGCAGTCGAGAGAAAAGGCTGACCGTATGAACAAACAGACTGGCTCCGAGGTGATCAGCGCCATTGACAGTACGATGAATGTGGCGGAGGATAATTCGTTTATGGGCCGTGTGAGAAAGAAGATGATGGAAGTTCAAAACCAGATGGTCGAGGCACAAAAACAGGCTGAGGAAATGAGGAAGAACCAGAATGGGGGAAATGATAAGAAGTAATCTCTTCGTATGGTAATAGCGGTCTTAATTGCCTATTTATGTGTATTAGTGCTCGTCTCGAAGCGGATGGGCGGAAATGATAGCGACGCCGATTTCTTTCTGGGGAATCGGCGTTCGCCTTGGTGGGCGGTGGCCATTGGTATGGTAGGCGCCTCCGTCTCTGGCGTCTCCTTTGTCTCTGTGCCTGGTTGGGTGCCAGCCACCTCCTTCACCTATATGCAGATGGTGTTGGGATTCCTTTTAGGCTATGTAGTGGTGGCTTATGTCTTGCTCCCTATTTATTACAAGTCGGGTAACGTCTCGATCTATTCGGTTCTCTCCGCACGATTGGGTGGGGTGGGGCGTCTGACCGGAGCGATATTCTTCTTGGTCAATAAGTTGTTGGGTGCCTCCGTCAAGTTTTACGTGGCAGCCTTTGTCCTGTTTCAAATGGCGGATCTGCAGTGGCTTCCCTATCCGTTTTTTGTGGTGCTGTGTCTTCTCTTTGTCTATCTATATACCTATAAGAGCGGGATTAAGGCGGTGGTGTGGACCGACCTTTTGCAGACGTTGGTCATGGTGCTAACGTTGGTGCTCCTGCTTCGTGCGGTGCTTGCCGCCATGGGGATGGACTTTGTGGAGGGTATCCGTTTCGTGAGGGAGTCTTCCTATTCGCAAATCTTCCAATGGGAGGATTGGAGTAGCCGTAACTATTTTTGGAAGCAGTTTGTCAGTGGAGCCTTTGTGGTGGTGGTGATGACTGGCTTGGACCAGGATATGATCCAAAAGAACCTTTCGTGTCGTTCTTTGCGTGAGGCGCAGCGTAATATGATGTCCTATGCCTTTATCTTTATTCCAGTCAATCTGCTCTTCTTGATGTTGGGATTGTTGATCGCTTCCCATTATGGGATGGATACTTTGCCTGCTGTTGGCGATGGGTTGTTGCCCTATTTTGTGAAGGAGTCTGGCGCTTTGGCGATGGTCTGCTTCTCCGTGGGAATGTTGGCCTCATCGCTCTCCAGCGTCGATTCGGCGATGACGGCGATGACCACCTCGTTTCTCAATGATGTGTTGCGGCGGGAGGGAGCGTGTGATGCCTCGTTCCGCCATAAGATACATTTGGGTGTGGCGGTCTGCGTAGGTGTGTTGGTGGTGCTTCTGGATTTTATGCGCAACAACCACGCCATAGATTTGATTTATCAGTTGGTCTCCTATCTGTACGGTCCGTTGTTGGGAATGTTCGCGTTCTGCCTTTTCCACAAGAAGGCTCGTCTGGAGAGCCGATGGGTGGCTGCGGTGGCTCTCTTGTCTCCGATTCTCTCCTATTGGGTATCAATAAAAATTCGTACCGCATTCTCTTACGAGATGGGGTACGAACTCTTACTTTTAAATGGTCTTCTGACCTATGTGGGTATCCTCTTGGTCTCCCTTATTTCAAGCAGAAAGATCTGATGATGTGATCCGCTGTGTCTTTTTCAGCCTTGTCGGCAGCGGCACACTCCACACCGTAAAATAGATTGTCTTTGAAAGCCAACTTCATGAGCGACTCGTAGAAAGTGGAGTTCTCGCTCTCTTTTTCGCCACTGGTGAAGTGGAGGATGATGGCGCCGTCGTCGGTGTTCTCCCTCTTCTGCAATTGGAAGTTGATGATGCTCTCTTCGAAATCTTTGATTCTGGAATCCGTGAAAGCCTCCAGTGTCCTCTCGTTTTCAGGCACGCTGTCGAGAAGTCTGGTCCTGACGGCAATCATTTGTCCACCTTCGGCTCCGTAAGCGGCGAAAGGAACCACTTCGAAGGCGTTCTCCACCGATTCCCAGGTCTTAGGGTACTCTATGTGAAAAGCTTGGTTGTCGTAAGCCGTGTAGGCGTTCTCCTTTTTACATCCTGAGATGAAGATGGTTAGTGCGGCGGATGCCAATAATGCCTTGTTTCTCATATTTGTCAATTTTGTTATTCCTCTATTCTTGGTAATTGCTCTGGTACGCAAAGATATGAATTTTATGTAAAAAAAGAAGATTCGCCCAGCATTGAACGAATCTTCGTATGGACGTCTGCCGTCCTTGATATACTTTAAATATAGGCGACAAAAAAACAATAGTCATGTAGAACTCATTGATTGATATATAGTTTTATACTATCAGTTCTCTTTTGTTTGCCGTCTTGTCAATCTCTTGCGAGATGAAACTTTTTGCAGTCTTTGTTCCCATTTCCTGACTACAATATAAGGTGAAAATCTCTGATACGCAACTATTTTACGGACAAAATTCCATTTTGGGACCATTTTCCTCGTGGCTGGTTTGATAGTGTTTGATTTTGATGAATTCTTGTATTTTGTCAACTGATATGTTGTCGCGACAATAATTTAAGTTTATTTAAGATTGCTGTGTTGTCTAAACAACTAACTTTGCAGTGATAAAAAATAGAACAATGGAAAATTACGTAAAAGATTTAGAGTTGGCTTTCGCTGTGATAAGCGGTAAGGTTTCGAATGCGATTAACCGCCATTTGGCGCGTTGCATTAAAAAGGCGGGTGAAGATATCACGCCTGAACAGTGGTCTATTTTGATGTGTCTATGGGTGAAAATGGATGGTACCAGCCAGACGCAGAACGCCTTGGCGGAGGCTACCTTCCGCGATCGTCCGAGTGTTACCCGACTGATCCAAAATATGGAGAAGCAGGGGTTGGTGGAGCGTGAAACCAGCGAAACGGACAGAAGATCCAACCACATTCATTTGACGGAGAAGGGTGTTAAGTGCCATGATTTGGTACAGGATGCCACTTTGAGCACGATGAAAACCTGTTTTAAGGGTCTTTCCGATGCTGAGGTTCGGACCGCGATAGATTTGCTTGGACGCGTATTCAACAACCTTCGTGAGAGCGAAGAAATGGAGAATGAAAAATAATATTGTTTTAGTGTAAGATGGATAAGAAGTTATTTCTGACGGGAATCTCTTTGTTGTCGGCTGTGGCGCTATGGGCCCAATCTTCGGTCTATACGTTGGATGAGTGCCGCGACTTGGCTTTAAAGAACAACAAGGAGCAGAAGATCGCGCAAGCGGAGTTGGATAAGGCCACCTACGAACGAAAGGCAGCCCGCACCAAGTATTTCCCTGATTTGAGTATTCGCGGCGCCTACGTGCGCAATGGTGACCAATTGTCGTTGGTGGGAGAGGATCTCTTCCTGCCTATCGGTACGGTGTCAAATGGATCGTTTGGATTCGAGATGCCTACCATGCACCTCGACCAGAATGGTGCTCCGGTCATTTCAAGTAGTCAGTTGAACAATAAGTGGGCGGTCGTCAATGGCCAACCCGCTCCTTTGGACGCCAACGGTGTTCCGTTCGATCCGAGAAAGAATCCGGAGAAGTTGCTATGGAAGGAGTACACGACCATTCCGAAGGAGGAGTTGGAGTTTGATACGCGGAATATCTTCCTGGCCTCTTTGAATTTGACGCAGCCTGTCTTTATGGGTGGTAAGATTGTCGCCTACAACAAGATCACCGAGTTGAAGAGACAATTGGCGCAAAGCAAGATGAATACCCAAAAGGAGGATATCCTTGTGCAGGTGGATGGCGCATATTGGCAAATCGTCTCCTTGAATAACAAGAAGAAGGCGGTCGAGTCGTTGGTGAAACTTTTGGACAAGATGCAGCAGGATGTGAAGAACCTGATCGAGTCTGGATTGGCTACCAAGGCAGATGAACTCTCTGTCTCTGTAAAGCGAAATGAGGCGGAGATGACGATGTTTAAGGTGGATAATGGCATCCGTCTTTCGAAGATGCTTTTGGCGCAATATTGCGGTCTGCCTTTGGAGGAGGATTTCTCTTTGGCGGATGAGAGTGGTGAAGCGATCGAGATCGTAGAGGCGGAACCTTGCGATATGAACGATGTCTATAACAACAGATCGGAAATTCACAGTTTGGAGTTGGCGCAGAACATCTATCGCCAAAAGGAGAAGGTGGAGCGTGCCGCTTTAATGCCTACTGTCGCCCTCTTCGGCACCTATGCGGGTACGAACCCCTCCACAAAGCATGGCTTCGAAAAGGAGTTCGGATTCGATTGGCACGTGGGTGTTTTGGTGAACATCCCTTTGCTCCACTGGGGCGAGAGCATCTACAATCTGAAAGCTGCCAAGTGTGAAACGCAGATTGCCCAATACAAGGAGGAGGATGTAAAGGAGAAGGTGGAACTTCAGGTGAGCCAATCCGCATTCAAACACTCCGAGGCGATTCGTAAGTGGGAGGTCTCTAAACGCAATTTGGAGCGTGCGGACGAAAACCTCCGCTATGCGATGATCGGTTTCAAGGAGGGCGTTATTCCAGCCTCTAATTTGTTGGAGGCGCAAACCGCTTGGTTGGCTGCCAACTCGGACAAGATCGACGCTGAGATTGAGGCGAAAATGAGTGAAATTAATTACCAAAAGGCTATCGGAAAATTAGGAAAATAATAATCAAAACATAAAATGAGTAAGTTGAATAATATTAATAAAGACGTCAATATGCTGGTGGCATTTGTCGTTTTGCTTGCGGTCATCGCGGCTGTGGTGTTGGTGGGTATCTTTATGATCAAGCCAGACAAGGAGGTGATTCAAGGAGAGGTGGAGTTCACGGAGATTCGTGTCTCTGGTAAGATTCCTGCCCGTATCGAGAAATTTACCGTGAAGGAGGGCCAGTATGTGGCCGAAGGCGATACATTGGTGCTTTTGAATAGCCCTGAAATTATGGCGAAGTTGTCGCAGGCGCGCGCTGCCGAGAAGGCTGCTTCCGCTGTGAACCAAAAGGCTTTGCGCGGTGCAAGCGATGAGCAGATTAAGGCCGCTTATGAGATGTGGCAAAAGGCGAAGGCTGGTTTGGATGTGGCGAAGGCCTCTTTCGAGCGTGTCCAAAAGGTCTATGAGCAGGGTGTCGTGCCTGCCCAAAAGCGTGATGAGGCGGAGGCTAACTACAAGGCCATGTTGGCTACCGAGCAGGCTGCCAAGTCACAGTATGATATGGCGATGCGTGGTGCGGATCAAGAGGATAAGGATGCCGCATTGGCTCAATTGTCGAGAGCCCGTGGCGCAGTCGCTGAGGTTCGTTCCTATATCTCCGAGACGGTCCTTACCTCTCCGATCTCAGGAAAGATCAGCGAGATCTTCCCTCAAAGAGGTGAGTTGGTAGGTTCCGGCGCACCGATTATGAATGTGATCGATACGGCGGATGTCTGGGTGACGTTCAATTTGCGCGAGAAGGATTGCGCCGATTTCTTGGAGGGTACGGAGTTCACCGCTTTTGTGCCTGCGTTGAAGGATAAGGAGATCTCTTTGAAGGTGAATTATGTGAAGGATATGGGTTCATTCGCTGCTTGGAAGGCGACTAAGGTGGCTGGAGAGTTCGATTCAAAGACTTTTGAGATCCGCGCTGTTCCGACTGAGAAGGTGGATGGTTTGGTTGCTGGTATGTCTGTGATCGTGAAGCGATGAATAGTGTGACTTTACAAAGGATTGTATCGATCGCGAAGCGGGAGTGGAAGCGAATCATTTCGCGTAGGCTCTACATCTTCACCATGATCGTCATTCCGCTCTTCTCTCTCTTCTTCTTCCTCTCGTTGATGAACGAAGGATTGCCGAAGGAGGTCCCAACCGCTGTGGTGGATGCGGATAACTCGGCGCTTTCCCGTAGGTTGTCGCGCCAATTGGATGCCTTCAAACAGACGGATATCGTCGTCCATGCGAAGGATTTCTCCGAGGCGAGGAAGTTGATGCAGCAGGGCAAGGTATATGGTATCTATTATATCCCGGAGAACTTTGAGCGTGATGTGCTCTCTTTTCGTCAGCCGCACGTGTCGTTCTATACGAGCAACTCCTACATTGTGGCGGGTTCTATGCTCTTCCGTGATATGAAGACACTCTCTGTCTTGGGCTCAGCTGCTGTGGGCCGCGAGTTGAGGCTAGCGAAGGGTGAAACGATGGAGCAAGCGATGATCGATCTGCAACCGATTGTGATTGATACCCACCCGTTGGGCAATCCGCAGGTGAATTACGCGATTTACTTGTGCAATGTCTTGTTGCCGGGTCTTTTGAGCGTGGTCATCGTGATGCTGACTGTCTATGTCTTGGGTTCTGAGGTGAAGGAACAACGCTCGCGTGAGGTGTTGTCGATGGCGGGCAATGATATGTTTGTCCTCCTGACGGGAAAGCTATTGCCCTATACCTTGACCTTTATGTTGATGGCCACCTTCTACGATGTGGTGCTCTACCGCTTTATGGGCTTCCCTTGCCAAAGCGGGTTGGCTAATATGTTGTTGATCTCATACCTCTTCGTGATGGTCTCGCAGGCGTTGGGTGTCTTTTTGTACGCGGTGGCGCCGATTATGAGTATCTCGCTGAGTTTCTCGGCCTTCATCACGATGCTTTCGTTCTCCATCAGCGGATTCACGTTCCCGGTGGGAGAGATGCCGGGCTGGTTGCAAGTATGCTCCAATCTCTTCCCGCTTCGCCACTACTTCCTTCTTTATGCGAATAATGGCTTGAATGGGTATCCGTTCCAATATGTGTGGCCTTCGTATGTCGCTTTGCTGATTTTCTTGGCGCTGCCGATCATTATGTCGTTCAGGTTGCGCAATGTCTATATGAACAGCGTCTATAAGGCCTAATTTCAATGATGCAATATTTGTGTTGAGATGATAAAAAGATTTTTTAAACAGATAAAAGAGGGATTGTCGGATCTATTGGTCGTTTGGCGTGATGAGTTTTCTCTCATCATCCACGACAATGCGATTCTGATGCTCTTTATTGTGGCGCCGCTCATCTACCCAGTCATTTATAGTTTGATCTATAATAACGAGGTGGCCCGTGAGGCGAAGATGGTGGTGGTGGACTACTGCAACTCTCCTGAGACGCGTGAATTCCGTCGTATGTGCGATGCGTCGCCCGATGTGGAGGTGGTTGGTGTCTGTGCCAATATGGAGGAGGCAAAGGAGGCGTTGCGCCGACGTGAGGCCTTTGGCATTATGGTTTTCCCTCGTGAGTTTTCGAGCGCCTTGGCCCATAAGAGGCACGCCTATGTGCAACTCTACTCTGATATGAGCAGTCTTTTGTACTACAAGTGCTTCCTATTGACCGCCACGGAGGTCTCTTTGGAGATGAACAAGGAGATTCAGGTGCGTGATATGAGTGGCGCGACTGCCCGTGAGGAGGAGGTCTCCACCACACCGATCACCTATGATGATGTCGCTTTTTTCAATCCGAAGAGTGGTTTTGCCAGCTTTTTGATCCCTGGCTTTTTGATGCTCTTGATCCAGCAGACACTGATTATAGGTATTTGCGCCCTCTCAGGCAGTATTTACGACAAGAAGATGTATCACGCCCTCGCACCGATTATGCGCAATCGTAGGGGCTCGTTCCGTATTATTTTCGGAAAGGCGCTTTGCTATATGATGTTCTACGGCGTGATGAGCGTTTACCTATTGTGGGTGATCCCTTCCGTGTTCAATTTGCCTCGTATGGGTGATCCGTTGAATATCATCGCCTTTATGCTTCCTTATCTGACGGCCTGCATCTTCTTTGGCATGTCCATCAGTGTCTTTGTGAAGGAGAAGGAGACGGCCTATATTTTGGTGGCTTTCACTTCGTTGATATTCCTCTTTATTTCAGGTCTCTCCTGGCCAGGATGTGCAGTGCCTTGGTATTGGAAATCCATTAGCTATCTTTTCCCTTCCACTTTCGGATTGCAGGGCTTCGTGAAGATCAATTCGATGGGTGCCACCTTGCCGGATCTACGTTTGGAGTGTATCGGATTGATGGTTCAGATCTGCGTTTACTTCGTTTTGACGACACTGGTTTATAGACACCGTGTCAAGACGGAGACGGTGTAGTAATTCGTGGAACTTTTGGTTTGACGAGGTTAATAATAAGTTGGGGCGGTCGCTGTTGAGGCGATCGCCCTTTTTTGTCTTCTATGCGGTTTCTGTTTCCCCTGATGTGTGGCGGACGTGCGCTTCTTTCTACATCCAGTTTCCTTCTCCCTCATCCCTTGACCGACAGCATCTCCTTCGTCGATGCAGCCATGTTCTCACCCCGCACATCTCCGCTTTGCTGCAATGTACGGGGTTATTGAGGTGGCGTCCTACGGACGCGGGAAGCGCAGGTTTGTGGGGTTTATTTATTCCCTTTCGCCCGATTATGCGTGGAGCAGAGCATTTCGCAGTTGCTGATGTCTGTCGCACCTCCTTTGCTCCAGGCGGTGACGTGGTCGGCGTCCATTTCAGAGAGTTTCCAAATCCGTGTCTTGTTATTGTTGTTTCCTATGGCGCAGAGAGGACAGTTGGATTGACCAGCCGCTTCCGCCGCTTTGGTCTGCTTGGCATAAACAGATTTCTTGGTGGCTTCGTCGAATACTCTCACCTCAATCAGTTTGTGTTCTTGGCATCCTCCCAACACATATTCGTAGATGCCTTTCCTGTTCTTGACGTAAGGATCTCCATAGAGTTTTTTCACCGTTTTATCCACCTCTTCAGAGCTATATGCGTGTGTGTGGTAGGTTTCGTATAGACGGCCCCATTCCAGACCGCACATCTCTTTTTCTACACTCTTGAAGGTGGTCGAGATCCAGTCGATAACACTGGTGAAGTAGGCTTTCAGTTCGTTGATGTTGTTGTCTTGCCGGTGTTGGCTCATGTAATTATCAATGCATCCTTTGCTCACCCAATCCAAGGCGGTGTGTAGAAAATCTTGTCGGATGACGGAACCGGCCACGTATGCACTCCATTTCTGCACATTGGAATTCTGTGAGTTGGAGAATTCTGCCTTGGCAAGTGTGACGAATGGACCTGAATAGATGGCATTGAGCAATTCCTGCTCTTTGAGAGGAACACCTGCTATATTGATGGTTTTGAACCATTCTTTTATTTCGCTCTCTTCTCCTTCACAGATATAAATGAGCAGGGGTGTTTGCATGATCTTCTCCTGCAAATCCTTGGAGAGGCTACCGAAATATTGCTCCATACCATTGCAGTCCTTAATGGCGAACTTCTTGGTGAGGAATCGTCCGATGGAGGTGATGCGTTGTTGCCCATCCAATACCTCGTAGGTGTCGGCTCCCGTTTGGTTGAAATAGATGATTCCCAGCGGATAACCCTTGATGATGGAGTCTATCACCGCTACATCTCTTTTGCCGTCGGCATAGATGTAGTTGCGTTGGTATTCGGGCTGGATGGTGAGTTTGCCATCCAATCCGAACAATCCTTTCCCCTCCAACTCGTTGTATTGGAACCCTTTGCAGATATCTGCGATGGTGATGTCGGTACGGAGTTGTGTTTTCATGATTGTGAGATTTTTGTTTGTTATGCATCTTTTGAAACCCCGCACATCTCCGCTTTGCTGCGATGTACGGGGTTAGTGAGGTGGCGTCCTACGGACGCTTAACACCATCCTTCAAACTCCACGGTGTTGCCGCTGTCTAGTCTTATTTTACCATATCCAGCGGCCTCAAGTTCTCCACCAGCTTTTTTGTTGATTTTGAATCTTACATGTTTGTAGCCATTTTGTTTGGCTTCTCTCATCAATTCTTTAGCTGCTTCCACCTGTTTTTCTGTATTATCGGTAAACATCTCTTTGATTAGGAATGCACCCCAACCCATAGGACCACTTGCGAGTAATCCTGCATTTAACCATCCTTCTTTAGTCGTTAAATCAAATGTCTTTGAAAAATCCATACTATTAAAATTTATAGGGTTAATAATTAGTGATTCATTTATGTGTATTCCCTAACGGGAAATATTGTCTGTGATTGGTTATGATTTCTACCCATATTATATCCCTAACGGGATAATTGACGTCTTACGCCTTTAGGCGTTTTACATGGGTAGAATTATGAGTCCAACCTTGATACGATTCCCCTTTAGGGGATAAACATCGTGTAATCAGTCATAGAGTAGAATAAAGCATTTTTAGTTTTGTTTTTTGCGAATAAAAATTCGTTTGTACTTCCTTTCTTGCTCTACCAATGGTTGAGTAACATTAAAATCTTTATTCCATAGCCCGTTTGAAAATCCAACTCCTTCACTCTCTGATGCCCCTAATATTTCAAACTGTTCGGGACAATATTTGTCCATAAAAGAAATAGGCACGCCCATCGCTCCTTCATAGTCAGAAGGAATCGCATCCGTGAAAGAGACTTCTATTGCATCGTAATTGTCGTATTTTTGATAGCCCTTCTCTTTTATTTCTTTGTGTTTGCTGAATTTGAGGTTGTCCTCCATACTCATCAGTTGGATAGGTTGATGACGACGACCGTGTTCAAGGTTGGTAAACCAACAGGAATTTCCTAATCTTGTATAGTTCCCTACATATCCCATACGAGCAGCCTTTTGTCTGTCACTTTCTGCCACTACTGTCCCTTCTGGGACGGCAAATACCATGTCGCTACCATTCCCTGTTGCTCCTATCCAAAGTTTGTTTTCTTTTATGAGAGGAAATACCTCCTTGTAAGTGATAGCATTCTGATTACCAATAATGCAAAACATTTTCTCCGCCTCCATAATCCACGCCATGAACTCCCTAAACAGCGAAAATGGTGGATTGGTGATGATGATATTCGCCTCATCACGCAAGGCCTTTACCTCTGCGCTACGGAAATCGCCATCCCCTTGGAGGTAGCTCCACTCCAAGTCATCAATGTCAATGGTGCCGTTGGCGTTGGTGTCATGGTCGAGTACGAAGATCTTTCCTTGGGTCTTGGATTTGTCCGCATCGTAGTTGGGGTTCTCGGTCTCGAATAGAGTGGGTTGCCACGAAAGTATCTTTTTGCTTTCGGGCGCATAGCTCGTCGAGATCAGTTTCTTCAGACCGAACTCCTCAAAGTTTTGTGCGAAAAATTTGGTGAAATTGCTCCATTCGGGATCGTCGCAAGGAAGCAGAATCGTCTTGCCTCGGAACGCGTCAGGGTTGTATTCCAGGTAGGCGTTGACCTCCTTTTGTATGTCGGCATATTGGGTGTAGAACTCATCGTTCTTGGCCGATTTCGCCTTCGATAAATTGCTGTTCGCCATAAATTGATAGCGTTATTCACATCACACTATCAATCACATGTTGTTGTCGGACAAAAAGAAAGGTGCGGACCTCTCTATCACGTCCACGAGGAGCCTCGCATGAACCCCGCCATCCATTATAGATTAGCCCACACCTATTGGTGCGAGCATTAACTCTAATAATGGATGTACGAGAGCGCAAAGCGTCCCGTGGATTAGCGTTTATCCGATAACCGAAATCATCAGTTTGCGAGGCTTTTGATTTGGACGTGAATAATAGCTAATGCTTTAATTTATAATATGTTGTTAAAAATAATTTTTTCTATCTGTTTTGTGTGAATATTTAATTTACGCAAATATAAGTTATTCTTTGGATATGTTTCCTTTCTTTCCGCGTTTTTCAAGTTACAACTTCACCTTCACCGAGAATTCGAGTGCGTGGTCGTGGTGTTCGTATGTGAAGCCCTCCTTTATAGGAGGCAAGACGCTTCGGTAATCGTACTCGTAGGCGACGCTTAGGAAAAGGATGGATACAATTCTGCACTCCACTTCCGTCTGGTTTCTGATCAGATAGTCCTTGAAATTATTTACCCTGGGTTGATAGAATAGCTTTTCGATGATGTTGGCTGTGTTTCCGATCTTCTGGATCATCCTTGGGCGTAGTGAAATGCGGAACGCTTTGTCGTCGAGCGTTTTCTTCTCGTCGGTGTAGTCAACAACATCGTACACGCCGGCTAAACTGATGGAGTAGTCGCAAATCTTCTCTTTGCGGTAGATGTTGTATTTAGCGCCCGCCACAGCGGCCATTCTGAAGTTATATCCTTTGTATTTATTGTGGAGATATTCGTGGGCGATGAGGGGTGACCATCTTCTGTAAGGTAGGAATTCCATCTTGAAGTGCGATTCGACGCCGTTGTTCCTGATCTTGTCGTCCACTTTGGAGAGGGTGTACTTGCCGCTTATGGCGAGCGTGAACACACTATCTTCGACCGACATTCCTCCCGACGCCCGAACATCCGCCTTGTTGATGTTGCCGGAGCTGAGTGAACCACCTACGGAGATGACGCCCGTAATTTTATGCTCCTTTTTTGAATATGAACGTATGTTGTCAGAGTCTTTTTTCTCCTTTTTAACTTCTGCTTGGGCCTCTTCTTCCGCATACATCGCGGTTGAATATAACGTCATCATCGATAACATGACGATCAATATTTGTAGTCTGTTCGGCATATCGTGTTTCTTTGCCGCGAAGATAGTGAAAATATGGCGGAAGGGGAAGCAATTTCTTCGTCTTGCTTGTTCAGTATTTAAACGAAGAAGGGAACGACCATGCGGCCGCTCCCTTCCGTTCGTTTTCAGAATTTAGATGTTTTATCTGCAGATGAATACCTTTGAAACCTCGGTATTCAAATTTCTAAGGATGTATGGTCCGTTAGCTCTTACAGATTGTTTAATTACGTCGTTGATGTACTCACCTGCCTCAACCTTCATCTTGCCGAGGTATTCGCCGTTCATGTTGAAGATAGCGTACTCGCCAGCGCCGAAGATGTTCTCCAAATTTTCGATGCCTGTGGTTGATGAGTTGCAGTCGCTGCAAGTGAACTTGATCTTGTCCACATTTCCGTAAGCGCCATCGAAGGTCAATCGGATGATTTGCTCACCTGCCTCCAATCTTCTGGAAAGGTTACCCTTTACGGTCGTGTAGGTATCCCAGTCCGCTCCTTGAGGGATAGAGATGGTGGAGGTCAAATCGTATTGTCCTGATGACAAGTGGAACTTCGCAGCGTCGCTTCCTGATGAAACGGTTGCCTCGTATGAGTAGTTGCCAGCCTCTTTGACATATACGGTGTATTCCAACCACTCCTTTGCTGCGGTGTAACCGATAGCGTGGCCACCATTGCCCAATTTCACGACATCAACGCCTGAACCATCTTGACGATAGTCGTCTGCGCCAGCCTCAGCTGCGCCTTCGTTCTTGTCGTCGCTATCAAAGAATGAGATGCCTGGACAACCCTTGTCGAAATCCTCTGCCTCGATGGTACCAGGAAGTTCGATGGCTGAACCGTTGAATGGTTTACGTGCGTCGCATACCAATACGGATGCGGTAGCGTCGGATTTATTACCCTTCTTGTCGAATACGGTGATCTTAACGGTTACGGTACCGGTCTCCTCTGGTGTGAACTCAAACTCGTATGGAGTCATATACTTGTTCACCAAAAGTTTGTTGTTTGCGTACATATCCACGTGGTCAACACCCTCTGTGGCGCTTGCCGCAACGGTAATCTTAACTGATTCGCCCAACTCTACGCTCTCTTTGGAGAGTTTAACAGCTCCGTTTACGGATGGACCACCCATTGTAGGAGCCTTTGCGTTCTTTGCGGCGTCGGTTTTCATGTAGTTCTCCAACCAAGTCATGGCAGATCTCTTTTGACCGTTTCTGATCAAACCTGAACCATTTACCCAAGTGGATCCGTATTGCCATCCCCAAAGGGTTACGCCTGGTACGAAGTCAGCCTCCCACATGATAGGGAATTGCTCGGAGTATCTTGTGTAGAATACTTGGTCGTCTGATTTTGCGATATCGTACTCTGTGATGTAGATAGGCAATTTGATTTTGTCGTGGATCTCATACAATGCGTTCTTGAATTGAGCGCCGCCCATATCGTTCAAGTCGTGTGATTGGCAACCAGCCGCATCGATTGGTGCGTTACAAGCCTTCAAACCGTTGACAAGGTTGATAAACTCAGTCTTTTGCCATTGGAAAGTGTTGTAGTCGTTGTAGATCAAAATGGCTTTTGGCCAGCGCTCACGAGCCAAGCGGAACGCCTCGGCGATCCATTGGTATGAGTTGGTATTAGGATAACCATTCTTGTTGCAACCGTAGTTGGCGTGGTTACGCTCGTTAGCGAGCTCTCCCAAAGCTTCGATGATGTTTGTGTCTTTATAAGGAGAGTGGTAGTTTCCACCTGCGTAGATAGCCTCGTTCACAACGTCCATGATTTGCAAATCAGGGAAGTGCTTTGCCACTGCGTCGTACCACTCGATGATGGCCTTCTTGGTATCCGCGACGCTCAATCCCTTGATCCAGCCAGGATATTGGCTACCCCAGATCATGGCGTGGAATTTGAAGATGAGGCCGTTTTGCTTACAGTATTGGTACGTTCTGTCGGCGTTGCCCCAATCGAATTTTCCCCAACCTTTGTGGATGGAACCCCATTTGCAACCGTTCTCGCAAGTTACTTGCTCCCAATAGTCGGAGAACTTGTAACCGGAGATGTCGCATTGTTCGTAACCTCCTGTGGTGATGTTTCCTAAAAACTTGTTAGGGTTTCTGTTCATTCCAGCGAAACTGCTTGCTACTGATAATGCAGCAAAAAATAGTGTCGTTGCCAGTTTTAGTGTTTTCATGGTGTAATTTATTAAATAATGGTATATTGTTTTCTAAACTCTCATCATCGACAATCGTTCGACTGACTTTCTAATAGTGTTTTTCAGTGGCGATTTATCATCAATCTCACGATTGCAAATGTATAGGGAAGTTGTTGCTTGACATGTGAATATAGTGTCAAACATTTAGATTTTTGTATCAAAATGAATTGCGTTGTTTTTGATAACTAATTGATTATTAGCGCAAACTATTGGAAATGGTAGCTAAATCCAAAAGATAGTTGCTCCTGGATTTGAATTTTTGCGTCCTTGTCTTTCGGGGTGTTGTCGTAACGCATGATGAGAGATAGGCGGGTGCTCAAGAAACGGTTGATGGCGAACTTGCCCACCGTCTCCCAGTCGAATTCTATGTTGCGGAAATTGTATGAACTGAAAAGATCGAAATCGGAGGTGATCTGTATCTCCTTCGAGAATTTCCAGTTCAGTTTTGCCTGAATCAGATAGCCGGGATATCCTTTGCTCAGTTGGGTGCTGTCAAGACCTACCGTGAGCGGGTTGATGTCGGAGTGAGGCAACAAGAAGATTACCTTATAGGCGGCCGGAGCGATGCGGACCGTCGTGTTTTTGCTGTGTTTGTACTCTATACCTGCACTCATGAAGAATCGGGTAGGGGAGAGGAAGGAGGTGACGACCTCGTTGGAGTTGGTCTTCTTGAATCCCTTGAAGAGGGAGGTGTTGAAGTCCAGCGCCGCGGAGTAGAACCATTTCTTTGACCACTTTGTCTGGTAGCCTAACTTCGAGTCGATCTTGAAGACGTCGTTGTTGACGCGAAAGGCGCGGATGGTGTCTTCCGTCGTGTTGTAGAATCCGATCTTCACATCAAATCGGTTCTCCCACGCCAACCTGTTCTTTTTATATTTGATGTCATATTCGAATATATTCAGGAAGGTGGCGTTGGAGGTACCTCCCTTGTACCAGTTGTCCGTTACATAGTATTGGGAGAATTGCAGTGAGAGGTTGCCCTTGAACGACCATAATTCGTTCTCTTTTTTCTTTGCCTCCCGCTCCAGTGTGAATGGCATAGGCATCACTTCAGGCGTGTCAACTCCCTCTACCTTGATTTTTTTTACCTTCATCTCTGGCTTGTCCAGTGTGTGGTCGAATGAGTTGAGGTTGCAGTAATCGACCAGTTCGGGTTTGGTGATGGCGATGTAGTGGTTGGTGCGGCTTTTCAGCCTCTCTCTGAAAAGGTAATTTTGGTAGTTCTTCTCGAAAGAGGAGAGCGTGTCCGTCCCTCTCTTTTTGAAATAGCTCAGTTGGTAGGAGATTTCGAAGGGTTGGATCTCTTTGGCCTTCAATGAGTCGAGAATGATGACAGGCAGGTATTGGATGGTGTCGGGGCCGGATGTCTCCGCCAGTTCAAGGTCAAACAACGATGCCTCCTGCTCGGCTCTCAGCGTTGTGAAAGCGCATAAGGCAAGAAGTATAAGGAGTATAGTCTTTGATTGAAAAACCTTCCGACACATCGTTTCTATTTTGTGCTTTAATTCTGTGATCTTAGTTTGTGACCTTAAATTTCCGCAAATTTAATCAATATTTGCCCATTACAAAAATTCCCCTTCCTTAAAAGAACTCTTGTATATTTTGAAAAATTCTCTATTTTTGCATTGTATATGTATTATGATGTGAAGAATGCCAAGTGCATTATATACGATTGTAAAATAAATAAGAAAAGGATATGGTAAATTTGAAAAAAGCAATTTTGTCTCTCTTGGGCGTTGCCTTGGGCGGATTTTCGCTTATGGCTGCTCCTGCTTTTCAAGCGGAGCAGTATCAGAAGGCACTTTGGATGACTGCGCGATTCTATGGTGCGCAGCGTATGGGAGATGGTGTCAACTGGTTGGTGGCCGATCATGAGCCGACTAGACTTGCCAATGGTATCGGATTTCAACAAAGCGCGTTCGTGAAGGGTAAATCCTTCTTGAAGGATGCGGACGGATCGTACGACTTGACGGGTGGATGGTTCGATTGTGGTGACCATGTACTGTTCGGTCAGACTTTCTTCTATTCCGCCTATATGCTTTTGTTGGGCTATTCCGAGTTCCCTGCTGGATATGACGATTACTATTCATTTGACTATACGGGTTATGTCAAATCCGGTGATTATACTTGGGAAGGCAAAAAGGGCGTTCCGAACGGAATCCCTGATATCTTGGATGAGGCGAAGTACGCGACAGACTTCATCATCAAGGCGTTCCGCGATAATAAGACCTTCTACTATCAGAAGGGTGATGATTCCGACCACAATGTTTGGTGTACCTCTACGGTGAAGTCCGCATTGCCTAAGGCGAATGGAGGAAATGCCGACGGTAGTCGTGCGGTGAAGAAGGCTTCTGGAAACGCTACTTCAATGGCCTCTTTGGGAGGTGCCGCTTTGGCGGTGATGGCGCGCGTTTATCGTCCGTTTGATCCTGAGTATGCGGATTTGTGTTTGAAAAAGGCGGTAGTCGCTTATGAGTATGTGACTGGTACTTCTAAAGGAAATACGGGAGCAGGCGGTTACTATGGCGCAAAGCCGAAGTACGTTCCTGATATGGTTACTTTCTTCGCGGAGATGTATCGCGCGACAGGCGATAAGAAATATTTGTCCGCAGCGGAGGAGAATTGCGGATGGATGGATGCTTCCAAGGATTATAATTACAATTTCTCTTTGGGTTATAACAACACGGAGGATTTGGCCGCATACGCGATGGCAAATTTAGGGGATGCCTCTTCTGTCAGCAAGAAGGCAATGCAAGTGATGGATTTCTATATCAACACGATGTATAAACCTGGTTCAGGTTATATGTTGAATGCCAAGTTTGATGATTGGGGCGCGCTTCGTTATCCTTGTAACCAAGCTTTCTCCCATGCGCTTTATTCTAAGTTGAAGGGCGAGAAGGAGATTGATCCTTATACTTTGACAACCATTGAGTTTATCATGGGTAAAAATCCATCCAACCTTTCATTCATCGTTGGTTTTGGTAGTAAACACCCTGTGATCCCTCACCATCGCAACTTCTTCCGTTATGATGGAAATGATATGGGCGCTATTCCGGTTCCTAATTCCAGCTACAAGTTCATCCAATTAGGATTCTTGGTGGGTGGTAACGGAAACAGCGTGAAGAGTGGTGCTTATACTGAGTCGTTGTCCAATTACGAATCTTCCGAGGGTGGTATCGACTACAACGCAGGTTTGGTAGGTGCCTTGGGTTATATCAACTCTATGATTTCTCCTGTCAACACCAATAAGTTCGGCCATCCAACGCCTGAGTTGGGTGAGAAGCAATCCATTTGTGGAAAGTCATCCATCGAATTGGATTCCAAAGTGGCTGCCGATGGCAAAAAGATGTTCACTTGGTACAAGGATGGCAAGAAGGTGGCGTCTTCCACCAGCGCAACCACTTATAAGGCAACCGCGGCGGGTGAATACACTTGCGAGATCGATTCCGCTGGTGATTGGACCACTTCGTCATCCGTGGTGATCGAGGCGCTCCTCCCAACTGTCGAATACGACGCTGAGTTTGAGTTGTGTAACCCAGCAAGCGTTACCATGGATTTCTCTTACGATGCGGCTTCCAAGTATGTATGGAGCAAGGATGGTAAGGAGATTGAAGGTGCTAATGTTGGCAAATATGAGGTAACCAAGGCTGGTAAGTATATCTGTGCTGTCTCTGCGGAGAATTGCGGTACCCAAGAGTATGGTTTCACAGTTACCTCTTTGTTGCCTGAGGTGGAGGATGCGGAATCCGACATTAACGGCAATGTGACCTTGAAGGTGACCAGCGATGGTGACTACGAGTGGTACGATGTGGCCGAGGGCGGCAAGCCATTGGCTACGGGCTCATCTTATAAGACCGTTATCACCGAGGATAAGGTATTCTATGTTCAAGATGCGGGTGCGATGGATATCGTGGTCGGACCATCCGAGAAGGATCTTTCAGGTGCCAGCGTCAACTGGGGAAAGATGCCTGTACGATTCAAAGCGGCGAAGGAGTGTATGATCACAGGTGTCACCTTGATTTTAACTGGTACTCCTTATAACACGGGAACTAACGTGGTGACTGCAGAACTAAGCGGTGATGCTTCGGGTAAATATACCTCAGAATCGATTAACGTCACATCGGGCATGAAGTCGGTGAAGGTTACCTTCGCTAATCCAATCATGATCCCTAAGGCTGGTAGCTACTCTTTGTTGCTTAACTGTGACGCATTCGCGATTGGTTACTTTGAAGGAAAGTCCGACTATGCGTCATTCCCTCACCAAGGAGAGCCTCTTACCTTCGTAGGTGTCGATAAGGACAAGTCTGGATTTATGGGTGTCGCTGACTGGAATGTGACAGCCGGTTCGGGTTGCGCGCGTGCCGTCGTAAAGGCGAAGAAGGGTAATTCGGCCGCCAGTGAGTTGGTGGTAAACAATATTGTTGCAGGTCTCTATCCTAATCCGGTGAACGATCTCTTGACCATCGAGCTCTTCGACAACCAAGAGGCTGATGTCGAGGTGTTGAATGTGTTCGGTAGCGTGGTGGCAAAGACTCGTATCTCCGCCACCGAGAAGAGTCTGAACTTGAGCGCTCTTTCAAAGGGTATCTATGTGGTACGCGTTTCAAACGGAGAGTCCGTTTATACGGAGCGAATCGTGAAGAAATAATTTGTGATGTCATATTTGCGAAGGCGAGGGTGGAGAAGTTCATCCTCGCCTTTTTGTGTGGTATTGGGGTTAATTTGGTATCTTTGCGAAGATTTTTACATAAACATGAGATCCCTGACATGGAAGAGATAAGACAAAATTCCTTGAAAGCTTGGTGCCTGGCGGCTCGCCCAAAGACCTTGGCGGCGGCGGTGGCACCCGTTCTGGTAGGTTGCGCGATCGCGTACTATTATGATTCATTTCAGTTGGTGCCAGCCTTAGCCTGCTTGCTTTTCGCCATTGCGATGCAGATTGCGGCTAATTTGATCAATGATCTTTACGACTTCCTCAAGGGTAGTGATGGCGAGGGTCGTTTGGGCCCCCTTCGTGCGACTGCGCAAGGTTGGATCACGCCAGATTGTATGAAAAAGGGTATCCTGGCCGTGGTGGCCTTTGGTTGCCTTTGCGGATCGACCTTGATGCTCTATGTGGGATGGCAACTGGTCTTTGTTGGCATCTTCTGTGTGCTCTTCGCCTATTTCTATACATCGGGTCCTTTCCCGTTGGCCTATAATGGCTTGGGTGATGTGGCGGTGATTCTCTTCTTCGGATTGGTGGCGGTGGGTTTCACCGCGTATGTCCAGACCTTGGTGTGGACCTCTGTTGTGACCTTGGCGGGACTCGCCACTGGGTTGGCTGTGAATGTCTTGTTGGTCTTGAACAATTACCGCGACGTGGAGAACGATGCGAAATCGGGCAAGCGTACTTTGGTGGTGTTGCTTGGCAAAAAGTTTGGCCTCTATCTCTATTTAGCTTCTGGATTAACGGCTGTGCTTTTATCCGCTGTTTTGTGCCTCTTGATTGAGGCGAATCTTTTCGGATGGCTGATGTTGTTGCCTTATAGCGCCTTGCATTTCCTTACCTGGTTAAAGATCCGTAAGATTGAACAACCTATACAGTTGAATGGTTTGATAGGGGAGACCTCTCGAAACATGTTGGTTTTCGCATTGTCATTGCTTTTGATATTGGCTATCGGTTGCGTATATTACTTTTATGTTGGATAATTCTTCAATAGCGTACGCAAGTGGTCATTTGATTCCCTCTCTCCATGATAGTAGTGTGCCGTCGGAGGTATCTAATCCTTTTTCTCCTGCGTATATTACAGAGCAATTTGTTGCATTGACTCCTGACAATGCCGACCATTTTCTTAGGTTGTCAAAATATGAAGAAGAGTGGGTTGCTCCCGACTTTATTTCGTATGCGTGTGGAACAGATGAATCGTAGTTTATCAAATCGACTTCCATGCCGTTACTGTCTCTCCAAAAATAGAGTTCAGGTGTTTCTCCTATATGGTATGACTTCTTAATAAATTCGTTGATTACCATATTCTCAAATAACCCACCTCGTAAAAAATGGGAAAATAGTTGAGACGCGGACTTGATGCCGAGCAAAGAACATGCCAACCCCGTATCGTAGAAATATAGTTTGGGTGTCTTAACAAGACGCTTGGCGTAATTGTTGTAGTCTGGTTTTAGGGTATAGCAAATGTAACTTGCCTCCAATATAGATATCCATGAAGAGATGGTCGGAACCGACACGCCACATTCTGTCGCTAACGAAGCCATGTTGAGCATCTGCCCGATGCGGCCTGCACATAGCTTCATGAACTTAACAAAAAGGCTGAGGTTCCCTATGTTCTTCAATAGGCGCACATCTCGTTCTACATACGTTTGGATATAATATTGGTAGTAGTCTTTCGGATCGATTGACTTGTCGTGCAGGCGAGGATAGCCGCCTTTGAATATTTCTTCGTCAATGTCTGATGGAAGAATCCCGCCATTGTCCATCTCTATGTGAGAAAACGGAAGCAGTTTCAACACTGCGGTGCGACCTGCAAGCGATTGATTTATATTTTCCATTAAAAGAAAGTTATGTGATCCGGCAAGCATATACATTCCTTCCTTTCCTTCGTTGTCCACATGAGTCTGAAGATAGGAGAATAGTGATGGTACACGTTGTGCTTCGTCAATTATAGTCTTGTCATGAAATGTCTTGATGAAACCGCGAGGGTCAATAGCCGCAAATTCCCTCATGTCTGTGTCTTCGAGAGATACATAATTGTAATCGGGAAATGTGTTTTTTAGTAATGTTGATTTCCCTGACTGACGAGGCCCTGTCAAAGTTACTATGGGATACTTTGTCGCTATGTCTAATATCTTTGTCCGAATAGTTCTTTCAATCATAATTATATCTGTTTGAGGCAAAGATAACACAATGACTTTAAATTCCCATAAAGTTTATGTAATTTTAAAGTTGAATTTAATGATTACATAACACTCATGGGCAGACTATCTTCTGTCGACAAGTTTACGTGAGATACTTTTATGTTGGAGGGAAAGTTGGAAAAATTTGTATAAATGAATTTTGCTTTTTTTTGAAAATATTCTACTTTTGTTCGTCCTTAAAGCATTCGGAGGAATGTGTTTGAGGTGAAATGTTCTAGAAGGCGTTTACTTGACGCTTTGTGCTAACGATTCGGAATCTCGCAAATTCAATTAATCAAGTTTGGCACGAAGCAACAATGAATGTCTATGTGGTAGATGTATATCTATGTGCGTCAGCACTAAATATATATTCTATTGACGTGGGCTTCTGCGTTGCTCGTTCTAACTTGAAAGGGCAATGCGAGAGCCTCGGATCGTGGGATGAGTGACAGGTAGGACTCCCACGTCTTTTTTTTTCTCGTGATTTGTAGGGGGTGGAATCACAAAAATGAATTACCATATGAATTTGATGTTAAGGTTGTTTCCCTCGTTTCTACTTGTGGGATCCGTTTTTGTTTTTAATTGTTGTAAAGATGATGATGAAATAGATGAGGTGCCAAATGTGATAATTGACGATGAAGGGGATTATAATGGAGTCGAGAATAATGATGACGAACGATCTGATAATAATTTGTCAGGTGGGGGTGAGCCTCAAGATTCGAATCAGGGAGGAAAAGATCAGGAAGGGAATGGGCAATTCGTGTCAATATGGGAGTTGCCAGTTCAAATAACTAATGGAAGGTCTGAGACTCTTTATGTATATGTAAATGGAGAATCGTTCTCTGTCTCTGGGAAAAGCAAAAAAAGTGTAAGGGTTAAAGTGGATAATAGTTTTTCAGAGGCTCTTGTCGTTGTTGAAAATAGCAGAGGTGAGGTCGTGAATTTAGCGACTGATGATACCATTGAGAGACAATATCCCAAAGTGAAGAAGGGTGGCTCTTATTCTTTTGTGACGGAAGGAGTAGAAGCCTGCCTTAGTGTTCATAATTCAACTAGTGATGATTACTATTTTTATGTTGATGGAGAGCGAAAGGCCACTGTTGGAGCAGGGGCAAGTGTGACAATTTTTCTTCCAATTGATGTCTATAAACTGAAAGCTGTTCAAAAGAATGGTTATGTGTTTTGGGCAACTGAAAAAGAGAAAACGGTGGGTCTGAGTCTTGATTGGGAATATAACAAGAAGTTGTATGTGTGGGACTTCAAATCCAATACGCTATATTGAATCGAGTAATCGCTATTGAAGTTGAATTTATAGTGGAGCTTATGAATACGAATTTATTTTTTAAAGGATTGTCTTTATTGTTAGTGTTTGCGTTTACAAACTTATATGCGCAAAAGGGGAAAACGAGTGTAAAATCTAAGATTGATACTGTATTTTATGATAAAAATTGGAAAGGTGTTGGCGTAAAAGATTTTGCGGAATATTATAGGGTGATTTACCTCCCACCTCTCTCTTCTAATGAGCCTAAAAGATTCAAAGATTATTATATTACAGGAGAACTCCAGGCGGAGGGATGTTTTGTTTCTATTGATAAGAGTGATGATAGCAAGTCTCGATTGGATGGAGAGGTTTATGGCTATTTTAAAAATGGTTTGGTTCAGCATCGATCGAACTACAAAAATGGTGTGCGAGATGGAGAGCATCTATACTTTACGGAGGATGGTTTGTGCGTACAAGATTATTATGACAATGGTGTTCCAAGATTTCCGTATGTGATCGTTTCGTCTGCAGATGGACGAGTGTCAAAGATCAATAGAATTGATAGTAGACCATATATGGAAGATGCTGATCCTAAAGATCGTCAAACATTCTATGATAATGGAGCTGTTTGGCAGTATTATCAAAAAAATGGTTTGACAGTGGCGCTGAATTGTACATACGTAAAGGAGGATTATGGGAAGTGGAACCAATGTCGTATTATTATTCGTAATAACTCTCTTCATCCTATTGAATTTAATCCAGGGCTGATTACGGCATTGTATTTGTCGAATAGGGGCGAGCTTAATACGGAGAAAGTGCTTTCTGCCGATGAGTATATGAGAAAGGTTCGAAGAATTCAGAATCTGAGTGCAGTTGCGACTGGTATTTCTGCAGGTTTGTCGAATTCAAATGCGGGATATTCTACATCTACTAGTACGACCTCTTATAGTGGATCATCAAGTTCAAATGCATATATGTCCTCGTATGGGAACAAGGGCTATTCCTATGGTTCCGCATATGGAACCAGTTATTATTCTGGAAGTGAAACGACAAGAACCGTGACTTATGACGCAGCGGCGGCGGCACAGCAAAGAGCATTGACTCAACAAAGATTGGCAGATTATGATTATAGTCAGAAAGCCGCATATCAAAGAAGAAGTGAGGGATATTTGCGAAGAACTACGATTAATCCTGGTGATGAGTTGGTGGGGTACGTGAATGTAGAAAGAAGTAAGGGTTCTCGAATTGATGTTAATTTGAATATCTCGGGGGTGAATTATGAGTTTTCTTGGTCGTATTAGTGTTGGTGAGTTATGCTCATTGGGAGGATTCCCCTATGAAAAAATAGCTCGGTGATTAACCGAGCTATTTTTAACTGTATAATAGTTTGTGGTTTTGAAAAAAAGATGTGTTGAGAAGAGAAAAAGTTATTGTGCGGGAAATACAGTAGGGAGGGTTTTGTTTCTAAATGAATTTTGATTATTTTTACAAAAAAATAAAACTATGTCATACTCTGAGATTGCACAATTAGAATTGTTGAATGCGGTTTCTAGCATTAAAACTCAATCAGATCTTGATGAATTTAAGGATTTGATAGCGCATTTTTTTGCAGATAAAGCACAGAGGGCGATAGATGCTTTGTGGGATAATAATGTCATTAATGATGAAGTGATAAAGAATTGGGGCGAAGAACATATGAGAACTCCATATAAACAATGAAACAAATCGTACTTGACACCAATTGTTTGCTTCAATCGTTACCTACGATGAGTCCGTATCATAAGGTCTGGAGTGGTGTACTGGACGGATCAATCTCTTTATGCGTCAATACAGAGATATTAAATGAATACGAGGAGATTTTAGGAGAAAAAACGAACAAGGAAATTGCTCATAATGTTGTTGAAGCGATAGCTAGACTCAGTACCACGAAGTTCCAAATGTCTTACTATCACTTTAATCTTGTTGTTTCAGATCCTGATGATAATAAATTTGTGGATTGTGCGATTGCGTCGAACGCAGAGTTGATTGTTACGAATGATGCTCATTTTGATGTGTTGAAGAGTTTGGATTTCCCCAAGGTGATGGTTTCTACAATACAGGAGTTTTCGGCCACATTGTTTTGAATGTGAATATTGCCTACTTATGACTATGTTTTGTGACGACAAGTTTGTCGAAATACTTTTATGTTGGAGAACATGTTTTTAATGAATTTTTTTGTAAATTCGCGACTTGAAATTGGAGGGGATTTACGGGCTCCTCTGAAATAATAAATCGGGGTGTATATGTTTCCCCATTAAGAATAAATTAAGATGCAAAAGATTAGAAACGTTGCGATTATCGCTCACGTCGACCACGGAAAGACAACGTTGGTGGACAAGATGTTGTTGGCTGGTAACCTTTTTAGTGACCACGAGAAGCCTCAGGATTTGATCCTTGACAACAATGATTTGGAGCGTGAACGAGGTATAACCATCGTTTCTAAGAATGTCTCTATCCGTTACAAGGATTATAAAATCAATATCATTGATACCCCAGGACACTCCGACTTCGGTGGTGAGGTGGAGCGTGTGCTCAACATGGCCGATGGTGTATTGTTGTTGGTGGACGCTTTCGAGGGCCCTATGCCACAAACCCGTTTCGTGTTGCAAAAGGCTATCCAATTGGGCTTGAAGCCAATTGTTGTCATCAACAAGGTGGATAAGCCAAACTGCCGCCCTGAGGAGGTGCAAGAGGCTGTCTTCGATTTGATGTTCAACTTGGATGCCACCGAGGAGCAGTTGGATTTCCCAACCATCTACGGTTCCGCAAAGAACAACTGGATGTCAGACGACTGGAAGAAGCCTCGTGAGAATGATATCACCCCTGTATTGGATGCGATTATCGAGCATATTCCAGAACCAAGAATCAACGAGGGTACTCCTCAAATGTTGGTGACCTCTTTGGATTTCTCCTCTTACGTAGGTCGTATCGCCATCGGTCGTATTCACCGTGGCTCCTTGAAGGAGTCTCAAGACCTTTCACTCGTGAAGAGAGATGGTTCTGTGAAGAAGGTTAGAATCAAGGAGTTGCGCGTGTTCGAGGGATTCGGACAAGCCACTGTCCGCGAGGCGCAATGTGGTGAGATCTGTGCTTTGGTGGGTATCGAAGGATTCGACATCGGTGATACCGTATGCGATTTGGAGAATCCAGAGCCATTGCCACCAATCGCTATCGACGAGCCAACCATGAGTATGGTCTTCTCTATCAATGATTCACCATTCTTCGGTAAAGAGGGTAAATTCGTTACTTCAAGACATATCAACGACCGTTTGGAGAAGGAGTTGGACCGTAACTTGGCACTCCGTGTCGTGAAGGATCCTGATTCTGATAAGTGGTTCGTCTATGGACGTGGTGTGCTTCACTTGTCTGTCCTGATCGAGACCATGCGTCGTGAGGGTTATGAGTTGCAGGTGGGACAACCACAGGTTATCTTCAAGGAGATCGACGGTGTGAAGTGCGAGCCAGTGGAGCAATTGACCATCGATTTGCCAGATGAGGTTTCAGGTAAGGTAATCGAGATGGTTTCCGTAAGAAAGGGCGATATGGTATCTATGGAGCGCAAGGGTGACCGTGTTCACCTTGAGTTTGTGATTCCTTCCCGTGGTATCATCGGTTTGCGTACCAATGTCTTGACCGCTACTGCTGGTGAGGGTGTGATGGCGCACCGTTTCTTGGAGTACCAACCATACAAGGGAGAGATCGAGCGTAGAACCAATGGTTCCTTGATCGCAATGGAGGCTGGTACCGTATTCGCTTACGCTTTGGATAAGTTGCAAGATAGAGGTCGTTTCTTCATCAGCCCACAAGACGAGGTATATGCAGGTCAAGTGGTGGGTGAGCACTGTAAGGACAATGATATCGTAATCAATGTGACCAAGTCTAAACAGTTGACCAATATGCGTTCCAAGAGTTCCGACGATAAGGCAAGAATCATTCCGCCAATCATCTTCTCTTTGGAGGAGGCCCTTGAGTATATCAAGGAGGATGAGTATGTGGAGGTTACACCTAAGAGCATGCGTCTCCGTAAGATCCTTTTGGACGAGACAGAAAGAAAACGTGCAAGCAGGGTTTAGTACCGCTTGCTAATCAATACAAGGATGAAACAATATTTGCGTAGTAAAAAGGCGTGGGTATGTTTCATCCTTTTTTTTCTCCTTTTGGTTGCCCTGCTTGTTCGGGTGCAACTCTTCCCCGCAGTCTATTCTACTGTTGTCTTGACTGAGGAGGGGGAATTGGTGGGCGCCCGTCTGGCGAAGGATGGTCAGTGGCGTTTCCCTCCGATGGATACCGTGCCTGAGAAATTGATGAAGGCTACCCTCTGTTTTGAAGATAGGCATTTCCGATACCATCCGGGTGTCAATCCTGCATCAATCGTGAGAGCGCTTCGCCAGAATTTAGCGGCGGGCCGTGTGGTGAGTGGTGGTAGTACCCTCTCTATGCAAGTGATTCGTATGAGTCGTGGACAAAAGCGTCGTGAACTCTCCGAAAAGGTGATCGAGGCGGTGGGCGCACTCTGGTTGGAACTCCATTATTCCAAGGATGAGATACTCTCTCTATATGTCTCCAATGCGCCGTATGGGGGAAATACGGTCGGCATGCAGACTGCCGCTTGGCGATATTTTATGCGTGAGGGAGCGGAGCTCTCTTGGGCGGAGGCGGCTTTGTTGGCGGTTTTGCCCAATGCGCCCGCAATGATCCATCCAGGCAAGAACCGGGTGGCCCTGTTGAGGAAACGCAATCGACTCTTGAAGCGGCTTTATGATGATGGCGAGATGGATGAGGAGACCTATCAACTCTCTTTGGATGAACCTTTGCCGGATAAACCTTATACGATGCAGGTAGCGGCGCCTCATCTGGTGGATAGAATCAACAAGGAGCGTCCTGGAGAAGTGGTGCGTGTGACGTTGGATATGGGTTTACAGCGGGAGATGGAGCGTGTGTTGTCCACCTTCCGTCAAGAATATGCCCAAAATGGGGTGATGAATATAGCGATGATCGTTCTCGATACCCAAACAGGTAATGTCTTATCCTATTGTGGCAATGCTGCTTATAATAACGAGGATGATAATCAAGTGGATGTGGTCACCTCACGCCGTAGCACGGGAAGTATTTTGAAACCCTTCCTCTATTGCGCGATGATTGAGGATGGCCAGTTGACTCCCTCCATGCTGCTGCCCGACGTGCCGGTACAGATAGCTGGATATAAACCTCAGAACTACACCCGTAGCTTTGATGGTGCGGTGCCTGCCCATACGGCGTTGGCTCGGTCGTTGAACATCCCCGCCGTCTTGATGCTACGGAGTTATGGCATTCCAACCTTTCAGGATTATCTGACTCGTGCGGGAATCTCCACGCTCAATTTCAATTCAGGCCATTATGGTTTGACACTGATTTTAGGAGGCGCCGAGGCGAACTTGTGGGATGTGTCGGGTGTCTATGCTTCCATGGCCCGTACATTGAACCGCTACAATGATGAGCAGGTTTACGATAAGGGAGATATTCATGCACCGAGGTTGTGGAGGCACCAAGAGCCTCGTAAGTTGAGCGAATCTCCGACGCTGTTCCATGCCGGCTCCGTGTGGCATACGTTTGATGCCATCAAGGAGTTGAACCGCCCTGATGTCACGGATTGGCGTATCTTCTCCTCTTCCCGCAAGGTGGCGTGGAAGACGGGTACCAGTTTCGGAAATAGGGATGCATGGGCGGTGGGCGCCACGCCGGAGTATGTGGTGGGTGTCTGGGTGGGCAACGCCGATGGAGAGGGACGTCCGGAATTGACGGGCGTGAACTATGCCGCACCGGTAATGTTCGCCGCCTACAATATGTTGCCCAATACCACTTGGTTCACACGTCCTGTGCAAAATTTCCGCCCTATGGAGATTTGCCATGAGAGCGGTTTCTTGCGGGGAAAGGATTGCCCTCGCGTCGATACGGTGATGCTTTATGAACCTTGCGGCAATAGTGCCTCTTGCCCTTATCATCAGTTGGTGCATCTCTCCAAGGATAGGGAATACCGCGTTTCCGCCAGATGCGTGGATCCGATGGATATGGTTCATCAGAGTTGGTTCGTCTTGCCTCCCACGATGGAGTATTATTACCGAAGGAAAAGCTCCGATTATAGGCCGCTTCCTCCCTTCAAACCGCTTTGTGAGGAGGAGTTGGAACAGGTGATGGAGTTTATCTATCCCAAGGATTTCAGAAATCTCTATATTCCGAGGGAGATCGATGGACGAAGGGGAGAGATCATTTTTGAGGTGGCGCACCATCAGTCTGGCATGCTGCTTTATTGGCATTTGGACGATACCTATCTGGGTACAACGTCCGATTTCCACCAGATGGGAATCTCCACGACGGAGGGGGATCATGTCATCACGGTCGTTGACGAAGAGGGCAATCGAATGGAACGGAAGTTTCATGCCTATGTGACGCAGTAGAAAATGTGACACAGTAGAAAAGATTCGGACGAAAACCGATGAAATAATGAGGATATTTTGTACTTTTACTTTATAAATCAAATAATTGAAGATTTTGAGAAAATTAGGATTATTATTCGTCGCATGGTCAGCCGTTAGCAGTCTGATTGCTCAGGTAAAACCATTGCAATATGGAGATTTTGAGTCGTGGACATCCCGTGAAGTGAAGGAGTCGGGAGTCATTGGCGGTAAAACGAAGACCATTTATGTTTGGGGGCCTAATGAGAAGCAAACTGCCAGCCAGTTGGCTCCTTATCCTTATTCCAGTAAGACAATATGGTCATCCTCGGATGTCTATGCAAAGGTGGTGGGTATTACCAAGGCCAGCCTGTCCGTGGAGCCGGAGAAGAGGGATTCTGGCCATTGCGTCTGTTTGAATACCCGTATAGAGCGCGTTCAGGTGCTCGGTCTGATCAATGTCTCTGTGTTGGTGTCCGGCAGTCTGTTTACCGGCGAAACACAAGAGCCGATCAAGTCGGCTGATGATCCGTATAGTAACATTAGTTTCGGTATCCCGTTTACCCAAAGGCCCAAGGCGTTGGTGGTGGACTATAAGTGTAAGGTTTCTCCCAATAATTATGTGATGAAGTATTCGGGTATCGGATCCTCTCGTATTGATGGGAAGCAGGATAAGGCCGAGATTTGGCTCTATTTGCAGAAACGCTGGGAGGATGAGAAAGGAAATGTCCATGCTGTCAGGGTGGGAACCATGAGGAAACAGTTGGATAAGGATGTCCCTGAGTGGCAGAACCAAGCCCGTTTCGAGATCCATTACGGTGATATTACGGGTACTGACTACTACAAGGATTATATGCGTTTGAACGGACCTTACCGCACCAAAAACAGCAAGGGCAAAATTGTTCCGATCATCGAAGAGGGTTGGAGTGGAGCGAACGAAACGCCAACCCATATGATTTTGATGTTCACAACGGGTAACCATGGTGCCTTCATCGGTACCGAAGGAAATACGCTCTGGGTGGATAACGTAGGGCTGGAGTATTGATAATGAGGTGATAAAATTGCATTGGCATGTTTAATTTAGATGTCTTTATAGGAAAATATGTCACGGGTCGACCATCTTCCATGTTTGAAGAGGATATCAAGGCCAATAGTGAGAAACTAACCGTTGAAATCAAGGGTAAGAAGGTTTGTGTGATAGGTGGTGCGGGATCTATTGGATCATCTTTCATCAAAGCCATCCTTCGTTTCGAACCTCAATCGATGGTGGTTGTTGATCTCAATGAAAATGGTTTGGCCGAATTGGTGCGCGATGTGCGTTCCACTGAAGGTTTGTATTGTCCCGAGGAGTTTCGTTGTTACACCTTGAATTTTGCGGATCCGATCTTTGAACGCATATTCAGGGAGGAGAAGGGTTTTGACATCGTGGCGAACTTCTCCGCACATAAGCATGTCCGTTCTGAAAAGGATAAGTACAGCGTACAGGCGCTTATCGAGAACAACGATATTAAGGCTAAAAAGCTCATGGATTTGTTGACTGTTTATCCGCCAAAGCATTTCTTCTGCGTCTCGACGGATAAGGCTGCGAATCCTGTCAATATCATGGGTGCCTCCAAGCGAATCATGGAGGATCTGGTGATGGCCTATAACCAATACTTCAAGGTCACTACCGCGCGATTCGCCAATGTGGCCTTCTCTAATGGATCTCTTCCTGACGGTTGGATTCATCGCCTTCAAAAGAAACAACCATTAGCCGCTCCTTCTGACGTGAAGCGCTATTTCGTCTCACCTGAGGAGAGTGGTCAGATATGTATGCTTGCCTGCGTGTTAGGTAATGGCGGCGAGGTATTCTTCCCTAAACTGGGCGAGGATCAAATGCTCACCTTCTCGACAATTTGTGATCAATTCGTTAAAGCTGAGGGGTTTGCCAAGGTAGAGTGCGCAAATGATGCGGAGGCGAAGCGTTTTGCGGCTGATATGAGTTACGAGAGCGGACAATATCCTGTCGTCTATTTCAAAAGCGACACGACAGGAGAGAAAGCGTATGAAGAGTTCTATGTGCCGGGAGAAAAGGTGAATATGGGACGTTTTTCCGCCTTAGGGGTTGTGGAGGAGACTACCCGTAGGCCTATGGCTGAAATTAACCAATTCTTCGGAGAATTGGAAAGAATATTCGAGTCGCCTGACTTTACGAAAGCGCAGGTGGTGGAATCGATCAAAAAGTTTGTTCCTAACTTCCAACATGAGGAGAAGGGTAAGAACCTTGATCAAAAAATGTGACAACTATGGCTGATTATTCAAGAACTATTGCTTTTATCAAGGAATTGTACGGCAACCAGGATTTCACGCCTCTTTCGGTGCCTCAATTTCTGGGTAATGAGAAGAAATATTTGGAGGAGTGTATTGATACCACCTTCGTTTCCTCTGTCGGTAAATTTGTGGATCGTTTTGAGGAGGAGATGGCCCGATATACCGGTGCGAAAAAGGCGGTGGTTTGTGTCAGCGGAACCAATGCGTTGCACATGTCGCTCATCCTTTCCGGTGTTGAGCGGGAAGATGAGGTCCTCACACAGGCGCTCACATTTATTGCTACTTGTAATGCGCTCTCTTATATTGGCGCACATCCAGTATTCGTCGATGTCGATAAGGAGACGATGGGATTGTCTCCTGCGGCGGTTAAGGATTGGTTGGCAAAGAATGGAGAGATTCGTGAAGGTCAATGTTATAACAAAAATACGGGCCGTAGAGTCAAGGCTTGTGTGCCGATGCATACCTTCGGTCATCCTGTTCGTATAGATGAGTTGTTGGCTATCTGTGAGGAGTATCACATTGAGTTGGTGGAGGATGCTGCCGAGTCGATTGGCTCCCGTTATAAGGGCAAACACACCGGTACCTTCGGTAAAGTGGGTGCCATTTCTTTCAATGGAAACAAAACCATCACAACAGGTGGCGGCGGAATGATGCTTTTCAATGATGAGGCATTGGCCGCGCATGCTAAGCATATCACCACGCAGGCGAAGATTCCTCATCGATGGGAGTTCCGCCACGACGAGATTGGGTACAATTACCGTATGCCTAATATCAATGCGGCACTGGGGTGCGCGCAGTTGGAGAACCTCGACAAGTATGTGGCCAGCAAACGTAAGGTGGCGGCGGAATATATCGAGTTCTTTAAGCATGTGGATGGTGTCGATTTCTTTGTCGAGCCGGAGAATGCCTTTTCAAACTACTGGCTTTCAGCGGTCGTTTTGGCGGATAAGAAGGCTCAGCTTGACTTCCTTCAGCAGAGCAACGACAACAAGGTCATGACTCGTCCTATTTGGGAACTCATGAATCGCTTGCCGATGTTTGAGAATTGCGAGAACGATGGTCTCAAAAACACCATCTGGTTTGCGGATCGAGTAGTTAATATACCTTCAAGCGTTCGTCCTGAAGACCTCTAACCTTTGGACCTAAAAACAATGGAGCAGTCGAAACCCTTAATATTAGTTGGTGGTGGTGGCCATTGCAAATCTGTCATTGAGGTGGCGGAGTCTGCCGGATATGACCTTCTCGGTATCCTCGACGTGGCTGAGGAGGTTGGTAAGCAGGTGTTGGACTACAAGGTGATTGGTACGGACGATGACATCCCACGATATGTGGACAAGGCGGAATTTGTCATTACAGTGGGCTTCATCAAGAACCCCGCAACACGTGTTAAATTATATAATAGAATCAAGGAAGCGGGCGGAAAACTCGCTACAATCGTCGCTTCAACCGCGCATGTCTCGAAATATGCGACACTTGGGGAGGGTACGGTTGTCATGCATCAGGCGTTCGTCAATGCCGGTGCTAAGATTGGCGCCAATTGTATCATCAACACCTTCTGCGACATCGAACACGATGCGCATGTTGGCGATCAGAGCCACATCTCTACGGGAACAATGGTGAATGGAGACTGCAAAATTGGCGCGCGCGTTTTTGTCGGCTCTCAATCTGTTCTTGCCAATGGCGTCTCGGTTGGTGATGACATCATTGTGGGTGCCGCCAGCTTTGTCCGCAAGAGCATTTCCGAGAAGGGCATCTATTCAGGTAATCCGGCTATCCTTAAAATCAAAAGCAAATGAGCAAGCATGTATTAGTCATAGCAGAAGCAGGTGTTAACCACAATGGTTCGCTCATTTTAGCCAAACAGCTTGTTGATAAAGCAGTTGAGGCAGGCGTAGATATTGTCAAGTTCCAGACCTTCAAGTCTGAACTGCTGGTCTCAAAGGTGGCGAAACAAGCTGAATACCAACAACGAAACATAGGGAAAAAGGATGAGGGCCAGTTAGCGATGCTGAAGAAATTAGAACTTTCACAGCAGGATCATGAAGAACTCATCGCATACTGCGAAGAGAAGGGGATCCGTTTCTTCTCCACAGCCTTTGATATGGATAGCATCGACTATCTTCACTCTCTCAATATGGGGTTATGGAAAATCCCCTCTGGTGAGGTGACCAACTATCCTTATCTCCGAAAGATTGCCCAATATCGCGAGCCTGTCATTCTTTCGACAGGTATGTGTGAACTTTCTGATATAGAGGCTGCCGTTAAGGTTCTCTTGTCGTTTGGTGTGAAGAGGGAGGATATAACTATCCTACATTGCAATACTGAATATCCGACACCATTTCAGGATGTCAACCTCAGGGCGATGCTTGAGATCGGTGAGCGTTTTGGCGTTCAGGTCGGTTATTCCGACCATACGAAGGGCGTAGAGGTTCCTATTGCCGCTGTCGCCTTGGGCGCAACTGTTATTGAGAAACACTTCACGCTTGATAAGAACATGGAGGGCCCCGATCATAAAGCCTCACTTGAACCGGGGGAACTGAAGGCGATGGTTGAGGCTATTCGAAATATTGAACAGGCTTTGGGAACGGGACACAAGACCGTCTCTACATCCGAACGCAAAAACATAGAGATCGCGCGCAAAAGCATTGTGGCGGCTCGCCCTATCAAGATGGGCGAGGTGCTTACGGAAGAGAATATTACGGTGAAAAGGCCAGGAAACGGCATTTCTCCTATGAGGTGGAATGAGGTGATAGGCAGTTGCGCGATAAAGGATTTTGAAGAGGAGGAGGTGATCGTATTATGAGAAAGATCTGTGTGGTTACCGGCTCACGTGCGGAATATGGCATTCTTCGCAATCTGATGGCCGCTATTAAAGCGGATTCGGAACTGCAACTTCAAGTCATTGCCACTAATCAGCACCTCTCCAAACTTCAGGGCGAAACCTACAAGGAGATTGAGAGCGATGGCTTCACGATAGATTACAGGGTGTATATGGCAGACGACGACGCCCCCGATAATGCCAACTCGACCGCTAAGTCCATAGGTCGTGGAATAGGTGGATTCGCGGATGCTTTTGATGCCCTTCGCCCTGATTTGTTGCTCATCCTCGGCGATCGTTATGAGATGCTAGCAGTCGCTTCTACAGCGCTCATCTACAAGATTCCTATCGCTCATCTGCATGGAGGCGAGATCACGGAGGGGGCTTTTGACGATGCGATCCGTCATGCTATCAGCAAGATGAGTCACTTGCATTTCACCAGCACGGAGGCCTACCGCAATCGTGTCATCCAATTGGGCGAACAGCCTGAACGAGTATTCAATGTGGGCGCTCTTGGTGTTGAGAATGTGATGAAGAACGATTTTATGACGAGGGAGGATGTTGAAAATAGCCTGCATTTCCGTTTGTCGGATAAATGTTTTCTTTGCACCTATCATCCCGTCACGCTCTCCAGCATGTCGCCCGAAGTTCAGGTGCAAAACCTATTAGAGGCGCTTGATGATTATAAGGATCACCGTATCATCTTTACCTACTCGAATTCCGACACCAATTCTCGGATCATCATAAAGTTGATTCAGGCGTATGTGGATAGGAACGCCGACCGTTGTATGTTCATCCCTTCTTTAGGGCAGAGACGTTATTTCTCAGCCCTCAAGTATGTGACGGCAGTGCTCGGCAACTCGTCAAGCGGTATCATAGAGGTGCCATCTTTCGGAATTCCCACACTGGATATTGGCGATCGTCAAAAGGGACGCATAGCAGCCGACAGTGTTATCCATTGTGGCTACTCGGTAGAAGAGATAAAGAGTGGCCTTGCGGAGGTCGTCAAACGTGCTAATGTATCTGGTCGTTTGAATACATCGAATCCTTACCACAAGGAGGGTACGTGTTCAACCATTCTGCAGACCATTAAGACCTATCCATTGGAAAACTTAGTTCAAAAATCATTTTACGATTTGAAATAGTATGAAGATAATAGTGATCGGACTCGGTTCTATGGGCAAGCGTAGAATTCGCCTCATGAGCGAACACAAAGAGGTGAAACTCTATGGCATTGATAGCCAAGAATCGCGTTGTGCGGAGGTGAAGGAAAAGTTTGGTATTGAATGTTACAGCAGTATTGAGGAGGCTTGCGAGGCGCAATCCATTGAAGCCGCGATCGTTTCCACCTCACCGCTCTCTCATGCGGCGATTATCAAAGAGTGTCTCTCCCGCAATCTTCATGTGTTTACGGAAATCAATCTTGTCCAGGATGGGTATGATGAGAATATATCGCTTGCCAAGGAGAAAGGTAAGGTCTTGTTCCTTTCCTCAACGTTCCTTTATCGCAAGGAGACGGTGTCCATCATCGAGAAGGTGCATGCGGCTAAATGTCCTTTGAATTACATTTACCATGTGGGACAATACCTTCCTGATTGGCACCCTTGGGAGAGTTATAATAATTACTTTATCGGTAATTCCCGGACCAATGGCTGCCGTGAAATTATGGCTATTGATCTTCCTTGGGTGGTGACTGCGTTTGGTTCCATAAAGCGCATTTATGCTGTCAAGAGCAAGAATACGGAACTAAACATCGCATACAATGATAATTATCTGATTACCATTGAACACGAAACTGGCGCTAAGGGCGTCTTTGCTGTCGATGTCGTGGCTCGTAAGCCTTATCGCCACATCGATGTATATGGTGAGCAGTTGCAGCTTTCGTGGAATGGTACAGCGGATTCTCTCAATGAATACAATATTGAGGAGAAGAGGGAGGAGAATATCTCTTTCTCTGACGCCTCTGAACATGTAGAGGGATATGCAGCCTTTATTACAGAGAATCCCTATCGGGAGGAGCTCAATGCCTTCTTAAAACAGATTGCTGATCCATCTTATGTGCCTGCGTGGAGTTTCGAGAAGGATAAAGCGGTCCTCGGTGTTATTGACAAAATAGAAGCATGATGAAGCACTATGATATTGCCTTCGTGGGTATGGGGTCAATTGGTAAACGACACCTCCGGAATCTTTGCCAACTCCTTACCAGTCAAGGAGATTCTTACACGATAGATCTCTATAGAAGTTCTTTGGACCGCCTTCTTCCATCGGATATTTCAGAGGAGGTTGCCAACCAATATTTGTGTAGTGAAGCAATAACCAAGGCGTATGATGTGGTCTTTGTCACTAATCCCACTGCTGTACACAAGCAAACTATTGACCAATTCAAGGGGCACACCAAGGCGTTCTTTATCGAAAAGCCTGTTTTTGATAAGGTCATTGAGCAACCTGAGCAGTACGATGATGTGATATCCTATGTGGCTTGTCCTCTTCGATACAATCCTGTACTGCAGTATGTGAAGGAAGAGATTGATGTCCGTCAGGTGGTTTCGGTTCGTGCGATGTCATCCAGCTATCTTCCCGATTGGCGTCCAGGGCAAGATTATCGTCAGACCTATAGTGCGCATAAGGATTTGGGCGGAGGCGTTGACATTGATTTAATCCACGAGTGGGACTATCTTACTTGGCTGTTTGGAATGCCGACTCAATGTTATGGCATCGCTGGCAAGTTCTCTGATTTGGAGATAGACAGCCATGATACGGCTCTTTATGTCGCAAAAAATGAGCATGTCACTTTTGAGCTACATCTTGACTATTTCGGTCGCAAGACGCAACGGACATTGGATATCTTTACGGTGGAGGATACGATTCAATGTGATATCGTTTCGGGAGTTGTTTCCTATCTGAAAGAGGGGAAGACGCTAAGATTCAACAGCGAACGAAATGATTTCCAAATGGCGGAAATCAAGCATTTCTTTGATATAGTCGAGGAACGTGTCGAAAATGATAGCAATGTGGCGCATGGCGTGAATGTCCTGAAACTCACCAAAACATATACTGAATAAATTCTTACGACAATGAATATACTCTTTACCCTCTGTGGACGCGCAGGCTCGAAAGGAGTCAGAGGTAAAAATGCGCGTGACTTCTTGGATATTCCTCTTTGTTGGTATTCATTGGCTACTATCGCCATGTATATCGAACAGTATGGGGGAGGGAACCGCTGTGACGTTGTTCTCAACACCGACAGTGAAGATCTCATCAAGTTGATTGAGCAGGTCAAGGAGGTGCCAGTGGCGGTTCTTCGTAGAGACGAGAGTCTTGCAGGTGATCAGGTCCCTAAGGTCTCTGTTATCTTTGATTGTCTGAAGCGTGCGGAATCTCAGTTCGGCGTCGTGTATGACCAGGTGGTTGATTTGGATATCACTTCCCCTCTTCGTTCGGTAGAGGATTTGAAGAATGTGATTGACCGCAAGGCGAGTCGTTCTGATGTGGATGTCGTTTACACGGTGACGCATTCTCGTAGGAATCCCTACTTCAATATGGTAAAGGAGGAAGATGGTTTCTTCTGTAAGGCGATCGCGGCAAATTTCACCACGCGTCAAGAGGCTCCGGTCTTTTATGATATGAATGCCTCGATCTACTCGTATTCCCCCAAAGCGTTGAAGGAGAAGGATCATCCAACGTTCTTTAATAGCCGTTGCGACGCTGTGTTGATGTTCGACTCTGGTATATTGGATATTGATTCGGAAGAGGACTACTATCTGATGCAAGTGATTGCCAAGTATCTTTTTGAAAACAAAGAGGGCTATATACAGGTATATAACAAGGCTGTTAGTTGGCGTAAATAAGAGGGTGAATTGGATATTGAAATGAATGAAAATATTATGAAGCGATACTTGATTAATGAGACATCCACACTCAAGGATGCACTGATCTCGCTGAATGCGATCTCGCATGATACGATGTCCCTGCTTGTGGTTAACAGCTCTGATCAGTTGGTAGGTACGTTGACCGATGGAGACATCCGAAGAGGCCTCATTGGTGGTGCTCAACTTACAGATGAGGTAAGTGCCATTATGCACCGTGACTTTAAGTACATCAAGCAGTCGGAGTTTGATATTGCGCGACTTAAAAGTTTTCGTGACCGCAAGATTCTCTTTATTCCTGTCTTGGATGAGGAGAAACACGTCGTTGAGGTGATAAACCTACAGAAGTATAAGTCCCATCTTCCTATCGATGCAGTTTTGATGGCTGGGGGTAAGGGAGAGCGTCTTCGCCCACTTACCGAAAAGGTTCCCAAGCCGCTTCTTCCCGTAGGGGATAAGTGTATCATTGACCATAACATCGATCGTCTCATTTCTTATGGCGTGGAGAACTTGAACGTGACGGTTAATTACTTGGGAGAACAGATTGAGGAACACTTCGCTGAACCTCGCAATGGGGTGCAGGTGCGTTGCTATCGTGAACCTAAGTTCTTAGGTACTATTGGTAGCATTAAGTTTGTGGAGAACATCTATAACGATACTGTCTTGGTGATGAATTCTGACTTGTTTACCAATATTGATTACGAGGATTTCTTCATCCATTTCCAAGAGCACGAGGCGGATATGTCGGTTGCGGCCGTGTCGTATAATGTCTCTATCCCATATGGCATCTTAGATTTGGAAGGACGTAATATTAAGGGATTATTGGAGAAGCCTAAGTTCGATTATTACGCCAATGCGGGTATCTATCTTATTAAAAAGAGTGTGTTGAGCGAGATACCGGACAATACATTTTTTAATGCCACGGATCTGATAGAGAAACTTATCGCCCAAAAAAGGAAGGTGATTCGTTATCCGCTCAATGGAACATGGATTGACATTGGACAACCGGCGGATTTAAAGAAGGCTTGCGATTTGGCAAGACATCTAAAATAAGGCTTGAACGAAAAATGGCGATCTGTTAGACCGCCATTTTTCGTTTTGTACCTATGATTTGTAATAGTTTTGCTGTCGCCATCGGAAAATGTTTGGCATTCCAGAGGATGAGTCGTGTCGGTAAGGAGCGTTTCACGAACCTATTGGTTTTATGGTCTGGTATTAGACGCTCGAATTCCGCTGTTATCTTCTCTATCTTGTCAGTCGCTAACTCACTGTTATTGATGGCATAATTGAAGAGGGAGGAGATATATCCTTTCTTGATATAGATGAAATCCACTTCCTCCTTGAATTTGGCGTAGGTGCCACTCTCTTTTGCGAAGGCCAATAGCTTTTCGAATACGATTAACCTTTTCTGGTATTTTGTATTGTCTTTGGTCGTGCAGATGGATCCTGGACGGATCAGATAGTGGTAAAACGGTTTATCAACGTAGGATAGACTCTGGGCCTTCATGATTGCGCAGGCCACAAAGAAACTGTCGTCTGCCGACCTATCCTCTGGGTATGCGATGTTGTTGTCGAGCAAGAAGTCGCGTCTGTATAAGAATGTCCAAAAAAGCGACACATAGTGCGTCATGAAATAGGACCGCTTCTCGTCCGTGAATTCACCTGGTTCCACTTGTGGGTTGGTGAGGATTTCCGACTTGTTGGTGTCTATGAAATCCTTGGATGCTTGGCAGATGCAGATGTCGGCGCTGTTGTACTCCTTTGCCTTCTGATACATCTCTTCGAACATATTGGCCTCGATCCAATCATCGCTGTCCACATAAGCCACGTATTCTCCCTTTGCGAATTGGAGCGCGTAGTTCCTTGCCATACCTGCGCCAAGGTTGTGTTCGGGACGAAGGAAAACAAATTGGGACGCTTTGGGTGAGCCTTCGATTCGACGCTTTACCAAATCAATGCTCTTGTCTTTGGTATGGTCATCCACGAAGATGAATTCAATATTGTCCAAGGTCTGGCTCAATAGAGAATCGACACACTTCTCAATATATTTCTCTACTCCGTAAACGGGCAGAATGACGGATATTTTTGTCTCGTTTTCCATTACTGTTCTTTGGTTGGGAATGAATGGTTCGATCTGTACCAAAAGAATTTTCCGACGATTTGGTATAGGTAACTAAAATAGGGCGACAAGGGGTGACCTTTTATTTGACAACGCGTCAATGTGAGGACCTTTCCGAAGATTTTTTTCTTCGACTTGGTGTTGTCGGTGAAATATTTCATCGGTTCCCATTCGTCGTTGACGGTGAAGTATGAGAACTTCAAGGCTCCCAAAGTTTCTTTCGGCTGCAATGTTTTGTCCATTACCAGTTGGTCTAGTTCATCTGTGTTTTGGGGTACATAACTGATGCCCAAATTTCGATACATCGCACATCCTAAGAGGACGACTGGTTTCTTTGCGTAAGCAGCCTCAAAACCGACGGATGAGCCGAATATCAGGATCTTGTCGGAGTTGTCGATCAGTGCGTATGTGCTGACCGGAGAATTGCCTGGAATGATGGTTACATTCTCGTATTTCCCAGTGAACTCTAGTAATTTTTTGTGGTAAGAGTATGGAATGTCCTTTAGATTCGGATGTATTCTCAAATAGAGGTGGATGGACGGATCGTTTCCGAACTTCTCAAAAAGATATTGGATGCCAGTGAATTGATTGGGGAAGAGCGATAACTCCTTGAACTCCTCTCCTAAAGAGGCGAACTCATCTTCTGAACTGTTGAAGATAGCGATGTTATGCTTGCTTGGATCCCAATTAGCTGGCAGTTGACCGCTTTTTTGGAGTGTGGTGTAAGATACCTTGTCTCCGCTGGCGATGGAGCTTCTTCTTTTCTTGAAGAAGTTGGTGGCGGTCTCTATCTTCTCTTCTTTGGTTCGCTTCGGCGACTCCCACAAGTCATTGATCAATTGCGTGTTGTAATCCAAACTATGAGGCATGACATTGTGGAAGTATTTTTTGTTGATTTTGTTTTGCGTGTTGAATCCGACCTCGTATGAACAGAATGGTATGTGCTTGGTCATACATAAGTCGTAAACCGGACGGCAGCAAATGAATCTTGCGTTAAAGCAGGCCACTCCCCCTGGCTGGAGTTGCTCCAATGCGGTGTTGACCAAATCAGTTGTTTTGGCGCACATGTGCATATACCTGGAGATGAAATCCTTGAATTGGTCGTCCACCAGTGGGTATAGGTTTCGACTGAGTGTCAGATAGGACGAAAAGGCGGCCAATCCAACCTTAACCCCCTTATATTCGATTTGTTCCAATTCAGAAATGGTGCTGAATGGGTTCTGCCGCATGAAATCGGATAGGGTAGGCTCGTTCCCTTTGGAGAAATTGGAGACTGGAATGATTGAGATGGATTGTTTGTTCTTGATGTGGCGAAATAGATGTTTTTGATACATCTTGCATACCTTGCAAAGCGATTTGTCACCATAACAATTGAATATACAGTTGTTGATGGCTTTCCCGTCGCAATAAACGACATCTACTTTTGCCCCCTTCTCGGCCAACTCCTCCGCATTGTCGAGGACAACACCGTAATGGTCGGGAACAAAGAAAACGGTCTTAAAAGGTACAAATAATGTGTAATGTTTTACACCTTCTATTTCTACATCTTTCATCATTATAATAGTCTTAACGAAACCTTTCTATGTTAGCTGTTTGCGATCGCCTTCTTTTGTTTAAGAAATTGTAGAACGCATAACGCGATGATCAATCCCACCAGGATAAAGGAACCTATGGTGCCCAATAGCGTGAGGTTCCAGTAGGTGTCAGGCTCGAATTTGAATTCGATGTCGTGCTTTCCTGCTGGAATGGACAAGCCTCTCAACACCCAGTTGGCGCGGAAATGTTCCACCTCTTTGCCATCGATAAAGGCTTTCCAACCTGGTTTGTAATAAATCTCGGAGAAGAGGGCCACATTGTCCTGTTTGCTGTCTGAGACATACTTTAGGTGGATAGGCTCGTAGCTGATGAGCTCGATGGTGGCGCTGCTGTCTCTCTCCATGGTGCACTCTTGGATGATTCCGGCGAATGATTTGTCGACGACTGCGGATGTCTTAGGGTTGATGACATCCAACGCTTTCATCTCTTCGTCCGCATTGTCCACATATCTCACATCTTGAACAAACCATACGTTGCCGTTGGCACCGTGGTTGGTGGCTGCTGGCATATCAGGGTTGAAGATGAGATACTTCATATTGAGCATATCCAAGATAGGCGTTGAGGCTTTGAGGATGGAGCTGTCCGCCTCACTCATTGTCTTGGCTTGGCGAAGATACCCAATGATGGCGCCCATCTCTTTTTCGATATGAAGATCGTAAAGGTCTTGATAGCGTCTTAGTTTAGCCGCATTGTATCCTCCGATGGATTTGTGGAAGTATGATGTCTTGCTGTCGTTGAAAGGATTGTTAAGCGTCAACACTCTGTATGAGGCAGAGATGTCCTGCAGAATGAATTTGTCTGCCTCGCTCTCAACGAATTCTTTGTTTTTGCTTGACTTGACGAATTTAGATTCGTTTAGGTATCTCTTATCGACACTCCATAAATCGATGAATGTGAGGAGTGCGATTGCGGCAGCTCCCCATACGATGAATTTCTCCTTCGATTTTACGAATGTGTAGGCTAATAGTATGCCGAATGCCGCTAATATGAACCAGAAAGATCTCCATGCGTCTGACGATAATAGGTCCGCACGGTCTAACATAAGTGCGGATATATACCAATCAGGGACTTGTCCTTCTAATTGCGCGTCGTTTGCGCTCTCGAACGAGAAGAAAAGAGAAGGGAAGAGGGCGAAAATTAGACATAAGCCACCTGTTATAGCCCCGGACACATACAAATAGGTCTTGAGTTTTTGTGTCTCCACTTTGTTGTCATAGATCTCCTTTAAAGCCAAGCAAGCCAACCATACGAATGTTATTTGTGGAATAACCAAAGCCATGGATGGTGTCCTGAACTTGTTGTAGAACGGCAGATGGTGGAATAGGAAATCGTTGAGTAGAGAAAAGTTTCTTCCCCAGCTCATGAAAATCAGGAAGGCTGACGCCGCTACGATCCACCATTTGTATTTCTTCTGTACTATGAACAGGGATAACACAAAAAGGAAGCAGATGATAGATCCGAAATAAACAGGACCAGAGGTGAACGGTTGGTCGCCCCAATAAGTGTATGAGTGAAGTTCCTTGGGAACAGGTTGTCCATTCTTTTTGAGGACTTTGCCCAAATTGGAATCTTTTTCTAATACACCTCCAGATCCACCTCCATAAAGGTTCGGAACCAATAGCGTCAGGGTTTCCGCTTTTCCATAACTCCATGCGAACGCGTAGTCTTGATCCAAACCGGATGACTTATCTTGTTTCCCATCGACAGCGGATGTTAATTCCGACTTTCCTCGGATACTGCTTTTGCTGAGCTCGAAATTGGAATAGAGCAGTGCCGAGTTCATGATGAGGGCGACAAGGCCACCTGCGAGCAGTACACCAGATGCGGTCAACAATGTCTTCGTGTCTTTGGATCTGACTTTATTTATCAGATAACCGATGTACAAGAAGAGGCACAGTAGAAATAGATAGTAGGTAATCTGTATATGCCCGTGTCGAATATTCTCGGTTAAAGCGAATGTGAACAGAAGTCCTCCCGCAATCCATTTTCTCCGAAAGACCAATGTGAGTCCGGCCAAAACCAATGGCATGCTTGCCATTACCCAACCTTTGGTTACGTGTCCCGCCTCGATGATGATGGGAAAGTAGGAGGAGAAGGCGAAGGCCACGGCTCCTAATATGGCAATGGGGAGGGAACATCCTAAAACACAGAAGAATATGTATCCACATACCAATGCGAGCAGAATGATGCCGGCGGTGTGGTAATCAAGGGCCCTGAAGGGAGCCTCCACCCAATTTATCGCATTGGGGTAGTTGTGCCGGATGCTGACGGTGTAACCCGGCATTCCAGAAAACATACTACCGCACCAAACAACATTGTTTCCGGATTTTTCGTGGTATTCGATGGTCTCCTGAGCCATCCCCTTCCAAAGAGTCTGGTCGCTCTGTCTTAATTCTTTCCCTTGGAATTGGGGGAGGAAATAGATGACGGTAATAGCTGCGAAGAATAGAACACTACCTATGTGGAAGAGTAGATTACTGCCTATGTGTTCCCAAATGGACTTGTCTTTCATTGCCTATTGATGGTCGATTAGAAATTTCTGAATCCCATGATCTCTCTGACCTCACGGATGGTCTTTTGCGCACTTTCGCGGGCGATGTCACGTCCACGGCTAATTGCATTGTGAAGAATCTCCGGATGAGCGTCGATGTAGGCGATCTTCTCTCGGATAGGCTCTGTGGCGGCTATGATGTCGGCTGCCAACTGCTTCTTCAAATCTCCGTAGCGGATCTCACAGGTGTTCCACTTATCGTCGAAGTATTGAACGGTGTCTGGGGTTGAAACCACCTTCATCAAGGTGAAGAGGTTTTCGATGCACTCAGGTTTTTGTGAGTTCATCTCTGTAGGTCCTTGGTCGGTCAATGCTTTCTTTACCTTCTTCTCGATGGTCTTGGCGTCGTCTGCCAAGTAGATGCAGTTGCCTTCACTCTTACCCATCTTTCCACTTCCGTCCAATCCTGGAATCTTGATAGGCTCTGTGCCGTCGCTGTAGGCGATTGGCTCTTTGAAGTATTCCACTTTGTAGAAATTGTTGAAGCGCTTTGCGAAGTTGCGTGTCATCTCCAAGTGTTGCAGTTGGTCTTTGCCCACTGGCACTTGGTCTGCATTGTGGATAAGGATGTCCGCAGCCATCAAAGTAGGGTAGGTGAGCAATCCCGCGTTCACGTTTTCAGGATTCTTTCTCGCCTTGTCCTTGAAAGATACGGTCTTGGTCAACTCTCCCAAGTAAGCGTGCATGTTGAGCATAAGGTACAACTCCACCACTTCAGGAACATCGCTTTGGATGAATATGGCTGACTTCTCAGGGTCCAAACCGCAAGCGAGGTACTCGGTCAATACGCTCTTCACGTTGGGATAGAGAAGATTTGGATCTGGATGAGTGGTGAGGGAGTGATAATCCGCGATGAAGAAGAAACAGTTGTTGTTCTCTTGCATGCGTATGAAGTTCTTCAAGGCTCCGTAATAATTACCCAAGTGTAGGTTTCCTGTTGAACGGATGCCGCTTACTACAGTTTTCATTGTATTTTCTTTCTAAATTTATACCTTTGCAAAAGTAATAAAAAATTGTGATTTTATTTGCAGTTAGGTGTTATGATGAAGTTTTTTAGGGTTTATGGCATGTCGCTTGTCTTATCGCTTGCCATTCTGTATGTGAGCATCATTCGCACGGTGCCAGAGGTGCCTCAACTCCAATTCGAGGGGTTGGACAAGGTGATCCACTTCTTGATGTATTTCTTGTTGGCGGCTGTGGTTTGTTTCGAGTTGTATCGTCAAAGATATGATTTCAAAGAGAGGACGATGCTCTTTTGGGGGGTGGTTTATCCTATCGTTTATGGCGGTGTCATTGAGTTGCTCCAAGAGAATTTCTTTCCACCTCGCAGTGGTGACTGGTTTGATTGGTTGGCCGATGCGTTAGGTGCCATAGCGGCCTTCTTCTTGGCGAAGTGGTTGTTGCCTAAATATGTAAAGCCTGAAAATCAGGGTTTTTGTGTCAGATAATTAAGTGAAAACCATGTTGTTCTCTATATTAGTCCCGGTATATAACCGCCCCAATGAGGTACAGGAGTTGTTGGAGAGTTTGACGAAACAATCTTTTACTGATTTCGAGGTGGTGATTGTGGAAGATGGCTCCTCTTTGAAGTGTGAGGAGGTTTGTTCTTCCTTCGCTGATAAAATGAACATCCAATATTTTTTCAAGGAGAATAGTGGACCGGGACAAACACGCAACTATGCGGCGGAAAGAGCGCAGGGTGACTATTTTTTGATTTTGGACTCCGACGTCATATTGCCTGCCGATTATCTGAAGAATACGGCCGATGAATTGGCTCGTGAATACGCCGATGCTTTCGGTGGTCCAGATGCCGCCCACGAATCCTTTACGGATCTGCAAAAGGCCATCAGTTATTCCATGACCTCCTTCTTCACCACAGGAGGTATCCGTGGTGGTAAGAAGAAGATGGACAAGTTCTATCCTCGCAGTTTCAACCTCGGTGTGAAGGCGGACGTTTTTCGTGCTTTGGGCGGATTCTCCAATATGCGTTTCGGTGAGGATATTGATTTCAGCATCCGAATCTTCAAAGGTGGCTATCAGTGCCGTCTCTTCCCGGAGTCTTGGGTGTGGCACAAGCGTAGAACCGATTTGAAGAAATTTTTCAAACAGGTCTATAACAGTGGCATGGCCCGCATCAATCTCTATAAGAAATATCCTGAATCCTTGAAGTTGGTTCACCTTTTGCCTGCTCTCTTTACGGTGGGATCTTGGGGCTGTATCCTTTCCGCGGTAGTGGCCTTGGTGGTTTCACTTTTTTCGGGAAGCTTCTCGATCTGTGGGCCCCTCTTATGTTTGTCGCCGTTAATTCTTTACTCTTTATTGGTGATGGTGGATTCCACCTGCCAAAACGGTAGCCTGAAGATCGGGTTGCTCTCCGTTCCTGCGGCTTTTACGCAGTTGTGGGGTTATGGTTTAGGTTTTATCCATGCTTGGTTCTCCCGTTGTGTGTTGGGAGAGGGGGAAGTGAAGGCCTTTACGAAGAATTTCTATAAATAATTAGAAACCTTGTAGATACAACAAAGGGGCGAATGGAGATTTCCAATCGCCCCTATTAGTTCTCTCTGGCTAATTTATCTATTACATTTTTAGAATAGATTGAGTTTTCTCTTCTTCGCCTCTTCCAGGTCGAGCAAGTTACTCTGTTTTTTCTCTTGCTCGATTCTGCATTTCTCCTGCTCCGCCTTGATGTTGGCGATAAAATCGCCCTGCGTCTCTTTGCTGAGCAATCTGGAGATGGCGTAGGTGTTTTGTGAGGCGTCTCGCATGCGCATTACCGTTCCGCTATAATTCGGAGCGATTTTTACCGCCGTGTGGATGTCGGAGGTGGTGGCGCCGCCTACGAGTAAAGGCATTTTGAGTCCTGCCTTCTCCATTGCTTCCGCTACTTTGCACATCTCCTCTAAGGAAGGGGTGATCAGACCGCTGAGGCAGACTACGTCCACCTTCTCTTTGATGGCGGTCTCGATGATCTCTTCTGTTGGCACCATAACGCCTAAGTCGATCACCTCGAAGTTATTGCAAGCTAAAACCACGGCGACGATATTCTTTCCGATATCGTGGACATCACCCTTTACGGTGGCGATCAGTACCTTGCCCGATTTGTTGCTGCTACCAGCGTTTTGTGCCTCGATGTGCGGTTGGAGGATGGATACCGCCTTCTTCATGGTTCGGGCAGTCTTCACCACTTGCGGCAAGAACATCTTACCCTCGCCAAAAAGTTTGCCCACCTCGTTCATGCCATTCATCAACGGTTTCTCGATGATTTCGATGGCTGTCGGGTAGGCGGTCAACGCCTCGTTCATGTCGACCTCAAGGAAATCGCTGATTCCTTTGACGAGGCTATATTCAATACGTTTTTCGAGTGGATAATCTCTCCATTCGATGTGCGTCTCTTGTTTCTCGCTGCTTTGTGACGCTTTGATGGCGTCTGCCTTCTCAATCAAACGCTCAGTTGCATCGGGACGACGGTTGAGCACCACATCCTCGACCAGTTCCAACAAATCGGATGGAATGTCTTGATAGACTTGTAACATACCCGCATTGACGATACCCATATCCATACCTTTTTTGTAGGCGTGGTAGAGGAATACCGAGTGCATTGCCTCACGAATAGGATTGTTTCCTCTGAAGGAGAAGGAGAGGTTGCTCACACCTCCACTGATCTTCGCGTAAGGAAGGTTTTGGCGAATCCACTCCGTGGCGTTGATGAAGTCTAATCCATAGTTGTTATGCTCCTCAATACCCGTTGCTACGGCCAAAATGTTGGGGTCAAAAATGATGTCTTCGGGCGGAAATCCGATGTTTGTCAGCAGTTTATAGGCCCTGCCGCAGATCTCTATCTTTCGGTTGAATGTGTCAGCTTGTCCCTTTTCGTCGAAGGCCATGACCACGGTGGCGGCACCGTATTTCATAATCTTCTTCGCCTTCTCCAGGAATACCTCTTCTCCCTCTTTTAGGGAGATGGAGTTGACGATGCATTTGCCTTGCACACAGTGAAGTCCCGCCTCGATCACCTCCCACTTGGAGGAGTCGATCATGATTGGCACGCGTGACACGTCTGGGTCGGAGGCTATCAGATTCAGGAAGGTGACCATCTCCGCCTTGGCGTCGAGCATGGCGTCATCCATGTTGACATCCACCACTTGCGCACCGTCCTCTACCTGTTTGCGGGCGATGCTCATCGCCTCTTCGTAGTTTTTCTCGTTGATAAGGCGAAGGAATTTCTTCGAACCCGCCACGTTACAGCGCTCTCCTATGTTGAGAAAGAGAGAGCGAGGCTGCTCTGTGCCCAAACTGCTGTTGACGGATTTTATCTCTAATGGTTCCAGACCGGAAAGTTTCATGTGGTGGTTGGCGGTAGGAATGACTCTTCTGCCCTTGGCATTCTTTACCAACTCTTGATAAGCGGCGATATGGTCAGGCGTTGTACCGCAACATCCTCCGATGATATCGACCAGACACTCGTCAAAATACTCTTTTACCTGCTCCGCCATCATCTCTGGCGTCTCATCGTACGCTCCGAATTGGTTCGGCAATCCCGCATTGGGATAGGCACTGAGGTAGTATGGTGCGTTTTCGCCCATCTCCTTCAGGTATTTCTTTAAGTCGCGTGCGCCGAAAGAACAGTTGAGTCCCACTGATAGTGGGTGAGCGTGTGCCACGGAGTTCAGAAAGGCTTGAATGGTTTGTCCTGATAGGGTACGGCCGCTGATGTCCGCTACGGTGGCGGATAGCATAATGTAAACCTCTTTCCCGCTGCGTTCGATGCTTCTTTGCGCGGCGCTGATGGCAGCCTTGGCATTCAGCGTGTCGAAAATGGTTTCGATCAATAGCGCATCCACACCACCCTCGATGAGGGCATCCATCTGCTCTTCGTAGAAGTCTTGCATCTCGGTGTAAGTGATGTTGCGCATAGAAGGGTCGTTCACATCTGGGGAGATGGAACAGGTCTTGTTGGTAGGTCCGACTGATCCAGCCACGAAACGGGGCTTGCTTGGATCCTTCCGTGTATATTCATCGGCCATCTCCCTGGCCAACTTTGCTGCACTTTTGTTGAACAGTGCCACGTGGCCCTGCATTTCGTAGTCCGATAGGGAGATTTGCTGTGAGTTGAAGGAGCTGGTCTCGATGATGTCCGCTCCAGCCTCCAGGTATTGTCTGTGGATGCTTCGGATCACATCCGGCTGGGTGACGCAGAGAAGGTCGTTGTTTCCCTTTTGGGGAACGGACGCATCTTTGGCGAATTCGCCTCGGTAATCCTCCTCTTTCAGTTTGAACCGTTGTATCATCGTACCCATTCCTCCGTCGAGGATGAGTATCCTTTTCGCTAATGCCTCTTTCAGTGATTCTGCCATTGTTTTTCGTTTTGTGGTGCAAAGATAGAATAATGCTTTAATAGTTTATATAGCGAAGATGTGTGATTTTTAGCGATGGGGAAGCCATAAAATAGAGAAGCCCCCAAATAATGGAGGCTTCTCTCTGTATGTTGAGTCTCTATGTTGAATCTCTTATTCGATGTCCTTGGCTTGGTATTGGCCAATCTGGATCTCGATACGACGATTCTTTTTACGGTTGGCCTCGCTTGTGTTAGGCACCAAAGGTTCGTAAGGTCCTTTGCCGACGGTCTCGATATTGGAAGGACTGCAACCTCTCTGTACTAAGACATCCTTCATCGCCTCCGCGCGGCGTTTACTCAAATTAACGTTCATCTCCGGTTTGCCGAGGTCACATGTGTGTCCGACCACTACCAAGATGCGGTCAGGGTTGTTGCGGAGGAATCGAATGATAAAGTCGATGTTTTCCTCAACCTCAGGTGTGGAGATTACATCTGCTTTTCCGAGGGCGAAGTTGACTCTGATGTTTTTGTTCAACCAGGCCACGACTTCTTCGGCTTTCGCCAACTCGGCGGCTTTACGCTCCTCCTCTTCTCTTGCCAACCTCTCTTGCTCCTCGCGGGCAAGACGTTCCATTTCGGCTTGGGCGGCGGCGATGCTGTCGTTAATGCGCTTCTCTTCTGCTAATCTGGCTCTCTCCATAGCCTCTCTCTCGGCGATGATTGCGCTGCTATCCACTTTTGGATATCCGAAGCTGAGCCCTACTTTTAGACCGACAGCCATGAGGTGGGCTTTGTTTACAAGATCGGAGGAGACCACGCCTCGGTAGTTGTTTTGAGATGCGTCGTAAAGTTGGGCGTCGCTCTCTTTGCGTGTGTTGATTAAGCTGTGGTTGAAGTAGGCTCCGAAGTAGATGGACATGTTGTCTTTTAAGGGACGTGTCGCCCCTAAATCAACGAAGGCGGAGAGACCTGCTCCCTTCATCTTGGCGGAACCCTTGTATTCGTCGCTTTTGTAGAAATCGTGTTGTGCCATATCTCCGTATTCTACATTGGTCTCTTCGAAGTATCCTGTTCTGTCGAGGTATCCGTCGGTCTGGGCATTGCGGGTTTTGTATTTTTTGTAGAATGGCACATCTAATTTCAAACCACCGCCAGCGTATAAGCCCCATAAGTCGTTCAGAGGGTGTCGATAGATGACTGCGATAGGAACCTCCAAGTTGATGGAGTTCTGGATCTCTCTCCAGTTCTTGAACATCACATTGTAAGTGTATTCGTATCCATTCTCCGGATCTACCCTTTTCTGTGTCTGGTGAAGTTCGTCATAATCGGAGACCGCTCTGTAGCTTGTAAAGTCGATACCCGTAGCGAAACTTACTCGCTCGAATGGAGCGAATCTATAGTGAAAGTTTATTGTTCCTCCGAATTTTGGATCTTGGTCACCGCTTTGTGTCGGATCGAATTGTACGGAGTGGAGTCCGCCTCCTGCGGCGACATCAAAGTTGTGTAAATACTTTTCATACTTGATTTGTGCTTGCAGTTGCCATGCGCTCAAGATGAGGATGCAAGCGATTGTGATCTTTCTCATTTTGTGAAAGTGTATCTGAGGCGGAATGGCTCCGCCTCAGTATTATACATTGAGTTATAGTTCTTAGGAGTTTTATTCCTTGATGATTTTTATTTGTGCGTTGTCCACCCTGATGACATACCATCCATTTCCGTACGAAGAACAGTCGATGGTCGTGTTGTCGCCTGTGAATAGTCCGCGGTAAATATTGATACCTGACATATCGGTGACTACAAGTTCATGCTCCTCTCCGTTGTCGATTGATAGTGTCACGTTGGCCTTGTCTACCACAGGATTTGGGTACACATTGATGGTCAATCCATATGTGAAGTGCCACTCACGTGTGCAAGTGCGGAGGTGTCGGTTGTCTGCCGTTGTCACGGATGCGTAGTACACACCGTTCAATCCACCCTTTTCGTTGTAGTAAGGCATTGTGGCTCCCTCTATTTTCTCGTTGTCGCGGTACCATTGGAACTCAACAAATCGTTTCTCGAAGTCTTTTGAATCGAGTTCGGGCGTGTTCTTGTTGATGATGGATACGACATCCTCCCAAATGTTGTTGATGTATTTTGCCGCAAGGTTCACATCGATTGGGAAGTTGTAGACTGGAGAAACGCTTCCTGCTTCGTTTCTGAATTGAACTTGGATAGTGTAAGAACCCGCATCGCACATTGGAATGTAAACGGAGAATTTATTCTCTTCGCTTAGATATTGGTAGGCTGTGTTCTCCAATTTCTTCTCGGATATGCCAACAATGCTTGCTCTAAACTCAGTTGGATTGCCTGCGATTACTTGGAACATAATGTCTCCTTCGCTTTCTGGACAATATCCATTAACGTCAACAATGAAGTTCTCCGCATCGACCATATTGATTACACCAGACGCAACGGATACTTGGGTTGGCGAGGATGCGTTGGCATTCTCTGTCTCTGCGTATCGAACCCAGTAGTTGCCCTCTGGAAGTGTTGCGTTAGCGTCGGTGACTGGTGTCCAGGTGATGCCGTCTTGGGAGATTTCCATTTCATCGGTCAATCCGGAGATCTTTCCACCCTCTACACCTGGTGTGAGCGTGTTGGAAACAACTGGTGCAGTTTGATTCAACTTGGTGATGACACCATCGTTGATGACAACAGGGTTGCCTACGAACTCGTAGTTCTCCAAATCCTTTCCACCCAAAGTATATGTGATGGCCACATTCTTGCCAGTACCTACGCTTGGTGTCTCAAACACTGGTTGAGCCTTGGCAATCACAACATCATCACCCTTCTCAACACCAACAAGCGTTCCATTGTTGGAAAGTGTTGCATTGGTATTACCATCATACTCCTTTGGTGTAGAGGTTGCACCCTCAACAGCAAGAGGCTTCTTGCTTACCGCACAATCAAAGGTTGTCTCTGCGGTAAATCCAGTAGTAGGATCAGTGTAAACCACCTTGATGGTGTGGTTACCTGCAGGAATCAAGTCTCCCTCCTTCGCAGGAACACCGTCCAACTCGTAAGCAATGGTAGCATTCTCAGCTGGATTCTTGATCTCTGCCTTCTCGGTTCCGCCTACGGTAGCCTCGCCGTATGCGAGTGTAGGGTTGGTGATGGTCCAGTCAGCGTCGGCTGCTGTGATCACACCGTCGTTGATGGTAGCGGACTTGCTATCCACCTCATAGTTGTCAGCATCCTTACCAGCTAGCTCGTAAGCGATGTTCACATCCTTGCCAGTTCCTACGGCTGGGGTATCGAAGGTGGCAGTGGTCTTCTCCTCGTCGATAGTCACCTCGTCACCAGCAAGCACGCCGTTAAGTGTTCCCACCTCGGCCAATGTGGCATCCGTGTTGCCGTCGTAAACCTTAGGCTCAGACTTCGCACCCTCCACAGTAAGAGGTCTCTTGGTCACCTCACAAGTGAATGTGGTGTCTACGCTAGTCTCGGTAGTAGGATCAGTGTAAACCACCTTGATGGTGTGGTTACCTGCTGGGATCTTATCACCCTCTTTCGCAGGAACACCGTCCAACTCGTAAGAGATGGTAGCACCCTCAGCTGGATTCTTGATCTCTGCCTTCTCGGTTCCGCCTACGGTAGCCTCGCCGTATGCGAGTGTAGGGTTGGTGATGGTCCAGTCAGCGTCGGCTGCTGTGATCACACCGTCGTTGATGGTAGCGGACTTGCTATCCACCTCATAGTTGTCAGCATCCTTACCAGCTAGCTCGTAAGCGATGTTCACATCCTTACCAGTTCCTACGGCAGGGGTGTCGAAGGTGGCTGTGGTATTCTCCTCGTCGATAGTCACCTCATCACCGGCAAGCACGCCGTTAAGTGTTCCCACCTCGGCCAATGTGGCATCCGTGTTGCCGTCGTAAACCTTAGGCTCAGACTTCGCACCCTCCACAGTAAGAGGTCTCTTGGTAACCTCGCAAGTGAATGTGGTGTCTATGGTAGTCTCGGTGGCAGGATCGGTATAAACCACCTTGATGGTGTGGTTACCTGCAGGAATCAAGTCTCCCTCCTTCGCAGGAACACCGTCCAACTCGTAAGCAATGGTAGCATTCTCAGCTGGATTCTTGATCTCTGCCTTCTCGGTTCCGCCTACGGTAGCCTCGCCGTATGCGAGTGTAGGGTTGGTGATGGTCCAGTCAGCGTCGGCTGCTGTGATCACACCGTCGTTGATGGTAGCGGACTTGCTATCCACCTCATAGTTGTCAGCATCCTTACCAGCTAGCTCGTAAGCGATGTTCACATCCTTGCCAGTTCCTACGGCTGGGGTATCGAAGGTGGCTGTGGTATTCTCCTCGTCGATAGTCACCTCATCACCGGCAAGCACACCGTTAAGTGTTCCCACCTCGGCCAATGTAGCATCCGTGTTGCCGTCGTAAACCTTAGGCTCCGACTTCGCACCCTCAACAGCAAGAGGCTTCTTGCTTACCGCACAATCAAAGGTTGTCTCTGCGGTAAATCCAGTAGTAGGATCGGTGTAAACCACCTTGATGGTATGGTTACCTGCAGGAATCTTATCACCCTCCTTCGCAGGAACACCGTCCAACTCGTAAGAGACGGTAGCATCCTCAGCTGGGTTCTTATACTCTGCCTTCTCGGTTCCGCCTACGGTAGCCTCTCCGTATGCGAGTGTAGGGTTGGTGATGGTCCAGTCAGCGTCGGCTGCTGTGATCACACCGTCGTTGATGGTAGCGGACTTGCTATCCACCTCATAGTTGTCAGCATCCTTACCAGCTAGCTCGTAAGCGATGTTCACATCCTTACCAGTTCCTACGGCAGGGGTATCGAAGGTGGCAGTGGTCTTCTCCTCGTTGATAGTCACCTCGTCACCAGCAAGCACGCCGTTAAGTGTTCCCACCTCGGCCAATGTGGCGTCCGTGTTGCCGTCGTAAACCTTAGGCTCAGACTTCGCACCCTCTACTGTAAGAGGTCTCTTGGTCACCTCACAAGTGAATGTGGTGTCTACGCTAGTCTCGGTAGTAGGATCGGTGTAAACCACCTTGATGGTGTGGTTACCTGCTGGGATCTTATCACCCTCTTTCGCAGGAACACCGTCCAACTCGTAAGAGACGGTAGCATCCTCAGCTGGGTTCTTGTACTCAGCCTTCTCGGTTCCGCCTACGGTAGCGTCACCGTATGCGAGTGTAGGGTTGGTGATGGTCCAGTCAGCGTCGGCTGCTGTGATCACACCGTCGTTGATGGTAGCGGACTTGCTATCCACCTCATAGTTGTCAGCATCCTTACCAGCTAGCTCGTAAGCGATGTTCACATCCTTACCAGTTCCTACGGCAGGGGTATCGAAGGTGGCAGTGGTCTTCTCCTCGTCGATAGTCACCTCATCACCGGCAAGCACGCCGTTAAGTGTTCCCACCTCGGCCAATGTGGCATCCGTGTTGCCGTCGTAAACCTTAGGCTCAGACTTGGATCCCTCTACAGTTAGAGGTCTCTTGCTTACCTCACAAGTGAATGTGGTGTCAACGGTAGTCTCTGTAGCAGGATCTATGTAAACCACCTTGATGGTGTGGTTACCTGCAGGGATCAAGTCACCCTCCTTCGCAGGAACACCGTCCAACTCGTAAGAGACGGTAGCATCCTCAGCTGGGTTCTTATACTCTGCCTTCTCGGTTACGCCCACGGTCGCCTCTCCGTAAGGGAGGGTAGGGTTGGCAACGATCCAGTTGTTGTCGTCGTCTGTTTCATCGCCGTTGAGAATTGTAGCTTTGACCGTAGCCTCTTTTACAATGTAGTTGAATGCGTCTGCCCCTTTTAGTGTGAAGCTCACCACGGCGCTATCGGTGCCTATCTCCTCTGATATGAATTGAGCGGTAGCCGATTCGATCTCCACCTCATCGCCCTCAATAACACCATTCAAAAGGCCCATCTCTTTTATCTCAGCCTTGTTTGATCCGTCGAAGTTCTTGTCGTTAACCTTCACGCCAGTCACGAAAAGCTCTTTAGGAGTTACCTTCAAAGTTCCTGGCTTTTTCACAATGTTATAATTAGCCTCCTTCGCACCATTTGTGTAAGAGATTTCGAATTCATTCTCCTTCTCTCCCACATTTTGAAGGGTGGCAAAATTGTTCGCGACTACGTTCTCTGAACCGTAGAATCCATCTCCGCTCACCTCAATTCCCTCATTGCTGATGGCTGTGCCGTCATATTCCCTTTCTGTGCTTCCAGAGGTGAGTGTGATGGTACGTGGCAATACAACCACCTCTTTGGTGATTGTCGCACTGGCGAAATCAGAGGCTAAGCCTGGATTGTAGGAGAAGGTCAGCTCGTGAACACCTGCGTCTAAGAGATCACCGCTCTTCACTTCGGTAAGATCTTTCGAGAGAATCACCCATTGGCCGTTCATCTCGCCCGTAGCTGTGGTATCGGCTGTGGTCATCACTACGATCGCCTCTCCGAATGTTTGTCCATAGAGAATGGTGTCACATTTCACACTGATGTCGCAAGGCTTTTCGCCTCCACCAATGGTTAGTGTTTGGCATGCCACCACATTGTTGTTCTCCTTCGCATACTCCTTGATAGGATTATTAGGCATACCGTCATTGGCAAGATTCTCCGCATCGATCTCGAAAATATCACCTGGACGCATGATGAAGGCTTGTGGTTGAACGCTCTTGCCAACCAATGTTTCATCCGCATAACCCTTTACTGTGATAGTTGCCTTCTTGCCGTTTTGAAGAGAAATGTAACCCATAGCGTTCACATCCCCATTGGGTTGTTGCGACACCTTGCAGTTCTCGTCATCTGACTCATTGACGATGACCTCTGTCACATGAAAACCTCCTTCTTTTACCCAAATGCCGACGGCGGCACCCTCAACATCATCGGTTAAGTTTAAAGTTACGTCGTTGTAGGCGATGTCTGATTTGGCAAGGTTCTCCACCTGCATTTGGATGGCGATCTCGTCGCCCGCCTTTATGGTCTGTGCGATAGACTTCACGTTGCTGACTGCCAAGTCCACAAAATGAACGGTTGGAATTGCAGTGGAAGACTCCGCATTTACCTTAACGTAAGACCAAGTGTCAATAATGGCGTCGTTTCCTGAACTGTTTGAGGTCATCCATTTGTGCGCTCCTGTTTTGCTGGCACTACCGTTAAGGGATTGGATACCGTCGGTTCCTTCTTCGTTGGCTTGAACTTCTGAATCGTCCCAATAGATAACGTCGGAATAGGCGTTACCCTCTTTGTCGATTAACTCAAGAATGAAACCATTCTCGTTGTTCTCCAAATCTGTGAATGGGAAGTGTACTTCGGCTGTGGTGAGTTCGCCGCTTAATTTAACAGTCAAATCTTTGTCAAAGGCTATGTTCTTGCCTTTACCATCTTTGCCATCCCAGTCTATTCTGTTGATGCCGGTAATGCAGGTGCCTTCGAAGATCTTCGTCTCGTATTCTCCGTCGAAATCCAATTGGATGCGGAAACTTCCTGCTACTGTGGAGCTAAAGGTGATTTGCATGCCCTCAGGACCAAACAGACCATTGGTGTTGGCCTCTTTTCCTTGTAGGGAAAGTTGATCCATCTTAGGCTTCTCAGTTGCGGCTGTTTTCAACCAAGTGTCGGATATAGTCGTTCCGTAAACCGCCTTCGCGCTTTCTGGTAGGTCGTTTGCTGGTTGGCAAAAGAAGATTTTGTGTGTGACATCTTCGTATTTCCAGGTCGAATCACCCTTTCCGTTAGCCACTTTGATGCGGTTGTCTTGCATGCGTGGGTCATATATGTACCCCGTTTCTGTCAAGCTTGACGGCATACTTTTATATGATTTCTCTCCGTCTTGGTAACACTTGTAACCTGTCTCTTTCCCGGAAAATGGATCTATGTAGTTTGTCGTGCTGATTTTTCCTGTTCCAACTTTCTGGAGACCTTTGTTGTTAGAGAAGAAGGCTCCGTAATGGGGGTTTTGTCCGTTCGTGTTTACGCGGTAAGTGTAACCTGCGTTGGTGAGGATGTAAAGATTAGAGTACCAACAACTGCCATATTTTTCATCGTTGGGACTTTGCAAGACATTCATGTTGAGGACGTTTGTGAAGGCACGTCCTGCTATGAGCTTCGTCTTCCCAGCGTCGCACACGGAGATGTCAAACGCCATAATGCTTCCGTCATTATTGTTTTGACTCCAATTCTCTATGCTGTATTTGGAAGTGCTCTCGTCGGAGTTATAGGTGTCCGAGAAGGTTGGACTCATGAAGTAGATTTCCCATACACCTTCTTGGTCATCTTCGACCTCTATGTCAATGGGTGTAAATCCTGCAGTAATGGTTCCGTTGTAGTTCGGACCTGCTAACTCTTGCGCTCTTGTGTCGATTCTTCCTTTCTCTTTTGTTTTGTAGCTCTCAGACGCTCCGTTAGGCGCGCGAAAACCAATGGCACCTTCCCCTTTGCCAATCGCACTGGATCCAAGTAGGATGTGTTCGCCCGCTTTTGCGTAAACTTTCATTACACCTACCGTGGGAAAAGGATTGGTTGTGTTTTTGCAATCGTTTGAGCTCCAAATGGCGGCACGATAGCCTTTATTGCCTTGGGGGTACATGTCTTTGGTTCCATCTGCGTTCGCATGTGATGCGCAGAGTAATAGACATATTGCCAGAAATGCGGATTTTACATTCCTTAGATAATAAGTGGTTTTCATTTGATAAGTATTTTAATTCTAATTTCCTTCAATCATATAGCTATTCAATCGCATTGCTGGGATCATCTTGTCACGCAATTGACTTATCTATATAAAATTATATAGATATTATATAATGTTTCGTTTTATTGATTGCTTACATCATACACTTTGCAAATGTAAACAAAATGGTTCTTTCGTTTGGTGTTGGTGTGTTAAAAAAGTTTAAATATATGTTATTTGACATACTTTTATAACAATACCGTCGGCGAGATGATATTTGTTAAGCGCATAGGGGATGTGCGTAAAAAAGGAAGGGTGATCCTTCTCATAGGACCACCCTTTGTGTAAGTTTCCCCTCCTAAATGGAAAGGAGATAAACTGTTGTCTCTTAAAATTTCAGGCCGACGAATACTCTGAGTTTGTTGGCGTTGATCTTTTGCTTTTCGGTGAAAGAATCGAATAGGTCACCCCATGAGTCAACCTCCTCGTCGTTGTTGAACCATTTTTGACGAGTTGGATTGTAGAGTTTGAAATCGGCTCCCACTTCGAATACGCTTACTCTGAACGCAAGACCGAATGTGTGGGAAGGTCCGAAACTTGCCTCTATGTGGTCGTCGTCTCTGTCTTTTTCATCCACGCCCTTCTCTCTGATGATGAAGAGGCTTGGTGCGATATTGTAGGTGACATCAAGCGCAATGTTGTCTGATAGGTAGAAAGATAGGATGGCACCCGCACCCAAAGCGTCCACATTGTAGAAAGCCATCTTTTGTATGTTTCCTTCGATGGTCTCTTCTCCTTTCCCCGCGTTGACTTCCAACCATTTGGCTTGGAGCGCGATGCCCATATTGCCTGGATAACCCAAGTACCATCTGTTTGCCATGGTTCCTCCAAAAGTGACCTTCGCGTTATAACCTTGTAGTTTGTCGATTTTTGAGAGCCCTTTAGGCATTCCGTACTTGCCGCTGTTTCCTAAACCGACTTGGAATTTCAACTCAAATCCATTGTCGTCGCCTTGCTCCTGAGCGAATAGGCTCATGGAAAAGAGGAGCGCCGCCAGCAAAAATAATTTCTTCATTCCCTTTGTTTTTTTATTACCACTGATGTTGTTGGATGTGCATTCATTGACGCATTATCCTTTTTTCGGTGGCAAATTTATACATTTTTGAAATTTATTGTATGCTTTGGAGTGCTTTTTGTTGCGAATGAAATTTTATTGTTGGAACATTGAGGGACGATTGTTGTCCGCAAATTTCTCCAAATACTGTCTCGGCTGATCTTCTAACCACATCTATAAAATGGGCATGTGGTATCGTTAGTTCTGAGTCGCCTCCGAAACTTGGTACATAATCTCTCTTCAAATCCTCATGCGAAATTGCTTGCGTATTTGATTCGATGAAACATGGTCGTTCGTTCACTACCGCTACTTGAACTCCCTCTTCGGAATTGGTAGCCGGATAATGATCGCTCTCTTGCCAATCTCCAACTGTATATGTTGTATAGTTTTGTTTTTTTTTAATTCGTTTATTATCATCTATTTATCTCTCATGTATAAGGGTTTGAAGGGTTTTGGGAGGGTGTGGAATTTGGTAATTTGTGTTGTTTGTATTATCTTCGCATCATATTCAAGGTTAGGCTCAGAGAAATTCATTCCCTGAATAGCTTTGAAGACAGAATAAGAGTATCAGTGATGGTACTCTTTTTTGTTTTAATACAGACTCCACAGAAAAATAATCCCGACCACTTCATGTGATCGGGATTTGTCGTGTTAAGTGATTTAGATTTTCTGAAATGATTACTTTAGATCGGCTCATACTTCTCCTCCTCAGTAACGGGTAGATCATTCCAATCTTTGTACACCTGAAACTTTTACTTAACTTCTTCTATATATAAGGGTTTGAAGCGATATGAAAAGGTGTGGTGTTATAGGTCTTCATTGTCTTTTTCGAACCCAGCCATACCATTCGTATAGTCATCATACTGAATAAATAAACTGTATTGATTAAATATTCTTTCAGTTTCTTGCATCCATACATATATCCATCCTGTAGAAATGAAAATTGTATATTTTTCCTTCTGCAAGTCCGTATCCTCTTTTTTTTCTGATTTGATCCCATACTTTGTTTCAAGACGTTCGACCATGCTTTCAACCTTCTTTTTTGTATCAGAATAAGAATCTTTATTGTCATATATAACTCTGACCCCATGAACAAGGTTCTTCAGTTTGTTGTTATAATACACGGCAACTGTAGCATTTTCGGAGGTAAATTGTCCTTCAAAAACCCTTGTTCCAACATCGGCATATTTGCTCAATTCGCTAACCTTAAATCCTTTCTGTAGTAACTTTGTTTGAAAATTTGTTATGTTACCATCTACAGGTATTCCCATAAACTTTATATGATCCTGAGCACAAATAGTAGCGATGCCAAGCAAAGCTAAAATCAAAGAAAACATTACTCTCTTCATAACTGTACCAAATTTAGTTCACACTTAGTTCCAAATCTATTGAAAATTCTTTAGATTAGCCAAAAATACAAAAAGTAAATGAAAGAGAAGAGTTTTACACCAAATACTACAATAGAGAAAACTGATGAAGGAACTCTGCTGCATTTCTGTTTTCAGCCAGAGAATGAATACCAAAACTTTGTTGTAGATACACAACCCGTCTTTGAAAACATACAGGAAACGGTTATAGGAGAACTGAAAAAAGCCACAAGGTCAGTCAGAGTCGCTATGGCATGGTTCACTAATTATGCTATATTCAAAGTTGTCAAAGAGATACTACGAAAAGGGGTGGAAGTTGAAATCATTATAAACAATGATCTAATCAACAATGGCGGTTATTGTCTTAATTTTGATGAACTAATAGATAAAGGACTTCAACTCAGATTAGCAGAATATCCTCGTTTCATTCATAACAAATTTTGTGTTATTGATGATGAGGTTGTTATTACGGGTTCTTACAACTGGACTATATTCTCAGAGCATTTGAACGACGAAGACATTGTTATAACCAGAGGAAGTAAGGTTATGGTAGATAAGTACAATGAAAGGTTTGATGTTTTGTGTGAAAAGTATGGTTCACCGGTTAGCTCAATGCCAGAGAAAGTGCCAGAGAGACCAGAATATGACAGAAACTCTTTTAGGACATACATAACAGAAGAAAGTTTGTTCCTATCATCATTGGACGATTCTGGAGAAAAGAAGAAAAGAGGGTATCTGAAAATGGCCAAGAAACTATCTCCTCTACACCCTGGAGTTGCTTCGTTTACAAGAGAAGAAGCCTTTTCAGAAACGATAACTACCATAGATAGCAATATACAAAAGGCAGACAAAAGGATACAGACAGGTCAAAAGAGAATAGAGGATCTTAGACAGAAACTGGAATATTCGGATAAAGATGAGAGATTAAAACTAAGGGATAAAATCAAAAGTCATCAAAGAGAAATCGTCGAGTTAAAAAGCCAAAAAAAAGAGTACGTTCAGCAAAAGAAGTTTATTAAACAAACTGAGGACACTATACTCCAAGGAATGTCTGGAAAGTTCAGAATTAACTTGATATGGGACTCTATTGATGATATTGACCTTCATTTCGTCCTTCCAAATGGCAAGGATATACACTACGGAAATAAGAAAGAAACTTACAACGGATATACAGGAGAATTGGATAAGGATGAGAATGTTAGTTCTCCATATACGAATACACCACAAGAGAATATTTATTGGAAAGATGGATTGCCGTTTGGTGAGTATGCTATAAATGTAAGTCTATACACATTCAGATCAAATCTTAGTTCCATTAATTGTCGTATAACCGTAGAAGATGAGCTGTTCGGAACTAAAATATTACCCCTTGTCATTGACACCAACAAGTATAAGGGTGGTAGCAATTTTACAGTATATAGATTTTCGTATACTGAAAATGGTAGAATAGAGAGGTGAAGAGAGATCGATTAAGATCCTATTTCCGAAAACAATAGAACTAATTAAACAATATTTGGATAATGGACTTGCTGATACAAAATTAGTGAAAGAAGCAGTGAAGAACAAAAAGAAGGCTCAGAGAAAATAAATCCCCAAGCCTTCAAGATATGCGAAGGTCTTGATTTAAGTATAAGGGAGACAAGTTTTTTGGGAAGGAAGAAATAATTAGTGAACTTTTACCTAATCTCTGCCTCGATTCTGCATACCTTTCCCTTTAATTTGCTTTTTTTATAATATCTCCGAATTTATTGTATTTTTCACTATCTTTGGAGATTGAGCGTGTAACAATAAGCGAAGTATATCATTATGGCAGACAACAAGAAAGAACAAGAGAGAGAAGAACTTCATAAATCGATTTGGAATATAGCAAACGAACTTCGTGGTGCTGTGGATGGCTGGGACTTTAAGCAATACGTTTTAGGCATCATGTTCTATCGCTACATCTCCGAGAACCTAACCTCATACATCAACAATGACGAATGGAAGGCTGGTAATCATGACTTCGATTATGCTAAAATGAGTGATGCAGAGGCTGAGATCGCCAAAGATGGTTTGGTACAGGAGAAGGGATTCTTTATTTTGCCATCCGAGTTGTTTGAGAATGTTAGAAAGAACGCTGAGAAGAACGAGAACCTGAATGAGACACTGGAGAAAGTCTTTAATCATATCGAGGAGTCTGCCAAGGGTACCGAATCGGAGGGCAATTTCTCTGGCCTGTTCGATGATATAGACGTGAACTCCAACAAATTGGGAGCTACCGTTGACAAGCGAAACAAGAAACTATCTGCTATCTTGAATGAAATCGGCAACCTCAAACTGGGTTATCAAAACAATACCATAGACGCTTTCGGTGATGCCTACGAGTTTTTGATGGCTATGTATGCTTCTAATGCTGGTAAGTCTGGCGGTGAATACTATACGCCTCAGGAGGTTTCGGAGTTGCTTACTAGATTGGCAGTTGTGGGAAAGAAGACCGTGAATAAAGTCTATGATCCTGCTTGTGGTTCTGGTTCACTGTTGCTTCAAGCCATTAAGATTTTGGGCAAAGAGAATATCAAGCAAGGTTTCTACGGACAGGAGAAGAATATCACCACCTACAACCTTTGCCGTATCAATATGTTCCTTCATGATGTGGGATTCGACAAGTTCAATATCGCTTGTGAAGATACCTTGTTAGCTCCACAACACTGGGATGATGAACCATTTGATGTTCTGTGCAGTAATCCACCTTATTCGGTAAAATGGGAAGGTGATGACAATCCTATCCTAATCAATGATCCTCGCTTTAGTCCTGCTGGCGTATTGGCTCCGAAGGGTAAGGCTGATTTGGCTTTCATCATGCACTCTTTGTCATGGCTGAGTACAAATGGAACAGCCTCTATTGTCTGCTTCCCTGGTATTATGTATCGTGGTGGAGCGGAGCAGAAAATCCGAAAGTATATGGTGGACAACAATTATGTGGATTGTGTCATTCAATTGCCAAGCAATCTCTTCTTCGGTACATCCATCGCCACCTGTATTATGGTGTTGAAGAAGTCGAAGAAAGATACTGGAATTCTCTTCATTGACGCTTCCAATGAGTGTGTCAAGGCTACCAACAACAATAAACTGACCTCGGAAAACATTCAGAAAATCGTTGAAACATTTACCGAGCGAAAGACAATCGACCACTTTACCAAACTTGCCACCTACGACGAGGTGAAGGAGAACGAATATAACCTATCCGTCTCCACTTACGTTGAACAGGAAGACACCAGAGAGAAGGTGGACATCAAGGTACTCAATGCTGAATTAGAGAAGATCGTGGCTAGGGAGAATGAACTTAGAGCTGCTATTGATAACATCATTAAGGAGATTGAGGCATGAGTAAGATTGAGGAACTATTAGAGAAGCTTTGTCCTGATGGTGTGGAGTATTCTTTATTTTCTGATGTGTGTGATACAGTAACTGATTACACTGCTGCGGGTTCTTTTGCTGACATCGCCAAAAATGTGAAATATTATGCGGAGAAGCAATATGGGCAATTAGTTCGTACAACAGATTTGAAATCTAGTTTTTCTAGTAAGAATCAGGTATTCATTGATGAGCATGCATTCCAATATTTATGGAGAGTAAACTTAGATAAAGAGTCTTTGATTCTGCCCAACATTGGAAATTGTGGTGAAGTTTATTATGTCCTGCCTGAAATGTTACCAGAGGCAAATAATGTATTAGGGCCTAATGCAATTCTTGTTCGAAGTTCAACCATCAACAATCGGTTTTTATACCATTTGTTTCAAGGAAGGGAATTTCAAGACAATCTTTCTAGGATCACATCAACGACAGGTCAAGGGAAATTTAACAAGACAGATTTGAAGAAAATTTCCATCCCAGTTCCCCCTCTTCCTATCCAAGAAGAGATAGTCAGGATATTAGATACTTTTACAGAGCTTACAGCAGAGCTTACAGCAGAGCTTACAGCAGAGCTTACAGCTAGGAAGAAGCAGTATGAGCATTATTTGAATGGATTCTTTGGAAGGGATATTGACGAAATGAGCAAGAAGGGAAATGTAGTTTCTTTGTCTTCTATTGGATCATTGCAAAGAGGCAAAAGATTTGTTCATGCCGATGCTGTTGATGAAGGAGTTCCATGTGTTCATTATGGAGAATTATATACTCACTATGGCGTTTTTGCTACGGAAGCCAAATCTCATATACGAGAGGATTTACGTTCCAAGATGCGTTATGCTAAGAAAAATGATGTGATTATTGTAGGTGCAGGAGAAAACAAAACTGATATTGGTGTAGGTGTAGCATGGTTAGGTGACGAAAATGTTGCCGTTCATGATGCTTGCTATACATTCACTACGGACCAAAACCCAAAATTCATTTCGTACTATTTAAGAACAGAATTGTATCATAATCAATTGAAGAAATGGGTGGCAGAGGGAAAGATTTGTGCTGTATCTGCTGATGGTATTGGCAAATCACTTCTTAGTCTTCCATCCCTTCAAGAGCAAGAACGAATAGTCAACATCTTAGATAAATTCGACGCTTATTGCAACGACATTTCCAAAGGTTTACCGGCAGAGATCGAGGGCAGAAAGAAGCAATACGAATACTACAGAGACCAGTTGTTGAATTTTAAGAGAAAGGAAAGATGAAAAAAGTCCTCTTTTTAATTGTGGCAGAATTTTGAATTATTGTGTCTTCTTGTTAATTTTGCCACGGAAAAATAAGTAACTGGATTATGGAAGAAAAGATGTTGCTGGGACGAAATCTCAAGATTTTAAGGGAGATAAACGATTATACGCAGGACAAAATGGCGAGTTTTCTAAATATAGGAAGATCCGCATACGCTAACTACGAGTCTGGTGAACGCGAGTTGCCATTGTCATTGATGGAGCGTTTGTCCGATTTGTTTGGTTGCGATTTGTCTGTTTTCTATGAAGAGGATGAGTCTAATGTAAAGTCGTTGCTCTCAACAGCATTCCGTATCGAGAGTCTGTCCGACGAAGATATGAAACAGATAGCTTTGCTTAAATCTATCGTTAAGAATTATATAAAAATGGAAAATCTATTATGCAAGTAAAACGATTACGTATAGATGACGCCGAATTGTTGGCTCAGAAATTCAGGGCAGACATCGGATTGAGCGCTACGGAACCCGTCAGCGTAAAGTCCATCTTACGAAGACTGAATATACAGACAATCTATCGCCCAATGTCTGAAAACTCATACGGAGTTAGTGTTAAGACCCCAAATAACATCATGTTTGTGTTGGTGAACAGTAACTCGACGCGGGGACGTCAACATTTCACCATCGCACATGAATTGTATCATTTATATTTTGATGAAGCACCCACTCCACACATTTGTGGAGAGGCAGGGAAAAATCCGACGGAACGAAATGCGGACATGTTTGCTTCTGCATTCTTGATGCCTCGTGAGGGTGTCTTGAAGAATATCCCCAAGGAAGAACTCGGAAACGTTTCCATCTCGACCGTCTTGAAGTTGGAGCAATTATTTCAGGTTTCACGATCGACGCTACTGATCCGGTTGGAGTCATTGAATGTCATCACCAAAAAACAATACGAGGAATTGTCTAAATACTCGGTGAAAGAGAGCGCGAAAAACTATGGTTACACAGACCTTTCCCTTTACGAAAAGGGGAACGAAGGTATCTCTATTACCGATTTTGGCGAAAAGGCAAGAAAACTCTTCGATCAGGGAATGATCTCCGAAGGTCATTATATGGAACTACTGAACATGTTACAATATGGCGGCAACTAAGGTTCAAATTGTACTTGACGCAGATGTTATCATCCATTTTTCGAAAGGCGATTTGCTTTCAACTCTTCCTGATTTTTTGCCAATGTATGACTTCGTGGTGTTGGACAAAGTGATGGAAGAGATAAATGAGCCTATAAAAACTCAATTGAACAAGCAGATTAGTTTGCTCAAAAATATACGTGTGGTTGATTTTGGAACTACTGCGGAAGAAAGAAAAGAGTATGCCATGTTGACCTCCAAACTGTTCTTGGGTAAAGGAGAGAGTGCTTGTATGGCTTATTGCCGCTTCAACCATGATGTTGTGGGAAGCAGCAACCTCAAAGACATAGCTAACTATTGCAAAGAAAATAGTATAGTTTATTTGACTACACTGGATTTTCTTCACTACGGGATTTCTTCTGGGAAAATCACGGATAAAGAGGCAAATGAATTCATTTCGGTAGTTAATGACAAAGGAAGCAAATTGCCTATTGTGGATATGTCCGTGTATCATTGCTCCAAAATGGTGTGATAATGGCATTTTAATAGCTTTTTTTATTAGGAAGAAGTTGTAAGGTGTTGTAATACAATATAATAGAAATTGTAAATTTAATAGGTTTCGCCTAATTTTTAATAGCCTATGTCTTTTTTCAATATCATAACAGAATCCGAGAATGCTACGGTGGTGAGTGAATACAAACCACAAGCATCAAAACAGGCTTCCTACCAGAGTGAGGCTGAACTGGAGAAGGACTTTATCCGTATGTTGGGTGAACAGTCCTACGAATACCTGACCATACACCAGGAGAAGGATTTGATAGACAACCTTCGGAGACAGTTGGAATTGGTGAACGACTACCAATTCTCCGACGATGAGTGGAACCGTTTCTTCTCTCAGATACTTGCCAATCCGAACAATGGCATAAAGGAGAAGACCCGAATAATTCAGGAGGATTACCGACAGATATTGAAGAAGGATGATGGTGGTACAAAGAATATCTCCCTTATCGACAAATCCAACATCCATAACAACCGCCTACAAGTCATCAACCAGTATGAGGTGAAAGACGGCAACCATGATAACCGTTATGATGTGACCATATTGGTGAACGGACTGCCTTTGGTTCATGTGGAGTTGAAGAGAAGAGGCGTTGCGATAAAGGAGGCTTTTAATCAGATCAACCGTTACCAGAGAGATTCGTTTTGGGCTGGCTGTGGATTGTTCCAGTACGTTCAAATATTCGTGATCTCCAACGGAACACACACGAAATACTACTCCAATACTACAAGAGACAATCATATCAAGGATGCTAACTCTTCCTCAAAAGGCAAGAAGACGAAGACCAGCAACAGTTTTGAGTTCACCTCTTTCTGGGCAGACGCTAACAATAGGGTGATTCTCGATTTGGTGGATTTCACAAAGACATTCTTCTCCAAACATACGCTGCTGAATATCCTGACCAAGTATTGTGTCTTTACGGCAGAGGAGTTGTTGTTGGTGATGAGACCGTATCAGATTGTGGCTACGGAGAGAATCTTGAACAGAATTGAGGTCTCTTCCAACTACAAGAAATATGGCACCATTGACGGAGGTGGATACATCTGGCACACGACGGGATCAGGAAAGACGCTCACGTCATTCAAAACGGCAAGATTAGCCTCTAAGATGGATGGTGTGGAAAAGGTGCTTTTCGTGGTTGATCGTAAGGATTTGGATTACCAGACCATGAGGGAGTATGACCGATTTGAAAAGGGTGCGGCCAATTCCAATCGTTCCACTACAATTTTAGCCAAACAATTGGGTGATGATAAGTCTAATATCATCATCACGACCATACAGAAACTCTCCACCTACATCGCCAAGAACAAGACAAGTGAGGCGTATGACAAGCATGTGGTGATCATCTTCGATGAGTGTCATAGAAGCCAGTTCGGAGAGATGCACTTGGCTATTACAAGGGCTTTCAAGAAATACCATATCTTCGGATTTACAGGTACGCCGATATTCGCTGTCAATTCAGGCTCAGGCAAAGGTAATCTTAAAACGACAGCCCAGGCATTCGGAGACAAACTCCATGCCTATACCATTGTGGATGCCATCAACGATAAGAATGTACTACCGTTTAGGGTGGATTACATTAAGACGGTTGACTTGCCAGAGGATATTAAGGACGAGAAGGTTTGGGGTATTGATCGTGAGAAGGTGTTTATGGATCCAGAGAGAATCAGAAAGGTGACTACATATATCCTGGACAACTTCGACCGTAAGACCTACCGTAATCAGAAGAAATATAAATACAGCATAGTCACCAATGTTCCAGAGGTGGTAATGGCGAAGGATCGGAACAAGGTAAAGGAAGAGAAGCAAGCAGTTCATGTGGACGGATTCAATTCCATCTTTGCCGTAGCCTCGATAGATGCAGCCAAACTCTATTATAACGAGTTCAAGCGTCAGATGAAGGAGTCGCCAGAGAAGGCTTTGAGAATCGGTTTGATATATTCCTACGGAGCCAACGAAGAAGAAGCTGATGGTATTTTGGATGAGGAGAATAGTGAGAGTACGGACAATTTGGATGCGACCAGCAGAGATTTCTTGGAGGCTGCCATCAAGGACTATAACGAGATGTTCAGCACCAACTACGATACTTCCAGCGATAAGTTCCAGAACTACTACAAGGATGTCTCTTTGAGGATGAAGAATAAGGAACTTGATTTGCTGATTGTGGTGAATATGTTCTTGACAGGTTTCGACGCTACCACATTGAATACGCTTTGGGTGGACAAGAACCTCAGGATGCATGGTCTCCTTCAAGCCTATTCAAGAACCAACCGTATCTTGAACAGTATCAAGACATTCGGTAATATCGTATGTTTCAGAAATCTTCAAAAGGCTACAGATGACGCTATTTCGTTGTTCGGAGATAAGGAGGCTACAGGTCTGGCAATACTACGAGGCTTTAAGGATTACTACTATGGATTTGACGATGATAAGGGTAAGCATCATTTGGGATATGTGGAGATGATAGACCAACTCTTAAACAAATTCCCTATCGAGGATCCTATTATCGGAGAAGCCAAACAAAAGGAGTTCATCAAGCTGTTTGGTGCTGTCTTGAGGATGATGAACTTGCTCTCTTGTTTCGATGATTTCGCTGGAAAGGAGATTTTGAGCGAGATGAACCTACAAGACTACAAGAGCATTTATTTGGATTTGAAAGACACACTGGTTCCACCCGTTGAGGGAGGGGCAAAGATAATCAATGACGATATTGTCTTTGAAATTGAGCTCTTGAAGCAAGTGGACATCAATATTGACTACATTCTCATGATGGTTCAGCAATACCATGAGAAGCATTGTAAGGATAAGGAGATATTGGTTAAAATCAGCAAAGCGATCGAGTCATCCCCTGAACTTCGCAGCAAGAAAGACCTTATCATCAGTTTCGTGAATGGCATGAATGATGTTGAAGGTGATGTGGTTGATTCCTGGAAAGATTATATCCGAGAGAAGAAGGAAACGGAACTACAGCAGATTATCACAGATGAGAAGTTGAAGGAAGAGGAAACTAAGAAATTTGTGAACGACTGCTTTGAGACGGGAACGGTAAAGACAACAGGAACCGACATCAACAACATCCTTCCACCTACCTCTCGTTTCGGTGGTGGTAATCGTGACAGCATAAGAGTCCGAGTGCTGGAGAAGATCAAGGCTTATTTTGAGAGGTTCTGGGGAATGGAGTAATAGAATAAAGATTTATGGAATTAGGAGAACTTAAAGAAGTAGATATACGAAAGGTCTGGGCTCACGAGCAATATGACTTTTCAAAATGGTTGGCAGAAGAGAGTAACATCAACAAATTGGGTGATACTCTTGGTCTCTCTTTGTCTGATATTGAGACGGAGAAGTTTGTTGGTAATTATCGTTGTGATATTCTATGTAAGGATGATAACGATAGAAATGTATTGATAGAGAACCAACTTGAACCTACCAATCATGATCACCTTGGAAAGATAATTACCTATGCTTCTGGTCTTGATGCTAGTATTGTTGTCTGGATAGTAGCAGAAGCAAGGGATGAACACGCCAGTGCTATAGAATGGTTGAACAAACATACTGATAAAGACCTTTCATTCTTCCTAATAGAGATTCATGCTTACACGATAGATGGTTCCAAACCAGCTCCATACTTTAAGATAATTGAGCAGCCTAACGATTTCGCTAAGCAGTTGAGGTCGATGTCAGGTACAGGAGAATTAAATGAGTCTCAGAATAAGAGGTTGGAATTCTGGACGCAGTTTAATGAAAGAATAGAAAAGAAAGGTAATCCGTTCAATAAGAGAAAAGCAACAACAGATCATTGGTATTCGGTTGCCGTAGGATCCTCAAAGTGTCACATTTCCATTGATTTGGTGAATAGAGAACATAAGATAAGGGTGTCGATGTGGATCCCAAATGACAAAAGCCTGTATGACAAGTTTTATGATAGTTGCTCTGTAATAGAGGATAAGGTAGGCTTTAAACTGAACTGGGATAGATTGGATAATAACAAAGCGTCTTTCATCTGCACCTATATTGAAGGCCTAGACTTTAATAACCAGGATAATTATGAGGAACTGATGGACAAGATTATTGAGTATGTGATGTTGTTCAAGAAGGCGTTTAGTCCGTTTATTTAGAGTTCTCATTGCATGTCATGTCAACTGTAATAATTGTAGTCATAGTAGTTCTGACTGTCGCTCTGACGATATATCTGTCTTGGTACAATTCTCCCAAACAGAAGGGTGTTCGTGGCGAGAAGTACGTGTCGGATATATTGTCGGAATTGCCAGACGAGTATATTGTCCTAAACGACTTGGTCTATAATACCGAACGGGGTACAACTCAGGTGGATCATGTTGTTGTCTCCAAGTATGGTGTATTTGCTATTGAAACCAAGAACTATAGTGGCGAGATATATGGTGATGACAGCAGAAAAGAGTGGACTCAACTTTTTGTGAATAAAGTGACGTATAGAAAGAAGTGGTGGAAGACATATACCTACGTTACCAAGAACCGTTTCTACAATCCAGTAAAGCAGTCTTGGGGTCATGTTTACAAGATAAAGGAGTTGCTCAAGAGTTATCCCCAGTTGCCCGTGATTCCAATTGTAGTCTTTGGTGGTGATGTGAACATTGACAAGGTTGAAAGCCAAAACCATGTTGTGTACGGAGAGGAACTTTGTTCGGTTATTACTGATTACAATACAGAGTTCATAAAGGCTACTGATGTAGTGGGTGTTTGTTCCGTCTTACAAAATAGGAGTGTGAGACATTTGGTTGACAACAAGACTCATGTGAAAAATATCAAATCTGCGGCCTCGAAGTTTGAAAATGCTGTCCAGTCTGGCGTATGTCCTCGATGTGGCGGACAACTCCTTGAACGGAATGGAAAGTACGGCAAGTTCTACGGTTGCTCCAATTATCCAGATTGTAAATTCACGGCGAAATGACCACACAAACTCTCTTTCGCTACTATCACGGTGAATCAACTTGCCCGTGTATATTACCTAAAAATCGGTTGTTTTGGCTGATTGAAAAAAGGTGTGCTCGTAATGGTTCTGACGAATATGAAGGCTGGTTGGAATATTATCGAATCAAAGGTTACAAGCAATACGATGATGTCCCTTCCCAGATTCTAATCTCCCTCTTCCTCTATTGGTTGGACGACGATGATAAAGAGGAGGAGTCTATGGCTGATTTTTATGACTTCGTGGAGGAGTATAGAAGTCAACCGATAAGGACTGAATAGTGTTGCAATCTCCCAATAAATTCCTACCTTTGTCCAAACCGTACGCAAGGGTTCGTCGTTTCGGACGTTGTAATTGGGGCTTGTTTTATACAGAGCATCAGTTCCTTGTAACGGTAAAACAAAATGGACAGAGGCTAATCGCCCCGGTCTTTCTCTCATTCTACACCTTCTCAATCTCCACCACCAACTCATCCTCACTTTGGCTGACAATCTTCAACTTGCCCATCTTCTCCATGGCAAATAATTTCTCAACATCGGCTATATTGTATTGAATATTAAGCCTGTCACGGAATGGGGCTGGAACGTAATAGCCTAGTATCAGTGAAGCGTCCTCTGACCCAATCAAGCGGCATCCTTAGGGACATTATACCATTGTAGTGTGATTTGATTGAAAATGATAGTTGCGAGGTAGATAGCCATGTTTTGAGAAAATAAAAAAGGCTCTGAATTTTCAGAGCCTTTCGTGGATTTGTTGTCTCACGAGGATTCGAACCTCGACAGACAGTACCAAAAACTGTAGTGCTACCATTACACCATGAGACAATCCTCAGTTGCTTTTCTTTCCGAAAGCGATGCAAAGGTACTACTTATTTTCGAACCTGCAAATGTTTTGGCGAAATTTTTTGCGCTTTTTTTACTTTGCGATGATCAAGAAGTAGTTCTTTTTGCCTTTTTGAACAAGTATGTACTTGTTATTCAATAAGAAGGAACCATCGATTGTTGTGTCGTAGTCCGCTACTTTTTCTTTGTTGATGGAGACTCCGCCGCCTTGAACCAACTTTCTCAACTCACCCTTCGATGGGAATATGCTGGCCTTGTCGGTGAATAGATCCGCCATTTTAACACCTTGTTTGATCTCGTCGAGCGAAACTTCGAATTGAGGAACGCCCTCGAAAACGGAAAGGAGTGTCTCTTCGTCCAATTTCTTGAGCGATTCGGATGTCGCGTTGCCGAAGAGGATGTTGGATGCCTCTACCGCTGCGTCGTAATCCTCTTGAGAGTGGACCATGACGGTGATCTCTTGTGCCAATCTCTTTTGGAGCGGACGCAAGTGAGGCGCAGCCTTTTGCTCTTCGATAAGGGCGTCGATCTCGTCTTTTGGAAGACTGGTGAAGATCTTGATGTGCTTCTCCGCATCGTCGTCCGAAACGTTCAACCAGAATTGGTAGAACTTGTAAGGAGAGGTATATCTCTTGTCCAACCAAACGTTTCCGGACTCAGTCTTGCCGAATTTCTTTCCGTCCGCCTTGGTGATGAGTGGGCAGGTGAGGGCGAATGCCTCGTTGCCAGTCACCTTGCGGATCATCTCGGTACCGGTGGTGATGTTACCCCATTGATCGGCACCGCCCAATTGCAATTTACAATTCTTGGTGCTGTTCAGATGCACGAAATCGTAGCCTTGCAACAATTGGTATGAGAACTCGGTGAAAGACATTCCGTCCGCACCGTTCTCTCCGGTGAAGCGTCTCTTCACTGAATCCTTGGACATCATATAGTTGACCGTGATGAGCTTACCTACGTTTCTGATGAAATCGAGGAAGGTGAAGTCCTTCATCCAGTCATAGTTGTTCACGAGTTCCGCCGCATTCTCCGCGTTGCTGTTGAAATCCAAGAACTTCTCCAATTGTTTTTTGATGCACTCTTGGTTGTGGCGAAGTTTCTCCTCGTCGATCAGAACGCGCTCCTGCGATTTGCCGGAAGGGTCGCCGATCATACCGGTGGCACCACCAATCAAGGCGATTGGCTTGTGTCCGCTGCGTTGGAAGTGACGCAACATCATCACACCAACCAAGTGTCCGATATGGAGAGAGTCAGCGGTTGGGTCAATTCCCAAGTAGGCCGAGGTCATCTCTTTTTTCAACTGCTCTTCTGTGCCAGGCGTCATGTCTTGGATCATCCCACGCCATTTGAGTTCTTCTACGAAATTCATTTTATTATAATCTATTTTGTATGATACAATTTTTGCGGACGCAAAGTTAATAATTCTTTTCCCTATAGGTGCTACTTTATCTCTTTTTGTGCTCTTTTATTGCGTATTTTGCAGATTTACACTAAATTTGTGCCATATTTATTCGATTATTCATAAATTAAGTAACAATATGATTAATTCACAAGACATTAAGAATGGAACTTGCATCCGTATGGATGGCAAACTCTATTTCTGTATCGAGTTCCTTCACGTAAAGCCAGGTAAGGGAAATACCTTCATGCGTACTAAGTTGAAAAACGTTGTTAACGGCCTCGTTGTTGAGAAGCGTTTCAACATTGGTGAGAAATTGGAGGACGTTCGTGTTGAGCGTCGCGAGCACCAATACTTGTACAAGGAGGGTGAGGATTATATCTTTATGAACCAAGAGAATTTCGAGCAAATTCCTATCGCCCACGACTTGATCACAGGTGTTGAGTTTATGAAGGAGAGCGATATCGTTGAGGTTGTGTTCGACGCCTCTACAGAGTCGGTTCTTTTTGCTGAAATGCCAGTGAAGACTCCTTTGAAGATCACATACACAGAGCCAGGTTTGAAGGGCGATACCGCTACTAACACTTTGAAGCCTGCTACTGTGGAGACAGGTGCTACTGTTCGTGTTCCTTTGTTCATCAACGAGGGTGAGACTATCTTGGTTGATACTCGTGATGGTTCATACATCGAGCGTGTAAAGGCATAATATCTTATCGGATAGAGTAGGGAGATGGGGACATTCTGTCTTCATCTCCTTTGTTTTTTTATCAGTATGACATTCCATTATTTAAAGAATTATTTAAGGTATCTGTTCTGTTCCCGCCATTGGCGTGGGTACGGGGTGCATTCTCCATTTGCGTTCGACTTGGTTACCAATGTGATCAGGGAAGAATTACCTTATTATAAATATAGCCTTGTGGAGAAAATCAGGAAGCTCTATCAGACTTCGAAAAAGAGTTTGGAGGTTGACGGACGCACCGTGCCTGTTCCTGAACTTGCGCACGGAGAGATCTCTCCTGCTTGCGGTCAGTTGCTCTTCCGTTTGGTGAATAAGTATAAACCTGCGAATGTTGTGGCGACGAAGATGGGAATGGGCATTTCCTCGATGTATTTGGCCGCCCCAAACTCCAAGCTGCCCGTTGTGACCTTCTGTGAGTCTGAATCGGTTGCCTCCTTTGTCTCCGGCTATATGAAACAGACTGGTTTCGGTAATGTGTTTGTCATCAAGGGACGTGCGGACGATTTGTCAACAAGGTTGGCTGATGTCGATGCTTTGGGACTCCTTTATGTGAATGATTGCTTCTCTGGAGAGGATCTTGACCGACGGATGGAGGTCTGTTTGCGGAAGAGGGGCGAACAATCGATTTTTGTGATCGACCATATATACGAAAATGCTTCGATGACCGCTGCTTGGCGTCGCTTACAAGCTTTGGAGGAGGTTCGTGTCACTGTGGATTTGTTCCATATCGGAATCGTGTTTTTTGACAAGAAACTGCAAAAAGAGGATTATAATGTAAGATATTTCCCAAAACTACATTTCTGACAAGCAGTTTTCTGTGACATATTGTTACTTGAAAGTGAAATTTTTTCGTTCAAATCGTTGTTCGTAATGAAAAAAGGTATATTTTTGCAAACCTCAATATGAGGCAAAACTATTAATTCTTTTTAGTTATGTATTGGACACTAGAATTAGCATCAAAGTTGGAAGATGCGCCATGGCCAGCAACCAAAGATGAGTTGGTAGATTTCGCGGTTCGCTCAGGTGCTCCGCTTGAGGTTTTGGAAAACCTTCAAGAGATGGAGGATGAGGGCGAGATATATGAAAGTATCGAGGATATTTGGCCCGATTATCCAAGTAAAGAGGATTTTCTCTTTAACGAGGAGGAGTATTAAACCGAAAAAAATAAAACACTAATTCACTGAATTTAAATGATATGTATTTCGGTGGTCGTTGAGACGCTGAAAAAATGAAGTCATTTATTTGTGAATTAATGTAAAAAGAAGTAATATTGTTGTCGATTTTCTTGATACTGGTGGTTGAAATATGAGAAAAAAGCATTTAATATCGATCGTTTTTTTTCTGACTATTTCAATGTTGAATTCGATGGCGCAGGTGCCACAATTCAGTCAGTATATGGAAATGCCAACGACCACGAATCCCGCAGCGGTGGCTGAGGATGAGATGATGAGTGTATTTGGTGTCTTTAGAAGACAGTGGGCAGGATTCAGTGGTGGACCGCAAAATGTATTTGCCTCCTTTAACGCCCCGTTTAAGGCTGGGAGAACAAAACATGGCGCAGGAATTGTCTTTTCAAGTGACGAGATAGGTTTGTTTAGAAACCAAAGCGTTCTTTTACAGTATTCATACAAGGTGAAACTTAGGAGTGGAAGGTTGAGTCTTGGATTAGGTGTTGGTTTTATCAACAACACTTTTGACAAGGATAAGGTTGATTTTACGGGAGAAAGTAATAAGGTGATGAGCGGTGATGATTTCCACAAAGAAAGTGATCCATTTGTTTCTGGTTGGACCGAAAAGAATGAGGATGATCAGATGAGTGATATCCTTTTTGATGTCTCTTTCGGTGCGATGTATTCGACGGATAACTATTATATAGGGCTTTCGGCGTTGCATCTTACCTCAGGAACAATAGATTATGGAAACGAAACGTACACGATGTATGTGCCTCGAACATTTTTTTTGACAGGTGGATACAATTTTACGACTTCGAATCCGTTAGTTACTTTGACACCGTCCGCGATGTTGAAAACAGATTTCTGTAGTTGGCAAGCGGAAGTTTCAGGTTTGTTGGAATATAATAAAAGAGTGAGAGGCGGAATTTCTTATCGTTTCGGGGACGCTTTCGTATTCATTTTGGGAATGGATGTGATAAGTGGACTCCGGTTAGGTTATTCTTATGATTTGCCCACATCGAAGTTGATTAGATCGGGGGGAAGTCATGAAGTCTATTTGCGTTATAGCTTCAAACCTCAGTTCACGAAAAAGAACAAGTACAAGAGTGATCGAATATTGTAGTAGTAAATAATAACAAATGACAAAGACAATAATAAAGTAGTTTATATCATGAAAAAGCTGTTAATTATTTCATTAGTCGCCGTCCTTCTCGCTGCCTGCAGTGGAGAAAATGGAGAATTGGTGGGAGTTTACAACAAGTCTTGGAAGGAGCCAGTTCCTTACGGAATGCTGTACATCAGACGTGGTTCCTTTACGATGGGTCAAAATGACCAAGATGCAAACTGGGCTATGTCATCACAATCTCGTACAGTATCTTTGGATGCTTTCTGGATGGATGAGACAGAGATCACCAATGGTGAGTATCGTCAGTTTGTGCATTGGGTACGTGACTCAATCGCAAGAGAGAAGTTGGCTGACGTGGATGAGTCTTACAAGATTTACCAAGACAAGAATGGTAATGAGTTAGAGACTCCAATTTTGAATTACAAGAAGAAAATTCCTTGGGAGAAGCAAACTGAGGATCAAAAGGCTGTCTTGGATAGCATGTACTACTTGGGTGCTGATAAGATCGACTTCGCACCAGAGGCTAACGCTGCTATCTACATGTACAAGTATTCTTGGGTTGACTACATCCAAGCTGCTAAGAAGGAGAATAAGTTCGATCCATTGTTGGGTCGTTACAACCGTAGCATCGCAGGTCTTGGTAAGACTAAGGATAGTGCAGATGTGATGGTTAAGAAGGATACAACTATCTACAACGAGAATGGTGAGATCCAAAACATCACTGTATATCGTGAGTTGAAGCACCGTTCAGACTTTATCTCTGTAAAGCGTGTTAACATCTATCCAGATACATTGTGCTGGATTCGTGACTACACTTACGCATACAATGAGCCATACATGAAGATGTATTTCGCTCACCCAGGTTATGGTGAGTACCCAGTTGTTGGTATCTCTTGGGAGCAAGCACAGGCATTCTGCCACTGGAGAACATATTTGTTCAACTCTTATCAAGTTGCTAACAAGGGTGTGAGAGTACAAGACTACCGCCTCCCAACCGAGGCTGAGTGGGAGTACGCAGCACGTGGTGGTAAGGATTTGTCAATGTATCCTTGGGGAGGTAACTACATCCGTACCGCTAAGGGTTGTTTCTTGGCTAACTTTAAGCCTCAAAGAGGTAACTATACCGATGACGGTTATTTGATCGCTTCTAAGGTTGCTTCTTATCCACCAAATGATTACGGATTGTATGATATGGCTGGAAACGTGGCTGAGTGGACTTCTTCCGCATATCACGAGTCTAACTACTCTTTCGTACACGACTTGAACCCAAGCTACGATTACAATGCTAAGAGTTCTGATGCAGACGTAATGAGACGTAAAGTGATCCGTGGTGGTTCATGGAAGGATGTTGGTATCTTCTTGCAATGTGGTGTTCGTACTTACGAGTACCAAAATGAGAACCGCTCTTTCTTAGGTTTCAGATGTGTTCGTAGTTACATTGGCGAATAATCAAATTAATAAAATAAGAGTTTAATTTTGTATCAATATTATTAACCTTAAAATATTTTAAAAATGAGTTTTTCAGAATTACAAAAATCTCCAGGTTATCAGAAATTCACTGGATTGGCTTATGGTTTGGGTGCATCTGTCGTTATTATCGGTGCGTTGTTTAAGATCATGCACTGGCCAGGTGCGAGCATTGTGTTGACTGCTGGTATGTTGACTGAGGCATTCCTTTTCGCTTTGTCAGCATTTGATAAGCCACACGTAGAGTATCACTGGGATAGAATTTACCCACAATTGGTTGGTGAGGCTGATGAGGTTGCAGGTGTAGGTGCCGCTACTTCTACTGGTCTTATGAACACTAACAACGGTCAAGACGAGAAGGCTCTTGCTCTTGCAGAGATCCGCGAGACTGTTAACGCTGAGTTGGACACTTTGAAGAATGGTATCCACAACTTGAACGCTACTGCAAGCCAATTGAACGACTTGTCAAGTGCAGCTGCTGTTTCAAATGAGTACACTAACAACTTGCGTGCTGCATCTAACGCTGCAAGCGCATTCGCTAACTCTCAAGCTAACTTGAAGGAGTCTTCTGACTCTTTGGTATCTTCTTACCAAAACATCGCTGCTAGCATCGGTTCAGCTTCTCAAGGTTCTAAGAACTTCGCTGATCAAATCGACGGTATCAACAAGAACATCTCTACTATCAACTCTGTATTCGAGCTTCAAGTTAAGTCTGTAAACGAGCAAAACGAGGCTATGAAGACTTTGGCTGCTGCTGTTAAGACTATCGAGTCTTCTTTGAACGGTTCAGCACAAGAGGCAGAGGAGTACAAGAAGCAAGTTTCTTTGTTGGCATCTCAAATGAAGAGCTTGAACTCTATCTACGGTGGTATGCTTAACGCAATGACCCTTAAATAATTTTTTCTAGATAGTTTTTGATTAATTAAATTTTAGAAGTTTACTTATGGGTGGCGCTAAAAATTGTCCGGAAACCCCGAGACAGAAGATGATATCCATGATGTATTTGGTGTTGACCGCAATGCTTGCATTGAACGTGTCTGCCCAGATCTTGAATGGATACTTGGCGGTGGATTCTTCCATGCGTCAAAACACAAAGGTGAGTGATAGTAAGGTAGAGCAAAGAAAGAGCGAGTTCGCTGCTTTGATGGCTAGCTCCGACTCTACCAAGGCTATGAGAATGAAATCTAAGATTGATAGCGTTATCGCTCAATCTGATGCTTTCATCAACTATATCGATGGCTTGAAGTTGAACATCATCAAGAAGGTAGCAGGCGATGAGAACGCTACTCTTGAGAGTGTTGACCAAGAGGGATTCAACATTGGTGATTTGAATATCGTACACCAAGTTGGTTTGGTTGAGAAGATCGATGGAAAGACAAATGGTCAAATCTTGAAGGAGCACATGGATCAATACCGTGAGTTCATGAAGTCAATCGCTGACTCTTCTAAGAAGGCTGCTTTGGATAAGACTTTCTCAACAGACGATATTCAATCTAAGGAAGGTAAGGTTAAGTGGGAGACTTCAGTGTTCGCTGAGATGCCTGCAATCGCTTCTTTGACTGTGTTGGATAAGATCGAGAATGATGTTAAGGTAGCTCAAGGTGAGGCTTTGGGTGCTTTGATCGGTGCAATGGATGCTGATGCATTCATCGTTAACAAGATCCAAGCTTACGCTATTCCTAACTCAAGCTACATCATGAAGGGTGGTAAGTATTCCGCTGAGATTATCTTGGCTGCAACTGACTCTACTAAGAAGCCAGTTATCACTATCAATGGTAAGCAATTGGACAAGAACCGTTATGAGTTTGTCTGCGGTAACGTTGGTCCTGGTAAGTACTCTGGTACTATGACCCTTACTAAGAAGAATGGTGAGGCAGTTGAGTATCCTTTCTCTAGCGAGTATATGGTTGGTGAGCCTACCGCTACAGTTTCTGCTGACTTGATGAACGTGCTCTACGCCGGATTCAAGAACCCAATCAGCGTTTCTGTTCCAGGTGTGCCTGCAAGCAGCATCCAAATCTCTCCATCTAACTGTAAGTCATCTGCAAAGACTGGTACAGGTTGGACCATCGTTCCAAGTGTCGTAGGTACTCCTTGTAACATCTCTGTAAGTGCTGTTGTAGATGGTAAGTCTCAACACATCGCAACTAAGACATTCCGTGTTAAGAAGTTGCCAGATCCATTGGGTATGGTTGAATATACCAATGCTCAAGGTATCAAGTGCAGATATAGAGGTTATAGCTTCGATAAGGCGATCGATAAGTCACGTTTGGTTACTTGCCGTCAAATCGTTGCTGAGTTGAATGACTCTGACTTGGACGTTAAGTACAAGGTTTTGGAATTCGCTTTGAACTATTTCGACTCTATGGGTAACACTTTGATCGAGAAGACTTCCGGAAATCAGTTGAACGATAAGCAATTGAAGATCTTTAGAGAGATGACAAACAGAAAGTCTGTGTTCGTTAATAACATCGTTGCCCTTGGACAAGATGGTATGAAGCGTAACTTGCCACCTCTTGAGGTTAAAATTAAGTAAGTAGTTTAGAAAGTTTGAAAGTTATGAGTAAGAATTTTTTCAAATTATTGTTTGTTGGTTTTGCGGCGTTCTCCACTTCTGCCGTTTACGCTCAGTTCGAGGAGAATTCTTTCTTCGACGAATCAGGTGATGTCTCTGTGGAAGTCGCTTCAAACATGCCAACAAGTGGTCCAAAAGAAAATCTTGAGCCTATTGAATTGGTAAATCCTCGTGCAGACGATATTTTCTGGCAAAAGGTTGTTTATAGGACTATCGACTTGCGTGAGAAGATGAATTATCCTTTGTATTACCCTGAACTTGCAGTAGACAACAGACAAAGTTTCTTTACTCTGATTTTTAGACTTGTTCAAGAAGGTAAGATTAAGGTATATCAATATCTTGATACTCGTGAGATCTTCACAAAGGAGTATGAGGAGAATTTTAGAGAGTTCCTTGATAAGCAAGAGTACATGTACGAGGTGAAGGCTGACTCATTGACAAATGACTCAATCATCGTTGTTCAAGAGTCTGACGTTTGGAACACTAAGGTCCTTAAGTACTATGTTAAGGAGGTTTGGTATTTCGACAAGATCACTTCTACTTTCAATGCGAGAATCATCGCTTTCTGCCCAATCATGACAAGAGAGGTTGACGGTATCAACAAGACTTTCCCTCTTTTCTGGGTACCATTTGAGACTTTGCGTCCATACTTGGCTCAACAAGAGATTCTTATCACTGATAAGAACAATGGCGCAAGACCTTCATTGGATGATATCTTCGTTAAGAGACGTTTCTCTAGCTATATCTACAAGGAGTCTAACATCTACAACCGAAACTTGATCCAATATAACAACTCTTCTGAGGAGGTTAGAAAGGAGCAAGCTAAGGTAAAGACCTTGTTGCTCAACTTTGAGAACGACTTGTGGGAGTATTAATCTTATCAAGTTGATAAAATTAAGGGTGGCGATTGTTCGTCACCCTTTTTTTGTACCTGTCATTCTTTTGTCTCATCTATTTATTTCATTAAATTCGCGTAAATTTTCATAGCTATGGATTATAATTTTAGAGAAATAGAACAGAAGTGGCAAAGTTATTGGAAAGATCATGCCACTTACAAAGTAGAGGTTGACAAGTCAAGGCCTAAGTGTTATGTTTTGGATATGTTCCCTTATCCTTCAGGTGCTGGTCTGCACGTAGGTCACCCTCTTGGTTATATTGCTTCTGATATCTACAGCCGTTACAAGCGCTTATGCGGTTTTAACGTTTTACATCCGATGGGCTACGACTCATACGGTTTGCCTGCTGAGCAATATGCTATCCAAACAGGACAACATCCCGCTGTGACAACAGCTAAGAATATTAATCGTTATCGTGAGCAGTTGGACAAAATCGGTTTTTGTTACGATTGGTCCCGTGAAGTTCGTACCTGTGAGCCTAACTATTACAAGTGGACTCAGTGGGCTTTCATCAAGATGTTCAACCACTATTATGATAACGATGCCAACAAAGCATTGCCTATCGCAGATTTGATCGCTAAGTTCGAGTCGAACGGATCCGCTGGCGTGAACGCTGCTTGCTCTGAGGAACTCGCTTTCACCGCATCCGAGTGGAAATCTATGGACGAGGCGAAGAAAGACGGTGTTTTGATGAACTACCGTATCGCTTATTTGGCTGATACAAAAGTTAACTTCTGCCCCAACTTGGGTTGTGTGTTGGCTAACGATGAGATCAGCGAAGGTGTTTCTATCCGTGGCGGACATCCTGTTGAGCAACGTGTCATGAGACAGTGGAGCCTTCGTGTTTCCGCTTATGCGCAAAGATTGTTGGAAGGACTTGACCGTATTGACTGGACAGATTCTTTGAAAGAGACTCAACGCAACTGGATTGGCCGTAGTGAGGGAACAGAGATGCGTTTCAAGATCAAGGATATGGATCTTGATTTCGAGATCTTCACCACTCGTGCGGATACTATCTTCGGTGTGACTTTTATGGTCTTGGCGCCTGAGTCTATCTATGTCGATAAGGTTACAACTCCTGCTCAACGTGCGGCTGTCGATGAATATCTCGCCGCTGTAAAGCGTAGAACAGAGCGTGAGCGTTTGGCTGACCGTAAGGTGACTGGTGTTTTCACAGGTGCTTATGCGATCAACCCTGTTACTGAGAAGGAGATTCCTATTTGGATCAGTGACTATGTGTTGTCAGGTTATGGAACTGGTGCCATTATGGCGGTTCCTGCGCATGACTCCCGTGACTATGCTTTCGCAAAGCATTTTAACTTGCCGATCATCCCGGTTATTGAGGGATGTGATGTGAGCGAGCAGAGCTTTGATGCCAAAGATGGTATTATGACCAATTCCGGCTTCTTGAATGGAAAGAGCGTCAAGGAGGCGATCGCTTATACCAAGCAGTATGTGAAGGAGCATAACTTGGGCCGTGTCAAGGTGAATTACCGTTTGAGAGATGCTATTTTCAGCCGCCAACGTTATTGGGGTGAGCCATTCCCTGTTTACTACCAGAATGGATTGCCTAAGGTGATGGACGAGAACGCCCTTCCTTTGGAACTCCCTGAAATCGAGAACTTCCATCCAACCGCTTCCGGTGAGCCGCCGTTGGGCCATGCCAAGAATTGGTGTACCAAGGAGGGTTATCCTTACGAGTTGAACACCATGCCTGGTTTCGCTGGATCTTCCGCTTACTATTTGCGTTATATGGATCCGCATAACGACAATGCTTTGGTAAGTTCTGAGGCGAATAACTATTGGCAGAATGTCGATTTGTACTTGGGTGGTACCGAGCACGCTACAGGCCACTTGATCTATAGCCGTTTCTGGAATAAGTTCTTGTATGACCTAGGTGTCGTTTGCAAGGATGAGCCATTCCAAAAGTTGATTAACCAAGGTATGATCCAAGGTCGTTCCAACTTTGTATATCGTATAAAGGATACCAATACCTTCGTCTCTTTGAACTTGAAGGATCAATACGATGTTACGCCAATTCACGTGGATGTCAATATCGTCAGCAATGATGTCTTGGATATCGAGGCTTTCAAGAATTGGATGCCTGACTACAAAACAGCTGAGTTCATCTTGGAGGATGGCAAATATATCTGCGGATGGGCCGTTGAAAAGATGTCCAAGTCTATGTTCAATGTGGTAAATCCTGATGTGATTGTCGAGAAGTATGGTGCAGACACGCTTCGTTTGTACGAGATGTTCCTCGGTCCGTTGGAGCAATCCAAGCCTTGGGATACCAATGGTATCGATGGTGTGCATAGATTCTTGAAGAAGTTCTGGGGCTTGTTCTTCTCAAAAGATGAATTCTGCGTTAGCGACGAGGCGTTGTCTGCCGAGGAGTTGAAGTCAATCCATAAGTTGATCAAGAAGGTGACTTTCGATGTGGAGAACTTCTCTTTCAATACCTCAGTGGCAGCCTTTATGATCTGTTTGAACGAGCTCTCCTCTTTGAAGTGCAACAAACGTGAGGCTTTGGAGACACTTTGCGTGCTTTTGGCTCCATTTGCTCCGCATATCGCCGAGGAGTTGTACCATATGTTGGGACATGATGGCACCGTGTGCGATGCCGAGTGGCCTAAGTTTGACGAGAAGTTCTTGAAGGAGTCTAATTGCAAGTATGCGATCTCTTTCAACGGTAAGGTGAAATCAACCATGGAGTTGCCTGCCGATATGCCTAAGGACGAGGTGGAAAAGTGTGTTCTCTCTTCCGAAACGGTGGTGAAGATCTTGGATGGCAAGCCAACGAAGAAGGTGATCGTCGTACCAGGCAAGATCGTTAATATCGTATTTTAACGGGACGAAATTTGTTTCGTTAAAAATGTTTGATTACATTCGCGAAGTTTTTGCGCAATCTCTGTCGGAGCGTTTGGTATCCGTTACATTGCGTTATTGTTAAAAATAAGTATTAAAAACTAAAATGGATTTAATTAAAATTGCAGAGGGTGCTTTCGGAGCTGGAAAGGAATTCCCTCAATTCAAGAGTGGTGATACGATCACTGTAGCTTACAGAATCGTAGAGGGTAACAAGGAGCGTGTTCAACAATTCCGCGGTGATGTTATCCGTATTTGTGGTCACCAAGACAAGAAGCGTTTCACCGTTCGTAAGATCTCTGGCGGTGTAGGTGTAGAGAGAATTTTCCCTATGGATTCTCCATTCATCGACAGCATCACAGTGAACAAGGTTGGTAAGGTTCGTCGCGCTAAGTTGTACTACTTGCGTGATCTTACTGGTAAGAAGGCTAGAATTAAGGAAAAGCAAATCTCTAAGGAGAAGTAATTCTAAACAAATTCTAATTATAAAGAAGAGAGGCCCAAAAGGTCTCTCTTTTTTGTTTTATAAACCGATATTTTATGTAAATTTGCCCTATATTAGTTTTAAATTCGATTAATCGTATATATACAATATGAAGCGTACTATCTTGACGGCCATCGCGTCGTTCTCTCTTTTTCAAGGATTATTCGCTCAGACTTCCGATCCTGTTGCTTTTTTGATTAATGGTGAGGAGGTTACAAAGTCGGAATTCGAGTATATCTATCGTAAAAATAATTCTAACAAAGCTGTTGAGAAGAAGACTTTGGAGGAGTATGTGGATCTCTTCGTGAAGTTCAAATTGAAGGTGGCGCAGGCCAAGGATTTGTGGTACGACCATTCCAAGAATTTCTTGAAGGAGTACGAGCAGTATGAGAACCAATTGACCTTCCCATATTTGCGCGATTCTCTCCTTGCGGAGAAACTCTTGCAGGAGGCTTATGATCGTAGCGCTTACAAGGTGAACGCTTCGCATATCTTGATTTCCGTGGCGCCTGATTCCCAGGATACCAGCGCCGCATACGCTAAGATCAACGATATTTACGCACAGCTGAAATCTGGTGCTTCGTTTGAGGATTTGGCGAAGAGCAATTCTGATTGCCCTTCCAAGAAGGATGGTGGAAACATAGGCGAAATCACGGTGTTCAATACCGTTTATCCATTTGAGACCATGGCCTATAATACCCCGGTTGGCAGTTTCAGCGCACCTTTTAGGACAAGATTCGGATTCCACATTGTCAAGGTGAATTCCCGCGAGCGTATCATCAAGGATGTGAAATTCTCCCACATCGCTTTGGGATCTTCCGGCGAGGCCACTGATAAGCAAGCGGAAAAGATTTGTAAGCAGTTGAAGAAGGGTAAATTGACCTTTGCCGATGCTGCGAGAAAGTATTCCACCGATATCTCTTCGATAGAAAACGGTGGTGATTTGGGCTATTTGTCCCAGGCTGGTCCATTGCCTACCGATTATGTGATGAAGGTGAAATCCATTGGCAAGGTGGGCACCTACGAGGTGGTGAAGAGTGCATTCGGAACATTCGTTGTGACGGTGACGGATATCGTCTCTGTTCCTGATTTTGAGACTGTGAAAGAGGATTTGAGAACCCAAATGTCTCGTTCGGATCGTGGAGAGAATAGCGTGAACGATGTCATCGCGCGTTTGAAGGTTCAAAACAACTTGAAGATTTACCAGGAGAATTTACAACCCTTCTGCCATTATGCCTCTTTGGATGGAAAGGATGATGAGGCGACTAAGGCGAGCCGCGACTCCATTCGTCGTTTGCTGACCGAGCCACTTTTCGAATATGCAGGCAATGTACATGCTCAAAGTGAGTTCTTCCCTGAGTTTCTGAAGGCGGTGAATACCCATTACCCGGAGAAGGATGTGGATAGAAATGAGGATGCTAAAAAGTTGGTTGATTTGACGTTCAGTGACTATATCCAACACTATGTGTGGAATACTGAGTTGGATCGACTCAAGAGAGAGAATCCGGAATATAGGCACTTGTTGAACGAATATAGGGATGGATTGCTATTGTTCGAGATCAGTTCCAAGAAGGTCTGGACAAAGGCTGCCAAGGATCGTGAAGGTCTTGAGAAGTTCTTCTTGGAGAACAAATCCAAATATGCTTGGAAGGAGCCTAAGTTCAAGGGTGCGGTGGTAAGATGCGCCAGCCAAGCTGATATGGACGCAGTGAATAAATTTATCGCTAATTATGGTGCAGTTTCCACCGTTAAGGGCAAGAAGAAGGTACAGGTGCAACCGCAGCCTATCCCTTATGACTCTATCCAAGTGGTCTTGGAGCGTGAGTTCAATAAGGATGGCGAGAAGGTAGTGAAGGTGACCAAAGGACTCTTCTCGAAAGGAGCTAATCCTGATGTGGATGCTTTGGCCTTTGGCGAAAAGAAGTCTGAATCAGAGACTAAAAATCCGTATCCATACGTTACCACTATCGGTAAATTGATCAGTGCGCCTGAGAATTTTAGCGATGTGAGGGGCCCGTTGACCGCCGATTACCAGGTCTACTTGGAGGAGCAGTGGGTAGAGGATTTGAAGAACAGATACCCAGTTGTGAAATACCAGGCTGTGATCAATTCAATCGAGGAGTAAAATAACAATGTACAAAGGCATGAGGAGTTCTCGTTCTACATTCGTTTGGATTCAGCTATTGGTGGGGGCGTTGTTGTGCGTCTCTATGAGTGCTTGTGATTTCATATCCTCCATTGTCCATCCGGAAAAGGTGCGGGTGAAAGCGGGAGGTGCTTCGTTGACCGAAGCGGATATCCGCAGAAATCTTGATCTGACGGGGTTAAGTTCTTCGGACAGCGTAGCCGCAATCGAGGTTTACATGAAGGAGTGGGCCGCCAACAATTTGATGTATGAGTTGGCCAAAGAGCATGTCTCTGATGAGAGTGGAAAGGAGATTGACTCCTTGGTGGAGAATTACCGCCAATCCTTGTATGTGTATGAGTATGAGCTTCAGTTGATCAAGGAGCGTTTGTCTTCCCAGATTACGGATCAGCAGATTTTCGCCTATTACAATGAAAACGCCTCCCTCTTCTATCTTCAGGAGCCTCTTTTGAAGGGAATTACCTTGACGGTGCTGAACAACTCGTCTGATTTCCCCGCTTTGAAGATGTTGATGGAATCTCCCAATGAATCCAACATGGAGATCATCGAAACGCTATGCGTGAAGAGTGCGGCGAAGATGGAGGACTTCAACGATAGTTGGACTTTGATGTCTGAGATTGTGAAGAAGTTGCCGTTGCCTATCCATGAAACTGAGTTAAAGGAGAATAAGCTTTATGAGGAGACCGATTCGGTCCGAACGGTATTCTTGTACGTCAACGCTTGTAAGTTGGCGGGCGACAAACAACCGTTTGAGTTCTCAAAGAGTAGGATCCAATCCATATTGACCGAGCAAAAGAAGGCGGATTTCCTGCGTTCGTATAGAACGAGTCTGTACGAGAAGGGGTTGCAAAGTGGTTCGGTGAAATGTTATTAGTGTGATTATGAGTAAAAGATTATTTTTTTCGTTAGTATTTTCGACGGTCGCTTCGCTCTTCTCTTCCTGGAGCGCAAATGTGATCGATGAGGTGGCATGGGTGGTAGGCGACGAGGCGATCCTATTGTCTGATGTCGAGGAGTTCCGTCAAAGAATGCGTTATGAGGGTTCCTCCATTGAGGGTGATCCATATTGCTATATTCCTGAGCAGTTGGCGCTGCAGAAGCTCTATTTGGACCAAGCGAAGATCGACAGTATCTTTGCGGATGATAAATCTGTCTCTAATCAGGTGGAGATGCGTATCAACTATTTGATCGGACAGGTGGGATCGAAAGAGAAGGTGGAGGAGTATTTCAACCAGGACATGGCCTCATTGCGCGAGGATCTGACCGATATGGTCTCAAACCAACAGATCATCCAACAGATGCAACGTAAGATTGTGGGTGAGTCTAAGGTGACACCTGCCGAGGTGAAGAAGTTCTTCAATGCCTTGCCTGTGGATAGCATTCCGGAGATTCCGACACAAATCGAGGTGCAGTTGATTACGGTGGCTCCTGTCGTGAGCTCTTCGGCTATTGAGAATGTTAAGTCTAAGTTGAGGGAGTTCAAGGAGCGTGTCGATAACAAAGAGACCGAATTTTCCACGTTGGCTATTCTCTATTCCGAGGACAAGGAGTCTGCCAAACGAGGTGGCGAGTTAGGATTTATGGGTAGGGGACAGTTGGTGCATGAATTCGCCGACGTGGCTTTCGCTTTGCACGACGCCAACCGTGTATCCAAGGTTGTGGAGACCGAGTTCGGTTATCATATCATTCAGTTGGTGGAGAAGAGCGGCGACAAGGTGAATGTGCGCCATATCTTGATGAAGCCTAAATCGACTTTGGACGAACAATTCCAGGCCCGCGCGAGATTGGATAGCGTGATCGACGTGGTCAATAAGAAGGAGCTCACCTTTGAAGAGGCGGTATCGCTCTATTCCGTTGATAAGAACACCCGCAACAGTGGCGGTATTCTGACTAATCCGAAGAATGGCTCTTCCCGTTTTGAGATCCGTGACTTGCCGCAAGAGGTGGCGAAAGCCGTTTACTCTTTGGGCGTTGGTGAGATCTCCCGCCCGTTCGCTATGATCGATTCGAAGGGTAATGAAGTATTCGCCGTGGCTAAGGTGAAATCCTTGTTGAAAGCCCACAAGGCGAATGTGGAGGATGATTATATGGCGATCAAGGAGGCCTATCAAGAACAGAAGAATGCTGAATTGCTAAGAAACTGGGTAATGGAGAAGCAGAAGAGCATCTATGTGAAGATTGATCCGAAGTGGCAGAATTGTGAATTCCAATATCCAGGTTGGATTAAAAAATAGTTTGATTAAAAAAGGGTTGTCAAATAAAGGAGTGTTATGAAACGGTCACTTTATCTGCTGATATTGCTCTGTTCTTCGATGACGGTTTGGGGCGCAACCAAGAACGTGATCTTGGAGCAATGTGACCTTTTGTCTTTTGATAATAGCCAAGGAGCCGAGTATCAAGTGCTCAAGGGAAATGTGCGCTTCCGCCATGAAAATGCCTTGATGTATTGCGATAGCGCCTACTTCTATGACGATGACTCCTTCGATGCGTTCGGAAATGTGCGTGTGGTGGATGGAACCACTATGATGACAGCGGATCAGATGCATTACGACGGGGAGACTCAGCTGATGAGGATTCGTGGCAATGTCGTGGCCAATAACGACGGAACTACGTTGAACACCAGTGCGTTGGATTTTTTCAGGGATCGTAACTTCGGCTACTATTTCGGTGGTGGAACAATCCACGATGCGGATATGACTCTTACCTCTGATAAGGGCTATTACTATACTAACAGCAAAGATTATTTCTTTAAGGACCATGTGGTGCTCAACCATCCGAATTATACCATTAAAAGTGATTCGTTGCAGTTCAATAACGAGACGGGAAAGACCATTTTGGTGGGGCCTTCCTATGTTTACGAGCAGGATTACACCATTTACACCACCAATGCGAAAATGAACCGTAAAACGCAGGTGGGACGTCTGTATGACTACTCGGTCATCACCTCCAAGGAGGGTAGGCGTTTGACGGCGGATTCCATTTACTATGACATGGATAAGAAGTTGGCGAGGGCTTACCACAATATAGAGGCGCAGGACTCAACCCAAAAGGTGATCGGCAGAGGTAATTATGCTGAGTTTTATCGCCAATTCCCTTCACATGGATATATGACCGACCACGCCTATGTGATCGATTACTCGGAATCGGACTCCCTCTATTTGGCGGCGGACACCCTGTTCGGACTTGAAGTGGACTCTTCCCGCAGTGAAATCCGAGGTTACCATCATGTGAAATTTTACCGTGACGATATGCAGGGAGTCTGCGATTCTTTGGTCTATTCCACCAACGACTCTATCCTTACGATGTACACAAAACCGTTGCTTTGGAGCGAGGAGAGCCAGTTGAGTGGCGAAAAGATTGATATCTATTTCAAGAATCAGAAGCCTGATTACATCCACATCATCAATAATGCTATGATTGTCCAGTTTGAAGCGGAGGATATGTATAACCAGCTCTCTGGTCGGGAATCAAAAGCCTATTTGAAAAATAACTCCTTGAAGCGAGTGGAGATGTTGGGCGGCGCTAAATCGATCTATTACACCAAAGACGACCGAAATGCGTTGATTGGTGTGAATAAGGCTCAGGGCGAGGCCATGACCATCCATATGAAGAGTAGTAAAACGGTGGAGAAGATTGTCATGACGCCTGATTCAGAGGGAATACTCTATCCTCCAACCCGTATTCCGGAGGATGAGAAGCGATTGGATAATTTCAACTGGTGGGAGGCTTTGCGACCTGCCAGCAAAGAGGATATTTTCACAAAGTAAATTGACCTGATGCGAAGACTCCTGACGATATTGACTCTCCTTTCCTGCCTCTCCTTCCAGTGGGCGCGGGCGAAGTCTGTTTATGGTGTTGTCACCAGCAGTGCCGGAGCGCCATTGGATGTGGTCTCCGTGGAGTTGAAGGAGTATGGCGAGGGTACCTATACAGATCCCCGCGGCAGGTTCTCTATCACCTTGCCATCCGATTCTGTCAAATCGTACCGCATACTTTTCTCTTTGGTCGGCTATTCCGATGTGGAGCGTACCTTCTTGTCCGATCGCGATTCCATCTATCTTCGTGTTAATCTGAAGGAGAATTCGATCGAATTGGGCGACGTGGATGTTGTGGCACAGAAGAAGCAGGAGACTTCGGTGGAGGTGTTGAATGTGGAGGTTTCCAAGACGATTCCTACTATGACAGGTGATGGTATTGTCAGCGTTGTGACCACCATGCCGGGCGTGGCTTCCAATAACGAGTTGAGTTCGCAATATTCAGTGCGTGGTGGTAATTATGATGAGAATTGCGTATATGTCAACTCCATAGAGGTTTATCGTCCCTTCTTGATCCGCACAGGAGAACAAGAGGGTTTGAGCTTCGTCAATTCGGACATGGTCGAGTCAGTCGCCTTCTCTTCGGGTGGATTTACCCCTGAATATGGTGATAAGATGTCGTCCGTTTTGGATATCAAGTATAAGACGCCAAGCGCGTTTGAGGGATCTGTCTCTCTTAGTTTATTGGGTGCTACCGCCTATATAGGAAGCTCCTCGCCGAAGTTTTCCCAATTACACGGATTCCGCTTCAAGAGTTCCTCCTATGTCTTGAATTCGCTTCAAACCGATGCGGAGTATAAACCGCGGTTCTTGGATTACCAAACCTATCTGACCTATCGGATTTCGCCGAAGAGCGCACTCTCTTTCTTGGGTAATATCTCCCGCAACGACTATCGGAGCGTTCCTCTTTCCAAGAAGACCAATTTCGGAACGATGGCGCAGGCGAAGCAGATAGATTTCTCTTTCAGTGGACAGGAGAAGGATCTCTTCACGACTTTTATGGGTTCTTTGTCCTTGAATGTGAAGCCTACGAATCGCTATTCGTTCGACATCATCGGATCCTCCTTCTTTACCTCGGAGGATGTCACCTATGATATCACCAGCGCTTACCGTATCGGTGATTTGGATATGACCACGGGCGCGATGGTGGGAAAAGAGGAGGGCGCCGGCGTCTTCCATCAGCACGCCAGAGATAATCTGGACGCCAATGTCACCAATCTTAGCTTCAATAACACGTTGCATCTTCGGAAAAACGAGACGAAGTGGGGCGCATCTGTCCAATTCGAGCAGTTGCGTCAAGGACTCAATGAATGGGAGTACCGCGATTCCGCTGGATTCTCGGCCCCTTCCCGCCCGGAAGTGATGCAGCTATACGAGAATCTGAATGGAGAGATGGACGAAAATATGGTCCGATTCTCTTTCTTTGCGCAAAACACCTATACCCATCACTTCACGAATTGTAAGATGGTGGCGGTAGGCGGTCTGCGTATGTCGTACTGGAGTTTCAACCAACAACTCACAGTTAGCCCAAGAGCCTCATTGGCTTGGTTCCCTAAAAATACCAATTGGGGATTCCGGTTCGCCACGGGTATCTATCACCAGTCGCTCTTCTTCAAGGAGATGATGGTTTATGATCATCAAGATAATGGAAATGTGGAGGTGTCGTTGAACCGTGATGTGAAGTCGCCTCGTTCCGTCCATGTGATTGCCGCTTCCGATTACTATTTCAGGAAGTGGGGACGTCCGTTCAAGTTGACTACTGAATTGTACTACAAATACATCGACCGTATCATCCCTTATCGTATGGATAACATGAAGGTTATTTATATGGGAAATAACTGTGCCGATGGTTTCGCCTTTGGTGGTGATGTGAAGATTTTTGGCGAGTTTGTGCCAGGCGTCGATTCATGGATCTCCCTTTCGCTGATGAACGCCAAGGAGAATGTCTATGGATCCGGGGCTGGTTATTGCCCTCGGCCTACCGACCAACGCTTTAATCTCTCCATGTTCTTCCAGGATTATATGCCTGGATTCGATAAACTGAAATTCAGCATTAAGTTTATATGGTCCGATGGTTTGCCATACTCTTATATGGATGAGTATGTGAACCGTTATGGCCTTCGCATGAAGAGCTACAAGCGTGTGGATATCGGACTCTCTTACCATTTGCGTAAGGGCGTGGATCCTGTCATGGAGAGGAAGTTCTTCTCTTGGATGAAGACCTTTGCAGTCAATTTCGATGTGTTCAATCTAATTGGTACCCGCAATTGGAGTTCCGTCTATTGGGTGCCTACCGTGACGGTGCCCTATTCGGTGCCTAACTATTTGACGGGTAGATTGCTGAACTTAAAGTTGACGATTGATTTTTAGCGTATAATTAAATGGGGAAGTACCCCGTAAATATTTGTTGATATGGAGAACGAAAACAAGAAAACCTATTTATTCCCGTTGATCACCTTGACAACGCTCTTTTTCATGTGGGGTTTCATCACCTGCTTGAATGACATCCTGATTCCCTATTTGAAGGGTGTTTTCCTATTGGAGCAATCGCAAGCCACGTTGGTGCAGTTAGCATTTTTCTTGGCCTACTTTGTTGTCTCGCTGATTTACTTCATAGTCTCGGCCACCTATGGTGACCCGATTCTGAAAATTGGCTATAAGAATACCATTGCCTTGGGACTATTCTTGTCGGCGGTAGCTTGCTTCCTCTTCTTTATTGAGGCGAGTGATGAGCATCCGGTCTTTGCGGTATTCCTTTCAGCCCTTTTCCTTTTGGGTGCCGGATTCACCTTTTTGCAGATCGCGGCCAATCCGTTGGTGGCTTCGTTGGGAAGTTCGGACACCGCTTCGAGCCGTTTGAATCTCTCGCAGGCTTTCAACTCTTTGGGTACCACTTTGGCCCCTGTGATCGGCGGAACATTGATTTTTGAATATTTCCTCCAAGATGGTGGAGGCGCCTCTTCTGTGCGTATCCCATATTTGGTCTTGGCGAGCCTTTTGCTGATTCTTTTCGGTGTGATTTTCTTCGCGGATATCCCCTCTATCAATATCCAAGACGATAGCCGCGAGTTGGATAAGTTGGGCGCGTTGAAATATCCTCACTTAGTGTTCGGTATGATCGGTATCTTCTGCTATGTGGGCGCCGAGGTGGCCATCGGCAGTAACTTAGTCGATTATATGAATAAATGCCACGGGTTGGAGAACTTGCAGGCGAGCCGCTTGCTGACCTTCTATTGGGGAGGTGCGATGATTGGCCGTTTCATGGGATCTATCTCCATGAGTAAGATGAAGGCGCAGATGAAGGTGGTTTGGATGTTGCTGATGGCGGTGGCCTCCTTGTTGTTGATCTTTTTCGTGTTGGTTAAGGCGGCGAAGATGGATCTCAACTCCTTCCTGGATTTCTTCGTGACGGAAAAGGTCTATATGTTCCTTATCTTCCTTCTGCTGAACTTTGTGGTGTTCCTGTTGGCGAAGTCAGTTCCTTCCAAAACATTGGGACTCTTCTCGTTGGTGAACATCCTTCTGATATTGGTGATGTTGACCACTACGGGTAATATCTCTTTGTGGTCTATCTTGGCGGTTGGCTTGTTCAACTCCATTATGTTCCCGAATATTGTGACATTGGCCATCGACGGTTTGGGCAAATACACCTCACAGGGATCCTCCCTTTTGGTGATGATGATCTTGGGCGGCGCCTTGGTTCCGTTCGCGCAGGGATTGATTGCGGATCTCACCGATCCTAAGGTGGCGTTTGCGCTTCCGATGGTATGCTACGGTTACCTTTTGTGGTATGGTTTCGTCGGATGTGGCATCAAACGTTCGACGGATGCCTCTTTGGATAAATAGAAGAATAAATAATAATTAACTCAAAATAGAATTTTATGAAGTCAGAATTGAAACCTAATGTAGTTGGTATCGATATTGGAGGTACCAATTCAGTATTCGGAATTGTTGACGCGCAAGGTAATGTCTTGGCATCCAATTCGATCAAGACACAGGCTTATCCTGTTCTTGAGGAGTATATCAATGCACTGGGTAATGGTATTTTGGATTTGATCGCTAAGAATGGCGGCATTGAGAAGATCAAGGGTATTGGTGTGGGCGCACCTAATGCGAACTACTACACCGGTAACATTGAGCACGCCGCTAACTTGCCTTGGAAGGGTATCGTTCCATTCGCGAAGTTGCTTTCCGAAAAGGTGGGCGTTCCTGTTACTTTGACCAATGACGCGAATGCGGCGGCTATTGGAGAGATGAAGTATGGTGCCGCTCGTGGCATGCGTGATTTCATCATGATCACTTTGGGTACTGGCGTTGGTAGTGGCGTTGTCGCTAACGGACAATTGATCTACGGACACGATGGTAATGCGGGTGAGTTGGGCCACGTGATTGTTCGTCGCGACGGACGTACTTGCGGTTGTGGCAATAAGGGTTGCTTGGAGACCTATACTTCAGCGACTGGTGTGGCTCGTACCGCAAGGGAGATGTTGCAAAACCGTGCGGGAGAGGATTCTCTTCTCCGCAAGATTGATTTGGATAAGATTACTTCAAAGGATGTTTTTGATGCCGCAATGGCTGGCGACGCTATCGCAAAGGATATCTTCGCTTTCACAGGACAAATCTTGGGTGAGGCTTTGGCTGATTTCGTGAAGTTCAGCAGCCCTGAGGCATTTGTGCTCTTCGGTGGTTTGGCGAAGGCTGGCGATTTGTTGCTCAATCCACTCAAAAAGGCGATGGATGACAACTTGATGGCTGTGTTCAAGGGCAAGGTAAAGGTTTTGTTCTCTGAAATGAAGGATGCTGACGCGGCTGTTTTGGGTGCTTCGGCTTTGGCTTGGGACTAATATCCCTATAGCGTAAGTTTTAAAGCCGTCTCTGTGGTAATCTGCGGAGACGGCTTTTGATTTAGTATATCACATGTATAAATATGCTAATATTGGGTAAAATTAAAATATTTATGCAATTTTAACAGTGGAAAGATAGTGCCATATGCTTTTTTGTTTTAAATTTGCATTGTAATTAGGAAAGTAAAGTATAATTGAATTAAAATACAGAAGTTACAATGGCGTACAAGTTTATCACTGCCGAAGAGGCGGCATCTTACATTAAGCACAACGATGTGATTGGTATTGGCGGTTTCTCATCCGTGGGAACTGTGAAGGCGGTAACCTCAGCTCTCGCCAAGAAGGCAGAGGAGGAGCATGCGAAGGGAAACGAGTTTAAGGTGGGTATGATCACCGGTGGTTCTACCGGTGATGAGATCGATGGCGCGCTTTCCCGCGCGAAGGCGGTTAAGTTCCGTACTCCATTCCAATCCTGCAAATACATGCGTGACGCGATCAACAAGTGTGAGGTGCAATATTTCGATATGCACTTGTCTCATGTGGCGCAAGATTTGAGATATGGTTTCCTCGGCCCTGTGGATTACGCTTTGATCGAGGCGGCGGACATCACCGATAAGGGTGAGATCGTTTTGACCACCTCCGTGGGTATCACCCCAACGTTGACGGAGTGCGCTAAGCACATCATCATCGAGTTGAATGCGCATCACCCTGCGAAGATCCATGGTATGCACGACTTGTATGAGCCAATCAACCCGCCTTACCGTCGTGAAATTCCTATTTACACCTCTTCCGACCGTATCGGTACCGCTACTTTGAAGGTGGATCCTGCCAAGGTGATCGGTGTCGTAAAGACTGATATGAAGGATGGTATCGCGCCATTTACGCCAGTAGATGCGGTGACTGCTAAGATTGGTGAGAACGTCGCTAACTTCTTGTTGAGCGAGCTTCACAAGGGAATCATCCCTAAAGAGTTCTTGCCTTTGCAATCTGGTGTAGGTAACATCGCCAATGCAGTGCTCGGCTCTTTGGGTAACTGCGACGATATTCCTTCCTTCACGATGTTTACCGAGGTGATCCAAAATTCAGTGATCGATTTGATGAAGAAGGGCCGTATCACTTTCGCCAGCGGTAGCTCGTTGACCTTGTCTGACGATGTGTTGATGGATGTGTATGGCAACTATGAGTTCTTCAAGGATAAGTTGATGTTGCGTCCACAAGAGTTGACCAACAACCCTGAGGTGGTACGACGTCTCGGTGTTATCGCAATCAACACCGCTTTGGAGTTGGATATCTTCGGAAATGTGAACTCAACCAATGTCTTGGGACAAAAGATGATGAATGGTTTGGGTGGTTCCGCCGATTTCGCGCGTAACGCATTCCTTTCTATCTTCACTTGCCCATCAGTAGCTAAGGGTGGCGTGATTTCCGCAATCGTTCCGATGGCGAGCCACATTGATAGCTCCGAGCACTCCGTGAAGGTGATCGTCACCGAGCAAGGTGTTGCCGATTTGCGCGCTAAATCGCCTATGCAAAAGGCGGAGGCTATTATCGAGAACTGTGTTCACCCAGACTACAAAGAACTTTTGTGGGATTACCTCAAGTTGTCGGCTGGCAAGTGCCATACGCCAATGACGCTTTCAAAGGCGTTGAATATGCACCTTGCCTTCGAGCAAACAGGCGATATGCGTAACACTAAGTGGGATTAATCTCAAAAATAGTTGATTTGGAAATTTTTTATTAACTTTGCGGCGTTTTTGACGTCTCGGAGATTGTGATAAGGGAGATGTCTTTGGATATCTCCCTTCTTTTTTGCCGAGCGTCTTGGTTTTTACCTAATAAGCGTTTTATGAGGAAATTTTTTAAGAGTTTATTATTATCATCAGTTCTGGCAACAGCCTCTTTTATGAACTTGTCCGCACAAGAGGCGGTTCCGTTCACAATGACAGAGGATATTTTTAATGGAGACAATGTGGATCGAGGTGGATATATTCATATTTGGGAAGGTGGCCAAATCAGAATGTATGCCAAGGGTACATTATCCGCTGGTTGTGGTATTTGCAGTAATGATCATTATTTCACGGTAAGCATTGCTGGTGTTCCTGATCATATCATTTTCAACACTTCCGCATCTGGTGCGGCCACTGCGACAAAGGGTTGGACCTTGGAGGAGAGTGCGGATGGCTCTTCTTGGAAGCAAATTTGGAATAAGAATGCAAGAGATTGCAGCGTGGATATGGAGCTGAGCAAAACCACAAGATATGTGAGACTTCACGAAAACTTCAACTACTCTGGTTATGTGAAGAACTTCTCCATCACAGCTTGTCATTATGTGAAGTATGTGGCTAATGGTGAGGTGATCTTTACCTCTGAACCTTTGAGGAATGGCGAGGCGATCTCTTTCGCCGCACCTACCGCACCTACTGACGCGTGTCATAGCTTCGTTGGTTGGGATAAAGCTTTGCCTGCTACTATGGGTAATGAGGATGTGGTGATTACGGCTCAATATTTTGTGCCAAAATATACGGCTAACATTCAATTGTCAGATGCGGCCAATGGCTTGGATTTGACGGATGGTGAGCAGACTTTCGTTTGCGGTGAACCAGTTGCTGTGGAGGTGCCGAAGGTTGAGGGATTCACCTTTGCGGGATGGAATCCTGCTCTTCCTGCTGTGGGCGTTTCGGAGATGGAAGGCGAGACCTATGTAGCTCAATGGACCAGAAACATTCACACCGCCTCTTTTGTTGTGGATGCCGATACCCAGAAGGTGAGTGTTGCCTATGCGGGTGAGATTCCTTCTGTTGTGGATCCTGTGAAGCGTGGATATGAGTTTGTCGAGTGGTTGCCAGCAGTTCCCGCTGCGATGCCTGATGAAGATTTGACCTTTGTCGCTCAATTCAAGAAGACTGTATTTGCGCTTAATGTGGAGGTGGATGGCAAGAACATCGCTTCCGATTCCATCTTGGCCGGAGAGACCATCGACCGCGAGAGCTACCGACCTGCCGATTCGACAGGATTCGACTTTGAGTGGACCAGTGAGGATGTGACAACAATGCCAGAGGCTGATTTGACATTCTTGGGATCATTCGTTCGTAAAAACTACGGTTTGAAGATTTATGATGCCGATTCCATCTATGTGGATAGTATGGTGGCTTATGCCGCTAATGTCGTTCTTTCCCAACCAGTGAAAAGAGGATATGATTTGAAGAATTGGGAGGAGGTGCCCGCTATTATGCCTGCTGAGGCTGTTGATGTGGAATTGGCATGGGAGAAGCTCTACTATCCGTTGGTGATGATGATGGGCGAGGATACCTTCTTTGTCGCTAACTACGCTTATGGTGACACCATCGTCTATCCTGCGATGCCGGATAGTGCGAATTACGAGTGGGTGTGGGAGACTGAACTTCCTGTTGTCATGTCAGACGCGGATATGAAGATCAATGGATCATGGAAAATCCAACAAGTATATTTCACTGCCATCAGTGAGGGTGATACCGTCGCTTATTCGGCTTACAAACCAGGAGATATGATTGATCCTGTCGTGTTGGAGGATCGTGTTGGATTCACCTTTGAAGGATGGTCGCCTGATGTGCCAGTGGTAATGGCCAATTCCGATTTCACGACTGTGGCTCAGTGGAGCAGAAACAAATATGCGTTGATCGGTATTTTGGAGGGTGACACCGTGTTCTCTGAAATGGTCGCTTATGAAGATTCCGTTGCCCTTCCTACTGTTGAGGAAAAGAGGGGATATGACCTCGTGTATGATCAAGAAATTCCTGCTCTCATGCCAGCTGACTCGGTGGTGCTTACCGCATCTTGGGTGGCTAAACAATATCCGTTCGTTTTGAAGGATGGCGATTCTGTCATGGTGGATAGCGTGATTGCTTATGGTGCGGAGTTGTCCTTCGAGGATTTGACCAAGGAGGGTTATACTTTTGTCGGATGGAATCCTGCCATCCCTGCTACAATGCCAGATAGCCTGTTCGCCGCTTCCGCTGAGTGGAGTGTGAATAGCTATTCACTCATCGTTACGACGGAGGAGGATACCTTGTATGACGAGATGATTCCTTTCCAATCGGAGATCAATTTGCCTCCTTTCGTTGGCGAGGAGGGTTATACCCTTGTCTTTAAGAATCCACTCCCTGCTACCATGCCGGCTGATTCCGTTGTGATCAACGCCTCTTGGGAGAAGAATATCTTCCCATTCATCTTGAAGGATGGTGAGATGGTTGTGGTTGATTCTTTGATTGTCCCAGGTGATTCGCTCCAATTCGATGATTTGACCAAGACCGGTTATACATTCAACGGATGGAACCCTGCGATCCCTGCTGTGATGCCTGATACTGCCTTTGCGGCGGAGGCGATGTGGCAAGTCAACTCTTATGACTTCATCGTAATGGTGGATGACGATACGCTCTTCTCCCAGAAGTTTGAATACCAAGCGACTGTTGCGCCTGCTTTCGACGAGAAGAAGGGATACACGCTTGTGTTTGATGCGGGGTTGCCTAAGGTAATGCCTGCGGATGATGTTTTGGTTTCCGCTTCATGGGTGGCTAATAAACATCAGTTCACTTTGAAGGATGGTGAGAATGTGATTGCTGATTCCGTGATCGCTTATGGAACCGATTTGAACTTTGAGGATTTAACCAAGACAGGTTATACATTCAACGGATGGAACCCTGCGATTCCTGCCGCGATGCCAGACTCCGACTTTGTCGCTCAGGCAGTTTGGGGCGAGGCTCAATTCCTTTTGATTACAGTTGTTGATGGTGACTCTACAGAGCAAGCCTACGCTTATGGCGCTGACGTGATTGTTCCGACTGTTGCGGAGAAGGTGGGCTACACTTTCTCTTGGTTGGATGAGTTCCCTAAGGTGATGCCTGCGGAGACAGTGGTGGTGAAGGGTACCTACAGTGTAAATAGTTACCAATTCGTCGCTATCGTGGATGGCGACACCATCAAGAACCAAACCTACAACTATGGCGAGGCGATCGAGGCGGTTGCCGATCCTGCCAAGGCTGGTTATGCGTTCAAGGGCTGGGGTGCAGCTTGGCCTGAAACGATGCCTGCCGATGATGTGACTTTGTCCGCTGAGTGGGGCTTGATGCAATATGCTTACAAGGTATCCGATGGAACTTCTCTCTTGGTGGATACTGTGTATGAGTTTGGTGCGAAGATCCTTCCATTGACTACCCCTACGAAGGAGGGACACAAGTTTGTGGGTTGGGATACCACCTACGCTGTAATGCCTGCGGGAGATGTTACGGTGACTGCTCAATGGAGTAAATTGTCTTATACGATTACCTTGATGATGGTTTCATCCGTAAACAATGCGATGCTTGGTAAGCCAGAGCGTCTTACCTTCGAGTATGGCGAGGAGATTGCTATCAACACGCCAACCTTCGAGGGTTATACTTTCGCCGATTGGAAGAATGAACTTCCTGCTTATATGCCAGCCAAGGGATTCGCCCTTGTCGCTTTGATGAAGCCAATTCCTCAAGTGACAGGATGTGGAGATGTCGAGTCGGCCGGTGTTGCTGTCTATGTTTCCGATAAGACTATTCACTTGGTGAATTACGATGGAGAGTTGCCTGTTAAGGTATCCGACCTCCTTGGAAATGTGGTTTACATGGGTACGGACAACGCTATTTCAGTTGCTAAGAGTGGCATTTATGTGGTTCGTCTCCACAACAAGAGCCATAAGGTGATTGTGAAGTAGTCGGTAGTACAAAACATACTTGAAAAAGGAAGGTCCGCGGGGTGTCTCGCGGACTTTTTCTTTGTTCTCAATAGCGAAATGTTAATAATTATTCTTTATGGTATTTTTTCAAAAAAAAGGTGGGAAGTAATAATATTTAACTTATATTTGCATTTGCTTTTTGTTTAATGTGAATAAATGTAAGAATATTTCAATTTGTATTAATAATAGTTTAAAAGATGAGAAAATTATTTTTGTCTTTGACGATGCTTTGTGCGGCTGGCGGCCTTTTGGGACGCGACATCTCTGGTCGTGTTGCCGATGCTAATGGCCCATTGCCTGGAGCAGACGTCGTAGTGAAAAATTCTCCAGACAACTATGAGGTTACTGACGATGAGGGTAACTTCGAGATTTCTGTTGAGAATGGTGACGTTTTGGAGATTGTATTCTCTGGATACAAGACCAAAACAGTGAAAATCGATGCTAAGACATCAAAATTGAACATCGTCCTCGAGGAAGACGCTGAGGAGTTGGGCGAGATTGAGGTCAACGCCGGTTACGGTAAGATGAGAAAGTCTGACGTGACAGGTGCATTGGCATCTGTAAAGGGTGATGCTTTGGCAAAGGCGAATACCGCTTCTGTTGACCAAGCATTGGCCGGTAAGGTATCTGGTGTGCGTGTCGCTTCTTCTTCTGGTCAACCAGGTGAGAGCGCAACCGTGCAAATCCGTGGTGTCTCCTCCTTGACTGGTAGCAACGATCCATTGTATGTTGTGGATGGTATGCCAATCGGTGGTGGTAAGCAAAGTTCCGGTGCTAACCCATTGGCATCAATCAACCCTAACGACATCTTGTCTATGGAGGTTTTGAAGGATGCTTCCGCTACTGCGATCTACGGTTCACGTGCCGCAAACGGTGTCATCATGATCACCACCAAGAAGGGTGCTATGGGTGAGGCTAACAAAGAGGAGAAGGTGAGCGTATCTTACGCTGGTCAATTCTCTGTATCTTCAGCAACTGATAAGTTGGATTTGATGAACTTGAACGAGTTCGCTTCTTACTACACAGATCCATATATCTCTTCTTGCTACAACCAAGAGGTTGATAAGAAGTTGCAAGCAGTCGCTCAATTCGGAGGCGCTGGTACTGACTGGCAAGATGTGATGTTCCACACTGCTATCAGCCACAGCCACCAATTGTCATTGAACGGTGGTTCACAAAAGACCCAATACGCATTCTCTATGGGTTATATGAACCAAGATGGTATCCTCATCAACACAGACTTCCAACGTTTCAACGGCCGTTTGAACATGGAGAACCAAACTAAGTCTTGGTTGAGATTGGGTATGAACATGTCTTACACTTACATCACTCAAACTAAGCAACAAGGTTTCGAGTTCGCGGATGATAACAAGTTGTCTGGTATCAGCAACGTCTCTCAAGAGGAGGCTCCATACATCCAGTCTTTGATCTCTAGCCCTGCTACCTCACCAGTTGACAACGACGGTAAGTTCGTTGAGTTGGGTGCTGAGGACCAAGAAATCAAGATGAACCCATTGCGTAACGCTACTTACTCTCCAATCTACATGAAGAGAAGCAACGTAATCGGTCAAACATTCGCTAACATCACCTTCTTGAAGGATAAGCAACAAGACTTCAGCTGGAGAAACGAGTTTGGTATCGACTTCTCTAACGAGAGCGAGAGCTGCTTTACTCCATCTCAAGGTCAAGCTGGTAACAAGCAACAATTCATCGACCGCGAGAACCAATACTGGCGTTTCTGCTCAACATTGAACTACTCAAGAACTTCAACTAACAAGTTCCACAGAATGAACGCGATGTTGGGTTACGAGGCTTGGAAGGCTACATGGGAAGGAACTACTGTCGCTAAGTCTAACTACTTGGATGACATGAGATTCATCGACAAGCAATATCAAAACACTGCTCTTGGTGAGGATGGTCCTATCTCTGGTTACAAGGGTGCGACTTCTATGATGTCAACATTCGCTCGTGTCAACTATAGCTTCAAGGATCGTTACTTGGTAACCGCAACTGGTCGTCTCGATGGTTCTTCTACCTTGGCTCCTGAGCACCGTTGGGACTTCTTCCCTTCATTCTCTTTGGCTTGGAATATCGCACAAGAGGACTTCATGAAGAAGGCTACTTCTACTAAGAAGATCAACCAATTGAAGCTTCGTGCTGGTTGGGGTCAAACTGGTAACGCTGGTTCTAACATGGCTCACGTAGGTTACTTCAAGCCTTTCAGAACTCGTGACGATAAGTTCGGTATGGTTCAAGGTACTTGGATGAACCCTGATTTGGTTTGGGAGACTAACTGGCAGCTCAACGCCGGTGTTGATGTCAGCTTCCTTAACAACCGTATCAACTTGGTATTCGATGCGTTCTACAAGCAAAACAACGACTTGATCGTTCGTGCTGAGCCAGGTCCAACATTGGGTAGTACAGCAGACGCATACCTTTACACTTCTATCCCTGATATCAACGCAGGTTCTATCAAGAACGTCGGTTTCGATGTTAACTTGACTACTACTAACGTAAAGGTTGATGATTTGGGTGGTAACGACTTCTCTTGGAACTCTGATTTGAACATCTCTGTTGTTCGCAACGAGGTGCTTGAGTTGCAAAGCGACTCTGCAGTATTGGAGGGTAAGAGACAATTTAAGACTTCTACTCGTACATATTGCGTCAGCAAGGTAGGTCACGCTCCAGGTATGTTCTGGGGATTCAAGACAGACGGTTTGATTCAAGACGAGGAGCAATTGGGTCTTTACAAGCGTGCTTCTAGTACAGATGTAGGTGATATCAACTATGTCGATATCAACTCTGATGGTGTGATCGATGAGGATGATAAGACATTCATCGGTAACCCTAACCCTAAGTTTACTTTCGGTTTCGGAAACACTTTGAACTGGGGTCCTTGGTCATTGAACATCTTCCTTTCTGGATCTTATGGCAACGACGTATATAACTTGTTGCGTTCTAAGTTGGAAGGTATGGACCGTGGTGGTGTAAACCAATTGAGAACTGTTCTTGATTGTGCCCGCGTTATGGTTGACGAGGATGGTCACAAGTATATCGAGAACTCTTCAACTAACATGCCACGTCCAAACTCAGTATCTGATGGTGGTAACGCTGCTAACGTAATCTCTGATCGTTATGTTGAGGATGCATCTTACTTGCGTATCCAATCTATCGGTCTCTCTTACAACGTTCCTCAAAAGTACATCCAAAAGATCAAGTTGAACAGCATGAGCGTTTCATTCAATGTTCAAAACGTTGCAACCTTCACTAAGTACTCTGGTTTGAACCCTGAGGTGCCAAGCATCAACGCTATCAACCAAGGTATCGATATGGGAGGTTACCCATTGTCTAGATCTTATGTTGTAGGTTTGAACTTTAATTTCTAATGTTTAGCGATTTAGTAATATGAAAAATTTCAAATATAAATCATTGGTTTGGGGTTTGAGCGCATTGGCGTTCTGCTCTACGTCATGTAAGGATTTCCTCGACGTTGACGTTTACGACCAATACAGTACGGAGTCGGTTAAGACTTTCGCGGACTGCCAATTGATGACCAGAGCTTTGTACGGTGGTCGTCTATGGACCCAGTATGAGTCAAAGTTCTCTTGGTGTGTGAACGAGGGTGTCCCTGGTATCCTTTACAATGTTCACCAAGAGGAGGGTGCGTTGTTCTTGCTTTCAATCGGTGAGGATAACCCAATCTTGAAGGAGGGATACACCTCTTTGTATTCTGGTGTCATCTCAACTGCTAACCAGATCATCGAAAAGATGGAGAGCATGGAGTCCTCTATGTCGGACAATGAAAAGAACCAAGTGATCGCTGAGGCTAAGTTGTTCAGAGCGTATGCTCACTTCTTGGCGACTGAGTACTTCGGTGAGGCTCCATTGGTATTGCACACTGGTAAGGATATCTCTGAGAATGTAACAGTTCCTCGCGTTTCAAGAAAGGCGCTTTACGCAGCTATCGAGAAGGATTTGAAGTTCGCTGTAGAATATCTTCCTAAGAAACCATCTGACTCTTGGAGAGTAAGCGAATATTCAGCTAAGGCACTTTTGGCTAAGTTGTACTTGACCATGGGTTCTTGCTTGAGCGATCTTCCTGGTGCTCAATATCCATTCACCGTTTCCGAGTCTGAGAGTGACGGGTATATGGATCAGGTTATTGATTTGACCACTTCTGTTATCACAGAAAGTGGTGCTGATTTTGATACCCATGCGAATATCTTCTCTGCAGCGGGCCGTCAAAACCCATCTAAAGAGACCATCTTCGCTCTCTATTTCCCAATGGGTGAGTATGGTGAGGGTTCCGCTTACCAATCACAAATGGCTCCTGAGGAGATTTGGAGCCCAGGTTCTGGTTGGGGAAGTGGTAAGGGTATCTCTTACACCCTTTATAACTCATTCTCGAATGATGATGCCCGTAAGAAGGAGTTGTGCTTCTTCGTGGATCAGGAGTATACGACTGCTGATGGTACGCTATGCTATTATGGTCCAGATTATGCTTCGAAGGGTGAAAAGGCTCATACCAAGTCTGGTTCCGAGTTCTTGAACAGTGGTCAATGTGTGTTGAACAACGTCAAGAAGTTCATCTGGGGTGTGAACGGTACTGCTTTGAACGACAAAGGTATGGCTGTTGACCGTCGTCTTGACATCATCCGTTTGTCTGATGTCTATATGATGCGTGCCGAGGCTAACATGGCCAAGTTGAACAAGGATGTCACTGCAAAGTGTACTGATGGAGTTGTTCTTAAAGATATCAATGACGTGTTGTCCCATCATGGTGCTCCAACCATTGATGGTATCAAGTATTTCGATGATATGGAGAGCCGCGCTATCAAGGTGGGTGATGAGGTTACTTTCTCTGTTACCGTAGGTGAGGGAACCACTGCTGATGTGGCAGTTAAGGCTACTCAACCAATGTACCACAACTTGGTTCGTGACGACTTCATGCAACAACGTCGTAAGGAGTTCGCCATGGAGGGTCAAGCATGGTTGGATTTGAAGCGTTTGTTCTACCGTGATAAGGAGATGGCTATGAAGTTTATGGAGCAAATGGACCGCGCTATCCAGTTCTCTCAATCTCCAGAGGTTGAAGATGCTGCGATGTTCGAGAGCGAGGCTGGCTTTGCTCGTCGTCAACTCGTTCATGATTTGAACGTTGAGTTGGCTAAGCTTTATCCTGAGAATGGTTACAACGCAGGTAACGATGAGGTGGCTGTTGACATCGCTGCGTTCGAAAGCAACAACGCATGGTTCTTGCCTATCCCTACTTCCGCAAAGACTTACTTGCAAGCAGGCGTGTTGGATGCTTACCAAAGCGTAGTTGATGATAAGTATCAATACTAATTTAAAAGTCTAATAAGCAATGAAACTAAAATATGGATTTTTTGCGGCATCTGTAGCAGCTTTCGGAGCGCTCCTCTCTTCTTGCGAGGATAAGTGCGTAAGCTGTAACTGTGATGCTTTTCAAGTTGACTACATTGATAATGTAGATTCAACAGGTGTTGCGTTGAATGAGTTGTCTGCTGGTGCTACCGTTATTATCCACGGTAGTGGCCTCAGCACTTCCACTGGCGTATTCTTGGTAAACGGTGATGATTGGTACCCTGTAGAGTTGAACCCTACATTCGTTACCGATGAGGCTATCGTCGTTACTTTGAACAGTGATGCGGACATCCTCCGTACAGAGCAACTCGTAGTTAGAAACGCTGGTGGTTGCGACCGTTATGTGGATATCGCAAAGCCAGTGCCTTCTCCATCTATCAAGATGTTCCGTTCAGAGTTCGTTCCTGAGGGTGGAAAATTGAGAATCGCCGGTAATGCTTTCTTGTCAGTTGGTGACGATAAGTTGAAGGTTTACTTCTTCGATGAGAACGACAACGAGATCGAGGCTACGTATGAGGTAAAGAACGACAACAAGGAGCTGATCGTGGATGTCCCTGCAGGTGTTGCAGACTCTAAGCCAGTTAAGCTTGTTAACCAATTCGGTGAGTGCTATTCTCCAATGTTGTTCCGTGATAAGAGAAATGTCTTCTTGGATTTCGACAACACGCTCGCATCTGACCTTCACGGTGCTTTGGATACCTTCTCTACTGATTGGAATGACTTCGTAAAGAGCTCTTCTAAGTTCGACAAATTCGAGGCTATGAAGAGTGCTATGGGTGGTATGCCAGAGGGTTGCGACGGTTACTACGCTGCTATTACCACTCCAACAGAGTTCGGCTTCAACACAGATGAGATGGTTTATTTCACTCCTTACTCTCAAGGTATGGAGGAGAAGTCTTTGTTGGGCGAATGGGAGAACGAGATGGATCTTGAGAAGATGGTATTGAAATTTGAGATTTTGATTCCAAAAGAGGTGCCTTTGGCTCAATGGTTCTACATCGTATTCTCTGCTTATGGTTCTGAGGATGACTTGTGTACTGAAAAGTATAAGAAGCCAGTTAACTGCGGTTACTTCAGCCGTGATATTACCAACCTTAACAGCTGGAATGAGGAGGCTCAAACTTGCGAGGGTAAGGGAGACGGTACTGCAGGAGCTTGGTTGAATATGCCTACTTTGTCAGTTGACGAGTCTGCTGATAGCCCTTCAGGTTCTGTAAAGGATCCATTCCACACAGATGGCGAGTGGATGACTGTCGCAGTTCCTTTGACAAGCGCTCAATTTAGATACAATATCTCTAAGTACAACTTGGTTACTGTTGATGCTTTGAAGTCTTGCGGTCAATTGACTAAGAGAGATATGTACAACATGTTGTTCCACGCTGAGGGTTCAGGTGGTCAAGATAAGACTACTCCTCAATTCGGTGGTAAGTTCTTCATGGCGGTTGATAACTTCCGTATCGTTCCTGACGATAAGGGTGGTGTCCGCTTTACTAAGTACTATGGAGCAACTCCAGCATCTAAGTATCCTTTCTAATCTAGGATAAACTTGATAAAAGAGGGGAGGGAATGAAAATTCTCTCCCTTTTTTTGTGATTTGTTTTGCATTTCAATTCTTTTGTCTATCTTTGCAGTACCAAAGTCATGCGGATATGGCGAAACTGGTAGACGCGCCAGACTTAGGATCTGGTGCCGCGAGGCGTGTGGGTTCGAGTCCCTTTATCCGCACCGGTTTTTAGAAAGGTGGAAGGTTTGATAATCTTCCACCTTTTCTTTTTTTTCGCTATCTCCCAATTATTTTGTAAATTCGCTCCGTGAATTATATAATTTGATGTAATATGGCCGAAGAGACGAATGAAAATAACTCCGAATTGGATGAATCCTTGAATGAAGAGAGTGCGATCACTTCATCTTCCTCCTACGATGTGAAGCAATCGGAGGGTGAGGATGTTTTGCACCATATTCCTGGTATGTACAGGAGCTGGTTCTTGGATTATGCCTCCTATGTTATTCTTGAGCGTGCGGTTCCTCACTTGGATGATGGTTTGAAACCCGTTCAGCGTCGTATCCTACACTCCATGAAGGAGTTGGATGATGGCCGTTACAACAAGGTGGCCAACATCGTGGGAAACACCATGTCGTATCACCCGCATGGTGATGCCTCCATTGGTGGCGCTTTGGTCACGTTAGGACAGAAGGATCTTTTGATCGATTGTCAAGGAAACTGGGGTAACATCCTGACGGGCGATAGTGCGGCGGCTCCTCGTTACATCGAGGCTCGCTTATCTAAATTCGCTTTGGATGTAGTCTTCAGCCCTAAGATTACCGAATGGAAAGCCTCTTACGATGGCCGTAAGAAGGAGCCTATCACGCTTCCGATGAAGTTCCCGCTACTCTTGGCGCAGGGCGTTGAGGGTATCGCGGTAGGTCTCTCTTCCAAGATATTGCCCCATAACTTCAATGAAATCATCGACGCCGCCATTGCTTATTTGAATGGTGAGGAGTTTGAACTGTATCCTGATTTTCAGACCGGTGGTTTGATTGATGTTTCCCATTACAATGACGGTGAGCGTGGCGGTAAGGTGCGTGTCCGTGCCAAGATCAGCAAATTCGACAATAAGACCCTGATCATCAATGATATCCCTTACGGCAAGACCACGAATGTCTTGATTGAGTCTATTTTGAAGGCCAATGAAAAGGGTAAGATCAATGTGCGTAAGGTGGAGGATAACACCTCCGACCATGCGGAGATCATCATTCACCTCGAATCAAAGACCTCTTCCGACAAGACGATTGATGCGTTGTACGCCTTCACGGATTGTGAGGTGAGCATTTCGCCTTGCTGTTGCGTCATCAATGATCGCAAGCCGATCTTCACGAATGTATCTTCGATGCTTCGTATGTCGGTGGATCGTACCAAGGAGTTGTTGCGTCAGGAGTTGCTCATCCAGCGGTCTGAGTTGTTGGAGAAGTTGCATTTCTGTTCGTTGGAAAAGATATTCATCGAGGAGCGCATCTATAAGGACAAGAAGTTCGAGGAGAGTAAGAGTGTGGATGCCGCTTTGGACCATATCGCCAATCGTTTGGAACCATTCAAGCCGTTGTTCGTCCGCGAAATCACGCGGGAGGATCTCCAACGCCTTTTGGAGATCAAAATGGCCCGAATCCTCAAATTCAATTCGGACAAGTCGGATGAGATGATCGCTGCTTTGAAGGAGCAGATTGCCGGCGTGGATTATAATTTGGAACATTTGGTTCAGTATGCGATTGGTTGGTACACCTCTTTGAAGAACAAGTATGGCGCTAAGCATCCTCGTATGACTGAGATCCGTAACTTCGAGACCATCGAGGCTTCGAAGGTCGTGGAGGCCAACGAGAAGTTGTATGTCAACTATGAGGAGGGCTTTGTCGGAACCTCCTTGAAGAAGGACCAGTTCGTTTGCAACTGTTCGGATATTGACGATATCATCATCATCCATAAGGATGGTAAATATCAGGTGATCAAAGTGCCTGATAAGAAGTATGTGGGCAAGGATCTGCTCCATGTCTATGTGTTCCGAAAGAATGATAAGCGTACCATTTATAACGTCGCTTACCGCGATGGAAAGAGTGGTTTCACCTATATGAAGCGTTTCGCCATTACGGGTGTCTCCCGTGACAAGGAGTATGATATCACGCAGGGTACGCCGGGATCTAAGATCCTCTACTTCTCCGTTAATTTCAATGCGGAGGCGGAGACGATTCATGTGGTCTTGAAACCAAGGTTGCGCTTGAAGGTTCCTTCCTTCGACCGTAATTTCGGCGATCTTGATATCAAGGGACGTCAGGCGATGGGTAATATCCTTACCAAGAATGAGGTGCAGAAGATTACCCTTAAATCGAAGGGATCCTCCACGTTGGGAGGACGCTCCGTGTGGTTTGACCGTGATGTCCTTCGCTTGAACTACAACGGACAGGGCGAACTTTTGGGTGAGTTCCAGTCTGAGGATAAGATTTTGGTGGTCAATTCCAAGGGTGAATACTATTTGTCTGGTTTTGAGGATACCAACCACTTCGAGGAGGATATCAAGGTATTCGAGAAGTTTGATCCAGAGAAGGTCTGGACCGTCGCTTTGTTTGATGCCAACGAGGGATATAAATATTTGAAGCGTTTCCGTTTTGAGGTGACCTCCAAACGTCAGAACTTTATCGGCGAGAACCCTAAGTCGCAGATGTTGTTGATCACCGACACCTTCTATCCTCGACTCAACGTGGTATTTGGTGGTGCCGACGCCCATCGTGTTCCGATGGAGATCGATGCCGATGAATTTATCGGCGTGAAGGGTATGAAGGCGAAGGGAAAGCGAATCCACACTTGGGAGATTCAGCGTATCGAGGAGTTGGAGCCTGTTCGTTTCCCTGAAAAGACGGAGTTGCCGGAAGGTGAACCGGAAGAGGAGGGCGACGGTGCGGACGATAATACGGATAACCCTCAATTGTCGTTGTTTTAGTATAGTCTAAATGGAGATGGATATGAAACACATATTGTCTTTGATCATAACCTTCATCGCTTGTCTCTCCGTATGGGGCCAAAACCCATACGATAAGTATGAGAAGCTCTATGAGGGTTGTGTGGACGGAAAGGAGTCCACTATCTACGGAGGAACCTACGGTTCGTGGCCTCCAGAGATGAATGTGCCGGAGTTTCCTAATGGTGGAGATGTGGAGTTTACCCGCTTCATCTACGAGAACCTTACCTATCCGGAGGTGGTCGAGGCGTACGACAGCCTCAACAACCCTATCTTGGCAAAGGGAACGGTGGCGGTACAGATTGTGATAGACCGTTGCGGAAGGGCGACCCGTCAGGAGATCATCCAGTCGGTAAACGGGGCGTACGATGAGGAGGCGATGCGCATCATGAATGGCTTGCCGGTATTCAAGCCGGCGGATTACAAAGGCGTCAGGGTAAAGTGCGCATTGATTGTCCCTGTGAACTTCATGCGAGACAAGATGCCGCCTCAACCGGAGGGGGATGTCATAGAGTTTGATGAAAATTATAATTTTGATGATTGGTGATGAATAATAGATCTATTTTCCTAATAGGATATATGGGTTGCGGAAAGACGCATACAGGTACTCGTCTCTCCAAAAAGTATGGCATGGAATTCATCGATTTGGATGCCTATATAGAGAATCGTTTCCATAAAACCATCCCCCAAATTTTTGAGGAGAGAGGCGAGGAAGGGTTCCGTAAATTGGAACGTGCCATGTTGGAGGAGGTCTGCGCCTTCGAGAATGTGATTATCTCAACGGGTGGCGGTGCCGCTTGTTTCTTCGATAATATCGACTTGATGAACCAAAGTGGCGAGACCGTTTACTTGAAGGCCTCCCCAGAAGGATTGTTTAAATTCTTGAAGGATGGAAAGGCCACCCGTCCATTGTTGAAGGACAAGAGCGACGACGAGTTGCTTGCCTTTATTGGCGAGGCCTTGGCGAAACGCGAACCTTTTTATATGCAGGCGAAACATGTCATCGACTCCATGGATGAGTCGGATGTCTTGTTTGATGAATTGTTAAAGTAAATAATTAAAATAAAACATAATTCTTAACTCTTGTTTTAGATGGAGAAGATTATCGTATTGGATTTTGGTGGACAATATGCCCACTTGATTGCGAACAGAGTGCGCCGTTTGGGCGTTTTCACTGAAATATGTTCACCGACAGCCTCTGTGGAGGAGTTGGCTGGTGCGAAGGGTATCATCTACAGTGGAGGACCTTCCAGCGTTTATGCGGAGGATGCTCCTGAGTATAACCCTGAGATTTTGAATATTCCAGTACCTAAATTGGGTATCTGCTACGGACACCAGTTGATGGCTTCCCAACTGGGCGGAACCGTTCGCCCTGGAAAGGTGAAGGAGTATGGTATCGCGGACCTTCAATTGAAGGAGCCTCAACACCCATTGTTGAAGAATATTCCAGCCTCTTCTCCTATGTGGATGAGTCACGGCGACGCGGTAGAGAAGTTGCCAGAAGGATATAAAATCATCGCATCTACCAAAGATTGCGAGATCGCTGCTGTGGCGAATGACAGCCGTAAGATTTATGGTATTCAGTTCCACCCAGAGGTGACTCACAGTAAGTTTGGTATGAAGATATTGGATAACTTCATCGACATCTGTGGTTGCGAGCGTGCTTGGAACATGAAGAGCTATATGCCTTTGATCTCCGAGAAGATCAAGCGTGAGGTGGGCGACCGCAAGGTCTTCTTGCTCGTTTCTGGCGGTGTGGATAGCACCGTGGCCTTCGTCTTGTTGAATCGTGTGTTGGGCACCGATCGTGTGATGGGCTTGCACATCGACAATGGAATGATGCGTATGGACGAGTCGGCTAAGATCATCGACTTCTTGAAGGCGGAGGGAATGAACAACCTTCGCGTGGTGGACGCTACCAACGCTTTCTTGAGCAGATTGGAGGGCATCACCGCTCCTGAGCAGAAGCGTAAGATCATCGGCGCTACCTTCTTGGTGGTGAAGGATGAGGAGATGGCCAAGTTGAACTTGGATCCAAAGGAGTGGATGATCGCGCAAGGAACCATCTACCCAGATACCATCGAGAGTGGAGGAACCAAGAATGCTGATTTGATCAAGACACACCACAACCGTGTGAAGGAGGTGATGGATTTGATGGAGCAAGGTTTGTTGCTCGAACCGTTGGCTGACCTTTACAAGGACGAGGTTCGTATGTTGGGCGAGGAACTCGGTATTCCTCACAACTTGGTATGGAGACACCCATTCCCTGGCCCAGGCTTGGGCGTGCGTCTGCTTTGTACCGACGGCAAGGGTGAATTCGCAAAGGCGGAGGAAGTGCCTGGCTTGGCAGATTACTTGAAAGAAAACAATATTGAGGGAAGAATCCTTCCTATCAAGAGTGTGGGTGTGCAAGGCGATGGACGTACCTATGCGCAACCATTCTTGTTGACCACACAAAACCTCACTTGGAAGCAATGCGAGAAATTCTCCACTGAGTTGGTGAACCGTTTCAAGGTGATCAACCGTGTGATTTGGCAAGTGGGTGCAGCCTCAGACGAGGAGCCTAAATTGATCGCTCAATACGCTACCAAGGACAAGTTCGATACCTTGCGTAAGTTCGATAATATCTGTACCGAGTTTTTGCAGGAGAACGATTTGTACGAGTCTATTTGGCAGATGCCAGTCGTTTCAGTGCCTTTGACGGTGGCGAACAAACCATGTATCGTGATGCGTCCGGTAAATAGTTCGGAGGCGATGACTGCCAACTTCGCGGAGATTGACCAAAAGTTGTTGGCTGGCCTATGGGGCAGATTCGTGGCAGAGGGCGCAGGTTCTTTGTGGTACGATGTGACACACAAACCACCAGGAACGATCGAGTGGGAGTAATTATTTGTTCTTTATTATATTGGAGGCATCCGAAAGGGTGCCTCTAATTGTATAGGATGGTGTCATGGTTTGATTATATTTGTAGAAAATAATTATTTGCGATTGGATGAAAACTAACGTGGTGGAAAACATCAGAATACTCATGCGACGAATCTTTTCCCTATTGATCTTGTTTTGCTCAATGACCTTTCCGTCATTTGCTCAAAATGTGCGAGATACGTTGTTGAACGATTTTGAGTGGGATATCTATGACATGTACTATTCCGAGGCGTTCTGGAAACCTGAAACGGAGTCACAATTCAGGGAACTTGTTGATTTTATAGACAAGGTTGATACTTTTTTTGTGGTAGAAGCTCACACGGACATAAGGGGTTCTGAACAGTATTGCCTTAAGTTGTCAAATTCAGGGGCGTATTATTTTGGCTGGCAAATAAAAAAGAGACTTAAGGATCCTGATAAAGTGATATTGACCATTGGATTTGGAAAGGGGAAGCCCTATATTGAGCATCCGCAAAGTGAAGTGGAACATGCATTGAATCGTCGTTGGTTAGTGCGTTTCGCGACGGAGGAAGAGGTGCGAGCTCATAAGAAGGATAAAATGCTCTGTCAATGATGGTTGACATTGTCTTGGAAAATACTATTTTTGTGTTTGTAAAACTATATGTTTAACACACTAACCAATAGAAAAAATGCCTACGATTTTTATATTTTTCGGTTTGCGATTTATGTTCTATTCTGATGATCATGAACCAATTCATGTTCATGTGATTAAGGATGCTCATGAAGCAAAATATAATGTTGAAAAGATTGAACAGATATACAACCATGGATTTAAGGTTCATGAGCTAAAACTGATAGAATCTGTCATTGAGGAGAATCGAGAGGTTATTATTGATCGGTGGAATAATTATTTTAAGAAGGATTGCCTATGATGACAATAAAGAGAGTATGGGTGGATGATAATGCGGTCTATGCGGAAACAGAGGACGGTAAGATGGCTAGTTATTTGTTTTCTCAGTGGCCAACGTTAAACAACGCTACCCAGTCCCAACGAGAAGATTTCTTTCTTTCCTATTCAGGCATTCATTGGCCTCAATTAGATGAAGACCTTAGTTTTGAGGGAATGTTCTCTCAAGCGAACCTTTGCGGACATACAGTGGCGGAGGATTCGGTGGTTTATTTGTCGGATAAATGATGATGTTTGAAATAATTAAGTAAGTCGAATGATAAGTTGGAGGCGTCTGATGAGGGTGCCTCCAATTGTTTTGATCGATGGAACAATTTTTTTTAAGAAGTAGTATCTATGATGACAATAAAGAAAGTATGGGTGGACGACACCTATGAAGTGACGGGGGTGCAGAAGAAGGTTTCGAAGCAGAGTGAGAAGAAAGTCTGAATATTTTGACACCACAGCCACATAACTTCGAGTCTCTTTTTTCAAGGGTCTCTTGGGGGAGGATTGGGTCACAGACTTCAGTTATTGTAATGATCTCATCCAAGGAAATAGGCAGCATGAACAGCAGTAATGTTTTCGCCTAACTCTTGTGTTTGCACATCATTACTAAGGACAAAACTATGAATCAACGGTTTGTCGTTTAGTATTTCCGACAACTCACGCAAATGACGTGCATCCGTCTTGGAGACATGATCAGTTAGTTTTACTTCGAACGCATAATACCCCGCCTCTACCTCAACGATTAAATCAACTTCTCTTCCGTCTGATGTTCGTAAATGATAGAATTGAGCACCTATATTCAACTGTTTGGCTTGCTTATATATCTCGGAAATGATGATGCTCTCAAACTCTCCACCATTGGGTAGTGCTCGTTTCCCAAGAATAGCTTGAACCACTCCATAGTCTATGAAATGGATTTTAGGTGATTTGACCAATCTTTTGGACTCATTTCTTTCCCAAGACCTTAACTCTATTGTTTGATAACTCAAGGACAAATATTGGATATACTTCTTCACGGTGGGAGCACTAACACCCACTTTGGTTGACAAAGCGGCAATATTGCACAAATTGCCAGTCTGCATCGCCAACACCTTTTGAAGTTTAGTGTAGGGTTGCAAATCGTTCATCGCGGCAATATCGCGCACATCCCTCTCTAGATAGGTACGCACATAACCATTCAACCAATCATACTTATCTTGAGTTGTTCTTTTTTCGTTCACTAGTGCTGGATAGCCACCGAAAGTGAGAAGATGATTCCACGCTAATGCTTTGTCTGAATGAGACTTATCCAAGAGGAATGACGGGAACAAAATTGGCAGTTCATTATTTTTAAGCATTGATTGAAAAGGAGAATCCATCACATCGTCATCAAAAGAGTTTGTTCTCAACTCTGGCAATGTAAGTGGATACATATCAATAACCACACATCTGCCCGCCAAACTCTCCTTTACCTTTTGTAATAGTAGCAGCTGACTTGAGCCTAAAAGAATATACTTAGGCTCTTCCCATTGGTCATAAACAGATTTTATGCTTCTGATTAGTAATGGTGATTTTTGCACCTCATCAAGTATAGCCTGTGGATAAACAGTTTTCCACTGATTAGCCGTCATTGCAGACAATGTCTGGGATAGAACAGGATCTTCAATGGAAAGATACTCGTAATCAGGAAACAAATGCTTAGCTATTGTCGTTTTACCTATCTGACGAGCTCCAGTCAGCACTAAGATTCTGCCATTTATACCATTGGCCAACCGACTTAATGATTTGCATAAATATCTTGCCTTCATATTCTTGATTTTCGTGCAAAGTTACAACAAAGTTTTGATTTTGGCGTAAATTCTAAAGTGTAAGTTTTGATTTTGGCGTAAATTCTAAACTCTATTGTGTGTGTTCTACGGAACCATGTACCCTTATTTAATTCCCTTCGTCAAAGATAACATATTTTATGGAGTCTAATTCATTATTAGGAACACTTCCCAACTGAAATTGAGCAGACAAATTAAATGCAAATAAAAATACACAGATAATTATATTAATAATCTTCATAGAACTAGTATATAATATTAGGATTCAGATACAAAGATATCATTAAATAAAGGATAGTTACGAGAGACTTTGCGTTTTTTATTACATTTGTAATCGGTAAATCATCAAAGATATGTCCAAAGAAGAGTCAGATATATTCTATTTCCTGTCGTTTTGTATAGAACAATACAAAACTGAGAAAGGAATGGACGGTGCTGATGTCGCATCACTTTTTTTTGAAAATGGTGTGGCAGAGTATCTTATGGATAACTTTGAGGTGCTACATACTCAAAGTTGGCAGTGGATGATGGAGGAGATAGATAACTATATAAAAAATAATCACGCATCATGAAAGTCTATTAAAATCGAAATGCGATGAATTTAGAAATTACAGATAAAAATCTATATCTACTATTGCCAGGCAAGGTAGTGGCGGTCTCTGCAATCTATGCAGAAGAACATCGTTGTTCAATAAAAGAGTCGATGCGTATGTTTTATGCATCTGATGTGTATAAGAAACTTCAACAGGAAGAGACAAAGCTATGGCATCTGGGCGCTGTTGCCTTATATGAGATTTGGCAGTCGTGACACACAAGCCACCAGGAACGATCGAGTGGGAGTAGTTCGAAATTAAGAATTTTGAAATATGAATGATAAGTTGGAGGCGTCTGATGAGGGGGCCTCCAATTTTTTTGAAATGTCTAGTCCTGAAATAGCGTTACAAAAAAAGTAATGTTATGGAAGAGAACAG
>JAKSKV010000010.1 GCA_024401555.1 Paludibacteraceae bacterium
GCTCGATGACAATGGCTGTCCAAGCCACCAACTATACCGATGTTTCCGTACATGACCCATCCGTAATGCGTGTGGACGACACCTACTATGTAGTGGGTAGCCACATGGCGGGTGCGAAGACACAAGATTTTATGCGTTGGACGCAACTCTCCACGACGGTGAACGACCAACATTTCTTCTCTAATATAAAATCAGAGTTGGGGGAGGCCCTTTCGTGGGCCCAAACCGAGACCTTCTGGGCGGGCGATTGGATTAAATTGCCTGATGGAAAATACTATATGTATTATTGCGCCTGCAAGGGAGATTCCCCTCAATCTTGTATCGGCTACGCCAGGGCGGATAAGCCAGAGGGCCCCTACAAGAATTTGGGTATCCTGCTGAAATCCACTTCGGGCAAGATGACGGTGACCAATCCTTCCAACGGAAGCACCTTCTCCTACAACTCCAACATCCATCCCAATGCTGTGGATCCGAATATCTTCTACGATGCGACAGGTAAGCTTTGGATGGTTTATGGCTCCTATTCGGGAGGAATCTTCATCTTGCGGATGGATCCATCCACTGGTAAGCCGATGGCTGGACAGGATTATTACGGAAAGAAGTTGTTGGGCAGCAACCACTGCCGCATTGAGGCGCCATATATTTTGTATAGTCCAGATACGAAGTATTACTACCTTTTCCTCTCCTTTGGTGGCCTCACCGCAGATGGCGGCTACAATATGCGTGTCTGCCGCGCCACCCAGCCTGATGGCCCTTACTATGATGCGCAAGGCAATGATATGATCAACTGCGTGGGAACCGCAGGCAAGTATTTGGAGGCGCAGGATGGCAAAATCTCCGCTTTGGGTGTGAAAATTATGGGTAACTATACCTTCGGACAGGTCAATGGTGAGGTCTCTGGCGCAGCGCAGGGAAATATCTCCCCAGGACACAATTCGGCCTACTATGATCCGAACTCCAAGCGTTACTTCTTGATTTTCCACTCCCGCTTCCCTGGTAAGGGGGAGATGCACTCCGTGCGTGTCCACCAGATGTTTATGAATGATGAGGGTTGGCCAGTGGTTGCGCCGTTCCGTTATGGTGGTGAGATTTTGAGCGATTACAATGAACTGAATGATATTGTGGGCGATTATAAGTTTGTGGACCATGGTACCCAGGTCTCCGCATCGGTGACCAATTCATCGGTGATAACCTTGAAGTCGGATGGTACGATTTCGGGTGCGGTCAGCGGTACTTGGAGCAGTGATGATTTCAAGCAGGTGAAGATGCTGGTGGGCGGTAAGAGTTACACAGGCGTCTTCTTGTCTCAAACCGATATGAACAATGGTAGGCAAACGATGACCTTCACAGTGACCGGTGATCGTGTGAATAATTGCCTATGGGGTGCCAAAATCCATTATAGGGATGACCAAGCGAAGGTGGAGAGTGGTGCCGCTTACTTTATCCGCAATGCCTACAATGGCCTCTATATGGATATTCCGAACGGTGTGAACGAGGATGGTACCAACTTCCACCAGTGGGAGTTCAATGGTTATGATACGCAGCGTTTTAAGTTGGATCAAACGGAGGAGGGACTCTATACGATTTCCAGCGCATGCTCCGAATATAAGCAATATGTGACGGTGGCGCAAGGTTCTGGTGCCAATGGAACCAATATTGAGACCGATGGCGCGACTGGTATGAATGATCAATTGTTCGCGGTGCTTCCTAATAACGATGGTACTTTCCGCATATTGACCGCTGCCTCCAACCAGCAGGGGTGTTTGGAGGATTATGACTTTGGAACGGACAATGGCAGCAATGTCGCACAGTGGGAGTATGGCGCACGCGAGGCGCAGCACTGGGTGTTGACCAAGGCGTCGAATCCGTTGCCTAAGGATCCTACCTCACTAGATAATATTGAGTCTGATCGATGTGTTTTGCATGTGCAGGATGACGTATGGTCTATTTACGCTATGGAGGCGATCCCTGCAGCACCTGTTGCAATTTATGGATTGGATGGTAGATGTCTCTTCCGTACGGTGATGGACATCCAAGAGGGTGAGAACCCGTTGCCTATTCCAGCCACTTCCGGCAAAATCTTTATGGCGCCTTTTTAATCCTTATAAGAGTTGGTGATTGATATCGATTGCCAACTCTTTCATTTTTTATTTCTACCTATACTTCTACTTCTCAAAATAGTTTCCGACGTGCTCATCTCTACCGTTTCCCACCTTCTTTAAATTTATAGAATAGATAGATAAATATCAATATATAATATTGTGGTTTTTAATATGTTGTGTAAATGTTTTAAATAAAAACTATAAAATATCCAAAAAAGATACTGTTGGTATTATTTTCTCGTATATATTTGTAAATGTGTTTTAACAATATATTACATAATAGATAATTCTTCAACAAATAAGTTTATTGTTTATATGTGGTTTGATAATTATTCTATTTGTGGGTAAAATGTCTATAATTATAGAGTGTTTATTATAATAATTATTAATCTTTTAATTTAAAATCATTATGGCTACAGGAAGTGGCGTTACGAGCAGTGCAATTTCTGCTTTGAATGGTCTCCCATTCGAAAACATTATCGGTGGACCTCTTAACGCATGTGTGTTGGCACAAAAAGAGGCTGCGTTAACCACCATGGATTTCATCAATAGCGTAGGTTTACAAACAACTCCTGAAGGTACAATTGAGGCGGTTTATGTGCACTTTACATTTGTCCAGAACGGAAAAAAGGTGAATATCAGCGTTCCGTTGTTGACAATCGTACCTATCCCTTACATTGCGATCAACACGATTGATATCAATTTTAAGGCTGCCATCAAGGGTACGGAGGCGACTCATGATGAACAATCAGAGGAGGAAACCTCCACTAAAACATCCAAAACCAATAAGAGGTTGGGCTTGATCCTCAATAGAAAGAAGACTTCAATGACCTCGACCATCTCCTCTAAAAAAGATTCCAAGGCGACCCAAGATTCTTCTTACAGCATCGAAGCGACTGTTGATGTGGCTGTTCATGCAAGTCAAGACTCTATGCCTGCGGGTATGGCTAAGATTTTGGAGATGCTCGGTAGTGCCATTGATCTCTGCAATCCAGATGGAGAACTGACGGTCAGCAATGATAATCCTGCTGTGGGAGAGACCATTACCATTACATACAAGGGCGCAAATGGTCTTTATTTGCCAAAGTATATAAAAATTGGTTCAGAAACGCTGCCTTTGACCAAGGATGGCAGCAGTGTTGTCTATGTAAGGCCTAATAATGAACAGATTACTATCTCTGTTTCTTCTGATGAGGAGAATGATGTAAAGCCTGCGAATATCGTGATTCCTACAATTCAATCAACGTAATCATCCATGGCAATAGATACAAGCGCAGCTATTGTCGCCACCAATGCGTTGCAGTCCATTCCTTTCGGTTCCATCATCGGAGGACCGCTGAGCGCATGCATAGAGGCACAGGCTAATGCTGCTAAGACGTCGTGGGAATTCATTAAGGAGGTAGGATTGATATCTTCGGAGGATGGCACTGAGAAGAAGGCTGTCTATGTTAATTTCGAATATCGAAAGGATGGACGCCATGCGGTTCTTAGTGTTCCTTTGTTGACCATTGTTCCTATTCCATTTTTGGCGATTCGTGACATTGATATTGCGTTCAAGGCAAATATTTCCGCCTCATCGTCGGTCTCCACAACCGTAAGTAAAAGTACGGCGGTGGACGCCAGCGCTAAAATCAGCGCGGGGGTGAACCTTGGTTTGTTCAAGGGAAGTATGGAGATGAGCGCGAGTGTCTCAAGCAAAAAGGATTCAACAGCTACCCGTGATTCCAAATATAGCGTGGAATACACAATGGATGTGGCCGTGAAGGCAGGTCAAGACGATATGCCAGCGGGCATGTCTAAGGTGTTGCAGATGTTGAATGAGTCCATCGAATCAGTAGCCGCTACAGGCGAATTGTCTGTTTCCGCCAAAAAGATTTCCCATGAAGATGGTGGTGTTTACGTAACATACAAGAACACGGAGGGGTATTACGAACCTTCTGCGATCAAGGTCTATGATATCTCTGATGATGAAGACAAGGAAATCGAAGATACTAGTATTGCCAACGTCATCACGGATGAAACAGGTGCGGTCTGCTTACTTAAACAAGTGGGTAAATTTAAAATCAAAGCAGGTGAAAAATCTTGTTTGATTGAAGTTGTTTAATTTAAATAATCAAACATCATGGCAAATGAAGTAGATGACATCCAAGTTCCTGCCGAGCAAGGATCCAATCCTCCTGCAAACAAAAAGGGAAGTGGTTCGAAGGGTGTGGATGAACTCGGAGCTGATTCTGAGAATAGTCCTGTAGAACCCGGCAAAGCCGAAGATCCCCAAAATGAAGAAAAGGGGGAAGAGGGATCCTATACGAATGAAGTTGCCCAAATCATTGACGCCAGTGGAAAGGCGGTGGCGAGTGTCTCAAAAGTGATTGATTCGATAAAAGCGGCTACCGTTACCTTGCCGGAGGTGACTGCAGACGTGAAATCTGTGAATGATGCTACGGAATCTTGGCAGAAGGTCTCTTTTGAGAAGGTAATCGGCGAACCGCTTACGGCTGCTATTAAGGCACAAGGCGACGCAGCCAGAGCCACTTTGAAGTTCATTCAAGATACCGGAATGACCGGAGAGGATAACAACAAGGTGATGAGTCTCGTCTCTTTCAATTTCATCAGAGATGGAAAGTGTGCTAAACTGCAGATTCCTTTGATCACGTTAGTTCCGATTCCGACGTTGTGTATCGATGAGATGACCTACGAGTTTAAGATGAAGGTGGACTCATCCTCGGATGTGACCATGACAAACACCGGTAGTGCATCCGTTGGATTTAACTTTGGTGCGGGAGTCGGTGACGACGAGAAGAAGGATGGTGCGAAAGCGGATGCTTCCAAGACGGATGGTGCGAAGAAAACTGCTGATGGAGAAGGCGAAAAGAAGCCGGCAGAGGAGTCTGTGGCTGACGCCGTGAAAAACAGCGTGAAGAAGGGTGTTACCTTCAGTGGAAGTTTCTCTTCAAAAAAGGATTCTTCTGCCACAAAGACGTCTAAATATAGTGTGGAAACCACTATGGATTTGAAGATCACGCTTAAGCAAGATGATCTTCCTGCCGGGGTTGCTACCATGTTGGACGTTTTGAACAAGTCAGCGGAGGTTGTCAATCCGAATGGAGTGCTTACCGTTTCCGCAGATGTCCTTACACTTTCCTCAGATGGCCATGCGGTTGTCAATGTCACTTATAGAGACGAGAATGGAATCTATAATGTGGAGAAGGTGAAATGCACTGACTTGGACGGTAAGGCGGAAAAGGGACATGCTATCAAAAGTGTTGACAATGTGATATTTGTTTTGGATGAAGCGGGTACATACTTGATTAGTACCGATTTACAAAAACGAGTTATCATTGTGAATCCTGCAAAGAAGGAAGAGAAGGAACAAGCATCCGCTTGAAATTTCTTCTAGTATTAATCTATTGGATTTTGAGGGAGGCATTTGCCTCTTCTCAAAACCCGATAAAAACAAAAAAAACAATGGAAAATACAGATACAAGCGCAGCTTCGCTCGTAGATATCCTTTCGGAAGCAATCTCTTCCACCATTGAGGCGGACAATAGTGCCACGGAAGAGTACTTCGCAAAATTAAGGGAGTATGCTGTTTCTGAAAACGGCGATGAGATTGAAACCCTCGATTGTAAGGTGCGTGGAGAAAACGAGGGGGAGTATTATACCTTGAAGGTTCCCAAGCTGATTCTAATGCCGATGCCTTTGCTCCATGTACAAGAGGCGACTTTTGATGTGGAGGGAGAGTGGGAGATTCAAGAAAACTCCAATAGTAAAATAAGCAGTCAGGAGGTGGAAGAGAATTTGTCTAAGATTCTTTCCTCGAACACTAGGGTTAAAGCAGCCATGGTGAAAGTGGAAGGCCTTGAAAAATTGTCCAAAACAATGAACTTGTCAGGCTTGGAAATGAAGTCTCTTGTCAATGAGTTGGCTCTTCCGTCGGCTGCCAAAAAAGTGATTGCAAAGAAATATAAAGCTACTCATATCACTCTTGTTTCAAAACCAGCCGCGCAAGGAAGTGTCCAAACTAATACGGAAACATCCAATAGCAATTCACAATCTTTGAAAATCAAGGTTGCCATAAAGCTACAACAGTCGGAGGTTCCTTCGGGATTGAGTAATTTGATTCAAACGGTCACCAATTGCATCAAGGTGGAGAAGTCCGCAAAATAAGTGATTGTAGGTTTGATAACAGAAAAATTCGAAATTAACGTTTAATTAAAAAATTAAAAAACAATGACACCGTCATCCAATAAAACACCAGGTATGAATTGCCCTCAATGTGGAACTTTTATTCCAACTACCATTGCGGAATTGTTGACTGCTACAGGTATCACCTGCCCACACTGCAGATTACAGCTTACTATCAATAGAAATGAATCGCAAAGAGCGATGGATATTCTCAGAAAGGTGGATAACGCATCTAAAAATTTACAAGCCGCAAGTAAATTCTCTCGATAAATTATGGATAACAATGTAATGAAAGTGGCCAATTCGGCTTTCGAGTCCATCCCGTTTGAAAACTTGATCGGATCGCCTCTATGCGCTTGCGTCAATGCGCAAAGGGAGGCTGCCAAGACAACCCTCGATTATATCAAGGAGATGGGGTTTGATACGATTACAAACGAAAGGAATGAGGAGGAGTTTTCTGTCGCAATGATCAGCTTCGAATTCATCCAAAATGGTAATAAACGACGAATGCTTGTCCCTCTTATCTCAGTTGTGCCTATCCCATATCTCCAAATTGATAACGTGAACATTCGATTCACAGCGGAGGTTACTGCCCATACTGAGGATATTTTCAATGCCAAAATCAGTAATGTGAGGTACAATGCGGAGGAAAATAGTGGCTCAGGTCTCGACTACAAGGCCTTGGTGGATGTGGATGTCAGAGCGTCAAGTTCTAGTATGCCCGCTGGATTGGCTAAGATGTTGCAGCTTTTTGAGAACTGCATACAAGTGGAAGAAAAGTCTTTCTTCTATGTTGTTTTCACTAGTGCGCCAGAGAGGGAAAAGAAGATAGATTTGGCAAAGGAGGTCGTAAAAAGATTGGCAACCATAGATGTAAAACAAGATAAAGACAGTGTTATATCTTGCATGAATACCAACAAGATATTGGCGTCTAATTTGACAGAGAAACAGGCTGACGCTTTGTTGAAAGTCCTGGATGAATATGGTGCGACAGGAGAAAAGAGGAAGATGGCCAGTGAGATATTAGGTGAATAAAGGATAAGGAATGAATGAAGAGGGAAAAATAGTCAAGAGGGATGATTTTGCTGAAAAGTTGAAAGATGGGATGCGTTCTCTGCCTGTGAAACAGCTACTGAGTTCCCCGATTATCTCTTGTGTGAAGGCGCAGCAAAAGTTGTCAGAGAACGCCTTTGATTCGTTGATGGGCCAAGCCTTCGAGAAAGAAGGTTGTGGGGATGCCTATCATGCGGCATTTGTCTCTTTTTCGTACTTCCAAAATGGTGTGGCGAAACGAATCAACGTACCTCTTCTTTTGTTGGTTCCTTATCAACCCCTTGAGATAAAAGAGGCCTCATTCTCTTTTAGCGGAAATCTATTCCATACGGACGGCGCTTTGGTTACAGACGCACGGAGAGATCGTGGATTTGGGAGCAATAGGAATGTTGACGAGAACCTGAAGATCAATTTCAATGTCAAGGCTAAATCAGCCGATATGACGATCGGATTGTCGAAACTGTTCCAGTTTTGTACGGAATCTGTCGTGGTGGAATCTCGCCGGGAGAATGTTGTTCCTCCAAGGATCGATCCAATTTGGCCTAATCCGATTTGGCCTGACCCGAAACATCCAATATACCCATTTCCTCCTCGCAGTTCGTATAGACCGTTGGGTAGTGGTGGTAGTGGTAGTGGTGGCAGTGGTCGCACTTCCGGTAGCGGTCTGAATTTGAATGGTATTATAGATTCAATTAATTTACCACGTCCAACATCACACGGAGGAAGTTTCTTTTCGTATTCTTCTTATAAGGGTCATAATCACTCTTACTCTTCGTCTTGGCGTTTGAATAATAGTCTTAGGAAAGGTGTCTTCGAAAGACTGGTGAGGGTTTCCTCCTGCCTGCGGTTGGGATTTCCGAAAAGCGGATCCTATTCCATGGGGTTGTCGTTGGAGGGAATCTTGGATTCCATCAATAGAATGAAGCGTACAAGAAAACGACGAGGAGTTCTCTTGCCACAACCATCTCGCATCCGCAAGGGAAAGAGAAAAAATAGAAAGTAGATATGGTACATCAGCCCGTAAAAGCTATTCATATCAATTGGACGCGCCCATCTATGACATGTAATGGGAGCGTCTATTGTCGAAGATATCAAGTGGATGATTTTGAGTTGTTCTCCACCATCCTTTCCGCTTTGTTATGGAAACAGAACAATGGACCAGTTAAATTGTACACGGATAGTATTGGATATGAATATTATAGGTCATTAGGGCTTCTCCCTTTGTGGGATGAGATCGATACAAAAACCTTGGACAGTATTCCTTGTTCTATTGATGCCGAGATATATTGGGCTGCCGCTAAAATTTTCGCGGTTCAAGCGGAAGAGGGGCCTGTTGTCATGATGGACACGGATCTCTTGGTCTGGAAAAGGTTGGATGAATTACGAGATTGCGAAATTGCGGCGTTTCATACGGAATCGTTGGATCTTGACTGTTACCTTCCTTACGGATATCTGAAGAAGAGAGCAGATTATCAATTAGATAAGGATTGGGATTGGAGTCTGTTGCCATATAATACCGCTTTAGCCTATTTCGGACACCAGGAATTCCAAAAATACTATACCCATAGTGCCATAGATTTTATGACAAACAATATGGAACGGCCTTGCGAATTGGTTTCCCAAATGGTATTTGCCGAACAACGGCTGTTTTCTATGTGTGCTCAAAAAATGAAACTATCGGTGCATACTTTCCTGAAGGAGACTTATAATGGCGTATGTGATGATTTCACTCATCTTTGGGGGGCGAAAGGTGTGGCGCGTAGTGATCGGAATTTCAGAGGACAGTTGTGCCGATCACTTATTAATGCAATTCGACGAGAGTTTCCTCATTACCAGTTCCCTGTGCAAATACAGCAACTGGCTCAAAGTGTTATGTGACTATTAATTAGAATTTGAGTTGTCTATAAATTACCAACTCAGTGCTTTGATTTTTGATGGCCATTTGCATTTGAACCGATTATGTTGATTGTTGGCGTCAATGAAGAAATGTATGGATAGCGAATGTATGGATGTCTCAATCACATTACCTTGGGTTAGTGGCATTTCAAATGTATATGCTATCCTCATTAATGTTGTCTGAGATAGAATGTTGTTCCATCCTATATGAATCATCACATTTCCCAGAGTGACGTTTGGGTGATTTTCCAATTTGAAACCACAACCGATAAAACCGATAGTTTTATGAGTAGTGTAACATCCTAGTTGAATGTCGTTCATGCCTGCTTGGTATTGATATTGCCCATATGCAGAGATATAAAGTGGTATGAATTTCTTCTTTCCTATTGGATGCAGAAGTTCTAAATGTCCGCAAAACCTTCTGTAGTACAGATTCTTATTGAAAATTTGATTGCCACCTTCTCCGAAAAATGACTTCGAATTTGATCCTAAAACATGAAAGGCAGACACTCCATACTCTAAGAAGATAGGTTTCTCGTAATCATTTTTTCCTATCATTGAACGTCCAAATATACCTAATGACAAATCCAATGCCCATACACTTTCGTTGTTGAACTCAGATAAAGCGGAGGAATGATCATTAATGATTCCGTAATAGTCATCAATTTGATCACCGAAAACCATTTTATTCCTATCGATTCGATTGTTATATAAATCAGGTTCAAACCCAAATTGTAGAAAAGTGTTCTCGTGTATCTGTGATCTGATGGAGACTGGGATAGACACGCCTGTCTCGCTATATAATCCGCCTCCTTGTCTATCATTATACGCTTTGATTCCTGTTCCCCATTCAGAGTCTTTTATTTTGAATGGGAATGTTGTCGCAACATGTTGATTGGTGAAAATAGTATTCTTTTGTGTGTATGAAATCTGAGCTCCAGCATCTACTTCGATTAGGTTGTCCGCTGCAGTATAGGCTGGGTTATAATAAGTCTTCCACAAAAATGAGTGGGATAATCTAGCGTCTTGTCCCATCAGTATTTGAGAGGAACACAGAAGAACTATATATATTATCAGTCTTTTCATTTTATCAGCAATAATACGGTTCCTCTTTGTGTTGATTCTTTTCTATTGACGTCGTTCCCGAATGGATATACGCTTCCGTCCTCAAATACTGCCCTAACTCTCCATGTGTAGGCATCTTGTGGCATCATCTTCCCCTTTAAATCGGTCCCATCCCATCCTTGATCGGGAGAGCCATTGTTATCCAGGGATGACGTTGAATAGAGCAGGTTTCCGTACATGTCGAATATTTCAAGGAGATACTCTTTGATTCCGACACCGATACCATTGAACGTGTTTATTTGTTCATTACTACTGCCTGGTATGAATGTGTTAGGGAGGAACAATCCTTTCATTGTTGGTTTATGACTTATGGATGTTTCGTCGCTACAATGATATTTATTCTTTACGATTAGGGTGGCAATCTGTTCTTCATTTTGGTGAAACTCCTCTATGACGCTATCGCAAGTGTATTGTCTTCCGCTATAAGGAAGATGCCAAGTGCAATCTTCATAAAGTTGAGATGTGTTAATGAATGTGACGATTTCAGGGTTGCCTGCTGTGACTTTTTTCTCAATTCCCGCAATGGGTTGAGGGTACACTGCTATTAGTCCATTTTGTTTTGTTTTGCAGCCATATATATTCTCAGCAATAATATTTACATTGTGGTATATGGGATCCTCGCTTGTGTTGGTGTATTCGTGACTCAGCGATGATGTCCATGTTCCGTTGTCTTCGTAATCTATTGAGTAATAGTAGGACATATCAAAGGTGGGTTCGTAAATTATAGGACTGCACCCAGCGTATTCTAATGGCTCAATTGTAGGCGTTGGTGCTTCCTGTACCATTATGGTTAATGAGTCGGATGTGTAACATTCGCCTGCATTATTTGCAATTATTTTTGTTTTTAGTGTATACTCGGATGGCGTGTTGTAAGTGTGAATTGGTGCGTTTAATGTTGAAGTGAAACCATCTCCGAAGTCCCAATAGATGCCTTTGACATCAGCAGAGGTGTAGAAATGTGGGCAAATACTATCTCCAACGCATAATGTTTTAGGAGCGTCGATTTTTACGATAGGTTTTTCGTATATTTCTATATCTGATTCGTAAGTGTCTTTGCTACAAGCGTTACTGATCGATAGTTTGATGTGATATGCTCCTGGTTGAGTAAACTTTGTGCATCCATTCCATTCTTCAGAAACATTGCCATTCCCGAAATCCCATGACACCTGACTAATTGGTTCTTCTCCCGACATGCCGATTGAGTTGTTGGTGAAGCATATCTCGGAGTCTGTACAACCTGATTTTGTTTTGTTGCTGAATTGGGCTTTGATATTTTGTGGTTTTACAAGTAGTTCTTTTGTGATAGAATCTGCGCCACAATTATTAAAGGCTGTCAATTTGATGTTGTATTTGGATACATCGGTATAACTTCCTTTAAATAGGTGAGTGGGAAACCGTTCTGTGCTGTATTCTCCATCGCCAAAGTCCCATCTATAAGAAACGCCTTCCATGGTTCCTTGTGTTTTGTTCTGGAATGCAACTTCGATAGGGGCACAAGCCCATTCTGTTTCCATGTCGAAATCTGCGCCTACAATAGCATATACTGTGACATCGTCCGTATAGGAGTTCGTCCCACATACATTATTCACGGTAAGTCTTATTGTATATGTGGAGTCAAAAGTACTTGCGGTTAGCTCAAGATCGTCGGGAAATGGACCTTCGAAAGTTCCTTTTGATCCGAATTGCCAAAAGAATGTACTACCTAGTGTGTCTGATTTTTGGTGTATCGGGGTTATTTTTACTTTTAAGGGAGAACATCCCTGAAATGTGTCAAGTGTAAACCCGGAAAGAAAAGATTCATTTACTTCTAATTCTTTTGTAAGGGAGTCAACACACCCCGTACTTGCAGTCACAATCATTTTTACTTCATAATGGCCTTTTGATTTGTAGAGATGGACGCCGGTGTTGTCTTGCGATCCATCTCCATAGTCGAACCAGAATTCGCAACTTTTATCGGCGACTGGTTCGAAAATGGTTTCGTTGGGTAAGCATGAATAACTAGGCCCAAATTGGGGAGAGGGGAGGGGGTGTACTACAATTCTTTTCTCTCCATAGCTTTTGCATCCATTTTCATTGGTATATTCGTACGAAGCTATATATGTTCCTGTATGAGATGATGGCGAGAATTGATTGTCCGATATGAACTCTCCTGACCAAACGCCTGTATTAGGTTCTGCTGTTAGGTCGACAGTTCCCGAGGATCCCTCACAAATGCTGATATCGTTCCCTATGTCTATTGGTGGATAATCTTTTACTGTGACTTTTATGCTATCTGTTGCGCTACAGCTTCCAACACTCACAGTGTAGAAAAATTTGAATTCGCCCGGATTGTTCGGATAAAAAGTGTTGCCTATTTGTAACCCGTTTATGCTTTCAGATTTCCAATGACCTCCTGCGGGAACTGCTTTGAGTTCTATCCCATTTTGTCCTTGTTCTGAAGCTATATTAGCACATAAATCACCTATTGGATCTATTTCTATTTGAATGGGTTTGTCTATCTCTATTGTCCCTGTGGTTTCAAAGTTGCCGCAAGAAGTCTGGTATTTTAGAGAAAGGTGATAGGTTCCGTGACTTTCGAATATAATGTCAGTGGATATGTCGTTCGGAGAGGTCGAGAATGAAACACCATCCGATGGTTCAACCGACCAAATTACGCTTCCAATATTATCAGCATTGTAAAGTGTCATGTTGTTTGCTTTGGTAAAGGTATATGAACCACATACACTATTGATAGAGGATGGCAAATCGTGGAATTTCACGATAGGTTTATCTATTACATTTATCTCAACTTTCGCTATTTCAGACTCACAGTTGTTTTGGGTTACATAAAGCTGATATGTGCCAGAGTTGTATGATGAAGGATGCGATATTTGAGGCGTTGGAGATGTGGAAGACCATCTATTTGGTCCGATCCACATGAAAGAAACCCCTTCTTCTGCTTCAGCCGAGAATTTTAAAGTATCTCCTTCGCAAATAGAGTTGGAGGAAACTTTAATTGATGGAGTTGCTGGTGCGGAAGGTGCCTCAAATTCGATGGTTTCGTCATTTGTATAATCACAAATGCCTAAGGACACATTAATGCCTGAGTATTTTCCTGCCCGTATGCTACTTAAAGTGATTTTTCCCTCTTCGTCAGATCTGTAATAATTCCCAATACCCATAAATTTCACGTAGTAGGGCACGTTCGGAGCAAGTTCTTTAAGATATATCTTACCGTCCGATGCACCACAACCAGAGATGTCTTCTTTCTCGATAGAAAACCGTGGGGCTGAAGATACTTTAATTTCAAATTCTTTAGTGACGCTTGGGCAAACTGCAAGTGCTGGATCAGTGTTAGATGCCGTGACTCGTATTTTTGTAGTTGATGTTTTTTCGTTTGTGGTGGCAGTGAAAGAAGGTAAGAAACTTGAAGTTCCGTTTTTCTGTGAGAGTCCGATATTACCATCTTCGATAACCTCCCAAGAAAAAGTCGTGCCAGACACGAATCCCACAAAGTTTACTTGTGACACATTTTCTCCATCGCAAACCGATATGTTGTCGATGTCCTTCATGTCGGAACTAGGTTTTACCTTCACCTTGAATTTTTGAGGTGTTCCTGGGCATCCAGCTTCATTATATGGTGTAACGGTAATCTCCTTTTCTAAGATAGTTGATGTGCCGTTTTTTGCGATGAAACTTGGAATTTTCAAAGGGTTTGAGGCAACTCCATTGGTTAGTCCGACGGAAGATCCGTATTCCCATCTTGCACTAGATAGATTAGTTCCACTTAGTGGAATAGAATCAATTTTGGAACCGGAACAGACTTCTATGTCAGGAATCGGATTGAGGGTAGGCAAGTCGATTACTTTTATGGTCTTCTCCTTGGTGCTATAACTGCAATCCAGATCTTTTTCTGTGTAAACTTTAAGCTTTACCGTATATTCTCCGATAGCATTGTATATATGACTAGGGGAATCAATATCGCTAATAGAACCGTCTCCGAAGTCCCACAAGGAATTTGTGACCTTTTCGCAATTGTAGTTGTAGCCAGCTTTGGAATTATTCGTGAAGTTTACCTTTTCACCAACACAAACTATCTGTTTGACGTCGAAATCCGCCTCTGCTGGAATTATTACTTTTACATTCTGCACTTCAACCTTTCCTCTCAGCGATGAGCCACACACATATGCCTTAACAGATACGGAAAACAAGTGGTCTTCAACGTCTGGTGAACATGATGACTTGTTAAAAACATGTGTTATGATTCCATTGTTGGCTTTAAGCTCTTCTACTGAAAATGATTGTTTGGGAGTGCCATCATTAAATTGAACTTCATATATTGCAGATGACAGTTCTGGCTTAGGATCATATGAGATCTCGTACTCTGCACCGTATTCGCTCAGGCATGCAGCAGGTGCTCCATGTAATTGAATTCCGATGTTATCCACTAGTATATTACCTGGAATATCACATTCACTGAAACATTTAATAGTGTTGGCGAATGAGAACACACATAAAATTGAAAATGACGCTAATGTTTTACAAAAGCTCCCTTTAAGCAACAACATAGAGATTTTATTTTTGTTGCAAAGATAATAGTTTGTATGAAAAAAATCTATTCTGTGAGCTTATTATTGATTTTTTTTATTCAAAAATCTGTTTTGCTTTTTGATGTCTGATACACAAACCAGCTCTTCCGATCTCTACTTTCCTCCTCTACAACATCCCATTTGTCATCGCATAGAGTGTCAAACCCGGAATGGATTTGATGCCGATCTTGCTGGTGATGTTTTTTCTGTGGGCGATGACGGTATGGATGGAGATGTGGAGCGAATCCGCAATCTCTTTGTTGGTCAACCCCTTCGCTACGGCGATCAATACCTCCTTCTCGCGAAGAGAAAGGTCGCTGCTCTCTGTTTTGTCGGTATGGTTGGAGATTTGGGCATTCCTAATTTTTTCGATAATGGTCGGTGTGTCATTCTCCAACTCGATGATGGTTTCGAACTGTTTCATTACCTGGGTAGGTTCGTAATGGGTGTGAAGGGCGACGACGACTAGCTCTTCATTCATTTTGTGCAGTCGGTGCAGCAAGGAGGAAACCTCTTCGTCGGCTGCCACTCTGGGGTTGAGAATCACCACATTCGCCTTGTGTACATGCACATCAATGCCTGCGATTTTCTCGGATACATGGATGATGGATAGGTCGCTGACACTCTCCAATATGCGGCGAATACCTTCCGCGATGATGTGTGAAGGCTCTATGAGCACAATGTTGCATTTATTCATGGCTATTCTCCTTCTCTAAGATACGTAAGTAAGGAATCAATATCTTCTCCTCGATGATGGAGTGTTTAGCCAAATCCTTGGAGAGTTGCGCAATGTCGAACCACACGCTGATGCGCTCGTTGGGGAGAATGTCCGGAGAGAGGTATTTGATGAGGATATTGGTGAGTTCGCTCAATTTGTTGTTGATGTTCACATGGCTCTTCTCCACGTTGTTGAGGCAACTGGGTGCCGTTACGTTGTGGGTGGTCAGTGATTGTATGTAAGGGAAAATGCTCTTCTCCTCTGCTGAGAAGTGACGTTTAACCTCGCTTTTGTAATCTGAGAAGAATTTCAGTAGAATTGGTTTGATTGGACCCGCCTGCTCCGCGATCTTCTCCAAATGGTTCCCGATGTGGATAAGGCGTTGTTTGAGGTAGTAGTCGTGGGAGGCCTTCAGGTAATTCAACAAACCATTGCAGTCAAGTGATCGTATCTCCTCCTCATGTGGAAGATAGTAGTCGAATGTATAGACATTGCAGAGCATAATGAAAAGATCCGCCGAGATTTGCCTCTCTTCGCAGACCTCGTTCACTCGTTTCTCGCCAAAACCTAAATTGATGTCGAATCTAGGGAGCATCAAAATCAACTGTGGATTCTCGTTCAGGATATCCGCTAATTTCTGGGTTTTCTGGAATAACGCCATATTGTTGTCTAAACTAATTATCTTGTTCATGAATTGTCTGGTGTAAAGATACGATTGTTATGATTGTTCTGCAAAAATTCACGCTTATTAATAGTTGGGATATTTCGCTTCGTTGTTCTCTATAATAGCGATTCCTTCCATCTCGATGAGCCAGCCTGGACGGCATACGGGGGCGAGCAGTATCACTTTGGGAGTCTCAGGGAAGCGTTTGTCGAACATCTCCTTGACAGTGGTGTAATCGGCCGTGTCTCTCAGGTAAACCAAAATTTGGGCCATGTGGTCCAATGTGGCTCCCGCCTCTTTTAACAATGCGTCGCAGTTCTCCCACATCCGTAATGTCTGCATCTTGATGTCTCCCTCATGAAGAATCTCTCCATGATGGTCAATGCTGGCTGTGCCAGAAAGGAAGATGTGTTTGCGGTCTCCGTAATGAACGGCGGTTCCCCGTTCAAAGGTGACGCCGTATTCATAAGTGGGGTTGAGGTGGGAGAGCGCGTAGAGGTATTGGATCTGGCTCGGATGGATGCCTCTGATAAAATAGCTGTCCAAGCGGATGGAGGAGGCGGGTTGGCTACTTCGTCCTTCGATACCTGTGCTGGCGATGTAGTGGGTACAGGCGGTGAGTCCGTACGATTCGAAAAGATTTTTCCGAGCCTTGACCATTCCCATGTAGTTCACATCTATGTTTTGCACATAGAACCATGTGCGGATGCAGTTCTCAGCCAAAGTGATGCCTAAGGCGTCAGCCCGTTCGTTCTCCCTCTCCAAAAGTGCGAAGGTTTGATCGTAGGAGGTTCCATCTTCCCCTCTTTCCGTGTGCCAGATATGGTTGTATCCGTTGTGGGAAAAGAGACTGTTTTCCTTTTCTCGGGTATGTGTCATTTCTGTGGCGAAGTAACACCATGCTGCGATTTTAGTACCGTCTAAGGGAGGTTGCTGGATGATGGAGACTGCGGCTTCTGATGCCAGTTTGCTCCATTCCTTTTCCAACGTATGGACCTGATTGGCGGCATCGCTTAGAAAAAAACGAACGAAGAGGCATGTGCCGAATCTTCCGTCCTGCAAGGTTTGGATGGCTTGAATGGTCTCTTCCAATTGAGTTTGATAACACTTGTTGGGGTGGCAGGACAATATGATATGGCATTCTGAAGCCCCTTCTCTTGCCCCATGGAATGTCTGGGTGGTGATGTTGACGTTGTTGATATTGAATTTCATGATTCCTTTTATTTTAAGTTGTTGATCCAACTCTTTAACAATGCGATATCCTCCGACTCACTGTTAAAACTGACATTGGTATGGTCGTAGTGAACCTTATCGGTTTTCCCCTCCAATACGTGGACGATATAACTTTGCTCGGCCATGCCGGGGTTTACCAAGAGGTAATCGTCATCCTTGGCGGAGGTGACGCCAACCAAGGCGTTATAACTCTTCCCCTCAGTCAGAAAAAGCCCCGCTGCGGCCCGTTCGCTGGCGCCATGGCAGTTGGTGCAGTTGGAAAAGAATTGGTTTTGGATGCGGTTGTAGCTCAAAAGATCCACTGTGACATGACCTCCTGTGATGAAGTTGTTTTTCCGTTGATCTTCATCGATTTTAATTGTGTGAAAGGCAGTGATTCGTTTGCGGCTCTTGTTGAGCAGCGCAATAGAGACCTCTTTCGCTTTCTCTGGGATTCCCGCCATGGTGAGGGTGATGCTATCGCCTAAGGCAGGTTTGCTGATTCCCTTGGATATTAGCGGGTACTCCCCCTCGTCGAAAGCGGCGATGACGATTGGATAGTCGACTGGCCATGTGGCTGTGTTTAGGAAATCTGCCGTGAGGGTGCAGGTGAGTCCGCCCACTTCGATCTCTTGCTTCTCTACGATGTCGCCGCTGTCGCAGGCGGAGAGAACTATGGTCCACAAAATGGCCGACAGTGTATGTTTGGAAATTATTCTCATCTTCGATCTGCTTTTAGTGGTTTAGAAGGTGAATTGAAGCAACGCCATTCCTGTATGGGTGGCAAGTCCGGTATCGTCGTTGTCTCGGTCCAATTGGGTTTCGTGACCATAGCGACCCATGTATTGGTACATCAGCTGCAATTTTAGGTTGCACTTCACAAAGTAGTAATTGAGTGCCATGGCTGGAGCGTTTAGGTATCCTTTCTTATCCAATCCGTTGCGGTTGAAAAAGTCGTAACGTAGGGCTGGCTGGAACTTCGGCGTGACAAAATAGCCTGCCTGCGCATATCCGCCAATTAGACTGAAATCTTGCGTCTGTTGCATCCGCCTAGTCCAATTCATTCGTAGGTAATAGAACTCTCCCGAAAGAAATAGCCGGTGGAACAACCAAGAGGCTTCCACGCCGAACCTAAAGTCGTTGGCGCTCTCATCCTCCGCCTCCACATTGTAGTTGGCGGATAGTCCGAAAAGCAGTTTGTTGTTTTCTATGTCGGAAGGAATGCCTTGGTGGGTAGGCATTACGCCTAAAGGCATGAAGGCCATGCGCGCCGCGTAGAGTAGGGACGGCAGTCCTTTGTGGTCGTCGCTGGTGGTCTTGTTGGCAACGAGGCTTCCTCCGTTTCCATTGAAAACTCCCAATTGGTATTGGAACTTGTCTTTTACAATACCGTGCAACTGTACACCCAGGTCGAATCCCAAGCCAACCGTAGGATTGGTGGCGTTGAGGCTCATGTTGAGGTTCGCTGTGGTGGTCAGAGAGAGGGGAAGCGACGGAAACATAGTTTCGCCCAATGTGCAAAGATAACCTTGCGCGAATGGTACTTTAAATTTTCCCACACGGATGCGAAGTGCGTCATTGGCATGGATGTCGAACCATGCTTGTTGCAATAGGTTTGCGCCGCTCTTGGCAGCGTTCATCGCCACATTGAAAGTGACGATCTTGAAGGCTCTTCCTGAAAAACCGATGATGGCGTTCGGAATGGCGAACCCGATGTTGGCCACGCGGTCTTGGTCGGCAAGGTTCAATCCTTCATCGTCGTAGTAGTTGTAGTTTCCTGTGGTCTGTACCAAAATGTAGGGTTTGAAGGCGAAGTCGCCAGCCTTGGTTTCAATGGAGAGTCCCTTTTTCTCATCGAGTCGAACCACGTCGCTCTCGATGAATTTGTCGTCTATCTCCTTGTACTCAATGGTGGCGGCGGAGAGGTTTGCCGCTATGGCGAACACTGCGAGGAAGAATGTGTATTGTATTTTGGAAATAATCGTATGCATGATAATCTATTTTATAGGGTTTAATCTTATAGTGTTTCAAGAAAGACGATCAACGCGCGTCGATCCTCTTTGTCTAACTTTTTGAATAATTCTCTGGAAACGGCTCCTTCGCCTCCGTGCCATAGGATGGCCTCTTGCAAGCTTCTTGCTCTTCCATCGTGGAGAAACTGTGAGTGTCCGTTCACGATCTCCTGCAATCCAATACCCCATAGTGGAGTGGTTCGCCACTCACAGCCGAATGCCTCTCCTGATTTGAGGTGGTCGTCTAATTCGGGTCCCATGTCATGGAGTAAGAAGTCTGAATAGGGGTGGATGGTTTGTCCACCGAGCCAAGGGAGTCGGGTGCCGTTGAGAAGTACGCTTCCTTCTGGCTTAGTGTGAAGCGTAGGGAGGTGGCAGAGATTGCATTTCGCCGCATAAAAGGCAGCTTCGCCCTTTTTTGTGACAGCGTTGTTCACATATCTGCGGGCGGGAACGCCCAAGCATTGCATATAGAGATCCACATCCTCCATGTCTTCAGAGGAGACCTCTATGCCGTGGTAAAGGGCAGAACTTTGTGACTGACCTGCGCATACCTCTTCTGGGTATCGGGTGCTGGTGATGCCCATATCGCTGGAGTAACCCAACTCCACGGTCAGGTCGGCGTGTTGTGCCTTGTTGCCCGAAACGCCGATTTGTCGTACGCCTCGTTCCGTAATGTAGTTCAGCCTTCCGCTGATGCCATATTCGGGGTAGTTGCTTAGCTTCTCCACTTTCAGTAATTCATCTTTGTCGAGGGCCATGATTTGTCCCATGCCGACGTGCCTTAAAGGTATTCTGACTGAAATGTAAAGATCTTCAGGTGCGATGCTATCTGCATACCAATCGGTGATGGTGTAGTGTGGGGTTTGTAAACTATATTCCTCTCCATCGGGAAAAGAAAATTTCTCTTCGGTGTAGGTGACGTGTAGTTTGCCTTCCGCTTGCGAACCATAGATGGTCTGGTCGTGTAACACACGTCCGTAATTACGGAAAAAAGCTCCATTTTTTCGGGTGAGATAGACCAACATCGAAGAGAAACCATAGTTGCCGCTGCCCCCTTGTGAGAAGAGGGAAGAGGGTGTTCTTCCCGCATTTTTGTGGCAACTTCCGCAGGAATAACCCGCATAGACTGGACCTAATCCGTTCTCTTCCGTATAAGGATTGTCGTAGAGCAAATCTCCGTTGTTGAACCGCGAGGTGAGACTTCCTGTCACCCAAGAGGCTGGCATGTCGTATGCCTTGCTGGAGGAACTGAAAATTGTGGATCGACCCGCTGAAAGCTCATCAAATAGGGCGATGTCGCCATTGGGTTTTGTGATGAGTCCCTCCTCCAACGATTCTTTCTCGCATGCATGGATCACCAGCGTGAGCAGTGTGATGAATGTGAATTTTATGAATGATTTCATGTTTGGGTGGGAAAAGTGTAAATAGAATTGAATGATGGATTGTTATCCATTTAAAGGTTAACCTTATGGAATGGATTCCGTAAGGTTAACCTGGCAAAGTAAGAATTGTATATATGCTTATTTCACAACTCGTTTAATTTTTTCAAAAGAATCTGTCAAATCAGCGCATTTGGACATAGCCTCCTTGATTTCAGTGGACGCGTTCAGATTGTTTCTGAAGGGAGCAGGAATGGCGTCTATCGCTTTATAGGCCGATTGGATGGCACTTCGAATCTCTTGGTCGAGAGCCTTGTCGCTTTGCGCGACGATTCCGGATAGGGATCGCTCGTCGCCAGGACTGTTCAGATCTTCTATGTTGTCGGAAAGGGTGCCCAAGTAGGAGTGTTGGATACTCAAGATATTGTTCTTGTAGTCTTCCAAGGAGTTCCATGAATACCATGATTCCACATCCTCAACATTTTTATTCTCGAAAGGACCTCCGATCTTTTGCTCTCCAACCTCGCCGGAGATGTCTGTGCAACCATCTACGATTTGCGCAATGACGTCGGCTTGGGTTTTGAATAATTGATCGTACATGTTCGGTTGTTTGAATCTGCTGCCGAATCCGTCAGCCGCCTCATCTGGCTCTAATTCCTCTACCAAAGCGTTGTCGGCTGTATTTAACCCTTCGCTGCCGTTCCAGTAATACCACAATTTGAAACTGTCGTCTCTTAATCCTGTGGCCACGGCCACCATGTACTCTTTGTAGCGGTCACTGATGGTAGCCGCATTTCTGGCTTGACCGTTCTCGAAAAGAAGATACTCCAGTGTGTGGAAACCTCTTACCGTGGCACCCAGACCCTCTACGTCAAATTCGATGTCGCTGCTGACGTACTTTTCGATTTGCACCTTGTCTAATGGCCATGAATCCAAAGAGGGATCCAAACTATAGGTGGCAGCTGGTCCGAATAAGAAGGCCTCGCTCTCTTCCCAAGGAAGTCGTGTGGCGCGCCATGCGTCGCAAGCCTTTTGCAAATCGGCTTGTGTGCCGCTTGCGGCAAATGCCTCTACTGCGGCCAAAAGGGATGCTGAGGCTTGCTTCTGCTTTGCGTAGGTGGGGATCACGATACCATCTACATAGTTGTTGATCACTTTGGTGTAGGCCTCGTTGTAATCTTGAGCCAAACCATTTCCATCTTTCTCTTCGTCCTTTTCACATGCGGAGAAGAGCGATGCGGCCAAACCGCAAACGAGTAAAAATTTCTTGTTCATTTTTTTGTTTTATTATTGTAATTTATATCTTGTTTTACAGTTCTTAATCCTTGACGGATTTTCCAAGTCTTGTCATCCAAGCCAGATAGGCCACACCAAGAGAGAAGGTGTTTTCGCTATGGTAATTTCCTCTATCTACCCAACGATGCGAGTAGTCTGCCTTGATGACTAAGTTTTTGAGAGGAAAATAGTTGATGCCAGCCGTGAAGATATCCTTCTTATAACGTGGATCTATCGCTACAGCTCCCTCTACGCTTTGCATGCTGTTGTAGTATTCGTAGCGTATAAAAGGAATGATACTCAACTTCTCTGAGATGAGGTTGCCGAAATCATATCCCAATTCCGCATACCAGGTGAGTGCGCTCTCCGCCACTTGATCCCTTGGAAAGAGTGAGATTCTGCCCGTCTTAGGCATGGTGACGTTGATTTTTGAGAGCTCCTCGCTCTCCCCGATTCTTCCCCACAAAAAGTTAGTACGGGCGGTGAATCTGTGGCCTACGTACTGCGCATCAGCGCTTAGGACGACGACTGGGACGTCAATCGCCTCCATTTTTTTAGGTTTGGTGGAGTTGCCGGAGGTTTTCGGTCCGTAGTAACCGGAAAGCCCAAATCGAGGCGAATGGTCTCCCTTGAATTCGAACCGGTAGGCCAATGCGGGATTGGTCATGGTCTGCACCTCGAACATGGTTTGTCTGCCCCGTTGGATGAAATTTGCGCGTGAGAAGTAGTTGGGATCCAATCCATTCACACACATGACATTATAGTTGAACTTGCCGATAGTGCCCAAAAGTGCGATACCTGTTTCGTGCCAAGTGCAGGGCAACAGGGTGGATTCTCCCTCAGGACGCTTGGCGCCGAAGAAGAAGATGGGTTCGTGGTGTGCGTTGGTAAGGCCAACGGGAACGATCATGTGTCCCATTCTGAGTTGTAGGGCCTTGTTGAATATCTTGGTGATGTGGAATTGCTCGATGGCTACCTCGCCTCCTTTCTCCACCTCCATCTCGTACTCGCCAGCCTCATCGTATTCATACTCGATGCCGGATCCGGTTCCTCCATATTCGAACTCTATCTCCGAACTTAATATCCAGGTGGGGGAAAACTTGAAATCCATGGCGATGATAAAGCGGGGAATGGAGACTTGGGAACGACTGTCCTCTTCAGAACCCTTTTCGTAGAAACTGTTTGGTCCGTAGTCGAAGTGTTGGTAAAGCATCTCTCCATATCCACCGAGACGGAACCTCCAATCTCCATAATCTTTGGGATCCACCCTCAGGTTGTAGGTTCGTTTCTTCTGTACCTCTGCATGGATGGTGTCGGAAATCTCTGCGGATGCGTTGGTTGCGCATAGGCATGCTGTTGTGATGATTGCTGCTATTCCTCTTTTCATGATTCTCTTTTTTTTACGATGCAAAATTCGGATGAATGAGGAGGGCGTTCAATTACAAAAAATGATTAAAAACCCATTGGGCGGGTAGCTAAATGTTGTAATGCGTGTTGAGGAAATAAGGTGGAGTGGTGAGGTATGCCTCAATGAACCCGGCGGAAGTCAATAAATAGCGAGGGAACCCTTTCCCAAGGATTCCCCCGCATGGATTTACACTTTTCCTTATGTGGTTCACAATGTAGAAATATTCAATTATGGCTTACTTTTTTTCTACTGTGAAATAACTAACTGTCTTACTTCTTAAGACAATGCAAAATTAGAATATCTATCTTTTTGTGTCCATCGCAAGTTATGGGGATAGTGTTGGCTGAAGTGACTAATTGTGGGGATTATATTAATAATAGATAAAAAAAAGCGACCTCATCAGTCGCTTTTTTATGGATGGTTCCGTATGAATGTTACTTCACGCAGAATTTTATTTGTTGTTGTGTCTCATTTTGTCGCATCACCACGCAATAGATTCCTGTGGGAAGAGGCGTGTAGTCACCGAAGCGTAGGTGCTTGTTGCCTTGGCTGGAGAAAGTGGAAAGCGTTTCTCCCTTGAGGTTGATGAGCTGAATGGTGTAGTTCGCTTCGCTTTCTGTCGAGATCTGAAGATCGACTTTACCCTCTGAAATGGATAGAAGATGCATCCATTGCGAATCATTGTTTGGAAGATCGGTGAGGGAGACGTCGTTTGTTGGATCCAATTCCAGTTCGAACCAATCGATGTTCATCAGGAAGTTACTCTCTCCCGTGTATTTCAAAGTGATTTTTTGCACGCCTTTCTCTAAATTCACCTTTGATTCCTCCACATACCAATCGTTCCATCCGTCACTCTTCTCCGGATCGACAGTGATCTTTCCGACCACCTTTCCTGTCGAGTCCTGCATTGCGATGGTGCTTGGATCAGCGGCGTCCGTCGCCACATTGGCGCGGAAGATGTATGCGCCCGCTTGGGGAGCGTCGATTAGGTATTGAGACCAGTCTCCGTCGTTGATCCATCCCAAGTTCAAGACTCCCTCTTTGTCAGGCTCTATTTGGACACCTTCCATGGCGATGTAATCCTCCGCTTCGATGCGGGCAGGGATGACGATCGCTTCGTAGGGCATATTGGTCAATTTCAAGTTCGCGTCAAACTCGTAACGTTCACCCGCCTTGGTCTCTATGGATATTTTATTTCCATTGGCTTGTAGGTTGAGTGTGCCACCACATTGCGAGGTGATCGCTACATGATCCAATTTCCTATCACGCCAAGCCATGGAGTCCACTACGAATCCGCCGCGGGCGCATAGTCCCGAGACTGAACCCTTCTGCCATTGGGAAGGGAGTGCGGGTAATAATTGGATCTTGTTGTTATGGCTCTGTAAAAGCATCTCGTTGATGCCGGAGACCGCACCGAAGTTACCGTCGATCTGGAACGGTGGGTGGGCGTCAAAAAGGTTGTTGTAGGTTCTGTCTGGTGTCAACAACATGCGGATCAGTGTATAGGCGTGGTCGCCATCGTGTAGGCGTGCCCATAGATTGATCTTCCATGCGAGGGACCATCCTGTCGCCAAATCGCCACGTTGTTTCAACGTGTTTTTGGCACCCTCCGCCAAATCAGGGGTTTCGTCCACGGTGATTTGTGCGCTTGGGAACATGCCATAGAGGTGGGAGACGTGGCGGTGGTCGCTGCGCGGATCATCCCAATCGTCAAACCACTCCTGCAATTGGTTGTATCTACCGATTTTATGAGGCGGCAGACGCTTTACGGCAGCCTGCATCTTACCTCTAAATTCCGCATCTACCCCTAATATTTCAGAAGCTTGGCTGGTATAGTTTAGAACGTCGCGGATGATTTGGTTGTCCATGGTAGGTGCGAAGCAGACGTTGTAGCCGCTGTGTGCGTTCTCTGGGGAACAGCTGGGTGCGGTCACCAAATATTTTTTGCCCGAAACCGGTTCCTCGACCATGCTGTTCAAGAAGAATTGGGCAGCACCCTTCATGGTAGGATAGACCTCCTTCAAGAAATCCTTTTCGGTAGGGTGGAAGAGGTAATGTTCCCAAAGGTGTGTACATAACCATCCCGCGCCGGTCGGCCATAATCCCCAAGCACCATCGATAGGTGCACAACGGTTCCATAAGTCGGTGTTGTGGTGTTCCACCCATCCTTCGTTCACGCCCCAGTGAACCTTGGCGGTCTTCTCTCCTTGCGGTACCATCGCCTTGATCTTGTCGAAAAGTGGGGTGGCGCACTCCGTCAGGTTGGCTGATTCCGCCATCCAGTAATTCATCTCCAAGTTGATGTTGGTGGTGTATTTGCTGCCCCAAATAGGGTTGGTGTCCTTGTTCCAAATTCCCTGTAGGTTGGCAGGTTGTCCTCCTGTGCGTGAACTGGCGATCAAGAGGTAGCGGCCATATTGATAGTAGAGTTCCACGAAGTCGGGGTCGTTGGTCGTGTTGAAATTCTTGACACGGCTGGTGGTGATATCTCCTGCGCTGCTGTGAGCCTCTCCCACGTCCAAACGGACACGGTTGAAAAGCGCTTGGTAATCTTTTAAGTGATCCGCTAAAATCTCGTTGTAACTCTTCTTCATCACCTTGCTCATCACCTCGGAGGCTCGTGCGCCTGGATTGCCTGACACGTCGGAGCAGGAGTTGAAATTGGAGGCGGTGGTGAGAATCAGGGTGGCGCTGTTGGCTCCTGAAATGGTGAATTTGTTATTGGCTAACGAAACATTACCCCCGTCAGCCACCACATTCAAACGGTTTTGGAATTTGATGGAGTTGACCGTCACGTCATAGACCATGGTCTCTCCATTGGCTGATAGATAATTGTTCCTGTGAGGTGTGGTCATCGTCGCACTACATGAGATCTTGCCGGGTTGGTCCGCCGTGAGTCGTACCACGATGACATGGTCTGGGTAACTGGCGAAATATTCGCGGGTATAGGTGACACCGTTGTGTTTGTATTGCGTCTTGGCGATGGCTGTGGTGAGATCCAATTCCCTGTAGTAGTTGGTTGCTCCACTGTGTGAAAACGATAACTCCAGATTGCCTACAGGTTGGAAACTGGCTGGACCTGGTCCGATCATGTTGTTGCTGACAATTGATTCTGCGGAGGCGTAGTTCCCTGAGAAAAGTGCCTGACGTGCTTGTTGCAGATAATTGGCGGCGCCCGATTTGTTGTTGTCGCCAGGTCCGCCAGACCATACGGTTCCTTCGTTGAGGCCGATGATATCCTTCGACACACCGCCATAAACCAAACCGCCCATGTAGCCGTTTCCGATAGGGAGGGCATCCGTAAAACTACTTCCCGCATCCGAACTGTACCAAAGTACCATCGGGCGTGCATTGACTGTTGTGGTTACAAGGAACAGTAATCCCGTAATCACTTTAAAAAATCGTAGTGCTTTCATGTTGCTTACTTGTGTTTTTCAATTGCTTTTCAATGGTTAGAGCCTCTGCCCTAATCTTTTTTTTTGACAATCAGTGTGTTGCTATCAATAGATGTAAGTGTTCTTCGCGCAAATATAATCGTTTTATTTTATATACGCAATGATGTTGGCAATATGCCCTATGGGGATGCTACAAATGTATAGAGTCGCTTGAGAAGGAATTTTTATCGCTTCTGTGGCTTTGTATGCCAAGGATGGCAAAGTCTGGCTTAATCAGCAACAGATAGCAGAACTTTTTGGGACCTCCAAGCTAAATATAAGTATGCATATAGCTGGAATACTGAAAGACAATGAGTTAGATAAAGATTCAGTTGTTAAGAATTACTTAACTACTGCCGCCGATGGGAAGCAGTATGATGTGGTTTTCTACTCACTCGAAATGATATTGGCTACGCTTTTAATCGAACCATTTAGGAATTGAAAAAATAGAGAGACTATGGAAAAGCAGACATTTATGAAAAGGGAGTTTTCTTAAAAAGAAAAGCTCCTAACTTGTTGATAATCAACAAATTAGGAGCTTAAATTGTGACCCCGACAGGATTCTAACCTGTAACCTTTTGATCCGTAGTCAAATGCTCTATACAGTTGAGCTACGGGGCCATTCCCGAATTGAGTGTCTTTGTTTCTCAATTGCGATGCAAAGGTAGTGCTTATTTTTGAAACTGCAAATCTTTAAAGCATTTTTTTTGCAATTTTTTCAAAAAAAGACCAGATGATAATGCCTGATGTCACAGAGACGTTGAGGGAGTGTTTGGTGCCGAACTGGGGTATCTCAATGCTTTCGTCCGATAAATCAACGACTTCTTGTTGAACACCCTTGACCTCATTGCCCAGGATCACCACATATTTCCCTTCATCGGAGAGCTCCAAGTCTGGTAGTTTAATGCTGTTTTCCACTTGCTCGATCGAAAAGATGTGGTATCCTTTCTCTTTGTATTCCTTGACAACATCTTGTGTCTGCTCGTAGTAGGCCCAATCAACCGAAAATTCCGCACCCAATGCTGTTTTGTGGATTTCTGGTTGGGGCGGGGTAGAGGTGATGCCGCAGAGGCAAATCTTTTCCACCAAGAAGGCGTCGGCGGTCCTGAATACGGAACCTACATTGTGCAGGCTCCGTACATTATCCAATACAACCACCAAAGGAATCTTTTTTGTCTGTTTGAATTCCTCTGCTGTAATTCTGTTCAGTTCAGTGATCTCAAGTTTCCTCATTGTTGTTTATTCGTATGAATTGATCATTATGGAGGTTAACAACACCAAAGGAGCGTTCCAGTTGATGGCGATCTCGTTGGTGGAGTAACTGCAGTGTTCGTCCAAATAACATCTTGCGGGCGCCAATGACGGATAGTTGAACTTACCGCAATCGGAGGTTTGATTTGGGTTGGCGCCTCCGCAAATATAACCTGGCAACGGCTCGTCGATGCCATCGCTGGTGGATCTTCTGTCATGGATGTTTTTCGGATATTTGGATCCAAATCCGGAGATGAAGCAATAGTCGGTAGGGTTCATTCCCAATAGGTAATTGAATTGGCTGGCCATCGCCTCCTTGTATTTTTCGTCCTTTGTTACCCTGTAGGCAAGGCCTAAGATGGCGCCGTTGGTGGCAATCTCTCCATTGCATCCCCAAATAAAGGCTTTGAGCGAGAGGTGTCCTGGAGAGTATTTGTATCCGTTGTAGAGTGTCTCCGCCAAAGTCATGAATTTGCGCTTGATCAGCTGTTTGTCCGCAAACGCTGGTAATTCGTCCAAATGCCAAACCATAGACATCAAGGCGAGGGAGTTGCATGCGTTCCATTGAGGAGTCTCGAAAAGGCGGAAGAAATCCAGCTGGTCGTAAAACTCTTTCTCGCCTGTGGCGATGAGCAGTTCGGATGCCGCCCAGAAAAACTCATCGGAGAAATTGGAGTCTCCGTAGGAGCCTGTTCGGATATCGGATGGGTTTTCGAAATAGACTTCAGGATTGTTCACCGCCCATTTCCAAGCTCTTCGCGCGGCGGCGAGGGCTGCCTTCGCGTACATTTCGTCGTAGAAGCGGAACACACGGTAGGTGATTGCCATTTCAGCGGCAAAGTTGAGTGCGGCCGAGGTGGATTTGGTCACCACATATCGGTCTTGAATATCTTCTGAAGGTTGCATGTTGATGTCGCAGAACTTCTTGGTGGTCAACTTGTGATAGACGCCTCCATCTTCAGGATCCTGCATGGTGAATAGCCAGTCGGTCTCCCATTTGATCTCGTCCAAAAGGTCGGGAAGCATGTTGTCACTCTCTGGGATGTTCAATCGTTTCTTCTTGTAGTAGTCCTCGTGCATTTCGAATGCAAGATACAAGTGGTGCAAAGTAATGCCGGCATTTACCACATATTTGTTGTAGTCTCCCGCATCGTACCAACCCTTAGGCGAAGAGATGATGGTCTCCGCTTTTCTGTTCTTGCTGTAGGCTGAACTATGGATGTAAACTTCCTCGTCGGGATGGCCCATGGCTCTTCCGAAATTGACGCCCTTGAATGTGGCGTATTGCGGTTCTATGGCCGTTGAGGATCTCCATAGGTAGAACGCTTTGATGGTCCACAGGGAAAAATCCTCGAAGATAGAGGCGTCGCCGATTTCAAAAGGGTAGGAGCGCTCTCCGTTCACCTCCACAAAGTAGGTGCCTGGGGTTTTGAAATCTGAAAAATCCGCGTATTGCGTCATCTCTCTGGATTGGTTCCATCGTTTACCTTCCGGGATGGAGCCCTTGAATACCGTCTCTTCTGTCTTGGCGTTTTTTAATTCGAAATGGTGGGCGTTCATACCGGCCACTTGAGCCTGTTTCGGTGCGTTGGTCATGTACCCGATCTGGTTGACACGCACAAATTTTTGCGCCGATGCGCCAGTCGCCATCAGTAGGGCGATGAGTGCTGGGGTAATTCTTCTTAGAAATCTTTTCATTGAACTAACATTTATACTTTACTTTATACAATAGGTCTATTTGAAGAAATAGGTGTGTGAAATATAGAAGACACCGTTCTTGCTTTTGTATTTGTCCCCTCTGAAATCATTCTTTATCACGTCGATGAAACCGAGGTCGTAGCCAAGAGAGCTTCTCATGCCTTTGAAATATTCGATGCCCACAGCCAACCGTAGTCCAATGTCATAACGGCGAGTGTCGAAGAGCCTTTCGGTCGCCTTCTTATCTCCGAACATCGGATATCTCTTCTGCGTTTCTGTGTATTCGCCACGGTCGTTGTTTTTTCTGATGTATTTGAATCGGCCGCCTATGGCAAGAGCGTGGTAAATTCCAACCATCGGCGTGAATTCGAATCCTCGAAAATGAAGACGGTAACTTGCCGTCATCGGTAATGTCAAGTAGTAGAGGTTGGTTTTCTCCTTATAATCTGTATGGAGAGAGTCTGCGTGTTGATTGAAGAATTTTTGGTATCCCTTCCTTTGGAATTCAAGCCCACTTTCCACGAAAAGATTCTCGTTGATGGCTTTTAAATCCCTGTCTGCGATAATGCCGACTCGTACATTGCAGACGTAGTGTTGGTAGATATCCTTCTTCTCGAAATGGAGGGTTGCGGGGCCTACACCTCCCATTACGCCCCAGTGTGTATTCCTGGCGAACTCGCCCAATCCACTATCCTGGATTTTTTGGAAAATGTTTCTTCGTGAGGATGAATCCTCTTGGACTGTTTGGTCGTAAAGGGTGGCCTTGTTTGCGATGGCTGTCAGCGAATCGTTTGAAAGAGCCAAAGAAGAATCGTTTGCGGTTTCGGTTCCGACGACAGTCGTAGCTTGCGCGCAAATAGCCTGCATCGAAATGAAAAGGGTGATTATGGTGATGCTTAATTTAGTCATGCCCAGTATTTTTATGCAAAAGTACGAAAAAAAAGCGATAGGGCATCTTTTCTCTACTATAATGTGTCTTAATTATATGGATAAGTTCGTGAGAGAAGCCTCTTGGTGTGTTGAATTGGCGCTAAAACGGCTGTTGGGGGAGTTGTGTGGTCTGTTTGAGAACGGAATTTTGTTTTGATGATAAATTTATCCTGCTGAAACAAAGTATTTTAAGTGGTTTTTTAATTTTTTTCACAATAGGAATAAAATTTTAAGCCGATATATTACAAAGTGAAAAAAAAGTATGTAACTTTGCACCGTTTTTAAAGGAGAACACAATTTTGAATGTTGTTTAATTATTTAATAATAAAAAAATGAAAAAAGTAGTTTTATTTTTCGCTGTGTCTGCATTTGCATTCGCATCTTGCAACGACGCTAACACTAACAATGCTAATAACGTTGATTCAACTGTTGTAGCTGAGGCTGTTGATTCTGCTGCTGCTGTAGTTGATTCTGCTGCTGCTGCTGTAGTTGATTCTGCTGCTGCTGCCGCTACTGAGGTAGTTGATTCTGCAGCTGCTGCTGCAATCCAAGCAGTTCAAGAGCTCGGCGCAAACCAAGAATAATTCTTTGCGAATAGAGAACAAAGGGCGGACCCATAAAGTCCGCCTTTTTTTTGCCTGTTTCCACAGTAAATCCAATTTTGTTTCGTATTCTTTCCGTTTATTTGATATTTTTTCATCGGAAAAGGCTTCTTCTTTTTCCTTCTATCATATATTATTTATATTTTTGTGTGTTTAATTAAAGAAATATACGATATGAGATTAATCGTTCCATTGATTGCGCTCTCTTCCGTTCTCTCCGCATGCCAATATGTTTCGGAGACCAAGCGAAATGTGGAGGTTAAAAGTTATGCTGAAATGACCCCTGAGGAGAAATTGACTGATGAAAGAAATTTTGTCTCTAATATGGCGGCTGTCAATTATTTGGATATGGCGACTGTGGTAGGGGATACGATGTATGTTGGTTGTCCTTCCCGCAGGGGTGAAGAGCATTTCCAGGATAATTTGGCGCGGACGTTTCTCCATGATATGCGCAGGGCGGGGTATAGCCACATCCAATATTGCCGTGTTATCAGTACCTCTCATGACTATGTTTGGACCGACTCGATTGTCAGTGGCAAAAAGATCGGAGAGGCCTATGAAAGATAGACTTTGAAGGGCTGGAAGCCTGGATTTAGAAGAATATAATTCGAATAAAAAAATCGGAGAGAAACTTTTCGTGAAGAATCGTTTCTCTCCGATCTGTTTTATGAGGAAAGGAGTGATGTTTGCTACTCCTTTTTGAGCATGTTCTTGATCTCCGTCTCAAGATCGCTCTCCATTTCGAAGTCTTTTATGTAAACCACGGAATATCTGGTCGATTTCTTGGGCGACATGACGGTGACGCGAAACTCTCCCGAATCGTACTCGTATAGTTTGACATAGTACTTTTCCAAGGTCGTTTTGTTCATACACTCGTAGTTCAAGTATTTGTAATCCTTCTTTATCGTCCATTTTTGTGGTTTGTCGAATATCTCGAATACGGTCACTTTTTTGTGTAAAAGGTCTTGTGTGGCGATGTAATTCTCGGTCATGTTCAGCACAATAACGGTGGAACTTTGCTCCCAAGCTCCCCACACGTACATCCCCTTGGATTGTTGCGTTACGACACCGTCAGTTTGTCTGAAGGATTTGAACGCAATGGACTGCGCCGTCGCCGTCGTCACGGAAACGATGGCGAAAAGGAGACATGCTATGTTTCTCATCACTCTTTCCATAATCATTGCATTTTTACCGTTAATACTAAGGGTTGGTTACCCAATTAGGGTTGTGGACCTTTCCCTTTTCGGGGTTGAATTCCAAAGACTCCTTCTTGGGGATCTTTATAAAGAACTCCTTCTGCTCTTTGTTTGGCAACTTGTTGCTTCTCAACCAAGGATTGGAATCCTTGAGAAGTTGGTAATTGATGCCTCGCTCTTTCGCAAAATCTGTTAAGTTCTCTATGGTGCTATCCACTCTGACTGACTCTGTCTCGACGGGGTAGTACAAATCCTCTTTTGTCAAGAAGAAGCCTAACCTTTGTGGATTTTCCATTAAGTACTTCGCCATAACTATTCTGAATACATACCGGTTGGTCTCTTCGCTGAATAGCATATCGAAGTAGTTGTTTGTCTGTTGTACCTCTACTTGTCGCACCACGCGCGCATGTCCTGTGTTGTATGCGGCTGCGGCCAATGTCCAGCTGCCGGTGACGTCGTGCGTGTGTTTTAGCATCGAACAGGCTACTCTGGTCGCCTTTTCCAAATTGTATCGTTCGTCGATGTCATCGTTTACGATCAATCCGGCATCTTTGCCTGTCGCTGGCATGATCTGCCAAATGCCTACCGCCTTTGCTGGTGATTGGGCTCTTTGGTCCAGGTTGCTCTCTATTAGCGCCAAGTATTTGAAATCGTCAGGAATACCTTTCTCTTTCAATATGGGTTCAATGATGGGGAAAAATTTGTTGGCTCGTTTGATAAATAGAAATACTTGCGAGTGCCAATAGGAGAAGCTTAAAAGCTCTCTGTCGAATTTCTCCCTAAGATAATAGTTGGAAAGGTCGATTCGCTCTCCGCAGAAATTTAGGTCTGACGGAATTTTAGGAGCGTGATAACTCGTTTCCATTTGAGGGAATGGTGTGGTCTCATTCGCCGTTTGTGCGGTGCAATCACTGAGTGACAGCAACGCCAAAGTCGCCAATCCTCCCAATCTATAAAGACTTTTCATCATTTTACAACGTTCAATCTCAATTCATCAATCTATACATTATATATAGGAGACGCCTCCTGCGTCTTCTCTCTTTCCTCGTAATCTTCAGGCGTGGAATACAAACATTGGGATGTCTGTATTGAATAGCATTTTCCTCGCCATGCTTGGGTTAAACAACCTTGAAAGCAAATTCCTTCTATGCGTTGTCAGTACAATCGCGTCAATGTTGTTGTTTCGGATGAATTCGTCGTATGCTGTCAGTACATCCGAACCGGAGATCAGATGGTATTCTATCTTCTGTTGAGGATAATTCTCTTGGAAGTATGATTTGATACCGCTGAGTTTGATCTCTGCCCAACTATCGTCTTTCTTGTCGAAGTGGATGAAGTGAACGCTTGCGTTGTTCGGCTTCAACATCGACATCATTTTGTCGAAAACAATTAAATCCTTGTCGTCGAAACTGGTGGAGAAGGCGACGTTTTTGATCTCTCCAAACTTGCTGAGCGATACGCTATCCGGTATGGTGAATACTGGGACATGCGCTCTTTCGATTACTTCCGCCGTCACGCTACCGATGAAATCCACATCCTTCTGGTCGCATCCTCTGGTGCCCATAATGATCAGTTTGGGCATGTGTCTGTCCGCATATCCCAATATCTGATCCTCGGGAACGCCCTCCCGTAGTACATGTCGGTACTTAACCTGTGGCATCTCTCCCTTTTGGATGAATTCATCTATTTTCGCTTCGAGTTCCGTAAATTGACTCTTGGCTTTCTCCATCATTTCTAGGGCGGACTCTTCCGTCGTGCCTTCGTGGTTGATCACATCGCCAATAGGCATTGTGGTGAACGAAGGGGGGAGATAGGCGTGGAAAAGAACGATTTCGGCATCCATAGAGGCCGCCAGTGGGAATGCGAATTCGCAAGCTTTCATGGTGTATGGCGAGAAATCGATCGGCAACAATACCATTGGTTTTTTGTTTAACTCCTCAAGAGCCTTTTCCAATGCTTCGCGATTGTTCATCTCCTCAATGATTCCCAATGCTTTCGGCAAGTCGCTCTCCTTGATGCGGACTCTGACGCCGATGGGTAATATTTGATTTACATTGTGGATGAATACATCTATGCCATGGACCTCCAAAACTGACTTCAGGATTTGGGCCTTGTCATAAGTGTGTATCGCAACTGTCACCAAATTATCTTCCATAAATATGCCTCTTTACCGTTATCAACTTCACCTTTCATCCATATCTCTTTTCAAAGATAAGAAAATAAATTATTAGTCTCAAAGAATTTTGTAGTTATTTCATCTATAATTATTGTTTATTGTTGATGGTGAATTGATTTAAGTGGCTAATCTTGTATGTTTTTTAGGCGTGTTAACTCTGTTGTCTTGATATTTGTTGGACTATTTTTGCTTTAAGCCGCAAGGAAAATGATAAAATCGCTTCCAACCTCCAAGGAAATACTATATCTTTGCATCGTTTTAGAATGTAAGGATATGATTGTCTTTCCTAACGCGAAAATTAATGTGGGGTTGAATATCACCAGCAAACGTGCTGATGGTTATCACAATTTAGAGAGTGTGTTTTATCCCATCCCTTTAAAGGATGTGTTGGAGATTGTTGTCGCTGAAGATGGTGTGACTGAGATGAAGATCGGCGGTCTTGCTATTGACGGTGAAGTCTCTGACAATACGGTGATGAAGGCGTATCGTCTCTTGAAGGAGGAGTTTGACTTGCCGCCTGTGAAGATTTTTATGGAAAAGGTGATTCCTTTTGGCGCAGGCTTGGGTGGCGGCTCGGCTGACGCCTCTTTTGCGATTAAGTTGATGAATGATATGTTCCATCTTGATATGGATGTGGCGCATATGGAGATGATCGCTGCGAAGATTGGAGCGGATTGTCCCTTCTTCATTCAAAACAAACCCTCTTTTGTGACTGGTATCGGAGATGTTTTGCAACCCATTGAGTTTTCTTTGGCCGGCGTCTACTTCTTGCTGGTGAAACCCGATGACTTTGTCTCCACCAAAGAGGCCTATTCGAAGGTGGTTCCAAAGATGCCGGTGCTACCTCTCTCTGAGATGGTGCAAAAGCCTATTTCGGAGTGGAAATACAATGTCGTGAATGATTTTGAGGAGAGTGTGTTTGCTTCCCATCCTACGGTAAAGATGGTGAAGGATACTATGTATGAACACGATGCCATGTACGCTTCCATGTCGGGATCAGGTTCCTCTGTGTTTGGTTTATTTAGAAGTGAGGTGGATGCGGAATCGTTGTTCCCTGGTATGTTTACCTTCCAACAGAAGTTGTAGATTCATAGTTGTTAGATATGAAAAAGGGGAATCCAATTGGGTTCCCCTTTCTTGTGTGATTATATTGCCTTAATTGTCTAAGACCTTATTTGCAAATGCTCTCGATCTCACCCATGATCTTCTTCGCCAAAGAATCGGCTTGCTCCATGGTGGCAGCCTCCGAGTAGATACGAATGATTGGTTCGGTGTTGGATTTGCGTAGGTGAACCCAAGAGTCCGAGAAGTCGATCTTTACACCATCGATGTCGTTCACCTCCTCGTTGGCGTATTTCTCCTTCATCTTTACTAAAATAGCGTCCACATTGATGTCTGGCGTCAGTTGAATCTTGTTCTTGGAGATGAAATATGGAGGATATTGTTTTCTCAATTCAGATGGTTTCATGTTTTTCTTCGCCATCAAAGAAAGGAAGAGGGCGATGCCGACAAGCGCGTCACGGCCGTAGTGGCTCTCAGGGTAGATGACGCCGCCATTTCCTTCTCCTCCGATGATGGCGTTGGTGGCCTTCATCTTTGTGACGACATTCACCTCGCCTACGGCAGCCGCATTGTACTCGCCTCCGTGTTGGCGAGTGACGTCACGAAGGGCTCTGGTAGAACTTAAATTGGAAACTGTGTTTCCTGGCGTATGGCTCAATACATAGTCGGCTACGGAAACCAATGTGTACTCCTCACCGAACATATCGCCGTTTTCGCAGATCATGGCTAAACGATCAACGTCTGGATCTACCACGAAGCCGACGTCGGCCTTCTCGCTTTTCATCTTGTCTGAAATTTCAGTTAGGTGGGCAGGAAGTGGCTCTGGATTGTGTGCGAATTTTCCGGTAGGATCGCAATTGAGCTTCACGACCTCTTTCACGCCCAATTTCTCAAGTAGTTGAGGCAATACGATACCTCCTACCGAGTTGACACAGTCGATGATCACTTTGAAGTTTGCCTTCTTGATTGCCTCGACATCAACCAGTTTTAGTTTGAGGACGTCGTCAATGTGGATGTTGTTGTAGTCGTTCTTGTATGTGATCTTTCCAAGGTTGTCCACCTCGGCGAATTCGTAGTCGTTGTTCTCCGCCATGGCAAGAACTGCCTTACCCTCTTGGTCGTTAAGGAATTCTCCCTTTTCGTTCAGAAGTTTTAGCGCGTTCCACTGCTTAGGATTGTGGCTGGCGGTCAAAATGATACCTCCGCATGCACCCTCCTTTTGGACAGCGATTTCTGTCGTGGGAGTGGAGGCTAAGCCGATATTGGTGACATTCAAACCAAGGCCGATCAAAGTGCCTGATACAAGGTGATCCACCATTTCGCCGGAGATGCGGGCGTCGCGTCCGACAACGATCAAATTGCTTTTGCACTTTGTGTTTCGTTTGATGAATGTACCGTATGCTGCTGTGAATTTTACTACGTCAAGAGGTGTCAAGCCGTCGCCGATGGCTCCTCCGATTGTTCCTCGGATACCGGAAATAGATTTAATAAGTGTCATATTGTTTGTTATTTTTACGTTTTTTTATCATCATGCATCCGCAAATATACTTATTTTATAATTCTTATATAGTATCTTTGTCGAAAGATTATGTCAGATGAGAGGAAGAACATCTAAAGTTGGTTGTTTTGTTGTGGCGATGGTTGCGTTTTTACTGTCGTCATGCTCTCCTACTAAATATGTGCCTGACAACTCATATCTACTTGACAAAGTGCAGATTGATGCGGGAAATAGCGAGGTGAGCAATTCCGATTTGAACAAACATCTGCGTCAGCGTCCTAATTTTAAGGCGTTCGGAATCTTCCGTATCTACCTTGCCGTCTATAATATGTCCGGTAGGGACTCCACAAAGAAAATCAACCGTAAATTGAGAAGCATCGGTGAGGCACCGGTTATTTATGATCCCTTTATGACCTATCGCTCGGAAAAGGAGCTACAGGCCTATATGAAATCCAAGGGATACATGAATGCGGAAGTGTCGTCGTCGGTGAAGTTTAAACGGAAGAAGAGGGCGGAGGTGGTTTACAACGTCATGCCTGGCGATCCTTATCGTGTCGGCAAAATTGAATGTGATATTCCAAGTGATCGAGTCCTTGATTCTGTGCTCCATTTAAGGGGTGGATGGCCCAATACCAAATTGAAGCCGGGTATGATGTTCGATGTGGATGAGTTGGATGCGGAACGCGAGCGATTGGCGAAGTTCCTCCGCAGAAGGGGATATTACCATTTCAACAAAGATTATTTGAATTATACGGCGGATAGCACGGTGGGCGATCGTAAGATAGACGTTACACTTCATGTGAAACCTTATAGTAAAGTGTTGCCCAATGGCGATAGGGAAGAGACCAACCATAACCGTTACCGAGTCCGCCATATTTATGTGACTGAACATAGTCGCACGGAACAGTCGGGCGAAGAGTTGCACCGCGACACGCTTGATTACTCTGAAAGCATGACGTTGCTCTCGCAAAGTAAACCTTTCCTTCGTCCGTCGATCATAGACGATGAATTGTGGATCGAGACCGATTCCTTGTACAACGAATTCTTCGTGGAGAGGAGCTATTCCAGGTTGAATGGTTTGGGAATTTTGCGTTCATCCAACATCCGTTTCACCGATTTGCAAAACGACAAACATGAGGTGGATTGTGAGATAGATCTCTATCCGGCTAAGCCGCAATCCTTCTCTTTTGATGTGGAGGGTACCAATTCTGAAGGTGATTTGGGCTTTGCCTTGAACTTGGGATATGCCCATAAGAATGTTTTCCGAGGCTCCGAATTGTTGAGTGTGAAGGCTCGCTATGCGCAGGAGGCCTATTCGGGATTGAGTGAGATCCTTCATCGTTATGTCCTTGATTTAGGCGGTGAGGTGGGGATTACCTTCCCAAGATTCCTTTTCCCCTTCCTGAGACGGGACTTTAAACGGAAAATTTCCGCCAGCACCAGCTTCAATGTACGATACAACTACCAATTGCGTCCTGATACTTACGACCGAAAATCTTTTGCTGGAAGTATGAAGTATTTGTGGACTTGGCGTCGATTCTACAATTATACGCTGGATCTGATAGATGTGAATTATGTGAAGATCAAGACAGATCCGAGCTTCGATTCCATTTATAGCGCAGATCGCTACTCTGTCTTGCGGGAGAGTTATTCCGACCACTTTGTGATGAATGCCGGCTTCTCCGTTACTTACAACAATCAGGCCCAAATCACGAAAGATAATAAGACCTATTATCGTTTGGCTGTGGAGTCGGCTGGCGCTCTATTAAACGGAATCTGTCATCTGTTCGTTAAGAAGGAGGACGAGGATGCCCCTTATAAAATTGGTCATGTTCCATTCTCTCAATATGTGAAATTTGAGGCCGACTATGCCTATAATCAGAAGTTGGACGGAAGAAACCATTTGGTTTATCACGTCGGTTTTGGTGTGGCGGTGCCTTATGGAAACGCTTCTGTCGTGCCGTTTGAGCGAAGGTTTTTTGGCGGTGGAGCGAATGGTGTTCGAGGATGGTCTGTCAGAACATTGGGTCCAGGGCAATATTCATCTGATGGATACAATGATTTTGTGAAGCAATCCGGTGATGTGAAGTTGCTGATGAATGTGGAATACCGAACCAAATTGATCTGGAAAGTGGAGGCGGCGGCCTTTGTTGATGCGGGAAATATTTGGACGGTTAATGATTCCCCATCTCAACCGAATGGTCAATTCAAGTGGAATAGTTTCTACAAGCAGATCGCATTGGCGTATGGCTTGGGTATCCGATTGGATTTCTCCTACTTCCTAATCCGTTTTGATTTGGGCGTGAAGTGTTACAACCCTGCTAATATTGGTAGGAACAAGGGGGAAAATCCCTCGCGGTCGGATCTGCTTCACGGACCTTGGCGTTTTTATGGTCTGAATTGGAAGGATGACTGTGCCATTCACTTTGCGGTGGGCTATCCATTCTGATGTGTTTTCTGCTTGAGAATATCTGTTAATAATTTGTTTATCAGTATGATATTGAAATCAATGGAAATTTTTCGTGCTAACATTAGGGAATAAGACAAATTTGTATTACCTTTGCGGTCACAAATAAGGATGGTCGGGTAGCTCAGTTGGATAGAGCAACAGCCTTCTAAGCTGTGGGTCGAGGGTTCGAATCCCTCCTCGATCACCATAGGCTGAAAATCAGAAGTTTAGTATGATTTTCAGTCTTTTTTTTTCTTTTCTGAAATTTCTGCCATTATATCTTCAAATGGTTTTATTGGTTGATCCTTCTCTTTTATCTTTATTGCAATTTTATCGATATGTTTTCCAGCAATAATAGTACTAGACTTGGCAAAATTGTCCACGTTTTTCTTGTTGAAAAGAATCCACATATCGCCATCTATTAATGGCGACCCGTCAGAATCATCTACTAATTCTTCTGCATTAGTTAATATATCATGAATCGTCTTGGAAACATCTATATGAGTTCTTGCTAATATATCATCACTTACTATCATATTTTGTTGTTGTGTGACAACGCAATCCTTTATAACCCACACGATATGAATATTCTCCCTATTATACCCACTCATATCACAATAATTAACAATCTCAATGAGTTTTCGGACATTATGAAGCGTGATATCAAAAATCATATTATCCTTAGTTGTCCGACTGCTTGCATGTTGAATGAATTGTTGCACAGTCCGTCTGTCGAATTTCTTTATATTGCAAAAAGAATGCAAATTTGAAACATCTTGTTCGTCGTTTAGATTAGTTTGTGAAATATGTTTTCCATAAAGTTTGAAATATTCTGTATCAATAGGACTATTCATTTGAAATTTTTTTATTTGCTCCTTGATGAAATCAACATCAAAATGCTTCCCCTCAAATGCTATTTCGTTATCTAAAGCAAAACTATTTCCACATTCTGCTCCACCTGCCAGAATTAAAACATTGCCATATTGGGGATATGTGTGTTCTTCTAAAGTAATAGCGGATTCTTCACGAATTCGTTTGACGGATTCTATGATTATTTCATTCCGCTTTGATTTTGTTATTCGTTTCATCTTAATTATCACTATATTAAAAAGTATCTGTCAGAAGTCCCTTTTTCAAAGTTTCTCGTACATATTCAGGCACATGTAATGCTGGCAATACGTAGTGAGATAGAATATGCTCGTGAGAACCTTTGTCATCTGTAAGTATAGTGTATTGATCATCACTCCAGTCCATTAGGGAATAGTTGTTCCCTCTAACGCCCGTTTCATGTTCAATACGATCATTTACTTCCTTGATGTGTTCTGCAGTTATAGGAGTGCCATAGACTATTCCCCAATGGCTATGGGGCCCTTCTTCTGGAATCATTACTATATCGCCTCTTTTGAATCGTATCATCTCTTTAGGTCGACCATAAAAAGGGTTTTCGTCCTCGTCATAGTTCCTTAGAAGGGATTCGTCAACCAATTGGCCATTTACGTAGGTCCATTCCTTTATGTAGGCATTAGGATGCATCATGCAACACATTGCTTTTTCTCGGATGAATGCACAATAGAGTTCTCTATCATCGTTAAATGAATCTTCATGCATCATCTCCAGACTTTCCAATGCACGTTCTTTGGTTGGGAATAGTCCAACCGACTCTCTACTCAGCCCGCAATCTAAATGTCCAAAAACATCTAGCTTTTCTTTGAATTCTTCATCTGAATAGTTCAGTTTTTTGGCAAGCGACCAGACTTCCATTTCGAAAATGGTTGACGAATATAATCCGGTGCGGATAAGCACGCTTTCTTTTGTATCTCTATGGTTCATTGTAATTCTCCTTTGTCGTTTTAGTCAATAATTGATGGGATGTTCCCAAGTAATGTTAAGCTTTACGACGTCTCATCATATCCAGATCTATGAGATTGAACAGCGTTTGCTTCATCTCCCTTACATACTTGAATGTCATGAAATGTTCGGGAAGGATCTTTTCGTCCAGCATTTCTAATTTGTAGAATATCTGCTCATAATCCTTCTTAATATCCTCACCGAGCAACTGATCGTGAGCAGTATAGTGACATAAGACATTATACAGATTGTCGTAATGCAGTTCGCCAAACTCGTTGAGCATCTCCTCGGTGAATTCAAATTCGGTCTGCCCATCAGGACGTCCTGGCTTGTAGCAACATTTTCCAACAAACTGCTTGAGGTCGCGAATAGGATTGGTTACTGGATTCACTACAAGTTTCGGACCATCATATTCAGCACACATGGTGTAGTACCCACCAAGCGAAGTTCCTGCCACAAGGCATACGTCATTCTCACGGATATATGCATTGATTTTCTCCATAGAGGCCTTTGCATGATGATCCACCTCTATGCTATACCACTCGTATTCGGGATAACGCTTCCGCATCTCCTTTACATGGACATTGTTTGGACATCCAGCAAATCCATGGATCCAAAGTATTGTTCGTTTGCTGTCCATAGTTTTCAATGATTACGCTATAATCGTTATAATATCCTCCGGGAATACCATACAGCACAAAAAGCCACTCTCCTCGTGAATTGTATACATATTGCAAAACTCTATAATTTGTTTGATTGTGCCAATGGCTTCCTGTTCTGGATAGTCATTAAGACATGTAGAAGTGGCAGTCCCAGCCATTTTACATGCATGAAAGGATAATTCACGCGTACGGAATCTTACTTTATCCCCCACATTGTATGTTATGTTTTTATCCATATTTCAACTGAATTATTTTGGCAACTATATACAATTTGACCTCAAATAGACCAAAGCAATAGTAACATAGAGCCAATCGGTCTGTGTTTGATTATTCTGCTTTGTGTCACCACTATATGATTCGGCATATTCCAGAACCTACATATGTATTTCTTATTCAGTACTCCTTATTAAGTTCTGTTGCTCTGTCTTTGGCTAATGTCTCCGACCGATATAATTCGTCTCTCAAGGGACTATAATTACCCTTAATTAACTTTTCTACACACCACATGCCATCTTCTTGTGGTGTTGCCACATATCTCGGGAGAATCATAGGAACTTCTAATCCGCCCAAATCATACACAGGTACTACATCGTTTGCCTCGTTATTATACCAAAAAGTTGTTATTGATGTGTATTGAAGATTACCTATAGTCCTCAATAAGACAGCAAAATGAATACATTCATCCTCTTTCAGTAAAACGCCCCCGCATTTCTCATAGACAAATAATATCTTCAACATATCAAAAGTACACGTTTCCTCTGAAAGGAAATCGTCTACATTCCATGAATTTTCATTTATGCTATCATTCACCCAATTGATTAACGACAGCAATTCATTCGTGCAATATCTACATAATCGACGACGCACATTTAAACTGACATCTACCATATCTTTTTTTTACAAGTTTAATCATTTTTCTTGAAAAATTGTACTATTTATACAAAAATAAAAAAAAGCATGAATACCCAAAACACAAAAATTGTAAATGGCGCTAATCCTTCCATTATTTGGTCTCAATATATGGATTTCTTGGCTGAATACGGGAAATCCATGAAAGCTACATATACCAAGAGAATGAGGGGTAATTCACCTATCACTTGGAGTGAACTGGATGCTGTTAACAAACAAATACACGACAAACTAGACTATTTGATGACATGGAGTGAAAAATTCAATCAGAACAATAGTACACAACCGCAAGGGAATTCTCTGAAGACACAAGCACAAAACAGCAATGGTGTAGCACAACAGAATATACAAGGGGAATCTAAGTTGCATAAAGGTAAAGTTCGACTAACAGAGTCTCAATTGCACAATGTGATTAAAGAATCGATTAGAAGAATATTGAAAGAACAAAACCAGCCAATCGCAAGGGATTTTCTTGATTATGAACTAGAAGAAGCTTTTTTCGCTGACGAGACTGGCGATACTTATTGGGGTGGACTTAGTAACAATGGAGAAACATTGCAAGATTTCATCGATTCGCTGTCAGATTCAGGCTTGACTTATGACACACCTATGAGTGAAATCAACAAGGCTTTGAGAGAGTGTAACATTAAGCCGATTAAATACTAAGCAACCTTCTGGCACAACACAAACTCCCTATTAGGTCTAACCAACCCGATAGAGGTGTGGAACATTTGGCTGAATCGCTCTGATTCAGCCATTTTTCTTGTATTCCAGCGAAAACAAACCTCGTCAATGTATGACTGCAAATGCTCGTCACTCACATCGTGGTAGCAACCACTAATCATCCTACGGAAATGGCTCCAAAAACCCTCGATGTTGTTGGTATAAACAGCTCCGTCACATACGAACTGTAATGCCCCATGGTTACAAATCCTGTGCTCGTAACCCATGTTTGCAAGCCCCGTATACGCGTTCAACTCGTCGGTAAACACTGTAGAACCTTGTTCGATTTCACGCTCAATAATCGGCTTCAATGTCTCGCCCTTGGTGTTTGTAACCACTATTGCACGGACGTATGACATGAACTCGATATCACCCTTATCATTGACGATTGACGACCGCTCCATCATGCCGAAAACGGGTGTCTTGGTCTTTGTCGAACGTCCTTGTGTATTGGGCGTTCTCATCGACTTGTGCTTCCACTTCTCCCTGCCACCGATGTAGACCTCGTCGCACTCCACCTCACCATAGAACGGCTCCATTGTGTTCTGCGCGTACAACGCTCGTACCTTGTGGAGCATGAACCATGCGGTCTTCTGGGTAACTTTGATGTCGCGAGACAACTGGCAAGAGGAGATTCCCTTCTTGTGGGACGAGATTAGGTACATCGCAATGAACCACTTCACGAGGGACACGTTGCTGTCCTCGAAAATAGTTCCCACCCTGCAGGAGAAGTTGCGTTTGCACTTGTTGCAACGGAACCTGCCGTCCTTTCTCGTGGTGCAGTGGTGTCCGCCGCAGTACGGACAAACGATGTCCTGTTCCTCGCCGACGCCCCATCGGGACTCGGCGATAGCGTTCCTGCAAGCCTCCTCGTTGTTGAAGTGCATTGTCAAAGCCACAAGGGAATCGAATTGTGAGAAGTCAACCATAACAGATTCGTTTTTCATACACTGCGAAGGTACGAAAAATAAACGTTATCACCAAATAATTCACTGGTTATCTGCAGGTTAAACGCGAAATTTTACAAGGTTAAGCGGTCTGGTGTGTACTTGCAGGGTCAAAAGGTATATAATTGCCATTATTTTTGTTATGCTCTTAACTTTTTGATGTAATTCTTCTATACTTGAGACTAAGAATTCTTGTGGTTTCCCCTCAATTATTGGTCCAACGATACCCGCACATTCAAGTTTATCCATTATTCTCGTGGCTTTGTTATATCCAAGTCCTTACGCCTGTCTTGGGGTTGACTTCGTTTAGCCATTTTTTCAGTAGTTCTCGCTCTTTTTCGTATCCCTCCCAAGATTGCTGCATCTGACATCATAGGTGAACTTCTCTCGATAGTATTTGTCGATGGTTTCAAAATCGTTGAATTTTAGTTTCCTCATATTTGTGTGAATTATGATGATTTCATTGCAAAAATAGGAGGATGAAACGTGGAATATAAAAAAAATCAACGTTGATGAAACTGTGGCAGATTTAAAAATTATTTTATTAATAGGCTCTTTTATTTGAAATCTTTTTTTTTCGTATGCTTTCTAAAAACTTCTCTATAACATTGCCAATGTTTATCGGTGAGGTTTGTTGTATAATGCAATTTTTTATACTTTTGAAATAATCAGCCCAATGGGTGTACTCGTTTATTGTTAGTCAGTTTATGAAGAATTGTTTTCTCCCTATATTCCTTGCCGTTGTAGGTTTGGGTTCTTGTGCAGCGACCTCTGAAAATGGCCAGGTTGCGTCTGAGGAGTCCCTAACGGATGTCCTATATCAGTGTGTGGATAGTATTACCATTGAACAGGGTGTTCCTCGGGTGGAAAACGAGGAGGAAAATGAGACCGAAGAGTGGTCTGATGAGAGGACTGACGAAATTTCGGAAAACGAAGGTGGTGATGATGGATGGAAGGGCTTCGAAGACGATGATGTGCCCCAAGAGCGACCTATCATTAAAGACGATATCGATATTCGTAAAATTCGGGAGAAGGTTCGAGAAGCCAAGAAATTTGTCGCTCAGAACGGCATGAACCAAGATTGGTGTTTGCTGCTGGATTTCTCCTATGATTTGTATACCAGACGATTGATCGTTTATGATTTGAAGAGTAATGAGATAATAAGACGAGAACTGGTTAGTCATGGCAATGGCGGTGGCAGTACCCCGTCTAAACCTGTTTTTAGCAATGTGGAGGGTAGTTTCTGCTCCTCTTTGGGAAAATATAAAATAGGCAAGCGCGCTTACAGCAATTGGGGTATCCATGTCCACTATAAATTGCATGGATTGGAACCTACGAATAGCAATGCGTTCCGTAGGATTATCGTGCTTCACTCTTATGCAAGCGCCTATTGCGATTATCCTACAACCGCAAGCAATGGCTGTCCGATTGTCTGTGATGATGTGATGCGTTATTTGGATGAGAAGCTGAAACAAACGACAAAACCTACTTTGTTGTGGATATTTGAGTAGGAAAAAAGATTGGATTGGAATGGAAAAGAAAACGAATAGTACTTTGTTGGGCCATTTGGCCGCCTTCACATGCTATTGCATCTTCGGATTTAATATCGTCGCGTGTCGTAATATTGCTTTGTCCGGCTTAGTGCCGCCGTTGTCCTTGTTTTGCTTTCGATCAGCTGGAGCGGCTTTGCTGTTTTTTCTCCTGTCGAAATTCTTGCCTGAAGAGCGATTGGAAAAGGGCGATATGTTCAAGATTTTTTGCGCCTCCATGTTAGGCCTTTTTCTGACGCAAATCACATTCCTGGTTGCCATTAAGGAGACTACACCGTTGGATTGTTCGGTGGTGGCCTCGTTGACGCCTATTTTCACGATGTTCATGTCCGCTATTTTTATCAAGGAGCCTATTACGTGGAAAAAGGTTTTGGGCGTGATGGTAAGCTTTGGAGGTGTTCTGTATTTGATTTTGAATTCAGTGGCAGGGGAACTCAATGTCACGTCTTCCTCTCCTGTTGGGCTCTTCCTGATAGTCTTGAATGCGCTCTTTTTTGCCTCTTACTTAGGAATATTCCGCCCTCTTATTGCGAAGTATCATGTGGTGACATTTATGAAGTGGATGTTTTTATTCTCCGCCTTGGTTTCCACTTTGTTGGATGTAAGGGAACTGTTTTCTGTCCAATATGCTGAGTTTCCGATCTCGCTGACATTGACGGTTTTGGGGGTGGTGTTTTTCTCCACTTTTGTCGCCTATTTATTGGTCTCTTCCGCACAGAAATTGCTGCGACCAACATTGGTGAGTCTCTATTCTTATGTACAACCAATCGTGGCGGCTGGTTTGAGCATCTATTTGGGGATGGATGTGCTTACATGGCAAAAGGTATGCGCGGCAATTATGGTTTTTGTCGGTGTGGCGATTGTGAATAGAAGCAAGGCGAAGGCATAAAAAAGGGGCGTATCGCAACGCCCCCTAATCGGATGAAGTGTTGAATCAACTCTTTGTTTACTCTTCGTTGTGCTCTTGGAATGTTCTGTCGTCGTACTCGGCGATCTCTCTCAATCTACCGTAATGCTCATCGTGTTGACTACGGTCGAGTCCGATGTTTTCGCTCTCTTCAGATACGCGTAGGGTGATCATTTTGTTGGTTAGCTTGTAGAGAAGGAAAGACATTCCTGATGTGTAAACAATGACGATCGCTACGGCGATGAGGTGGTTGACGAAGAATGTCATATGGGTTACGCCCTCTTCCGCCAATTCTGGTTCATATTTGTAAACAAAGATACCTGTCAAGATTGTTCCTACGATACCACCCAAACCATGGGTAGGGAAGACGTCCAAAGCGTCATCGATAGCAGTCTTTTTGTTCTTGATATAGCAAGCCATGTTGCAGATAATCGCTGTGACGAAAGCGATGACAACACTCTCACTGGTGCTTACCCAACCTGCGGATGGCGTAATGGCAACCAATCCGATCACACCTCCGATGGAAGCGCCCATTGCCGATGGCTTACGTCCTCTGACGCAGTCGAAAAAGATCCATGTCATCATGGCGGTTGCGGCTGCGGTGTTGGTGTTCAAGAACGCCTTTACCGCTACGCCATCAGCAGACAAGCTGGATCCTGCGTTGAAACCGAACCAACCTAGCCATAGCAGCGCCGCACCCAACACTACGTATGGAATGTTTGCAGGCTCTGCGGTTTGGTTACGACGTTTGCCGAGATACAAGGCTCCGACCAACGCAGCGATACCTGATGATGCGTGCACAACGATTCCTCCTGCGAAGTCTTTTACGTGCATTTGGTTAAATAGGCCCTCTGGGTGCCATGTGCAGTGTGCCAAAGGACAATAGATAAATAGGCAGAAAAGCACCATAAATACCAAATATCCGGAGAAGTGGACGCGCTCGGCGAATGATCCGGTGATCAAGGATGGCGTGATGATGGCGAATTTCATTTGGAATAGGGCGAAGAGAGCCAATGGAATGGTTAGACCCAATCCTTGAGACAGAGAGTCCGTTGCTTGTCCGCCGACATTTTGCATAAAGAAGTAGGTGGATGGATTTCCGATGATACCGCAGATGTCATCGCCGAATGAGAGGCTAAATCCGCAGAATACCCAAATTAGACTGATGATACCCATCGCGATGATGCTTTGGAGAATGGTGGAGATGATGTTTTTCTTTCGAACCATGCCTCCGTAAAAGAAGGATAGTCCTGGTGTCATCATCAACACGAAAATGGTTGCTGTCAACATCCACGCAATGTCTGTCTTGCTTACATTTTCGCTCAATTCCCATATTTCGGGTTGTCCGGGTATAAACCAACCTATTACCGTGATGGCTAATAGGGATAGCATGAAAATAATCCAACGTTTTTTCATAATCTTACATGTTTAAGTCGTGTTATAAATTTGATGCAAATATAGTCAAAAAGTAAGTGAAACAAACAAATTGATAGCAAAAAGTAAGGTAAAATTATGAAACTATTGAATATAGAAAGTTGTAGAATGATGTTTCGCAGCGGTTGTGTTTGTGTAAGATGCAGATTGTCAGATATTTGTGTTTTGTTGCGGTTCCCGTTTGTTTTGACAAAAAGTTTTTAATATCGTGAAATAGCTTTCGTTTTGTCATGGTTTAGGCGTAAAAAAAAGCACGACTGGTGTGTCGTGCTTTGTATGGGGAGGTTTGCCAACGCCTATTGTTGCTCCAAAATGGCGATACATTCCTTTAATGATTCCTTCCAATAAGGAACCGTTACGCCAGCCTCTTTGATCTTGCGTTTGTTGAGGACGCTGTATGCAGGTCTCTCTGCGGCAGTAGGATATTCAAAACTTTCAATAGCGTTAACCTTGGTCGATAATCCTGCGATTTCGAAAATGGCTTTGGTGAAATCGAACCAACTGATGACACCCTCATTGGAGAAGTGGTAGGTCTGGAAACCTGTGATGCCCTTTTCTAATAGAGTCATAATGGCGAAGGCCAAATCTGTCGCATAGGTTGGGGTTCCGATTTGGTCGTAAACGACGTTGAGAGATTCTCGCTCTTTGCCTAATCTGATCATCGTCTTCACGAAGTTATTGCCATATTCGCTGTATAACCATGCGGTACGGATGACGATAGCGTCGCATCCGCTCTTCTCTACCTCCACTTCGCCTTGGCGCTTTGTGCGGCCATAGACGCCGATCGGTTGTGTGGCGTCGCTCTCCTTCAATGGGAGACTTGACTTGCCGTCGAAAACATAGTCTGTGGAGATGTGTACCAATTTTGCGCCGACTGATTTTGCTGCCAACGCAAGGTTCTTAGGACCGTCTATGTTGATTTTGGCTGCCAACTCCTCGCAAGATTCTGCTTTGTCCACCGCGGTGAAGGCGGCGCAGTTAATGATTGCGTTGATGCTCTCTTTTTTTACCAAGTCCTCCAATAGTTGAAGGTTGGTGATATCCACCTCTGGCATGTCTGTGTAGACAAACTTATGCTGAGGGTATTTGTTCGATATTTTGCGGACGGAATTGCCAAGTTGCCCATTCGCGCCTGTCACTAAAATATTCATTGTAGTTCCGTTGTTTATTACTCGAATACCTCCGCATCTTTGAGACACGGATGTTTTTGGTCCTTCTCGGAAAGAAGCATCTCATTTGCGGAAATGCCCCAATCAATGTTGATAGCTGGATCGTTGAAGGCGATGCCGGCGTCTGCTTGCGGTGCGTAGACGTTGTCCACCTTGTATGTGAAGATCGCCTCTTGGCTCTTTACGACGAATCCATGGGCGAAACCTCTCGGAATAAAGAGTTGTTTCTTGTTCTCTTCGCTTAACAAGACAGCGACGTGTTGTCCAAATGTCGGCGAACTTTTTCTGATGTCAACCGCAACGTCAAGCACTTCGCCCTTGATGACGCGGACCAATTTTGCCTGTGAGCAGTCTCCTTTTTGATAGTGAAGACCTCTGAGGACTCCGTATGAAGATTTGGATTCGTTGTCTTGAACGAAATCGACCTTCCCGATATGCTCCTCGAATTCGTTTTGTTTGAAGGATTCCATGAAGTATCCTCTGCTGTCAGCGAATACTTTGGGTTCAATCACCCATACTCCTTTGATTTTCTGTTCTGTGAATATCATATTTGTTCAAGTAAAGACAATATATACTGGCCGTAAAGGGTTTTGCCAAGACGTTCTCCCAGTTTTCTTAATTGATCATCGGAAATCCATCCGTTTCTCCAAGCGATCTCCTCGATGCAAGCGATGTAGAATCCTTGTCTCTTTTGGATGGTCGCCACAAAGTTACTGGCCTCTAACAAGGAGTCGCAATTGCCGGTGTCCAGCCAAGTAAAGCCTCGACCGAATTTTTGCATTCTCAATGTGCCCTCCTCAAGGTAAAGTTTGTTGAGGTCGGTGATCTCGTACTCGCCGCGTGCGGATGGTTTTAATGATTTCGCCTTCTCTGTGACGGTCTCGTCGAAGAAGTACAATCCTGGTACGGCGTAGTTGGATTTAGGATGGACTGGTTTCTCCTCAAGAGAGATGACTTTGCCCGTCTCGTCAAATTCGGCCACGCCGTAGGCGGTTGGATCTTTGACGTAATATCCGAAAATCGTTGCCCCCTTTTGTGGCTTGGAGGCGTTTCTTAGCATTTCAGAAAAGTTTTGTCCGTAGAAAAGATTGTCACCCAAAATGAGACATCCAGCTTCTCCATTTAGGAAGTCGGCGCCCAAGACGAAAGCTTGCGCCAATCCGTTGGGCTCGTGTTGAACCACATAGCTGAACTTCATGCCGAAATCCTCGCCGGTTCCCAGCAGTTGTTGGAACATAGGAAGGTCTCTTGGTGTGGAGATGATCAACACTTCACGGATGTCCGCCAACATCAAGGTGGATAGCGGATAGTAAATCATCGGTTTGTCGTAAACCGGCATGATTTGTTTGGAAATCGCCTTCGACAACGGAAATAGTCGGGTAGCGCTTCCTCCTGCTAATATGATACCCTTCATAATGTTATTTCTTTAACAATACAGTCTTGATGGCGTTTCTGATTTCCTCCTTTGGCAGTGCGCCGCGGCTTGCTTGTGGTTGAGCGTCTTGGGGAACGAAGATCAACAAAGGAATACTGGTCGCACCGAAGTAACCAGCCAACTCCTTCTCCTTGTCCACATCTACCTTGTAGATATAGATTTCGTCCTTGTACTCTTTCGCCAAATCATCCAAGTATGGAGAAATCATACGGCATGGACCACACCATGTGGCGTAAAAATCGATGATACAAGGCTTGTCGCCTAAGTATTTCCATCCATCCTTGTCCACGTCCACAACCAACTTCTTGAATTCATCGCGGTTGAGGTGCTTAACGGTGCCGCTTGCGTTTTTGTTGTCGGCGGCGTATAGACATGAGGTCAATCCCAACAAAAGGTATATGATTGACGCTTTGAATAAATTGCTTTTTGCCATATTTGTTGTCGTTTATCTTGTTAATAATATGCAAAGTTAATATTATTTTTCAATAAGCAAGGTGTGCGTTTGTCTCTATTGTTAAAAAATGTAGTAGCGGTTGGCGAGTCCGTTTTGCGGCGGGCTATTTTATATTAAGCGGAATTGATGTATATTCGCGGTCTGAAAATCCTTTCTCCGCCGGAATGTCCGTCGATTGAACGGCGCTTTGTGTTGAAGGTGTTATTCGTTTGAAAATTAATAAATTAATAAGATATTATGGAGGAAGCTTTGTTTTCATCCCTTCCGTATAAAGTTGCGGATATGAGTTTGGCTGATTTTGGTCGCAAAGAGATTGAATTGGCTGAAAAAGAGATGCCAGGATTGATGGCGCTTCGTGAAAAGTATGGTAACCAAAAGCCTTTGAAGGGTGCGAGAGTCTCCGGCTCTTTGCATATGACCATTCAAACGGCTGTCTTGATTGAGACTTTGGTGGCTTTGGGTGCCGAGGTTCGCTGGGCAAGTTGCAATATCTTCTCCACCCAAGACCATGCCGCCGCCGCTATCGCAGCTGCTGGTGTGCCAGTCTTTGCATGGAAAGGCGAGACGCTTGCCGATTATTGGTGGTGTACTTTACAAGCCTTGAATTTCGGTAATGGCATGGGACCTAATATGATTGTCGATGATGGTGGTGATGCTACGCTGATGATCCATTTGGGTGCTGATGCGGAGAAAGATGCCTCTGTTTTGGATCGTTCCGCCGATAGTGAGGATGAGATTGAATTGTTGAAGATTTTGAAGTCTATCCGTTCTGTGGATGGCGATTTCTTTAACCGTATGATTCCTTCGATCAAGGGTGTTTCTGAGGAGACCACCACGGGCGTTCACCGTTTATACCAAATGGAGAAGGAGGGTAAACTTCGAATTCCTGCATTCAATGTGAATGATTCTGTAACCAAATCTAAGTTCGATAACCTATATGGATGTCGTGAGTCTTTGGCTGACGGTATCAAGCGCGCGACCGACATTATGGTGGCCGGTAAGGTGGTTGTGGTTTGCGGATATGGTGATGTGGGCAAGGGTTGCGCACACTCTATGCGTTATTATGGTGCCCGCGTCTTGATTACGGAAATCGATCCTATCTGCGCATTGCAAGCTGCGATGGAGGGATACGAGGTGGTAACAGTGGAGGATGCGCTTGCGGAGGGTGATATCTATGTGACCACGACCGGCAATGTGGACATCATTACCATCGAGCATATGGAGAAGATGAAGGATTCCGCCATTGTCTGCAACATTGGACACTTCGATAGCGAAATTCAAGTGGATAAGTTGAAAAAGTACCCGGGCATTGTTCGTAGAAATATTAAACCACAAGTAGATCAATTCTTCTTCCCTGATGGCCATTCCATTATTTTGTTGGCTGAGGGCCGTTTGGTCAATTTGGGTTGTGCCACTGGTCACCCATCTTTCGTGATGAGTAATTCCTTCACCAACCAGACGTTGGCGCAAATCGAGCTTTTCACGAAGCCTTACAAGGTTGGCGTTTACTGCTTGCCAAAGGAGTTGGATGAGGAGGTGGCTCGCCTCCATTTGACTAAGATTGGGGCGAAGTTGACTAAGTTGACTCCTGCACAAGCGGCTTACATAGGCGTTTCTGTGGATGGCCCATACAAATCCGAGTGGTATAGATATTGATTTTCTGTGTCAGGGGACACTCTCTTCCGCCTGATTGCGGAGGAGAGTGTTCGCTTAATTTACGCATATTGATAAAAAATATCATTATTTTTATTTGTTATTAACGATTTTTAAATAACTTTGTGCGGTTTGAAGCGGAGTGCTTCATTCATATTGAAAAAGTAATTTTTAAAGTCCATGAAAAAGATATTTTTTGCGCTTGCGGCTTTGCTTCTTTTGTCATCCAATTTGATGGCGGAAAAGGATGTTAAGTTGCGTTTCGGTTTGGAGGCAGGTTATAACATGACCAAATGGAATGGAAAGATTATGCCGGATTATGGTGTTTCCCCAGATTTGATCTCCGGTTCATCCGATATTGATAAGGCGGTTATCAGACCAGGTTTCCATGCAGGAGCTATGGCGGATATCGTGATTGAGACGCACTGGTCTATCCAACCTGAGTTGCTCTTCCAAATGGAGGGTTCTGAATTGACTCTTCCTCTCTCGGTTCAAGAGGCGGATGAGGATATGGAGGTCTCTTTGGAGGGTTCAATTACAGAAAAGTACACTGCGGCATACATCCGTATCCCAGTACTTGTATATTACAACATCACCAATGTAGGACCGGGTCAATTGTCTCCAGGTATTGGTATCTTCTTGGCCGGAGGTGTCGGTGGTAAAGGAAAGATCACTGGCCGTAAGACATTCGGTGTGGATGGTATCTTGGATGAGTTCGATTGGGGTATGAACGTGAAGGTGGCTTACGAATTGCAAAAAGTAGCCAGTGGTCTTTATATGTCTGCAGGTTTCTCTCAAGGACTCACCACTTCTAAATCAACCGGTTTCAGCGTATCCGTAGGTTACAAGTTCCAATACTGGAAGGGCATCAAGCGTGCTTACAACACCGGTATCTTGGAGTATAACCCATAGTGGAGCGACCTAAATCGAATGCGATTTAAAAAAGTTTACATTGAGATAACTAACCGATGTAATTTCGCTTGTAGTTTCTGCTGCAAGTCAGATCGGAAAAAAGAGTATGTATCGCCGGAGCGTTTTTCGGCGATACTTTTTTCTATTAAGCCCTATACGAACTATATTTACCTGCATGTTTTGGGTGAACCGTTGCTCCATCCCCAATTAGCTGAATTGTTGCGAATAGCGGATGAAATGGGTTTCCATGTGAATCTCACCACCAATGGATCGTTGCTTGCGATGCGACGCTCTGTTTTGCTCGAATCTTCCATTAGGCAATTTAACATCTCCCTTCATGATGCGGAGGAGAATGTGGACGAGTCGCATTGGAACCACTATTTGGATGAAGTGTTCTCGTTCGCCGATGAACGAGCTCAGCAAAGTTATTTCTCTCTGCGTTTATGGAATAGGATGGGGGATGGTTGCTCTTCCTTTAATCAGTTTTGCCTTGAAAAGATGGCGAATCATTGGCAGGTGGATATGTCGGATGCGATGCAATCCCGAAATAAAAAACTAACAGACCATATATTCTTTCAGAACGCCGCCCGTTTTTCATGGCCTGGCGAGAAATCGTTGCAGGTGAGAAACCGTACCTGTTATGCGCTTAAAGATCATGTGGCCATACTGGTGGATGGTACTGTCGTGCCTTGTTGTTTGGATGGTAATGCGGACCTCTCGTTGGGTAATATTTTCCAACAACCTTTTGGTGAGATCATTTCGTGTGAACGGGCAGAGAAGATGTTGGCGGGTTTCCGTCTTCATACGGCGGTGGAGCCGCTCTGTGCGGATTGTGGTTTTATTGTCGGAGGGTAAGACGCTCCTACCGCTCCGACTTTCCCCTTGTTAGATATTATTCAAGGTTAGATTTTGCTCAAAATATTGTATGCCTCGGTGACGTTGTTCACGTCCAAGAACTGGATGCTTCGTCTTCCGCCGGTCTCCCTGATTTTGCAACGAACGGCATGCTCTTGTAGGTAGGTGAGGATTCTGCCGAACACATCCGTCTGGTAGTAAGGCGATTCGTCCGATTGGATGAAATAGCCCGTCATACGGTTCATTTTCAACGTGAGGCGCTCGAATCCTAAATTCACCGCAATCCACCTTAGTCGTACCAGTTGGAGCAGATCCTCCGTTTGGGATGGAAGGGCGCCAAATCGGTCAATTAGTCGGTTGGTGAATTCCGCCAACTCTTTTTCGTCTTTCACATTGTCCAATTCCCGGTAGAGGGACATACGTTCCGAAACACTTTCGATGTATTCCGATGGGAAGGTAAGCTCCATGTCTGTCTCGATTTGACAATCCGTGACGAACTGTTGCTCCGCATTTTTCCCATTCTCCTCCGCGTATAGATCCGCAAACTCGTTGGCTTTCAACTCAGAGACTGCCTCATTCAAGACTTTTTGGTAGGCTTCATAACCTAAATCCGCAATGAATCCACTCTGTTCGGCGCCTAAAAGATTGCCAGCTCCGCGAATGTCTAAGTCCTGCATCGCGATGTTGAATCCGCTACCTAGTTCCGAAAAACTCTCGATGGCTTGTAGCCTGCGTCGTGCATCGGTAGTGAGGTTGGTCAGTGGTGGAGCCAACAGGTAACAGAAGGCTCTTCGGTTGCTTCTTCCCACACGACCGCGTAGCTGGTGCAAGTCGCTCAAACCGAAGTTCTGCGCTTCGTTGACGATGATGGTGTTGCAGTTGGAGATGTCGATGCCCGATTCCACGATAGTGGTGGCCAAAAGTACGTCGTATTCGTAGTCCAAAAAGTCGAGGATAATCTTCTCCAAGTCTTCGCCCTTCATCTGTCCGTGGCCGATGCATACCCTTGCTTCTGGCACCAATCTTTTGATTAACGCGGCGATTTCGTTAAGGTTCTGTACACGGTTGTTGATGAAGAAAACCTGCCCGTTTCGGTCCAATTCGTATTGAATAGCCTCTTGGATCACCTTCTCGCTGAAGGTGTGGAGCTCGGTCTGTATTGGGTAGCGGTTAGGCGGAGGCGTCGTGATGACCGAGAGGTCTCTGGCGCCCATAAGTGAGAATTGTAAGGTGCGCGGAATCGGTGTGGCCGTCATGGTTAATGTGTCGACATTGACCTTCATCTGCTTGATCTTCTCCTTGGTGGATACTCCGAATTTTTGCTCTTCGTCGATGATGAGCAATCCCAAGTCTTTGAATTTGACCTCTTTACCTAATATTTTTTGTGTGCCTATCAGAATGTTGATTTCGCCTTCCCCTAACTCCTTGACAATGCGTTTGGTCTCTTTCAAGGAGCGGGATCGGTTGAGGTAATCCACCTTGACGGGGAAATCCTTCAATCGCTCGGAGAATGTCTTGTAGTGTTGCAGTGCTAATACGGTGGTAGGTACCAATATGGCTACCTGTTTGTTGTCCGTCGTGGCTTTGAAGGCGGCGCGGACAGCAATCTCCGTTTTGCCGAAACCTACGTCTCCGCAGACGAGGCGGTCCATCGGCATGTCTCGTTCCATATCACGTTTTACGTCGGCTGTCGTTTTAATTTGGTCTGGCGTATCTTCGTAGATAAAGGAGGCCTCCAACTCTGATTGCAGAAAACTATCTTTGGAGTATGCGTAACCCTTCTCCTCTCTACGCTTCGCATAGAGGGCGATCAGATCTCGCGCGATGTCTTTGACGTGTTTTTTTGTGCGTTCCTTGATGGTTTGCCAAGCGCCCGTTCCCAACTTATTGATGCGGGGTTCGTCGCCCTCCTTGCTCTTGTAGCGAGAAATTTTGTGCAGGGAGTGGATGCTGACCAGCAGCATATCGTCGTTTTGGTACAACAGTTTGATCACCTCTTGCTTTTTTCCATTGGAATCGACTTGGATCAAACCAGCGAATCGACCGATACCGTGGTCGATATGGACCACATAGTCGCCTGGCTTGAAATCCTGCAACTCTTTGAGTGTGAGTGATAGTTGTCCGGATCTGGCCCTGTCGGATCGTAAAGAGTATTTGTGGTAACGGTCGAAAATTTGGTGGTCGGTATAGCAACAGACATTGATTGTATGGTCGATGAAACCTCGGTGCAAGGTCTTGCGGATAGGGGTGAAGGTGACCTTGTCCCCTCTGTCCTCAAAAATAGAGGCGAGACGGTCGGTTTGGTGTAGGTTGTCGCTTAGGACGAACACCTCATACCCTTTGTTGCTTTTGGTCTCGAAATCGGTGCTGACCAAGTCGAAGTTCTTGTTGAATACAGGCTGAGGCGAGGATTCGAAGTGGATATTGTCCGACTCTTCTCCCATATCGTGTCCGCCAAAAACGACACGTTTCAAACGGGTGCAATCTTCGAAAAAAGTTGCGCTATCGATGATTGCCTCCTCTTCCGTAATCTCCTCGGAATAGTTGCTTATTCTATCAAAAGCGTAGCGGAAATCGTTGAAAAAGAGTATTGTGTCTTTCCCTAATAAAGAGAATAACGGTACGGCCGATTCGTTGTTTTCGTGGATGTTGGATACGATTGAGATCTCCTCTTGCTTCTCGAGAGAGAGCTGACTCTCGATGTTGAATGTTCGGATCGACTCGATCTCGTCGCCGAAGAAATCGACACGGTAGGGGTATTCGCAAGAAAAGGAGAATACATCGATGATACTTCCTCTGACGGAAAATTGGCCAGGCTCATAAACAAAATCCACTCTGGAGAACCCATATTCGCAAAGCGCCTGGATGATGAAGTCGGTGTCGATGCTTTGGCCTACCGAAAGGTTTAGCGTCTTTTTGTTGAGCTCGGATTTGTCCACTACACGCTCAGCTACCGCTTCGGGAAACGACACGAATATGGCGGGTGTGGCGGCGTTGATACGGTTTAGCGTCTCTGTGCGTAACACCTCGTTCGCTGCGTCTTTTTGCCCATTGTTTCCCTTCTTGCGGGAGGCAGGGTAGAAGAAAACGTTCTCGTCGCCTATCACCTGTGTCAGATCGTGATAGAGGTAGGCGGCCGATTCTTCATCGTCCATGGTTACAAAGAGTGTCTTACCGGTGGTTTTGTTGATGTGTGCGAAAAGTATAGCGCACAATGATCCCTCTAACCCTTTGATGGAGAGGTTTTTCCCTTTCCCTGCGCACCAATTGTCCACGGTCTTGAACTGAGGGTGGGCGGAAAAGCGTGTTAATAAATCATTAATATCCAACTTCTATGTAATTTTTTAGCAAATATAGCAATAAAAATTCCAAACCATTTTCTAAATTTGCAAGAAACCCATTTAAGAAAGATATGGAAGTGAACGATGGAGTGGTAATTATACCGACCTATAATGAAAAGGAAAATGTGGAGAACATCATTCGTGCCGTTTTAGGCTTGCCGAAGATGTTTCACGTCTTGATTATCGATGATAATTCCCCAGATGGAACCGCCAACATTGTCAAGGGCTTGATGAACGAGTTCTCTGGCAGGTTGCACATCTTGGAAAGATCGGGAAAGTTGGGCTTGGGAACGGCCTATATCACCGGTTTTAAATGGGCTTTGGAGAATGGCTACGATTACATTTTCGAGATGGACGCCGATTTCTCCCACAATCCGAACGATGTATTGAAGTTGCATAAAGCTTGTGCGGAAGAGGGCGCCGATATGGCTATCGGTTCCAGATACATTAGTGGTGTAAATGTGGTGAATTGGCCGATGGGGCGTGTCTTGATGTCCTATTTCGCCTCTAAATATGTCCGCATTGTGACGGGTATGAAAATTGCGGATACCACCGCCGGTTTCGTCTGTTACCGTCGCCAGGTGTTGGAGACGTTGGAGTTGGATTTGGTAAAATTCAAAGGTTATGCGTTCCAAATTGAGATGAAATATACCGCATATAAGTGTGGTTTTAATATCAAAGAGGTTCCTATTGTCTTCGTTAACAGGGTGTTAGGTAACTCGAAGATGAGCGGAGGTATTTTTGGAGAGGCGGTTTTGGGCGTCATCCGATTAAAAATAAGTAGTTTCTTTAGAAAATATCCGCAAAAAAAGTGATATATTTGAATTGAGATAATTAAAAATAAAATACGATGGGTACTATACTAATTCATAAGGCAAAAATCATTAATGAGGGAAATTCTTTCCGCGGTTCCGTGTTGATCGAGGGAAATAAGATCTCAAAGATTTTTAAGGACGATGTTCCTGAATCAGTGTTGAAAAGTGCGGAGGTGATTGATGCCGAGGATAAATGGCTCCTTCCTGGTGTAATCGATTCACATGTGCATTTCCGTGAGCCTGGCTTGACGGCAAAGGGCGATTTCGCTTCTGAGTCTCGTGCGGCGGTTGCGGGTGGTGTCACCTCCGTGATGGATATGCCAAATTGTAAGCCTGCTACGACCAGTATGGCTGAATTGGACAAGAAGGTGGAATTGGCGAAGGAAAAGTGCTTGACCAACTATGCCTTCTATTTGGGCGCTACCAATGATAATATCGAGGAGGTGGTGAATGCCGATCCTTCTAAAGTGTGTGGTATCAAGGTATTTGTCGGACAATCAACCGGTAATATGCGTGTGGATGATCCGAAGGTTTTGGAGCGAATTTTCGCTGAGTCGAAACTTCCTGTCGCTACCCATAACGAGGATGAGGAGATGATCCAAGCCAATTTGGCGAAAGTGAAGGCTGAATTGGGCGATCAACCAATTCCTATCTCATATCACGAGATTATCCGTAACTCAGACGCTTGCTACAAATCCACCTCTAAGGTGATCGATTTGGCAAAGAAATATGGCACAAGATTGCACGTGCTCCATTTGACTACCGCTAAGGAGATGGCTTTGTTCAACACCAAGCCATTGGCGGAGAAGAAGATTACTGCTGAGACTTGTGTGGGTTATTTGTGGTTTGATGATAACGATTATGAGCGTTTGGGCGCTAAGATCAAGTGCAATCCTTCCATCAAGAAGGAGAAGAGCCGCGTCAACTTGTTGAAGGCGGTGGAGGCTGGTATCATCGATACCATCGCAACCGACCACGCACCACATTTGTTGAGTGAGAAGGAGGGCGACTGCCTACAAGCAGTTTCAGGCTATCCATCCATCCAACACGCCTTGCCGATGATGCTTGATTTGGCGAAGAAGGGTAACTTTACCCGTGAGCAGGTGGTGGAGAAAATGTGTCATAATCCTGCGAGAATCTTCAACGTGGAGAAGCGAGGATTTATTCGCAAGGGATATTACGCCGACCTTGTTTTGGTGGAACCAAATGTGCCATACGAGGTAAAGAAGGAGGAGCTTCTTTACAAGTGTGGATGGTCTCCAATGGAGGGCGAAACATTGAAATACAAGGTATCCCAGACATTTGTGAATGGAGTTCTTGTTTATGACAATGGAAAAATCAATGATGCGAAGAAGGGTGAAATGATCACTTTCGCACGTTAAAATAGAGCTGGCGAATCGTCGATTTTTTACGGCGATTCGTCGGTGTTTCTAACCTTTTGAGCGAATTTTGGGAGGAGATGCCTCTATAGGCGTGGATGAACTTAAATAATTGGGTATATTTGTGAATTAATATTTGACAATATGTACTTGAAGAAAGGTTTGCTATTAGCCTGTGCGCTATCATTCTCCACCCTCTCGTTCGGAGAGACGGAAACTTGGTCATTACAGCAGTGTATTGACTATGCATTGCAACAAAATATAAGTGTGCAGAAGGGTAGGCTTGTCTTGGAACAGAATAGAATTTCCACGGATCAAGCCAAGGGACAATGGGCACCCAGTGCTTCGTTCTCTACTTCTCACTCGTTGAGCAATAGACCTTTCACAGAGGTGGGGTACGCAAATAATTATAGTGGTAATTATAATTTGGGCGTTTCGTGGACTGTTTTTAACGGTTTTAGGCGAAAGTATAACATCGAGCAACAAGAGTTGCAGGAGACGATACAGGAGACCTCGTTGAAATCGACCGAAGAGGATATTAAAATATCTGTCTTATCCAACTATTTGCAAATCCTTTACGCAAAGGAGAGTGTGCGGATTCGCAAGAATTCGCTGCAAACATCGGAAGAGCAACTCAATCGTTACAAACAGTTGTATGAGGCGGGATCGGTCTCGATGATCGACTTGTCGCAAATAGAGTCGCAACACGTGGCGGAAACTTATCAGTTGACTGTGGCGGAGAATCAGTTAGCGAACGATTTGCTACAGTTGAAACAGTTGCTTCGGTTGGATCTTGACCAGGATATTGATATCGTTACGCCTGAATTTACGGCCGATCAGGTGATGGAGGTGTTGGCCAACAAGGATTCCGTATATGCGGCGGCTTTGGCCAGTCGACCAGAGATCGCGATGGCGGAGATGAACGAGACGATGGCTGATCTGCAGATCAAGAGCGCGAAGTCGGGTTATTACCCTTCTGTAAATTTGAATGCGGGTGTCGGAACAGGGCATCGCAACCATGTGGATTTGAGTGGGGGAGACCAATTGAAAGAGAACTTCAATGAGAGCGTCGGACTCTCTCTTAATTATACGATAGCGGATAATAGAGAGCGTAAGTCGGCTGTCGGCAAGGCGAAGTTGAATAAAAATATCGCTGTGTTGGAGACGGAGAACTTGAAGGATGAACTCAAAAAGACCATCGAATCGGCCTATTTGGACGCACAGGCGGCACAAGTGAATTTCATCGCTGCCCAGAGCAACGAACAGGCGGCGACATCGGCCTATGAGTTGACTAAGGAGAAGTTCTCGTTGGGTATGAAGAGTCCGTTTGAGATGTTGAGCGAGAAGAATACGTTGCTCAATGCCCAACAACAGACTTTGCAAGCGAAATATTCGGCAATCCTGAATAAGGAGGTGTTGCGCGTTTATCAAGGCTTGCCGATTCAGATAGAATAAAAAAACTTTTTCATAATAGTGTTTGTTTTCATTTTTAGAGTTAAAAACTCGAAGGATCGCTAGACTGTGAAGTTTGGCGATTTTTTTTGTTTAATTTCGCGTAATAAATTTAGTGGCTATGGAGTGGATATTATGTTTCTTTTTTGTCTTAGTCGTTGCGCTTATCGTCATGATTCCAATATTGGCGATATTGGGAATCCCTATATCTCTTGTTTTATATGCGCTAACCAAGGAAGGGGAAAGATTGTCCAAAGTCATTTCGTTTTGGGTGGGAGCTATTATCTTTTTCTTGTTGTTCGCACTCTTTTCCGCTTACAACCTCGCACAGGGAGGAGCAGAGAATTCGGTGTTGATTGATGATCTTCAATATGTGAAAATCAAGGGGGAATATTCTCTCGCACGGTATGAGAATGGTCCATTTTTCATACAAGGAACTTTTGATATTAACAATGTGGATAGTTTGGCGGAGTTCGACGATTATCTGTATGGCTATGCGGACAGTTCCTACTTTTCGCTCTCTTTGAAAGATGGCGAGGTGGAAAAAGATTCTATATTTGGTCATTTGCATCTTCCTGCCTCCTGTACGCAGGATTTGCTGGTGGATAGTGACACCTATTTTGCGGCGAAGTATGATTCGTTGTCCCGTGATTGGACTGATATTTTCTTGGTGCCATTTATGCTGGCTGTCGCATTGGCGTATTTGTCCTCATTTATGACAAAAAAACTAGTGGTTTGGTTGGAGGAAAAATACAAGATGTGGCGGAAGAAACGGAATGGAGACCGTTTTTCGTTGGATTAGTTTTGCAGGAAGGAATGTGAATGATAAAGGCCCAATCGAATGATGGTTTAAACCATTCGGTTGAGCCTCCCTGTTTGGGTTAGAGATGTCCTCACACGTTCAACGCACTCAACAGCGCATCCTTGTAATTCTTTCCGATGGCCAATTTTTGTCCGTTGATGCTGACCATATTGCCTTCCACCGATTCGATGTTAGAGAGAGAGACGATATAGGATTTATGGATGCGCATGAAATCGTTGGCGGGTAGTTCCTCCTCCAATTTTTTCAGGGAGTAGTAGGCGGTGATGCGCCTTTTGTCCTTCATGTGGAAGGTGACGTATTCACTCTGCCCCTCCACATACAAGAGGTTGTCGTAGTCGATCTTATACAGCTTGTAGTCTGCTTTCACCATAAAGAATCCACGCTCCGTACTCTCTGGAACGGTCTCTTTCCTTTTTGCTTTCATGCGTTCCGTCACCTTGTTGATGGCTTGTAGGAATCGAGGAAAAGAGATGGGCTTCAATAGATAGTCCACGGCCTCTAATTCGTAGCTGTCGATCGCATATTCCGCATAGGCGGTGGTGAAGATGACCAACGGCTTCTCCTTCATGGATTTGACCAACTCCAATCCGGATAGATCTGGCATCTGTATGTCGGACAGAATTAAGTCGATGGGTTCGGTGCGCATGACCTCCATCGCTTTGATCGCATTCTCGCATGTGCCGCAGAGTTGGAGATTGGGCACCTTGGATACATATTCGGAGAGAAGTTTTCTCGCTGGAAATTCATCGTCGATGATGAGTGTTCTGATTAATTCATTCTCCATAATCGTTTGCTATTTGTATTGTTAATTCAAGATTGAAATAGTTGTCTGCCTCGTCGATGTCCAATGTGTATTGGCCTGGATAGATGAGGTCGAGACGTTTGCGGACATTGTCGATGCCGATGCCCTTGATGTGCTTTTGCTCACGTTTCACGCTCCGTTTGCTGTTGTGGGCGATGAATTGCAGATGCTGAGCATCCGCAATCAGTTTGAAATTCACGAAGGCATTCTCCTCCATACCGATGCCGCTGTACTTAAAGGCGTTTTCGACAAAGGGTTGCAGCAACATCGGGGCGATGAGGATGTGGTCGGAGGAGACCTCCTTGTCGAAATTGACATTGATGTCTTTTTCGTGGCTGTATCGTTGGAACTCGATATAGTTTTCCAAATAATTGATCTCCTCGGTCAGCGAAATCTGGTTCTCCTTCGAACCGTAAGTGACGTATCTCAGCATCTCCGAGAGGGTCAGCACACTGTCCGCCGCGTTTTTATCGCCGGTATAGACCATGGAGTAGATGTTGTTCAGTGCGTTGAAGAGAAAGTGTGGATTGATTTGTGAACGGAGAAAGTTCAGCTCCAATTGCACCTTTTCCTGTAACATAGAGACTCTTTGCTCCTCCATCTCCTCGGTCCGTTTCCGGTAGTGGAGTAGGGTGGATACCAACATGGCACCCGTCAGCAAGATCATCACCTTCCATTTGGAGGATAGGAACAGCCGGTCGGCTGAGGTCTCTTCCTCCTCTTCGAAGAAGGCCCTTGTCTCAGATGGGAGGCGGATGTCCAATAGCGCATCATCTTCATAGACAGTTTCCGTGTCGTGGGCGGAGAGCGTCGCGTCTTCCAGGTGATAGACCAGCACGGTAAGGGAGGCGACTAAGAGAATGGCCGAGATGATGAAGAGCGCCATTCGGTTCTTCGCCAGGAATAGGGGGAACAGGAGTGTTCGGTTGACCAGCGTGATCAGAAACATTCCCGCCGTCAACAAAGCCGCCAATTCCAGAGAGAGGAAAAGGTCGAATGAGATGTTGCTGAAGGTCAGCAGTGCGAAGACGGCCAACCAAACAGAAATCTCAAGGATATGTCTTTTCCAAAATATTGTGATGCTCATCGCCTGTTTTGTTTACCTCAAAATTGCAAAAAAAATCGCACAATGAAAAATAAAATCAGTGAAAGCGACGCCTTGGCGTGTGAAAAGTTGTAAAGTCTGTTTTTGCTCCAATTTCCTTGCTTATTTCCTCGCTATCGTTTATTTTTTGTAAAAAATTAGATAACCTAATGGATAAAAACACTAAATTTGCAAGATTAAAAGGAAATTTTTGATAGAGATGAAAGAGCGTATTAACAAACTTTTGAGTGAGATTAAGGATTTGCACGCCTCCAGCAAGGAGGATTTGGAATCATTACGTATCAAATATTTGAGCAAGAAGGGTGAGATATCTTCCTTGTTTAACGATTTCAGGAATGTCTCCAACGAGCAAAAGAAGGAGATGGGCCAGATGTTGAATGACTTGAAGAATTCGGCTCAAGATAAGATCAATGAGTTGAAGACTTTGTTGGACAGCACTTCCGAGAAGGATGAGAATTTGGATTTGACCAGAACCCCAGATCCAGTGGAGTTGGGTACCCGTCATCCGCTTTCCATCGTGAAGAACGAGATCGCCGATATTTTCTCTCGCTTAGGTTTTGTTGTTGCGGAAGGCCCTGAAATCGAGGATGACTGGCATGTGTTCTCCGCTTTGAACTTCCCGCCAGAGCACCCTGCCAGAGATATGCAGGATACATTCTTCATCACCAGGGATCCGGATGTCTTGTTGCGTACACACACATCATCTGTTCAATCCCGCATCATGACCAGCCAAAAACCTCCAATCAGGGTTTTGTGTCCTGGCCGTGTCTATCGTAATGAGGCTATCTCTTACCGCGCGCACTGCTTCTTTCATCAGGTAGAGGGCCTTTATATCGACAAGAATGTTTCGTTCGCGGATTTGAAGCAAGCGCTTCTCTATTTTGCGAAGGAGATGTTCGGAGAGGGTACAAAGATTCGTTTACGTCCTTCATATTTCCCATTCACTGAGCCTTCCGCTGAGATGGATATCTCTTGTAACCTTTGTGGCGGAAAGGGCTGCGCGTTCTGTAAGGGAACCGGATGGGTAGAGATCCTCGGATGTGGTATGGTGGATCCTAATGTTTTGGAAAATTGTGGCATTGATAGCAAGGTATATACCGGATATGCGTTCGGTATGGGTATCGAGCGTATCACTAACTTAAAGTATCAGGTGAAGGATTTGCGTATGTTCTCGGAGAACGACGTCAGATTCTTGAACCAATTTAAATCAGCTTATTAATATTTAATGTTTAAAAAATCTAATATCATGGGAATTGGGAAGGACACAATGCCAATGGGTACCGAGCATAACACTTTGGCTTTCGGTACGAAGGTGGTTGGCGATATCCAAGCTGAAAATGACTTCAGATTGGATGGTTCCGTAGAAGGTACTATTGTTTGTAAAGGAAAGATTATCATTGGAACCAAGGGCGTGATGTCCGGTACAATGACTTGCGCGAATGCGGATGTGATGGGAACTGTTAAGGGTAAGATGGTGATTGCCGATACCCTCTCATTGAAGTCCACCGCAAGAGTAGAGGGCGAGATCATCACCAAGACGCTCTCGATCGAGCCTCAGGCTGTTTTCTCAGGTACTTGCGACATGAGCGGCAATAAGGCTGCGCAAGGAGCGGCTCCTGCTCCAGCCAAGTAATCTATCCTTTGTGGAAATAATAAGAGAGCCATATCTTTTGGAGGTATGGCTCTTTTTTTTGTGTGTGGAATAAAAAAAGGCGCATTTTCATGCGCCTCTCCATATCGTGAAGTGTGGTTCACCCGAAGTCTATCTCGAAACGGCTTGGAACCGGATCGTTTTGACTTTCACCTTGTTCTGAACTCTTGCCGATGTAATCCATTACATCGTTCATACCTGCCATAAATTTCTCGAAATCCTCTCTGTACAAAAAGATTTTGTGTTTTTCAAAGGATACTTGAGACTCATCGCCGGAAACTTTCTTCTTACTCTCTGTGATGGCGAGGAATAACTCATCCTTGCGGTTGCGTTTCACATCAAGGTAGTAAATCCTCTTACCTGCCTTAATCGCTTTCGAATAAACTATTTCTTGATCACGCTTATCCGTTTCAAACCTCATTTGTTCATCTTCCATACTGCGACCCTCCATTTATTAAAAGTAATAATTACTTGAAAACGAATCATTGTAAACAATAGTGCGACGATTTCGAACGCCTATTTTAATCAAATTTAAGAAATAACTCTTGTGTTTGCAACTTTTTGGTCAATTATTTTCGTGTTGAGTGTCATTTTTCTTCTGTAAGTCCGTGTTTTAGGGCATTTCTCTATGTCCCGATAGTTGTAATCAATCCCAATATATTGCTATTTTTTAGTAATTTTTTACAGAATTTATTTCGTGGAATATGAGGAATGATATATATTTGCATTGTGTTAAAGCAATTATATGTGCGGAGACACACACATTATTAACTTAAACATATACGACTATGGCTTACGTAATTGGTGAAGATTGTGTTGCATGTGGTACTTGCATCGGTGAATGTCCAGTAGGAGCAATCTCTGAGGGTGACATCTATTCAATAAACGCTGATGCTTGTACAGAGTGTGGAACTTGCGCAGACGCTTGTCCAGCAGGTGCTATCTCTAAGTAATGTAATCAGTACACGAGAAAAAAAAGGCGCTTTTCTGAAGCGCCTTTTTTTATGCCTGTTTGGTTCCTGTTAGATGCTTGTTGGGAGCTGTTAAGCGTTTATTCCCTGTTCGTATCGTTTTACCAAGAGTAAATACCAGATGACCTCCAGGGTGTTGATGATGAATCCTCCTGCGCAAAATCCGACTACCGCAATTCTAAGGTCGTTTAGGTGTATGCCGTAGAGAATGGATAGGAGCCGGATGGTGAATAATCCAAACTCGAAGATTAAAAGTCCCTTTTGTTTCATGAAGACATCGGTCACGAAACAGATTGATCCGCCAATGAAGGAGACTAAAAGCCAAGGGAGCGAATATTGAATATAGACTCCAGTTTGGCGCCAACCCTCTCCCAATAGTAGTTCCGTGAAGTCGGGTAGCGTAAAGAAAAGGATGGCCATCGTTGGTAGCGCGATGCAGATTACCCTTTGGATGAAGGTGCGGAAGAGCTTTTGGATGTGTTGGCGCTGATTGACTCTGCATGCCACATCTTGGAACAATACCTGGTAGATGGCATTGTATATTAAATTAATAGGGGTGAAAGACAAGGTAATGGCCATGCCGTAGTAACCCATCTCTTTTAGACCAAATGCGGGTATAAGCATGAAAAATGGTAGGTTGGAGCTGATGTATCCGATAGAGGATTTCGGAAGGGAGAAATGAGGAAAATTTCTGTATTCTCTTGCAGTCTCCTTGTCGTCCGAATGGAATCGTAATATCTCCTTCCAAGAATATGTGCTCCTTGTTCGAGCGATATTTAGGAGAAAGGAGGCGATGGCGGAGAATACGGTGGCGAGAATCAAACCTCCTTTGACCCATCCGATGATGCCGAAAATCCATTTCAATCCCGCGTTTAGGAGGCTCTTGCTCACCTGGTAGGTGCTGGCGAGATTATAGTTCTTTTTTCGGGTATGCCAGTAGTTGAGCAGCTGCCATCCTCCCGAAAAGAGAATAAAGAGGGGTAGTCCCCACTGACAATCGGCAAATTCCGGCGTGTTGAGTAGTGAGGCGATTTTATCCGAGAAGGGGAGGGAGAGCAGACATAGTATGGAGGTGACCGCCAATATGAAAAGGCCCACTCTGAGGCAACTATGTGCCTTGGAATCGTTTGCGGGCAGTAGGATGGCATATTGGTATTCCGCTGTGGAGAGGATGACTAGAAAGCCGCCGATGCATTGAAAAAGATTCAGGAGGCCAAAGTCTTCCGGAGCATAGATTCTTGTCAGGATGGGGTAGATGAGGATGCCGATGGCTTGGGCGACCACATTGGCTGATAGTAGTTTGGTCGCGTTCTTCACCGTTTCCGATGCGATGATGCTTTGGTATTTATCTTTGAGTTTCATTTCTTTGAATTTCTTGGACAGACAATCTATACCGTGGCAAAGTTAAAAAAAATGATTGTGTTTTTCTCTTAATATTTATACCTTTACAAAGTTTAGGGCTTTCCCCTGAGCTGTTGATTTTGAGTTATATAAAAATGGGGGAGTCCCCATTGTGATGAATAAAAGATAATTTTATCGTGTCATGAGCAAGAAAATTGTGCCTATCACCCTTTTGACGGGCTATCTCGGTAGTGGTAAAACCACTTTGGTGAATAATATCCTTTCCAACAAGCAAGGACTTAAAATCGCTGTCATCGTTAACGACATCGGTGAGGTGAATATTGATGCCTCCTTGATCCAATCGGGTGGTATCGTCACCCAAAAGGATGAGAGTTTGGTGGCGCTTAGCAATGGTTGCATCTGTTGTACCTTGAAGGCTGATTTGATGCAACAGATCACCGACATCACTGACAGCAACCGTTTCGATTATATTGTGATTGAGGCGAGTGGTATCTGCGAGCCTCTTCCTATCGCGCAGACCATTGTGACGATGTCTGCGATGGCTAAGCGTTATGGAACGCCGGAGATCTGCCGTCTGGATTGTGTGGCCACGGTGGTGGACGCGCTTCGCCTATATGATGAGTTCGGAAGCGGAAACGCTTTGGTGCGCAAGGATTTGGACGAGGATGATATTGAAAACTTGTTGATCCAGCAGATCGAGTTCTGTGACGTGATCGTTTTGAATAAGGTGGATGAGGTCTCTGAAGAGGCTTTGAAACAGGTGCGTGCGGTGATCCGTACATTACAACCTCGCGCGGAGATTTTAGAGACCAATTATGCGAAGATTGATCTCGACAGAATCATCGATTCGAAGCGTTTCGATTTCCAAGCGGTGAGCATGTCGGCTGGATGGATTCAGGCTTTGGAGGCTGACAAACAGCAGATTGAGGAGAAGGAGCGTAAGGAGCATGAGCACCATCATCACCACGACCATGATCACGACCATGAACATTGTCACCACCACCACGAAGAGGGAGAGGAGTGCCATTGTCACGATCACGATCACGACCACGAAGAGGAGTGTCATTGTCACCATGATCACGACCATGATGAACACTGCTGCTGCCATCACCACCATCATCACGGTGAGGGAGAGGCGGAGGAGTATGGCATCTCCACATTTGTCTATTACCGTCGTAGGGGATTCTCACTCTCCAAGTTCGACCGTTTTATCGATAAGTCGTGGCCGAAGGGTGTCATCCGTTGTAAAGGAATCTTGTATTTTGAGGAGAACCGTGACATGTCCTACCTGTTCGAACAGGCTGGCTCTCAGAAGACGGTTCAGGAGACAGGTCAATGGATCTGTACGGCACCGAAGGCGGATCAAGAGCGTCTTTTGCAGGAGAGCAAAGAGCTACGGGAGGATTGGGATGAAGAGTACGGTGACCGTTTGGTGAAGTTGGTCTTCATCGGAAAGAATATGGACAAGGCTGCGATTTATGCGGCTTTGGATGTGCTTTAATAGGTATTGCGCTTGAAATAGGAAGGCGCCATCCGGGTAGGGTGGCGCCTTCTTTTTTTTATTGGGGATCCCTAATGTATTTGGGGTCAAGTACGATTTGATTCTCTTTCAGCGAGAAAATCTCTGGGTCAAAATATTTTTGGAATGTTTTATCCATATCCTTTTCGAAGGCCTCCGCATTGACCAGACCGTAGAACTCCTGTTCGCATCTCCAAGGGTGGAAAAGATTTTCGTCTAACCTTTTGATGACACGGGCCGGTACGCCGCCTATCACGCACATTCCTTCCGGGAAACTCTTTGTGACGACCGCCCCGTTCGCAATGATCGTCCGTGGCCCCAGTTCCACTCCCGCCAAAACGGTGGTATTCATTCCAAACCAACAGTAATCCCCGATTTTGATGGGCTTGCGATGGCTGATGTTCTGGTCGTAAAGGTCGTGGTTGGCGGACAAAAGGGAAACCCTTGTCGCCATCCTTACGTAATTTCCGATGTAAATGCCTCCTGATGTCTGGAAAAAATTATTCTCCCGAAAAACCAAACTGTTTTTGCCCACATAAAGACGCTTGGGCTTGGAGACATAGCACGACTGTGGTTGGTACCAATAGTATTTGCTGCCGAATATCTTAAACCGCAGGAATTGAGGATAACTCACCTTTAACTTGCCCAAATTGAGTTGGTGGAACTCATGGTAGAAAGGGAATATTTTTTTGATGTTGGATTTCATTTTCTTGCAAAGATTGGTTGAATGATGGATTTGTAATCTATGCCCGAAAAGTGGGCGTATGTGAAGTATATGACCGCATACAGGAACAGTCCCATTGCCAACCCAGTAGGGTATTCGAAATGGTCCGTCAAACAGTATTTGATGATAAATAAAGTTCCCAATGCGGGTGTTAAAATTTTCAATATCAAATTGATAGGAAATAGCTGAATCAAAGAGACGCCAAAGTGTCGGGAGATTAGGCGAAGCATGAAAAATATGCGGCCAATGCGGCAAACAACCGATATGACGGCGATTGCGATCGGATCGTGGAGCGTTTGGACGGAGAGCATCTCCAAAGCCACCAAAATGAGGGCGCCGAATAGGTGTACATTGGCGTAGTATTGGGTTTTCCCGATCGATAGGATGACCGGCGCATAGGCGATTAGTGTGAATGGATGAACCAATAATTTGATTCTGAAATAGATGTGAGACATCTCATACGTCTCACCGTAGAGAACGCATATTATTTCTTTCGAATAAACGAAGCAGAATGCGACGAGGGGGTAGATCAGAAGGGCTGTTTTACTGAATACGGAGCGCCATACAGGGAAAACGGATCTCTTGGGATCCAATTTCTCGCTCTCCATTTTAGAAAACATCGGATAGAGAACGGCGCTGCATGCGCTGATGATCATACCGACGAAGGGGAGCTCCATGGAGCCGTTAGCGAATTCCGCGAAGGCTTGGGCACCGAAATATCTACTGACAAAGAATTGGTCGGAAGAGCGGATGATCAGACTCCATATTCCTGCGAACATCAAAGGAATGGAGAAGTTCAGGATCTCGTGTAAGGTGACGTCGCTCTCCTTCTTCGACAGGTTCCTGAATGGGTAATTCTTCAGGTATAAGGCGACGAAGAAGCTTATGGCCGACGCAATGTCGAATCCGATGATAGCACTCTTGTAATCTCCGTCGGAACAGAGGACGGGAATGGTTACGAATGCGATGACCAACAATCTGGAAATCAGTATGTACAAGGCTGATATGTGGGCTTCCCTGTATGCCGAATAGATCCTTTCTATTCCCATCGTAGGAAGCAACAGAAAGGGAACGGGGGAAAATAGCCTGATCGCATCTGTTAGAAGTTCGTTTTTCAGAACCTGGGCGATGATCGGTGCTGCTAAAAATAGGAAAGCGGAGAAAAGGGTTCCGGCGACGAGGAAGATGGTGGTGATTTTCTTCACGACGTCTCGTCCCTCTTCCCTGGATACTCTTGGCAAAAAGTAGCCAAAGGCTTGCGGAAGGCCAAGGGTAAAGATGGTGAGCAGTGTTTGGTAAACATACATCACTTGCTTGTAAGTTCCGTAATCGACCTTGTCAAAGTGTCGGCTCAGGATCATTGAGGTGATGATCGACACGCAAAAAGATGCCAGACTGCCCAAGGCAACCCACATTGCTTGCTTAGAATTACTATTGTTCTTTCCCATTTAGTTTGCAGTCGATATAACCCAATGATATTAGATGCAAGTTAGATAGAATTTTTCAGATGTACAAGTTGACGGTGTCGGTATGTGGCTGAAATAGCCGTAAATAAAATCCACTAAAAAACACTTATTTGAAAAATAAAATATTAAATTTGCGAACGGGTTGCCGAAAACGTTAGAGTAGGCTGTTTTTAATGCGTATTACAATGAGAAATTTATTGTTGATGATAGGCTTGGCCGGATTCGTTTCTGTTCTTTTTTCTTGCACAAAGAAAGATTGTGATTGTACTTTCTATGATGCTAATGGTAATGTTGTGGAGAGTAATAGCGGTATGAAGGAGGAGATGAGAGTCAGTGATTGTTCCACATTGGACACTTTCAGTGACAGTATCGGCGGTTTCGTCTGCAAGTAAATTTAGCACATTCTATATTGAGGCTGTCTTCTTGTAGGATAGCCTTTTTTTATGGCAAACAATCACTTCTTGTTGCGGTTTTTGCCTATTGTGTGTAATTTTGCGTGAGATTTGTTTAAGAAATAATATATATAATTATATCAAGAATATGAGTAAAAAAGGATTAGGAACTATTTGTGTTCAAGAGGGTTGGAAGCCAACCAAGGGTGAGCCAAGAGTGCTCCCTGTTTATCAGTCCACAACATTTAAATACGATAATAGCGCAGAGATGGCGGATCTCTTCGATTTGAAGGCTTCCGGCTATTTCTATACACGTCTTCAAAACCCAACCAATGATGCGGTCGCATCAAAGATTTGTGCGTTGGAGGGTGGTGTGGCAGCGATGTTGACCTCTTCTGGTCAAGCCGCTAACTTCTACGCTATCTTCAATATTTGTGAGGCGGGTGACCACTTCGTTTCCTCTTCCACCATTTATGGCGGAACTTACAACCTCTTCGCTGTTACGATGAAGAAGTTGGGCATCGAGTGCACATTCGTTGATCCGGATGCCTCTGAGGAGGAGATCGCTAAGGCGTTCCGTCCAAATACCAAGGCTCTGTTCGGTGAGACCATCGCGAACCCGGTATTGAGCGTCCTAGATATTGAGAAATTCGCTCGCATCGCACATTCACATGGTGTGCCTTTGATCGTAGATAATACTTTCCCAACCCCAATCAACTGCCGTCCTTTCGAGTTCGGTTGTGATATCGTGACGCACTCTACCACCAAGTACATGGATGGCCATGCGACCAACGTGGGTGGATGTGTCGTTGATAGCGGTAATTTCGATTGGGAGGCTCATAAGGATAAATTCCCTGGTTTGACGGAGCCAGACGAATCGTACCACGGCTTGGCGTACAGCAAGAGCTTCGGTAAGGCTGCCTTCATTACCAAGGCAACTGTTCAGTTGATGCGTGATTTGGGTTCTATCCAAGCGCCTCAAAACGCCTTCTTGTTGAACCTCGGATTGGAGACGCTTCATGTGCGTATGCCTAAACATTGTGAGAACGCACAGAAGGTGGCTGAATATTTGGAGAAGCATCCAAAAGTGGCTTGGGTGAACTATTCAGGCTTGAAGTCAAGTCCATACTACGCATTGGCTCAAAAGCAATTCGACAAGGGTTATTCTTGTGGCGTTGTGACATTCGGTGTGAAGGGTGGTCGTGACACTTCCATTAAATTTATGGATAGCTTGCAATTGGCTTGCATCGTAACCCACGTGGCTGATGCTCGTACTTGTGTGTTGCACCCAGCGTCACATACCCACAGACAGTTGTCTGACGAGCAATTGATCGCTGCTGGTGTACGTCCTGACTTGATTCGTTTCTCTGTTGGTATCGAGGATGCGGATGATATCATCGCTGATTTGGACCAAGCATTGGCTAAATGTTAAGATTCGAATGGATGTTATAACCATCATACTGCTGGCTATCGCTTTGGCGATGGATTGCTTTGCCGTCTCAATAACAAATGGAATTGCCCTTAGGCGGTTCCATTTTGTTCCTATTCTGAAGATGGCTGTTTTATTTGGCCTCTTCCAAGCAGGTATGCCACTGATCGGATGGTTGGCGGGCATAAGTTTCAAAACAGCGATTGAGTCGATTGACCATTGGATAGCATTCGCTATTTTGCTCATTCTCGGCTTGAAAATGATCAAGGAGAGTCTCTCTGACGAAGATGAGGAGAGTTCGGATGGACAACCTGCTCTGCAGTGGAAAAAGTTGATATTCTTGGCCGTCGCCACCAGTATAGATGCCTTGGCGACAGGTTTGGTTTTTTTGACAGAAAAGGTGGAAACTTTTATTTTCGCATTGGTCATGATCGGGCTTTTCAGTTTCGGCTTCTCCGTGGCGGGCAATGCGATTGGTATTTATTTAGGAAAACATCTGCCCGTGAATATGGAGATGGTGGGCGGATTTGTCTTGATAGGCATTGGCGTGAAGATATTGTTGGAACACTTGGGTGTTTTTTGATGGACGATCTTAATAAATTGATGGAATATGTTTGGATTGAAGAAAAAATGGCATGATTTTATGAACAACGAGGCGTTGAAGCATAAGATATATATGATTATCTATGATACCGATACGCCTCTGGGAAAGACCTTCGATGTCTTTTTGATTGGATTTATCATGGTGAGCGTAGGGGTGGTTATCCTCGAAAGTCTTGCCTTTTTCCCTCCTTCGTTCAAGGAATTCCTTTCCGTCTTGGAGTGGGTGTTCACGATATTCTTCACGATTGAGTATCTGTTGAGGCTCTATTGTTCGCCCAAGCCGAAAGAGTATATATTCAGTTTCTTCGGAGTGGTCGATTTGCTGGCTACTGTGCCGACCTATCTGGGATTCATCTTCCCGAACGCGCATGGTTTGTTGACCATTCGTATTCTCCGATTGATACGCGTATTCCGTGTCTTTAAGCTTTTTACCTTTTGGCATGAAGGCGAGATCTTGTTGACTGCATTGAGGTCTAGTTTCCGAAAAATCACGGTATTTTTCGTTTTTGTTCTTTTGCTTGTCATTTGCATCGGTACGGTGATGTATATGGTGGAGGGAGGAATAGAAGGCAGTAGTTTCAGTGATATCCCAAGTAGTATCTATTGGGCAATCGTTACCACCACTACAGTAGGTTATGGCGATATAACCCCTATGACGGGTATGGGACGCTTCCTCTCCGCTTTTGTGATGCTTTTAGGTTACACGGTTTTGGCGGTCCCTACGGGTATCGTTTCTGCGCAGATGATCACCCAAAAGAAGAAAATCTCCATGAAACCATGCCCTCATTGCCACAAGACTGGCCACGATGAGGATGCTGTATTCTGCCGATATTGCGGAAAAAGACTCATTGACGATGAGTCGGACGGCTTCGATGAGGAGGAGATCATCACACAAGAGGGTGAAATAAAATAAATCGAGTAGGAGCGTGTTGTTGAATGCACCCTAATCCAATCCAGTTGAAACCATGGTAAGAGAAATTATGCGTGACCCATTGTTCTTGGCGCAGAAATCAGTGGCTGCGACTGAGGCTGATAGGGAGGTGGCGAAAGATCTGTTGGATACCTTGCGTGCCCATCTGGATGGCTGCGTCGGTATGGCGGCCAATATGATTGGTGTGCTCAAAAACATTATCGTCATCTGTGACGGCAACAAACAGGTGGTCTTGATCAATCCGGTCATTACCATGAAGTCGAGGCCCTATCCTGCGGAGGAGGGTTGTCTCTCTTTGCCAGGGGTAAAGAAGACCATTCGCTATGAGGAGATAGCCGTTGAGTTCCAAGATATTGATTTTAAGCCTAAGAAGAAGAGATATACGGGGTGGACAGCCCAAATCATCCAACACGAAGTGGACCATTGCAATGGGGTGCTGATATGATGTTGTGAGAGTTTTCTGGAAAAATTAAGCGAGGATCCATCCTATGATGAATCCTCGCTTTCTATTTGTACGGGGAGCGTCTTATTCTCCCTTCTCGTTCAATCTAATACCATCCTCTCCGAGGGTGATGATTCGTTGCTTGTAGAGCGTTCCAAGGGTTTTCTTGAAGGCCTTCTTGCTGCATCCGAAAGTGTTGTAGATGATGTCGGAATCTGTCTTGTCATTCATCGGAAGATAGCCTCCTCTGCGCTTCAGCTCCTCCAAAATCTGCTCGCTGATGTTGTCCACCACCTTGTAGCCTTGTGGTTGCAACGCAATATCGATCTTGCCGTCCTCACGCACCGCTTTGACGTATGCCTTGGTACGCATCGCAAAATCGATGTGCTCAAATATCTCATTGTGATAGATGAGTCCCCAATGGGCGTCATCCACAATTACTTTGTAACCCAGGGAGGTCTCCTTCACAACCAATATCTCCACCTCATCATTCATTGCGTAGGTGGGTTTGTCCAAATCCAAGAAGTCATCCACATGCATGCTGGCTATTACCTGCTCCGTCTTGTGGTCGTAGAAGACATGCACTAGATAGGTGTCTCCTAAGTTGATTTTGCTGGTTTGTTCCTTGGAAGGAAGGAAGAGTTTCCGCTTTAATCCCCAATCGAGTAGGGCACCTGCGGATGATACTTGCGTCACCGAAAGGAACTCGAATTCGCCAGCGATGGCGTAGGGGAGTTTGGCGGAACCGATTGTCCTACGCTCCGCATCCTTGTAAACGAATATTTTCACCTCGTCACCCACGGCAGGTTCCTCTTTGAAATCCTCCGTAGGCACCTTGATCGCCTCTCCGTCATCCGCGATGACAGTTACCATGTTCGGACCGATATTCTCTACGGTCAGTTTGTTTATTTTTCCTATTTCAACCATAATTATTCTGCTGTTTTTATGCTGCCGGTGGCAGATGCCTTGGTGATGAGCGCATCACCGTTCTTCTCCGCATTTTGAACGAGTTTGTCTCCTGCGGCAGTTGCGTCGGCTTTCATCTTGGCAGCTTGTTCTTGCATCTTCTTCACGCTTGCTTCGCCTGTCTTCTGGGCAGCCTTCTTGGCTAATGGATTGGCCGCTTTTTCCTCCATCTTCTTGGCGTTGTTTTGCGCCTCTTCCACCAGTTTGTTACCTGCCTTTTCTGCATCAGCGATCAACTTTTCGCGTTGCTTTTGCGCATCAGCGACCATCTTCTCCTTTTGCTCCTTAGCGACGGCGATTGCCTTCTCCTTCGCCTTGTCAACCACCTCTGTCACCTTTTCTGTCACTTTCTCTTTGATGGCCTCGACGGTGGATGCAGCACCGACGGTTACCTTTGGCGAAGTGAATGTTCCGCCGATCTTCACGTCGAATGCCACAGGAATCTTGTCTGTGATCGATTTCAAGGATACGGTGGTGATGTAATCCAATGTCTGGTCCAAACCGGATGATCCGGATACTTTCAACAAGGCGGTCTGGATGGCTGTCTCGAATGGATTGATCTCCAAACGACCGTCTTTGATGACGAATTGGATGTTGAGGTCTTTGATCTTCGGATTCTTCAATGGATCGTAGTTGACCTTCTCCGCAATGATGCCAAGCGCCTTGACAGCCTTCAAACCGACCTCTTTGGAGATGAATTTACCCTTTCCGTTTACCGTGGAAAGGTTGGGCGACATCGCATGGTCCAATTTAGAATCGAACTTCAGACTCATGGAACAATATCCGTCGGCATCCGACAACATAGGCGCGATCTTCTTGGCTGTCGTCACCTTTGAGAAGACCTCGGAGATCTTCATGCTGTTCACACCCAAGTCCAAATCCACCTTTGGCGCCAATGTGTCTTGCACATTGTAATCTCCCTTGACATTGAAGGCTCCGCCCAATGCGTTACCCGCCAAGTTTTGGATCTTCGCGCATTTCTCCTTCAAGGTGAGGTTTCCTTTGAGGTCGGATATCTCGATGCCCTCATAGATCAACTTCGCGATGTTGGTATTTAGGGCGAAATCGATGTTGGCTGGGATGTCGATCACAGATTGCGCTGAAGTGTTTTGATTTGCCTCCGCAGGTGCCTCTTCACTGCTTTCGCCGATGAGCTCGGTGACATTGAGATAGTTGGACTTCACATCCAAACTACCTTTGATGGTCTCTCCTCTTACAATGTATTGTAGGAAGTTCTGAAGCTTACCTGCCAAAGACAAATCGCTCTTGCCAAGAGAGAGGTTGGCAGCCATGTTCACGTTTTGCGAGTTGAAGTCCAAGTTGGCGTTGTTCACGTTCACGTCGTAGTCGATTGACTTCGCTTTCATCACAAAGTCCTTCAGATTGAGCGATCCCAAGATTGAGAACCTGTCGTATTGCTCCTTGTCCACGTAAGACATCTTTCCGTTCGCCTTCAAGGCTGCCGAGAGGATACCATTCAATTTCATGTCCTCCAATTTGACCACTTGGGAGATCTTGCCGAAATCGATGGTGCCGTTGGTGGCGAACTTGAAGTCTGGATCAGAAATTGGTGTCTTGACGAGCAATTTCACCTCGAACGGATTGCCAGCCATTTTCAAAGCTAACTTCTCTACGTTGAGGGTAGTGGAGTCGGTGATGTTGCCTGGGTTAGAGATGTTGGCCGTGATGTTGATGTCGTTCACTGAACTTGGCAGGTCTGGATATTTGAACATAGCGTTCTTGATGTTCAAGTCCGCATTGAATGCGGGAAGCGTGTCGCCTACCATGCGTCCCTTGGCGGTCGCTGCGAGAGATACCTCGCCCGCTGTCTTCAAAGAGGCGAAATCCTGTGCGTAGATGGCCGGAATCAAGGAGAGGATCTGCTTGAAATCGATGTTTGGTGTCTTTACCGCCAAATCCATATCGATGGCCGAAGAGTCGAGCAGTTGGACGAATCCGGAGAAGTTGGCTACGATTTCATTCAAAGAGATGGAGTTCTCCCCGAAGGTATATTTGTCGTTGTCCAAATCTGCGGATAGGGTAATGTCTGCTTGGGTTTTCGCCTTGTTGAGGTATGGGATGTTGCCCATGGCAAAAGAGGTGGAATCGACACTTGCGCCTAATCGGATGTCGGCCACATTGCCGTTCATCTTTCCGCTGATGTCCAACCCTGCCTTCTCCAAGAGCAGGTTCATTACCGATTTCTCATCCGTGTATTGTACTTTGTCGAATGCTAATTTGAAGGTTTTGATGTTGGCGAGCGTCTCGGTGTCGAGGGCGAGATCTCCCACCAAATTTAGGTTGAGATGGTCTGCGGAGGCGCTCATACTATCCTTTCTGTCGTCGTATGTGGCGCAGAGGTTCTCGATGATGAGTTTGTCCAACGCCAATTGGATGGCGCCGCCATTGGATTCCTCCGTCTCTTCCTCTTCCTCGTCGCTTTTGATTATATCCCAGTTGGCCGTTCCCTGTTCGTTCACCTTGGCGTGAAGGGTTGGATCGATGACCTCCACTGAGTTGATGACGTAGGTCTCTTTCAACAAACTGGAGAGGTCGATTACGACCTTTACTTTTCCGACATTAGCTAAAGTGTCTCCTTGAAAATCCTCTTTGCCGATCAGTCCGACTTGGTCGATTGATACCGACGCGTTAGGAAAATTGCTGAAGAAGTTCATGGAGAGGTCGCCCATGTAGAATTCGGCGTTCAGCATATCGTTCACGGCTGTGACGATCGCCTCCTTCACTTTACCTTTGAAAAGGAAAGGTAGAATGGCAAGTAGTAGGATGATTACTAAAAGAGAGATTCCTCCAATCTTAAGAATGCGTTTCATATTCTGTTTTTGTTAATAGTATTCCCTATAAAAATTGTTTCGCAAAGATACGCTTAATTTTTATATTAAGGTAAGAAACATGGTTGATGTTGTGTGAAATAAAATTAAAAATGAAATTATGTTGAAAAAAAGGAGTGTACTTTTTCCTTGTTTTTCAAATGAGGAGAAATATTTTTTACTAATTTTGCGTTTTGTGTTGGGGAGTGTATTCTCCAATGCCACAGAGTTCGTATTTTTTATTGTTCAATTTATATAATTATGGCTAAAGAAAAGAAATTCATCACTTGTGATGGTAACCAAGCCGCTGCTCATATTTCATATATGTTTAGCGAGTGCGCTTGTATCTACCCAATCACACCTTCGTCTACAATGGCGGAGTATGTAGACGAGTGGGCTGCTCAAGGTCGCAAGAACATCTTCGGCGAGACAGTGTCAGTTACAGAAATGCAATCAGAGGCTGGTGCAGCTGGTGCGGTTCACGGTGCAATCCAAGCTGGTGCTTTGACATCAACATACACCGCTTCTCAAGGTTTGTTGTTGATGATCCCTAACATGTACAAGATCGCGGCTGAGAAGATGCCTGCGGTATTCCATGTTTCTGCTCGTACCATCGCTTCTCACACACTTTGTATCTTCGGTGACCACCAAGACGTTTACGCTTGTCGTCAAACCGGTTTCGCTATGTTGGCTGAGGGTTCAGTTCAAGAGGTGATGGATTTGGCAGGTGTCGCTCACTTGTCAACTATCAAGTCTCAAGTTCCATTCTTGAACTTCTTCGACGGTTTCCGTACTTCTCACGAGATCCAAAAGATCGAGATGTTGGAGAACGACGATTTGGCTCCACTTATCGACCAAGAGAAGTTGGCTGAGTTCCGTCAACGCGCGCTCTCTCCACTCCACCCGGTAATGCGTGGTATGGCTGAGAACCCTGATACATTCTTTACTCACCGTGAGTCTTGCAACACAATGTACAACAATGTGCCTGCAATCGTAGAGAACTACATGAAGGAGATCTCTAAGATCACCGGCCGTGAGTACAACTTGTTCGACTACTATGGAGCAAAGGATGCTGAGTACGTGATCGTCGCTATGGGTTCAGTTACAGAGTGTATCCGCGAGACCATCGACTACTTGACTAAGCAAGGCAAGAAGGTCGGTTTGGTTGCAGTTCACTTGTTCCGTCCATTCTCAACTAAGCACTTGCTCGCTGCTGTTCCTTCTTCTTGTAAGGTTCTTACCGTTTTGGATAGAACTAAGGAGCCAGGTGCAAACGGAGATCCTTTGTATTTGGATGTATGCGAGTCTTACAACGGTGTTAAGAACGCTCCTAAGATCGTCGCTGGTCGTTATGGTTTGGGATCAAACGATACCACTCCTGCTCAAATGATCGCGGTTTACGAGAATATGGCTATGAACGAGCCTAAGCACCACTTCACCGTAGGTATCGTGGATGACGTTACCTTCACTTCACTTCCTAAGAAGGAGGAGATCGCGGTTTCTGGTGACGGTATGTTCGAGGCTAAGTTCTTCGGTTTGGGTGCTGACGGTACCGTAGGTGCTAACAAGAACTCAATCAAGATCATCGGTGACAACACCAACAAGTATTGCCAAGCATACTTCTCTTACGACTCTAAGAAGTCTGGAGGTTTCACTTGCTCTCACTTGCGTTTCGGTGACAACCAAATCCGTTCAACTTATTTGGTAACTACTCCTAACTTCGTAGCATGCCACGTTCAAGCTTACTTGAAGATGTACGATGTAACCCGTGGTCTTCGTAAGAATGGTACATTCCTTTTGAACACTATCTGGGATGGCGAGGAGTTGGCTAAGAACTTGCCAAACAATGTAAAGAGATATTTCGCGCAAAACAATATCACAGTTTACTACATCAACGCTACTAAGATCGCTCAAGAGATCGGTTTGGGTAACAGAACTAACACTGTGCTTCAATCCGCATTCTTCCGCATCACTGGTGTAATCCCTACTGAGTTGGCTGTTGAGCAAATGAAGAAGTTCATCGTTAAGTCATTCGGTAAGAAGGGTGAGGATGTTGTAAACAAGAACTACGCTGCAGTTGACCGTGGTGGTGAGTACAAGCAATTGGCTGTAGATCCTTCATGGGCTAACTTGGCAGACGATAAGGCTCCTGCTAACAACGATCCTGAGTTCATCAACAAGGTGGTTCGTCCTATCAATGCACAAAACGGTGACTTGTTGCCAGTTTCAGCATTCAAGGGCATCGAGGATGGTGAGTGGCCTGCAGGTACTGCAGCTTATGAGAAGCGTGGTGTATCCGCATTCGTTCCTGCATGGAACGCTGCTGACTGTGTTCAATGTAACAAGTGTGCATTCGTTTGTCCTCACGCATGTATCCGTCCAATCGTTATGACTGACGATGAGGCTAAGGGCATGAACGGTGAGATGATCGAGATGAAGGCTCCTGCCGCTATGAAGGGCATGAAGTTCCGTATGCAAGTTGGTGTTATGGACTGCTTGGGTTGCGGTAACTGTGTTGACGTATGTATGGGTAACAACCCAGAGAAGGGTAAGCAAGCGCTTAAGATGGTTCCATTCGATCCAGAATCTCAATCTGCTGCTGTTGAGGCTGCAAACTGGGAGTACGGTGTGAAGAAGGTATCTAGCAAGCAAGCTTTGGTTGATATCACCGCTAACCCTAAGAACTCTCAGTTCGCTACTCCATTGTTCGAGTTCTCAGGAGCTTGTTCAGGTTGTGGTGAGACTCCATACGTGAAATTGCTTTCTCAATTGTTCGGTAACCGTCAAATCGTTGCCAACGCTACTGGATGTTCTTCTATCTACTCTGGTTCTATTCCTTCAACTCCTTATACTACTAACGAGAAGGGTCAAGGTCCTGCTTGGGCTAACTCTTTGTTCGAGGACTTCTGCGAGTTCGGTTTGGGTATGGAATTGGCTAACGAGAAGATGCGTGAGCGTATCGTTAAGATCATGAACGAGGCTATCGCTGCTGATTGCACTCCTGCTGAGGCTAAGGAGTTGTTCAAGGCTTGGATTGAGAATAAGGAAGACGCTGCTAAGTCAGCTGAGATCTGCGAGAAGATCTTCCCTATGGTTGACGCTAACAAGGATAAGTGCAACCACTGCAAGCAATTGTCAGAGTTGAAGGGTTACATGATCAAGCGTTCTCAATGGATCATCGGTGGTGACGGTGCTTCTTACGATATCGGTTACGGAGGTTTGGATCACGTGATCGCATCCGGTAAGAACGTTAACATCTTGGTATTGGATACTGAGGTTTACTCTAACACTGGAGGTCAATCTTCTAAGGCTACTCCTCTTGGCGCAATCGCTAAGTTCGCCGCATCTGGTAAGAGAGTACGTAAGAAGGATTTGGGTATGATCGCTACTACTTACGGTTATGTGTATGTCGCACAAATCGCTATGGGTGCTGATCCTGCTCAATGTTTGAAGGCTATCAAGGAGGCTGAGGCATACGATGGACCATCTTTGGTTATCGCATACGCTCCATGTATCAACCACGGTTTGAAGGCTGGTATGGGCAAGGCTCAAGCAGAGGAGGCTAAGGCTGTTGAGTGCGGTTACTGGCACTTGTGGAGATTCAACCCAGAATTGGAAGCTGAGGGCAAGAATCCATTCTCATTGGATTCTAAGGAGCCTGATTACAGCAAGTTCCAAGACTTCTTGAAGGGTGAGGTACGTTACGCTTCTGTTATGAAGCAATTCCCTAACGAGGCACAAGAGTTGTTCAACGCCTCTGAGGAGATGGCTAAGAAGCGCTACCAATCATACATCCGTATGAGCAAGATGGAATATTAATAGATAATCCATTCAATATGAAGGGCGGCATTGCAAAATGTCGCCCTTTTTGTTTATGGAATCGGCCCCTATTGTCCAATCGATTTATTGCGTATATTTGCGATGATTCATCAAAAGACTATATGAAAGTACTGCAATTGTTATTGATATCAGTCACAATTATCTTATTCTCAGGTTGTTCTCAAACTGAAAATGGATACGAGTACGTTGATTTAGGGTTGCCAAGTGGAAATCTATGGGCTGTTTGCAACGTAGGTGCTGAACAACCCTATCATACAGGAGAATATTATGCGTGGGGTGAGACGCAACCGAAGGTCACGTACAATTGGGATAATTACAAGTATAGCCAAGGGGATTCTGTTATGTTGAAGTATAATAGTTATCCTAAATCCGACCATTATGACGGTTTAGACAGGCTTATGTCTGACGATGATGTTGCAGCCGTACGAATGGGTGGTAAATGGGCTATGCCTACTTTTGCTGAGTACGGGGAATTACTATTGGGTTGCGATTGGGATGAGATAAAAGATTATAAGGGAACTGGTGCTTCTGGAATGTTAGGCGTATCTAGAACTAATGGCGCTACCATTTTCTTCCCGAATACAGGTATGTATTACAATTCCGAATTAAAGAGCGACTCTGTGTCGTTTATATGGACATCGGATTTAAGTGATGAAATTTATGATATTGTGGCAGATTCATGTTATGCCATTAGAAAAGTATCTCATTCAGCCATTTCAATCTATGGATTTGAAATGTATCGTGCTTATGGAATTCCTGTACGAGGAATCGTTCGCGGTAATAATATAATAGCTGTGCAACTTACTCCTGAGGAATTAAAGATGGATTCCTTGGAAAAATCAGCAGCTTTCAAGGATGTTATTTATGATGTAGAGGAAGAGGTGTTAGATTCTATGCTTAAAAATCCATATCGAAATAGTGAGGGAGCATGCCATGTCTATTGGCGATATAAAAAGGATATTCTAAAAAGATATGGTTTCGACTGGATGTCACCTGCGGAATTATATCCAGATGATTTTTTTGATTAGAGGTGATATTGCACACAGAACATTGTCTTTACAATTTATTGAATTCGTCCAATTGCCATTGAATAACATTGTTTTCGATGTGTGTGGAAATATTGTTCAATTCATTTTGGTTGCGAGCAATATGGTCATGAAAACGTGTTTGCCATGCAAATGTAATATTGTTGGTGTTGGCGTAATGGGTGATGCGTGCCTTCAAACCACGTATAACCGTTCCTAAACATTTTTGCAACATAGGATTATTATTTCCTGTGATGCCGCCCTTTGGGGTTGTTGTGGATATGGGTTTGTCCGTAGAGACGCGATTAATCGCGTCTCTACATTGCGTAATCATATCATTGTCAAATGGAATTTATTTCCCCTCTTGTAAACTAGTCACCAGTGTCCTTAGACTGTCATTCTCTTTCTCCAATCGTTTGATGGTCTCGTCGTAATATTCCACCACATTCTTCATGATTTTGCTCGATAGGGTGGCTGCGTCCACCTCCGGTGAATCGACACCGCCTTGCACCACTTTGAGTTTGATCTCGTCTCCCAAACCATAGGCTCCCATACGGGCGGCTAGGATGTCTATTTTGTGGTTGTCCAAAGGCAATCCTAAGAGGTTGACTTGTATGACATCGGCGGTATCTCCTTGATTGTATTCATAGCTGATAAGGTGCGTCTCGCCTAAGTTCTCGAACTCCCCACGGATATAGGCCGACACGCGTGACTCCTGCATATTTTCCCTGACAATTCCCACGGTGGTGATCAGACTTGGAACGATGAAGATGAACAGCATGGCGAATGCCCAGCCTTTTTTGAGGTGGTGTTTCTCCTCTTCACCCTCTACTTTCTCCTCCTCTTCCACTTTGGGCAGGTGAAGAATGACGGTTCCCAACCAAGTGGCCAGTCCGATATAGACTGCATTGATCAAGAAGAGGTACATGGCACCGAAGAGGAATTTGGTCTGTAATGTGGCCAATCCATATCCCGCTGTGCAGAGTGGCGGCATCAAAGCAGTCGCGATCGCTACGCCAGGGAGGATGTTGCCCTTTGTTTTGGATCCTGTGGCGATGATGCCTGCGAAGCCTCCGAAGAAGGCGATCATCACATCGTAGATGGTGGGCTGCGTGCGGGCCAACAATTCACTGCGGGCCTCATTGATAGGCGATAGCACGAAGTAGAGCGCACTGGCAAGAAGGGAAAATAGAGTAGCCACAAAGAGGTTTTTCAACGAACTGCGGATTAGGTTGCCGTCTCCAATTCCCACGCCCAGACCGATGCCCATGATGGGGCCCATGAGTGGGCTGATCAACATGGCGCCGATAATCACCGCGGTGGAGTTCATGTTCAATCCTAAGGAGGCGATTAAGATGGCACAGACTAAAATCCACAGATTCGTTCCCTTGAATTGGGTGCCACTGGTGATGCTGGCGATGATCTCTCGGTTAGACTGTTTGTCTGCGTTGAGGTTGAAATAGCTGCGTATGCTCTTTTTTATTTCTTTGAAATCCATAAGTGTTATGATAAGCGTTTAAACGAATGAACTTTGTTGATTTAGGACAAATATAGTGGTTTTTTTTATATATGTTTTCTCCGTTTAGCTTGTCAATGACGCTATTCTTCCCTTCAGTTGAACCAAAACTACAATCATCTGACGTGAAATTTATGGTAAAAAGTGCGGTTGATGAATATATTTGTAAAAAAATAAAAACCATGAAAGCTAACATCACATTACGAATAGCCCTATTGCTATCTTTTATTGGCGTGTTCTCCTCAGTAGGAGCCGCCCCTGACCCTAATTTCCACATCTACATCTGTTGGGGACAATCCAATATGGAGGGTAATGCCACTGTGCCTGATAGTGAAAAAAGAGGTGTGAACGAGCGTTTCCAAATGATGTATTCCGCAGATGACTGTGGTCAATGTGGTAGGAAAAAAGGACAATGGATGACTGCTGTTCCGCCATTGGCTCGCTGCTTCCACTGGAATAACGCAGGTTTCGGCCCCGTGGATTATTTTGGCCGTACTTTGGTGGAAAAATTGGATCCGAGCATCCGTGTAGGTGTCATTGTGGTGGCATGTGGTGGTGCGGATATCCAGTTGTTTGAGAAGGATCGTTACCAAGCCTATTTGAACACTTGTGCCGATTGGTTGAAGGGGTACGCGAAGTCTTACGGAAGCAATCCTTATGGACGAATCATTGAATTGGCGAAACAAGCGCAGAAAGAGGGAGTCATCAAGGGTATTTTGGTGCATCAGGGAGAGACCAATACGAATCAGTCCAATTGGCCAACCCGCTTGGATGGCATTTATCAAAATATGTTGACCGACTTGGGTTTGAAGGCATCGGAAGTTCCTTTGTTGGTGGGTGAGGTGAGATACACTGGCCCGTGCAGCAGTCACAATAATCAGGTGAGAAGGGTGCCAAGCGTCATTCCGACTGCGCATGTCATCTCCGCGGAAGGTTGTGAGGCGGCGAATGACGAGTACCACTTTACGGTAGCCGGATATAAAAAATTAGGACAAAACTATGCGGCGACTATGCTGAAATTGTTGGAGGAGAATGGCTCTTTGAAGCAGGATCTTCTGGTTTCCGCCTATGTCTCAAAGGAGGACGAGCCTGGCGAGGTGAAGATCTCCGTGAAGAAGGAGAATAATAATATCCAAAGAATCGAAATCTATGCGGACGATAAGGTGATCGCAACGAATGTAATGGATTTCACTTGGGAGAATATTTCCAAGGGCCCCCATACCGTATGGGCGGTTGGCTACGACAACAACAATAAGCAATATGTTTCTGCCAAGACTGAAATCTCCATTTTTGAGGAGCAAAGGCCTTTCAACGGTTCCCCTGCGATGATTCCAGGCAAGATAGAAGCGGAGGAGTTTGATTACGGAGGCGAGGGCAATGCCTACCACGATAAGGATGAACAAAACCGTAATGGGGATACCCGTCAGGAGGGTGTCGATATGAATGCCACTGCGGTTGGCTATACGCAGACCGGTGAGTGGATCGAATACACCGTTGAGGTAGAGGAAGACGGTGAGTATGTGGTAGAGTCCAGAGTAGCCTCTGGCGCCGACGGCTCGCAATTCACCTTGTATATGGACAACCAATTCATCATTCCGGGTGCGGATGGTACGCCTGGTGGTTTTGTCGATGTGCCGAACACGGGAGATTGGAGCGTTTTCACGGAGGTTTCCACCAAATTGAATCCGTTGACCAAGGGTAAACATGTCTTGAAACTTGAAATTACAGGCGACTGGGTGGATATTGATTATCTGGAATTCAAATTGATCAACAGTGACAAGACTGGATTGAATAATATTACCGATACGAAATTGGTTCCTGAGGGCGAGTACCAAGCTTTTGATGCCTCTGGACGTTTTGTGAAAAGGGTAATGGTGGAGTATGGTCAGGTTGTTGGATTGAGCAAGGGTGTTTACTTCCTCAAAGGAGCGAACGGTGGCGCATTCTCTATCCTAATCGGAGAATAATAAATAGAATGATAAATGGG
>JAKSKV010000100.1 GCA_024401555.1 Paludibacteraceae bacterium
ACTGGCCCTTGTCGCTATCCTCTTTCGCCTTATAGAATATCACGCCACTAACGTCTGTGCCGTTGTAGTCGTCTGTCCACACCATGTAGCTGTTCTCATACAGCTCTCTCTGCTCCTCGTTCGTCGGCATCCTCCACTCTGAGCCCCAGTTGGCTGCCGCAGCGTCATCCTCGGGAAGCAAGGTTGAAAGACTGTCGATTATTCCATATCTGCCACTCATGTTGTATTTCGTGATGGAATCCAAATCCTCTCCAATTGTAGTCGCATATTTGTATGTGCTCCAGTCGTTGTACACATCCTTCGGCTCTGTCTCTCCCCATGCGAAATAATAGCCATATTGTTCAGGTTTGGTTGCACCAACGTTGTAGGTTGCCCAAAGAGTGCCGCTTGGAAGTCCAAGGTCAATGTAGTCGTGTCCGGCTATTTGACCGCTGACAGGAAGCGTATCCTTTGTTATTGCTTTGTATTGAGCATAGATGTCCAAGTCTTTCGTGACGTTGGTGAAAGAAGAGTCGCTCCAACCAATGAACTCGTAACCATCTACCACAGGTGCATCTACAGCAGTTGCCGACTTCCCTTTCTCCACCTTCTGGCTTTCTATCAAGACGCTGTCTTGTGTATAGAATGAGACAACGTATTCTTCTATATCAGTTGTTTTGTTTGCGACCGCACGAACTCTAAACCCACTGAAACGGTAGCTGCGGTAGTCCCAGTAGACGTACTCCTCGTCGAAGTACAAGCGGAGAGCGTAGTTCTCGCTCTTCCCGTCGAGCGAAGACGTCCAGTAGAAGCCGTAGTCGCCCTCAAGGCCGACATCCGAGCCAGCGGCAGGGAAAAAGACATGGGCGTCATCTGACACGCTGTAGTCTGATGACGGCGTCTGCCAGCGTGCTACGAACTCTCCCTTATCTTCTGCACTCTTCGCCTTATAGAATATCACTCCTAACACGTCCGTGCCGTTGTAGCCGTCTGTCCACACCATATAGCTGTTTTCATAAAGCTCTCCCTGCTCCTCGTTTGTCGGCATCCTCCACTCTGAGCCCCAGTTGGCTGCCGCAGCGTCATCCTCGGGAAGCAAGGTTGAAAGACTGTCGATTATTCCATATCTGCCACTCATGTTGTATTTCGTGATGGAATCCAAATCCTCTCCAATTGTAGTCGCATATTTGTATGTGCTCCAGTCGTTGTACACATCCTTCGGCTCTGTCTCTCCCCATGCGAAATAATAGCCATATTGTTCAGGTTTGGTTGCACCAACGTTGTAGGTTGCCCAAAGAGTGCCGCTTGGAAGTCCAAGGTCTACATAGTCGTGTCCGGCTATTTGACCGCTGACAGGAAGGTTATCTTGCGCAAAGCTTATACTGCCCGTCAGGAACAGTATTGCCGTTAAAATGAATTGTTTTAGATATCTCATAATCGCATTATTTACTCTTTAGAATTATATAAAACAAATTTACTAAAGATTTCAACTCGATTTTTACCCCCCCCATTTTTAACACACGTTAACATTTAGACGTATTGAATAACTATCTTAAATGATAGATTTATCGCCACTTATTTCCCCATCAAATCTTCCCTCAACCGCCTCAACTTAACAGCGACTTTCTCACACTTCCGTTCCGACATCTTTTTACCAGGTTTCTTCATGGCTTCATATTTCCGCCAATAGGTAGCATAAGCCTCCTCCGAAAGAAGCCTCCGCGACACCTCATGCTCTACTCGGATGGCACATTTACCGTGGTATAAGTTCGGGGAATAGGTTTGGATAGCGACTCTACGGTTGCATGCATGCTCCTCTTCCGTTTTCGCATGAGGGATACGAGGACATTTATCTTCAAGGTCGATAGGAATCATGATAACATCCACATCACCCAAACGCTCCAACAAAGATTGCGTCACCCATTGCGCTCTCTTCAGCGTCAATTTAACGCTATACGGTCCACGCCACCGCTCATCCACATGTCCCGTGACCAAAAATATTTCTTGTGGATTCTCCTTGATGAAAGCAGCAATTTCATTCAGTTGAGCGTCAACTTCCGCTCCATCAAATCGGGGATCATAGATTTCCCAATTAAGGGCAATGTTTCCATCGTTCTGAACCGATTGAGAGAAACACGCGCCGCCCCATGCGAGGAAGAGCAAGAGAATGATGTGTTTTATCATCTGCTTCATAGCGTAAAACTATTGCAAAAACAAAAACTAAGAAACGTGAATATACGAGCAATATTTACTGAGCAAATTGGACAAAGTTAGCTCACCTTTCCCGTATCGTTCAGCATCGAGTTTCAGAATTCTTTCGCATACAGCTGTTCTGCCCTTATACATGGCTCTGAGATATGAGATACCATCCTCCTCTTTAATCTCAACTTCGGAAAAGAATTGAGAGAGATCCTCTGTATCATAGACGATAGAATAGCTTGGACGTTTCGCTCCTGGGCTGTCTTCGATCAAGATATTCTTGTTTACGAGATCTTGAATGTCACGGATGGCGGTATCCTTGGAGCATTTTGCCAGGGCGGACCAAGTCTTTGAGGTAATCTTTGCCTCATACCCGTCAAGAAAAAGGTTTAGCATCTCCGTCTGGCGCTCGGTCATCGGAACAGACGACACCTTCTGCCAGAACAAACTTTTGTTAAGTGTCGTGGAGACTATTGTACTGGCTTCATCCAGGGCATCGGATAACTTTTGCATATACCACATCACCCATTCCGTCAAGTCTCCATCGCCATGCTGCATTCGCTTCAGAATATCGTAATAATGATTCTTATCCTTATTGATTTGAGAAGAGACATTGTAGAAGCGGAATTGACTTCCCTCTCCTCGCGCCAATAGCATATCGGAGAGTACACGAGCCAAGCGTCCATTTCCATCCTCAAAAGGGTGAATGCTGACAAACCAGAAGTGCGCAATAGCCGAGCGGATAACGCTGCTCACCGATTCATTGCAATTGAACCACTCTAGGAATTTTTGCATTTCCCTTTCCACACGACCAGGTGATGGTGCAATATAATGAATCTTCTCCCGCCCAAACATTCCGCTGACGATATGCTCCTCATGGGTACGATATTTACCCACCTCTATCTGGGATCCTTCGCTCAAGCCCGTTGGAAAGAAAGCGGCTTGCCACCCACATAATTTCTCTTTGCTAAGGGGCTGATCATAACACTGAAGCGCATCAAGCATCACGCTGACCACAGCGTCAACGTAACGCGAAGGAGCAGTATATTTCACATTTTCGATGCCTAATTTTCTAGCTATTGAAGAACGTACTTGATCGACATTCAGTTGAATGCCTTCTATTTCGGAGGAATAGACCACGTCATACGTCAGATTCTCTGCCATTGCCATCAGTTTGCTGTCAAAACCCAATGAGCTCAACCTGCCATAAAGCACTCCTTGCTTACGGCAGACTACATCCTGAAGAAACGACAACTGAGCCGCATCCCAACGAAAATTTGTCCAATCTTCTCTTTCGTGAATATACATGTATCTTTATTTGCGCGACATAAACATCGGATTATCGTCGCATATTTTGCGACAAAAATATAAATTTAATGTCGCATCGCCAAATTTCGCCCAATAACAACGCATTATTTGCGACATATTCAGGAGCATCTCCTTCGTCGATGCAATCGGT
>JAKSKV010000101.1 GCA_024401555.1 Paludibacteraceae bacterium
AAAATGGCACAAGGACATCCCAAAGGTTTGTATCTATTGTTCGCCACTGAGATGTGGGAACGATTCAGTTATTATGGCATGAGAGCGTTGTTGATCCTCTATCTGACCAAGACATTGGTGGAGGGTGGATTAGGCTACACGGATCAGGATGCCTCTCTTTTGTATGGCTTCTTTACTGGTTTTGTCTACTTCACACCATTGATTGGCGGATGGTTGGCTGACAACTATTTAGGGCAGCGTAAGGCAATCGTGATCGGTGCCATCTTGATGATGCTAGGCCAGTTCTCTTTGGCCTATGAAACCTCCAAACTCTTCCTTTACATCGGACTTATCTTGCTTATTGTTGGTAACGGTTTCTTCAAGCCCAATATCTCCGTTATTGTCGGAAACCTCTATGAACCAGGTGATTCCCGCAAGGACTCCGCCTATACGATCTTCTATATGGGTATCAATGTGGGAGCCTTCTTCGCTCCTTTGCTCACGGGCTATATGGCGGTCATGTATGGTTACCGCTATGGGTTTTTGACGGCTGGTATTGGTATGTTGGTGGGCTTACTGCTCTTTACGATGTTAGGGGATAGATACTTAGGTGATTTGTGCAAACATCCTTCCGCAGTTGCCAACAAAGTGGATGGTAAGAGCGCTCCATTGACCAAGGAGGAGAAGGATCGGACTTGGGCCATTGTTGTCTTTGTCCTGTTCAGTGTATTCTTCTTTGCCGGCTTTGAGCAGGCGGGCAGTTCCATGACGCTCTATACAGAAAAGTTCATTGACCGTAATATCGGATCCTTTGAGGTGCCTACCTCTTGGTTCCAATCGGTGAATCCCATCTTCATTGTCCTCTTGGCTCCTATGTTGTCTATGCTTTGGGGAGACCTTCGTGCCAAGGGGAAGGAGCCTAATGTGCCAGTCAAGATGGCATTGGGTATGATTCTATTGGGTTTAGGATTTGTGGTGTTGATGGGTGCTGTGATGGCACGCGGTGGCGACGTGGCCGATGAGAATATCAAAGCCAATATACTCTTTATGGTTTTTGCCTATCTGTTGCATACCTTGGGCGAACTTTGTCTCTCACCGATTGGCCTCTCTATGGTCTCTAAACTCTCTCCAGTCAAATTGGCCTCTTTAATGATGGGTGTCTGGTTGTTGAGTAGTTTCTTCGCCAATATCATGGGCGGTTTCGTGGCTTCCTATGTCACTGATTTGGGTGCGGGTACCATCTTTACGGTCATAGGTCTCTTCTCCATCGTTTTGGGTGTCATTTTATTCTCGCTCAACCGTTGGCTGGTAAAACTGTCGCATGGTGCCCTATAATCCTCTGCCATTTTGTCAGAAACGATAGGATGGCACACCTTTTGGATATTCGTATGTGTTGAAAAAAAATTAAAAAATAAGATATACGATATGCAAAAAGGCAACATTGGGGTAACGACAGATAATATCTTCCCCGTCATCAAAAAATTTCTTTACAGTGATCACGAGATTTTCCTTCGTGAGTTGGTTTCCAATGCGGTAGATGCAACCCAAAAGTTGAAGACTTTCGCCTCTGTGGGCGAGTTCAAGGGTGAGTTGGGTGATGTGACCGTCCAGGTGAAGGCAGATAAGGATGCAGGTACATTGACCATCTCCGACCGTGGTATCGGTATGACCGAGGAGGAGATCGACAAGTATATCAACCAAATCGCATTCTCTGGTGCGGAGGAGTTCTTGGAGAAGTACAAGAATGATGCCAATGCGATCATTGGACACTTCGGTCTGGGATTCTATTCATCCTTCATGGTTTCCAAGCGTGTGGATATCATCACCAAATCCTTCAAGGAGGGTGCTAAGGCGGTGAAGTGGTCTTGCGACGGAAGCCCTGAGTACACCATGGAAGAGGTGGAGAAGGCGGATCGCGGTACGGATATCGTGCTCCACATTGATGATGAGAACAAGGACTTCTTGACTGATTCCAAGATCAACGAACTATTGAACAAGTATTGCAAGTTCTTGCCAGTGCCTGTAGCCTTCGGAAAGAAGAAGGAGTGGAAGGATGGTAAGCAAGTGGAAACGGAGGAGTTGAATGTCATCAACAACACACAACCTGCTTGGACCCGTAAACCAGCCGATTTGAAGGAGGAGGATTACAAGAATTTCTACCATGATTTGTATCCGATGGCGGATGATCCGTTGTTCAATATCCATTTGAATGTGGACTTCCCGTTCAATTTGACCGGTATCTTGTATTTCCCTAAGATCAAGAACAATTTTGAGGTTCAAAAGAATAAGATCCAACTCTACTGCAACCAAGTTTTCGTGACCGATTCAGTAGAGGGTATCGTGCCAGATTTCTTGACCTTGTTGCACGGTGTGATCGATTCACCGGATATTCCGTTGAACGTTTCCCGTAGTTACTTGCAGAGTGATGGCAATGTGAAGAAAATCTCTAGCCACATCACCAAGAAGGTGGCGGACAGATTGCAGGATATCTTCAAACAGGAACGTGCGGATTACGAGGCGAAGTGGGACGATTTGAAGATCTTCATCGTCTATGGTATGTTGACCGACGAGAAGTTCGCAGAACGTGCCGAGAAGTTCGCTTTGTTGAAGAATGTGGATGGTAAATACTTCACTTTTGAGGAGTACAAGACTTTGATCGAAGAGAATCAAAAGGATAAGGATGGTAACTTGGTTTACCTTTACGCTACCAACAAGGAGGCGCAGCACTCATTCATCGAGGCTGCTCAAAAGAAGGGTTACGATGTCTTGATTATGGACGGACAGTTGGATTCCCACTTCATTAGCCGCTTGGAGCAGAAGTCTGAGGGCAAGGCTCGTTACACCCGTGTGGATGCGGATGTGATCGATAAGTTGATCATGAAGGAGGATGTGAAGAGCGTCGATTTGCCTAACGAGCAACAAAATGCTTTGATCGATATGTTCAACTCTCAATTGCCTAACGGCGAGAAGATGAGTTTCGTCGTCTCTTTCGAGAATTTGTCTGCGGACAACCTTCCAGTCTATATCACTCAAAATGAGTTCATGCGTCGTATGAAGGAGATGTCCGCTATGCAAGGTGGTATGAACTTCTATGGAGAGATGCCAGACTCCTACAATTTGGTGGTGAATGTTTCCCACCCATTGATCTCTCGTCTCTTGAAGAGCGAGGAGGAGGCTTGCTCCGCTCAAGTTAATCCATTGGTAGCCCAATTGGCCGATTTGTCCAAGAAGCGCGCTGATTTGATGGGTGACAAGAAGGAGTCTGATTTGCCGGATCCGGTGAAGGAGGAGATCAAGAAGATCGACGAGGAGACCACTAAGGTCCGTGAGGAGAAGAAGAGCCACTATGTGAAGTTCGCTGCTGATAGCAAGGAGTTGCGTCAGTTGGTGGATTTGGCGCTCCTTTCCAACAATTTGTTGCGTGGTGAGGCGCTCAGTGCCTTCATCAAGCGTAGCGTGGATATGATGTAATCCGTTTTTTATAACATTAAGCATGAAAGCCGCAGGGAAACTTGCGGCTTTTTTTATGATATATCCAGGTTCGGT
>JAKSKV010000102.1 GCA_024401555.1 Paludibacteraceae bacterium
AGACCTGTACAATACTGGAATGCGTAACTTCCAATTGTGGTGACGGAATTTGGAATGGTGACTGACGTTAGACCTGTACAATCATGAAATGTGCCGTTTTCAATTGTGGTGATGGCGTCCGAAATGGTGACTGACGTCAGACCTGTACAGCCTCCGAACGCGCGGCTTCCGATTGTGGTGACGGAGTTTGGAATGGTGATAGAGGTCAGACCGCTACAATCGTAAAACGCATACTTGCCAATGGATGTGACAGATGCTGGAATGGTAAAGGCTGTCAGTTTTGAACAACCGTAAAAGGCGTTCTCCCCGATGGAGTGGACAGTGTTCGGAATGGAGATGGTGGTCAACTCCGAATGATTTTTGAAAGTGTTATCCCCGATGATTTTCACACCGTTAGGTATGTTGACAATACCGCTTGTGCCGATATAGCCGACAAGTTCCTCCTTCTGTTCGTCTTTGAACACAAAGTCTCCGTCGAATACGATACCCTTGATTAGAAAATCTGCGCCCCATGGACTATACTTTGTTGCTGTTCCCCCATAATAGAGGGTGTCAATGTATAAAAATGCTTTTTCGTCAATCTCGGTGACGGAATTGGGAATGACGATGGATGTCATCCCTGTGCAGTAAGAGAACGCATGGCCTTTGATAGTGGTGACGGAACTCGGAATCGTGATGGATTTCAGATTCCCACACCCAGAGAACGCAACAAACCCGATTGTAGTGACAGAATTGGGTAGGACGACTGACGTCAGGTTGGAACATTTCTGGAATGTGCCAGATTCGATTGTGATGACGGAATTCGGGATGGTGACTGTTGTCAGACTTGTACAATAATAGAATGCCTCGCTGCCAATGGAGGTGACGGAGTTGGGAATATTAACTGACGTCAGACTTGTACAGTAACAGAATGCCTCATTGCCTATGGTGGTGACGGAATTGGGTATGGTGATGGAGGTCAGTTCAGAGCATTCTTTGAACGCATTTTCCTCAATGGATGTGACACTACCCGGAATAACAATTTCGGACTCCGATCCGATGTACGCTACCAATTTTGTTTTCTCGTTATCCTCATAGACAAAATCTCCGTCTATGACAGTCCCCTTAATGAGCCTTTTCGCTCCCCAAGGGGATCCGAAACGCTCAGAACCTGCATAATAAACTACTTTTACTTTGAAAAACGCTAAGGACCCAATGGATGTAACGGAGTTGGGTATGACGACGGACGTCAGGTTGTATAACTCATAGAATGCGTGCTCTTGGACGGTGGTGACGGTATATTTCACACCTTCATATTCCACTTCACTCGGGATTATGATATCTCCTTCGATGTATTTATCTTTCGCAGACACGGACACGGTATGGGAAATCGCATCTTCCACCGTATATGTCAAATCACCTATGGTAAAGTCTATCGCCGCCGCGGAATGAACCACGAAGATTAGAAAAATCATCCAACAGAACACATGACGCATAGCGTCTTTTATCGCGATATTTCTCATATTCAGAAATTGTTAAATTCAATTCGAAACTAACTTAAGAGGCATGAAAACCTCTCGAAAATACACATAAAACATTATTATCAGTAAAGAAAATAGACAATTGCATTCATATAATGACGAGCAACAAAGAAAAGATTCAATTACCAACAAATCTCACCGATAATCGATGGCAAGTTATAGGATTTTTTTTAAATGAGCAAGAACGGAAGAGATAAAACTTTGTCACCTCACCAGTGCAGTAAATCTTTCCGCCCGTCGCATAGACTACTGACTTTGAAGATGCTACAGGAGCAGAGGAATTACCACTCCACCTCCCGCAACCATCGTTTAAGCAGAAAGGCGCAGAAATAAGGGATGGTATATATATTATTCTCATATCCCACATTCGCGTTGCACAGTTTTATTCCGCGGGAAATGTCTGGATAATGGTCACTATTAATTAGTGTAGCCAGAGATTTAGACCTTCCATTGTTCGCTTTGACCTCCACTGGGACCAACGACCTTTTTGTGCGGACAAAGAAATCCTCCTCCAATGTGGAATCTTCTCGTTTGTAATAGAAAAGGGAATAGCCTTGCTTACGTAACGCCTCCGCAATGATGTTCTCAAACAGAGCGCCTTTATAAACCCCGAAATTCTTGTTTTCCCGCAAATCATCTTGTGACTCATCGTCTAAACTTGCAATAAGCAGCCCCGTATCGCCAAAGTAGAGTTTATATTTTGAATCGTCATAATTTCCTTTCAATGGTAATTCAGGGAACAACATGCAATAACACACATTCACGATTCCGGAATCTTGAATCCATTCAATACATCCACGATAATCCTTAAATCTTGCTCCTGAGGCAACCTTAGAGATTTGGAATTTTTTGTTCTCTTTGGCTAATTGTACGGGAATATGCGTGAATACATTCAATATACGGGTCTGATCCATTCCTTCAACATACTTTCTTACATCTTCATGGTAATCGTTTAGCAACTGACGTTGGAGGAACAATATGTTCTCAAAAGTATTTCGCTGAAGATAAGATGAAACCATCTTGGGCATACCACCGACCAAACAATAGTCGAAAAAAAGATCATTGAAAAAGGAAAGTTCCACAGAAGAAAAAGGCACCCCCTTTGCTATATGCCGTAACATATCTTCAATTTGTGATTCATCCACAGACTTTGCCCAAAGGAATTCTTCAAAATCGAGAGAATGCATTTCATAATCTACTTTATAGCCAACACTGTTACTCTCTATCTTTTGGTAATTAATTCCCAATAACGACCCACTGCATATCACATCAAATCTGCCATCTATCTTAAAAAACTTCAACGATGTACAAATATCAGGGAAATCTTGAATCTCATCAAACACTATCAACGTTTTTCCCTCTTCAAATCGAGCATCATCCTTTAACCTAGAAATGTTTTTCACAATGACATCTGCATTGTAACCATCCTCCACTATCTTTCTAAATTTTACATCTGTGACAAAATTGATATAAACAACACTTTTATAGTGGGCATGAGCAAAATGTAGAATGGATTCCGTTTTCCCAATTTGTCTGGCTCCCTTGATTATCAACGGCAACTTATCGGGGTTTTCTTTCCACTCTTTTAAATAACTATCTATCTTCCTTCTTATATACATGTATATCATCTATTTAGCGGAACAAATATACAACTTTCTACAAAAAAATGAGCGAATTTTCAGCACAAAACTACAAAAAAATGAGCGAATTTATGACACTTGACTACAAAAAGACGAGCGAATTAGCGGCACATGGTTACAAAAAGATGAGCGAATCGAGGGAATAATCTGTTTCCAATCATAGGATATACAACAAGAAAAGCCGTGCGGAGACTCTCCACACGGCTTCTTTCATAGATATATTCTAAAGCGTTATTGCATAATAACTTTGCTTTATCACACAAATTACAAATTCAAAGACTTCTTGATAGCCTC
>JAKSKV010000103.1 GCA_024401555.1 Paludibacteraceae bacterium
AATGTGAATTATGCGGCTAAACTCGATGGTACAAATCAGTTGTCCGTCGACATCACTCGTTGCGCCGCCTTGTCATCTGATGACTACATGGTCGAGATGTGGTTCCAAGGTCTCAAGCAAAAGAACGCTACACTTTGGAGTGCCAATACGAAGGTTGCTTTGAAGTTCAATTCACTAGGTTACTTGACCTTGGTAGCGGATAGTATGGAGACTCAGCTTACTACCAATGACTATTTGGATGGCGCATGGCACCATGTTGCGGTAAATGTATTGCGTAATGGCGTGACTTCCGTTATTGTGGATGGAACCGTTGTGAAACAATTGGCTTCCGCGAATGTTCCTGCTTTGCAAGCCTCTGAATTGACAGTGGGTGCGTTGAGGTATCGTGTTTCACCTGCGGTGTACGATTACACGAATCGTTTTGCGGGTAATGTGGATGAACTTCGTTATTGGGTGGCAACTTTCAATGCGAAGGCGATCGATCAGTTCCGTTACATGCGTTTGACGGGAGACGAGGCTGGCTTGCAAGCTTACTATCCATTTGAGGATAAGACGGTAGATGCGGGTCAAACCTCCCAAGTCTTCGCATTGAAAGATATGAGTTCAAATCATGTCGGCAGTGCCAAGGGTGTGGCTACCCAAGCGACATCCGCTCCTGCGTTGCGCCAAAAACCTGAGATGAGTACACTTAATTACAGTTTTGTCGCTTCTGAGCGAACAGTCGTGATTACATTGAATGAAAGTGCAAGTCGTCTTGAAGGAACAACGGTCAACTTTACGTTGAAGAATGTTCGTGACGTTAACAACAACTACTCTTTACCTGTCACTTGGAGCGCATATGTCAGCCAGAACCGTTTGTTGTGGTCTGATGATGCGATCACTTTGGAGAAAGGAGATGAGGAGAAGGCTCAATACGAGGTACAAATTGTTAACCAAGGCGCCTCTTCTGAATCGTGGGCCATCACCAATCTTCCTTCTTGGTTGACAGCTTCAAAGACAAGCGGCTCTTTGGATCCTCAAAAGTCTGAGGAGATAGCTTTCGAAGTGAGTGACGCCACGCCAGTGGGTACTTACGAGGAGGTTATTTATTTGGTAGGCAACGAGGGTATCGCTGTTCCGTTCACCCTCAATTTGAAGGTGACCGTAGGAAAGCCTGATTGGCATGTGGATCCATCTCTTTATGAGAATTCAATGAGTGTAATCGCACAATTGAAATTGGATGGTCAATACAGTACGGATAGCGAAGATTTGGTCGCTGCCTTCATCAATGGTGAATGTGTAGGTTTGGCCTCTCCTGTATACTACCCACGTTATGACGCCTATTTCGTCTCGTTGGATGTTTATGGAAATGCCAAGGGTGGTTCAAAGAACATTACCTTTAAGGCATGGGATGCTTCTACGGGAATTATTTACCCATCATTGACCCCTTCTGCCAGCCAATTGTTCATTGCGAATAAGTTGTCTGGCTCGATGACTGCTCCTATTATTCTAGAGTCCAACACCTTGCAAGAACAACCATTAGCGTTGAATCAAGGATGGAACTGGATCTCCTTGAATGTGAAGCCTTCTGATAACAGTGTCAATGGCGTATTTGGAGACGTCGCTTCGTCAGCGAATGTCGTGAAGGGTAAAAGTTCATTCTCCGCTTCCGACGGTCAGAAGTTCACGGGTTCATTGACAACGGCTGGCGTTGGTTCCATGTACAAGTTGAATATGGACAGGGCCGACAATTTGAATGTTATCGGAACGGCTGTAGATCCTGCTACTGAGAAGGTGACTGTTAATCCAGGATGGAACTGGATCGGTTTCAATAGTACGGTCAACATGTCATTGAATGATGCCTTCGCCGGATTGAATCCTGTGGATGGTGATATGGTGAAGGGACAAAGTGGATTCGCTTTGTATCAAGGATTCGAATGGGTCGGTACACTCTCTTCTTTGACCCCAGGTAAGGGTTACATGTTCAAGAGTGTATCTCCTACAGTTCGTAGTTTCTCATACCCTGCGAAAAGCGCTGTACTACGTTCTTTGGTATCAAAGAATGTTGCGCCACAGACCGCTTATTCACCAGTTAGTGCAAGCACCTATTCGGGCAATATGACTATGGTGGCCATGGTGAAGAATGGTGTGGATATCTTGGATAATGTCCAGGTGGGTATCTTCGATAAGGCAGGTGTATGTCGCGCCGCAGCCGCTACAACTGAAGATAGTTATGCATTCCTAACCATATTAGGAGAGACAACGGGTGATAGCTTATTCATCAAAGTGATATACAATGGTGAGGAGTATGTCTTGAACCAAGAGTTAACCTATACGGAGGATGCGATCCACGGTTCGTTGTATGATCCATATATCATTCAATTGACTCCAGTGAATGGTCTTCCTACTCAATTGAGTACTTCTGTTTCCATATATCCAACCTTGGTTGAAAATTCGATGAATGTAAAGTGTGAGTCGGCAAAAGTTTTGAATTACTCTATTATAGATTATGCCGGCAGAGTCATTGAACAAACTGAGGTGAATAGTTCTGAGTTTTCGATTAACGCATCGTCCTTGTCGCAAGGAATCTATGTGCTTCAATTGGAGACAGAGTCTGGCCTATTGATTAAGCGATTCACGAAAAAATAACTGGGTCGCTATCAATAGACAATGAGGAGAGGGGTGTATGCCCCTCTTCTTTTTTTGCATAAATAAACGCAGAATTGATCGTCCTTTCTAGATCGGTTAATTCTGCGTTCTTTTTAATAATGAAAATTTTTGTGTGGAACTATAGCGAATGTGTTTGTCTGAGTTTATTTCTAGTGCGATAGACCGTATGATTGTCTTGGATAATCGTTTCGTAAATATCTCCTTGGCGGGATGGCGCAGGAATACCATCCTTTAAGTTCAAGCCATTCACCACCTCGACTTGCATTTCATCCCAAAGGCCAGCCTCTATGAAAGATTGAAGTGTTTGACTGCCTCCCTCGACAATTAGGGATTGAAGGTTTTGCTTATAGAGTTCATCCAAGAGGCATTGAATATTGATCCTGCCGTTCGGAAATTCACACTGAATGAAAGTTGTGTTGTCCAATTGGGTGGATGTTTTTTCCTCTGTGAATACGAGGGTAGGGGATTCTCCATTATATATATTATAATGAAAAGGAACCTTTAATTTCCTATCGATTATTATTCGGGTAGGGTTCGTTCCCTCGCAGTGTCTTACGGTAAGTGAAGGATTGTCCATCAAAGCGGTTTGTGTTCCGACCAAAATGGCTGCTTCATTCGCTCTGAGTTGATGGGAGAGCTTCTGCGTGAATTCGTTGGAAAAGCGATAGGCTGGAGATGTGTTCTCTCTAATGTTATCCATAAACCCATCTTCGCT
>JAKSKV010000104.1 GCA_024401555.1 Paludibacteraceae bacterium
GCCAAAGGCTTCAAACCGTAGCTGGTGCTGACCAAGTAACTGTCCAACTTCACACGGTCATCGGGAGCGGAATGCTTCACGATATCCGCCACGATGTAAGGAAGATCCTCTTGCGTTACAATCTCCTTCTTGTCGCCCAACTCAATGATACGCTTCGTGACCGCCTTAGTCTGTTCAGGAGTCAAAGCCAAACCTAGCTCCTCCAAATTACGGAGGATATTTGCCTTTCCACTGTTCTTGCCCAACGCGTATTCACGTTTACGGCCAAATCGTTCCGGCAACAAATTGTTGCAATAGAGTCCAGACTTATTGTCTCCGTCGGCATGGACACCTGCCACCTGGGTGAAGACACTGTCGCCTACAACCGGTTTATTAGGCGGAACCGCGATACCGCAGTAGGATTCCACCATGTGGCTCACCTCCGTCAATTTGCTCTCATCGACATTGGTCACCACATTGAAGTGGTCATGCAAAACGGCTTGCACACTGGCAAGCGGCGCATTACCCGCACGCTCACCCAATCCGTTGATGGTGGTATGCAAACTGGAGACTCCACCCCTCACCGCCGCCATGGCATTGGCTACAGCCAAGTCATAATCATTATGCGGATGAAAATCGAATTTCAGATCAGGATAGCGATCCGTCATCATTTTCACATATTCGTAGGTAGCATCTGGTGTCAATATACCCAACGTATCTGGCAACATAAAATGGTCGATCTCCTTATCCTTCAAGGCATCCACCATCGCAAATACATAATCGGGACTATTTTGGATACCGTTGCTCCAATCCTCCAAATAGAGATTGACGCGAATACCCAATTGCTTCGCATAAGCGATACTTGCAAGGATATCCGTCAGATGCTCATCTGGCGTCTTCTTCAATTGTTCGGTACAGTGGCGAAGGGAACCCTTGGTAAGGAGATTCACACATCGACAACCTGTAGCGTAGATCCAATCCAAACTGGTCGTGCCGTCCACAAAGCCAAGCACTTCGATACGATCGAGCTTGCCTACACTTTCCGCCCAACTGCAGATGCTGCTGACAGCATCCTTCTCGCCTTCGCTCACACGGGCGGAGGCCACCTCCAGACGATCCACCTTGACGCTATCCAAAAGGACACGCGCCAACATCAGCTTCTCGTGGGGAACGAAACTCACTCCGCTGGTCTGTTCACCATCGCGGAGTGTAGTATCCATAATCGTTATGCGTTTGCCTGCTTCTTTTCCCATGCTTCAATCTTAGCCGTATTCTCAAGCAAGAAATCGATGTCGTCAAGGGCGTTCATCAAACAATACTTCTTGTAGCCGTTGATTTCGAACTTCTCGCTTTTTCCAGTGGCCATATTGGTGACTGTTTGGTTAGGCAAATCCACCTTAACTTCCGTCTTAGGATCCTTAGCGATGCTTTGGAAGAGTTCGAGTTGGAACTCGCGGCTTACGATCACAGGAAGAACGAAGCAGTTAAGCAAGTTGTTTCTGTGGATGTCCGCAAAACTGTTTGAGATCACAACTCTCACGCCATAACCCGCGATTGCCCAAGCCGCATGCTCACGGCTGGAACCGGAACCCCAGTTTTGGCCACCCACGATGATCTCGTGGATTCCCTTACTTGGAGCAGCGGAATACTCAGGCTTGTTCATGACAAAATCCGCGATAGGCTCGTTGTTGGCGTCGTAACGGAGGTCATGCATGAACGCGTCGCCATAAAACTTAGGGTCGCGTGTGGTAAACGCAAGATAACGTGCTGGGATGATGTTATCTGTATTGTTATTGTCAATCTCGATAGGAATACAAGTTGACTGAATAATATCGAATTTTTCTTTAGCCATGTCTCTTAAATTTTTCTTGGGTCAGTGATTACTCCAGTGATAGCAGATGCCGCAACAACAAGTGGAGAGGCAAGGATGGTGCGTGCACCAGGCCCTTGACGTCCTACGAAGTTACGGTTGCTGGTTGAGATGGAAAGTTTTCCGGCAGGCACCTTGTCTGGGTTCATCGCCAAACAAGATGAGCAAGAAGGCAAACGAAGCTCGAAGCCAGCCTCCTCCAAAACCTTATCAATACCCTCTTCGATGATTTGTTGACGTACCAACCATGATCCTGGTACCAACCAAGCGACCACGTTAGCAGCCTTCTTCTTTCCCTTCACGACAGAAGCGAAAGCGCGGAAATCCTCGATACGGCCATTGGTACATGCGCCGAGGAAGCAGTAATCAACTGGAGTACCCTCCAACTTTTGTCCTGGCTTGAATTGCATATAATCAAGCATGCCAAGGAATTGTTCCTTCTCCGTGTCTGACATACCATCAAGTGTAGGGATGCATTCATCGATCGCGATACCCGCACCTGGGTTTGTTCCGTAGGTGATACGAGGCGCAATGTCTTCCGCCTTGTAAGTCACCTCTTTGTCGAATACGGCGTTGTCGTCGCTCTTCAACTTCTTCCAAGCCTCAACAGCCTTGTCCCACTCAGCACCCTTAGGAGCGTATTCACGTCCTTTCAAGTAGGCGAATGTAATCTCGTCCGGAGCGATCAAGCCCGCACGGGAACCCATCTCGATGGAGAGGTTGGAAAGGGTCAAACGACCCTCCATAGACATGTTGCGAATGGTGCTACCAGCGTACTCCACCGCATAACCAGTAGCGCCGGAAGTAGTCATTTGCGCCATAATATACAAAGCAACGTCCTTTGCGGTAACACCTGGTTTCAAAGTTCCCTCGATGTTGATTCGCATAGTCTTAGGCTTTGATTGAAGGATACATTGGGAAGCCATCACTTGCGCCACCTCACTGGTACCGATACCCATCGCGATAGCACCTACCGCACCGTGGGTAGAGGTGTGGGAGTCACCACAGACAATGGTCATTCCAGGCAAAGACAACGCCTTCTCTGGTCCGACAACGTGGATAATACCGTTGTCCTTTGAACCCATGCCGAAGTGCTTGATGCCGAATTGCTCGCAGTTCGCCTTCAAAGTCTCCACCTGCTTACGACCTACAGGATCGTTGATCACCTCTTGTTGGTCGGAAGGTGTATTGTGGTCTGGCATAGCCACAATGTGATCAGGGCGGAAAGGCTTGATGCCCTTATCCCTAAGTGTATCGAAAGCCTGAGGAGTAGTTACCTCATGACAATAAAGACGGTCGATGTATAATTGGGTAGGACCATCCTCCACCTGAGACACCACATGGGCGTCCCATATCTTATCAAATAATGTATTAGCCATTACAATATAATTATTACTTTCTAAACTTATTAATACAATCGATGTACGCCTCGACGGATGCGGTCACGATATC
>JAKSKV010000105.1 GCA_024401555.1 Paludibacteraceae bacterium
TTCTAAAATAGACAATCATGGTAAAAACGATAAATGACCCCGTATTCGGGGAGTTGAAATACAATAAGGATGGCTATTGGAATAAGAGCATATTTTTAGATATTTGGGGTGGGGAAGATGAACAATTGGATCTCGTCGTAAAAACTAAAAATGGCGAGAATATATCTGATTGTCAACGGAATGCTTATAAATCATATCTGACAGATCTGCAAAAAATCGCAAAAGAAGTTCCTGCTATTATATTATCTTATTATAAAGATCATTATGAGGAGACGGAAAGACGTTGGACTTTAGATAGTGAATTAAGAATAGAAAATGTTGAAACAATAACATTGATAAATCTATTTGATATCAAATCACTTTTTATCGATTGTAATGGTAACTATGGGTGGCTAGTAGAGTTCATTTGGAACAATTATCCAATCTCTGTTGTTTTGTCTGATGACGAGATTAAAATATATGAAGAATGGGATGTGTTAAAGCAGAACTACACCAAGGTTACTGATGAAGCATTTGGCGAGATGGTCTATGACTATTCGTGGAAGAAGTCCGTTAAAATGGATCTATATGGTGTGAAAGGCAGATGGATTGACGTGGTCGCCAGTGCAGATCCAGGAGAAGGAATCAACGAGGCTCAAAGAACTGCTTACAGGGCATATCTTGAGAAAGCGGAGAATTTCATGGATGAAATTCCTAATGCCGTGATCGCCTATTATTTGGAGAATTACGAAGATATAGAGGAGTGGAATAATATCCCTGACCAATACAACAAGCAGAAGGTCACGAAGGATTCCGTGATGGAGCTCCTCAATTTCAAGACGCTATATTTTGACGAGGAGGGCAGATATGGCTGGCTGTGCGGTTGTACTTGGGATTCGGCTGGACTTGCTATCGTCTTGTCAAACGACAAGGTTGAGGTGACGGTGCAGGATGAGTTGATCGGCTAGTTTTTAAGTGATAAAATATGAATAAAATGGTTATAATAGTTGCTTTGGTGGTAGTCGGGTTGTCGGTTGTGATGCTGGCTTGTTCGTCTGGAAAGAAAAATAAAGCGGATGAGCCGCAAATCGTAGCCGAACGGGATGCGGAAGAACAGGCCCTAAAGAAGAGGCAGGAAGAGCTAGCCCTAAAGAAGAAGCAGGAAGAGGAGGATCACCGCAACGGTAAGTTCTCGTATGGCGTAGCCGTGTCGTCTCCAGCGATGTATCGAGTATCCTATTTGAATATCAAGTTTATAGGTGAAACAGGATCAATCGGGCCGTTTGGTTGTCGTACAATTTATGGTTCTGGAATTGGAACAGGTCATGACGGGGTTGCTCGTGATGATGAATATCGGTACGGATTGCCCAAAATGCTAAATGCCGCATGGGTATCCTTTACGGAACGTAAAGTATATAAGTTAACGGTTGAATTGCCTTACGAGGAAATATTGAGACGCTTTCAGGAGAGTGCCGCATTGGAGCCGAGAGGCGGCATGGAATATGTTTATCATACTTTGGATTTATGTATCTTGCCGGAGGGAAAGGTGGTGTTGGTGTTAAAAAGCTCATGGGGTAAGATTCTGTTGGATTGGAGCGCTCAAGGAGAAGAAACACATGAGTTTGATGACGATATTCTTAATAGAGTGAATGCTGTTGCTGATAGCATGGATGAGTATTATGACTGGATATCTGAGGTATCAAACGATACACATTGGGTGGAATATTATAAAACCCATGGATTGGTGACGCCAGTTTACGATCGATATCTGGAACGATTTAATTACAAAATCATTTTTGACTATGAAGATAAAGTTTCTAAAATTGTAGAGTACATTCAAAGGCATACGAATGGTGAGTTATATTGGATTGATCCTTCGGAATTTGTGAAATTAATCGAACACCCATCTAGAGTTAAGGAGATTAGATTAGAATGGGATACAAAGGATTCCCATTACACAGGTTTCTTGTACTTCAACGAAGAAGAGGTGCTTCGTGTATTTGACGAGGCGTATGGTGAGGATAGGATGCAGCAGGGAGAGTTGAGGATCAAGGTAGGAGCAGACTGCAAGTCCTACGATTTGTCGCTGAATGTCGGAGGAAAGTCCTTCAAGTTAGAAAAGACGGAGATTAGGGTATTTCAAGACCCCATAGATGATCCTGATGGAGATGGAACACTCATTTATAAAAATTACGAGGGCAATCACCGTAATTTATTCATTGATGACAAAGGGTATTTTCAAGAGTAATTAAATTTCTAAAATAGACAATCATGGCAAAAACAATAAATGACCCCGTGTTCGGAGAATTAAGATACAATGAAAAGGATGGCTACTGGGGGAAGAAAATATTTCTCGGTATCTGGGGGGGCGATAATTATCAGTTAGATCTTATGATCAAATGTGGTAAGGATGAAGAGATAACAGATATTCAGCGGGATGCTTACAACTCTTATTTGACAAGTTTGTCCACTATCTCAAAAGAGGTACCATATCTTATTTTATCTTATTATAAAGATCATTATGAGGATATAGAAAGAGGATGGGATTTAGATGACGAGTTAATGATTGATACTGTTGATGTTCATATATTGTTGAACCTATTTGAGTTAAAAAAACTATTTATCGATCGTAATGGTAATTATGGTTGGTTGGTTGAATTTATTTGGGACGACTATCCCATTTCAGTTGTTTTATCCGATGAAAAGGTCAAAATTTATGAAGGCTGGGATGTGTTGAAGGAGAATTATACCAAGATCAATGATGAGGCATTTGGCGAGATGGTCTATGACTATTCGTGGAAGAAGTCCGTTAAAATGGATCTATATGGTGTGAAAGGCAGATGGATTGACGTGGTCGCCAGTGCAGATCCAGGAGAAGGAATCAACGAGGCTCAAAGAACTGCTTACAGGGCATATCTTGAGAAAGCGGAGAATTTCATGGATGAAATTCCTAATGCCGTGATCGCCTATTATTTGGAGAATTACGAAGATATAGAGGAGTGGAATAATATCCCTGACCAATACAACAAGCAGAAGGTCACGAAGGATTCCGTGATGGAGCTCCTCAATTTCAAGACGCTATATTTTGACGAGGAGGGCAGATATGGCTGGCTGTGCGGTTGTACTTGGGATTCGGCTGGACTTGCTATCGTCTTGTCAAACGACAAGGTTGAGGTGACGGTGCAGGATGAGTTGATCGGCTAGTTTTTAAGTGATAAAATATGAATAAAATGGTTATAATAGTTGCTTTGGTGGTAGTCGGCCTGCTATTG
>JAKSKV010000106.1 GCA_024401555.1 Paludibacteraceae bacterium
CCGGGATCGCCTCCAGTTCGGTCGCGAGGTCGGCTACGGCGATCTCCTTGCCGTTAGGGTCCGTGATCTCCGCCGAGAGTCCCTTCAGCAGCTTCTTCAGGTCGTCGCTGAGGTACGACTTCACCTCGTCGTCAACGATGCCCTTGCAGAACGCCGGGATCTCGATCGCAGGAACCTCAGGCTCCGGGTTCGCGATCACTATGATCGTGTCCGTAATGTCACAAGCCGTCGGGTCGGTGTCGAAGTTGTCGTGGATCGAGAGGATGTACTTCGTGCCTTCCGCCGTGGCGTCCGCCCACTTCACCTTCAACGTTGGAGCTGAAGGAGCATCCTCCGATGTCTTTTCAGACACTTCCGCAGCGTTATCAAGACTCTCCTTATGCCAACTAACGGTATAATCATAATAATCTTTATCGTCTTTGTCTTTACCATGAACCTTGTTGGTCATGCTCAAGGTTGTAAACTCATCATCCTTACAAATCTTAACCGTCTTTGTCGCCTTATCGAATGTTCCACCTTCGGCAGCGAAAACAACCTTGTCTGGTTTTGTACACGCCGCACAGTTCAATCCTGCCACAACTGGAATGGTGGAAATGGATATCTTACGACAAGGAGAGAAGGCTGAATTCTTCTTCCAAGATTGGTCTGCTAGCAAATCAGAGTATTCGCCTACAACCACACGGAAATAGATTCTCTTCTCATGCTTAGGATCATCCTCCAATTGGGAGAAAATCTCGTCCCAATATTTCTCAACCTCCACGTCGAATGACTCAGTGGTCACTACCTCATCCTTGTGGAGCGTCTTCCAAGTGATAGGGTTGGTTTCGCTCTCAGTGGATGGATCTTGGAAAGTATATTGATATACATAACCGACCTTCTTGGATGGATCTTCCGTTCCGTTTTTGTACAAATAGAATCGCTTAACCGCATCGGATGTAACAGAGGTAAGGGTCAGAACATCCTCCGTACAGAGGTCGAGAATGTCTTTGCCTGTGCTTACAGAGGACTCCACGTTCACATCTGGAGGCGTACAAACTTGGAAGATGATATTATCGATACCATAGTCACGAGTCTGTCCTGATATCACATCGTTGTGTTTTACTTTCATGGTTACGGTTACCTCATCTGCTCCATCCACATCTTCCGCATTGATGGTAAATGGTTGGTTGATATGCTTCCAACCATCCGAACCACCCGTGAAGTCTTGGGTTTTGCTGATGAGCTCCTTGCCTTTGTATTCCAATTTCACCTCGATGGAACCTGGGTGCATGGAGATAGATGCGAAGGCTGCTCCAAAGGTAATCTCTTTACCCGTACAAATGTGTTCAATGTCGATTTCGAAGAATTCATCTTGAGAACCGTCGTCAAGCAAGTCGAATTGAAGCATACCGCCTGTAGGAGTGCCGGAGTCATCGTAAGGAACACCTTGAGGATAACCTCCATACTTGGAAACTGCGTAAACACCGTGTTGGTACAATTCTTTCTTGTCTTCAGAGCTGCCTAGCACTGGCACTTTCAGTGTGGCGCCACTCGCTTCTATATTATATGCCTTCACATACGGAATTTTAAGATCGCCTTCGTCTGCGTGAGACTGAGCAGTGTGAACCTGTCCTGCCGGAATCTTCTCCGTGTGGGTGGTACCGAATCTATCGGTCCACTCGTAAGTGTCATCGGAGACGAAATTACCAAAGTCATCGTAGAAAAGGTTGGTCATGGCCATAGGGGCACCGTCGGCACTTGTACAGCATGTTCCGGAATGAACGGTAAGAACATCTGACTTTGATGGGGAACATCCTGGCAGTGTGACCTCCAATGTGACTTTGTAATCTTTTTCCGCCTCTTCAGGAATGAAGTTGAAACTAGGATCTGTTGATGATTGTCCGGTTACAGACTCCTTCCAAGAGAACTTGGTTCCCTCTGGGTAACTCTGCTTGGATGTGATGCGCAATGGTTGTTCAGGACATGGGTTTCCAGTGGCGGATATGACCGGTTTGATTGTTCCTGTCACCTCTATATCATCAATACCGATAGGAATTTGGAAACAGTCGCTTGTACGATAGAAATAGAATGTGACTGTACCCGTTTCTGGAACAGTGGCCTTATGCTTTACTGTCGTTGATTTACCGTAATCAACAGATGCCGATGTGGCTTTCTTGGCGTTAGTTAGCTGAATTTCATTGTTGTAGGATGTGTTGAATGTTACATTGTCGTCGCTGGATACTACGCCGAATTCCAATTTGTTGCCGTTAATGACACCCGTGTTGGAGTAGTTGTATTTGGTGATGTATTTCTGCGTTTGTGTTACACCCATATTGGTCACCAAATGATCGAAATAGGTGGCATCCAACAAGTTATACAATGTAAAGGTCAATTCTGCTGTTGTTCCAGGGGCCAAGCCATAGACCGTATAGGAGAGGACTTGACATTTGGGTGCGGAACCGATATTGACATACATGTTGTTGGCTTTCTCGTTCGCCTTGCAGAATGAGTGAATCAACTTGGGTTGAGCGGTGACTGTTGAATAGCCGTATTGGGCAGGTTTTCCGTCTGCCTGAAGATTGTTTAGATGGAAGATATCGTCGATATCCGTCATGTCGTTGCTACTCATGGAGGTGAATGCTCCTCCGATACCACCTTGCTTTGCATACTCGGGACCTGTGAACATGTCATCCTTGCAGAGGGTCTTCCAGTTCAGGTCTTCGTTGTACCAACCACCTTCCTCATCATCAGAAGTCAAAATCGGACAACATAGGTCTGATTTTGTGTCAAAGTTTGTACTGGCTACTGTGCATTGAGCGGCCGCACTGTTTACACTTAAAAAAGATACCAGCGCCAATCCTGCTAAGGTCTGACAGCCGTGTTTGAAAATCCCCATATACTTATCCGTTAGAAATATTTCACTTGTCTTCATGGTCATAAAATTATTTTAAGTCCATATACATAAGGAACTTGTTGATAATTAACATTTTATGGCAATGTATAATTTGCAGTTATAAATCACCCCGCAATTTAGAAAATAAATGTCTGAATGTAAAATCTTTTCAGCGTTTTTTATCTCTTGGGTATATAAATGCGAAGCGCCTCCCGGGATCCGGGAGGCGCTTCGCATTTATAGAAATCAGATGCTTATCTTCTGATCAACGTGAAGTGTCCGACGAACTGTCGGTTGATCTCCTCGATGTCGATCTGGTACCAGTAGTCGGTGGACGGCATCGGGT
>JAKSKV010000107.1 GCA_024401555.1 Paludibacteraceae bacterium
GCTTTTTGCACCCAACCCGCCAATGTGACCACTTCGTTCACATTCGCGATATTTAGTTCTCCACAAGTTTTTGATCTGTACATAATAAAACGCTATTACTCGTACAAAATTATAACATTTACTCAAAGCAAAGAAATATTTGGGGCGAATTTTAGGCCGGAACTATCATTTCACTACCACCAATCGTTTTACAACGACCACTCCATTCACTGTTGCCTTGACCAAATAAACGCCCGCCGTCAACGAAGAGACATCAATTGTGGCGGAAGTGGTTGACAGCACACTCTTACCAAGCATATTGACAACCTCTACATGCTGAACATCCCCGTTGGCAACTACCATAGCCGAGGCATTGGCTGGATTTGGCACAATCTCAATGCGATTATCAGCTACGTTTTCAACTCCCGTCGAATTGGCATCAACAAATCTAATCCAGTCGAAATCAACCCAATCCTGGTCAATTCTTAACGTTAGGAGATGCTCACCCTCTGTAAGCGACACTTTGCCAAATGATTGAATTGAATATTGACCCCACTCTCCAGTGCTTTCCACGTCGCAAACCGCAAGCGGTTCGCCATCCATAAGCAAAGTGAACTTACCCGATCCTGCACCTTCGCCGACACGGCCCTCGATTTTGTAATCGCCAGAAGCTACCACATTCACCGTATATTTCATCCACTCGCCTTCCTGACAGCTACCTACAACATATCCGTTTCCATCCTTCTTAATGTCCACATCATCAGAGCGATAAGTATTCTTAACTCCATCGCATTCATTGCCGGAAGACTTATCATACCAAGCTACGCGACTACCGCCCTCGTCATAATTCTCTGCCTCGATAACGCCCGGAATTTGAGCCGCAACGCCCTTATATGGAGTTGATACTTTTGGCGTCGAAGAGCCGCTACAACCATCCATAGGAACAAGTTTCTTCATTGCCTCCGCATATCTCTTACCCAAGGTTTCGTAGGCTGCATGCGTAAAGTGTAGGCCATCGGACTCGGCAGGGAGACCATCCGAATCGACCACAATACACTTAGCCAATTGTCTTGCGACTGCATCCATACGCTCTCTTCCGCCACCATCGGTAAGCTCACCCATCACAAAACCTGTTTCATTAGGATCGATGCCCAAATCTTTGCAAAGGCTCTTAAATAGTTTCGCCACCGTGTTGGACCAATCTCCATAGCCCCAGTCAGACTCGCCTTGGTGGAAAATCATGCCTTTGATGACTCCCTTCTCTTGTGCCTTCTTCGCACAATCAAGCAATCGTTGGTAAGGATTTCCGCCGTAAGACTTGGCGTAATTCTGCAACCAGTCTGGACCCGTTGAAATGTTCTGTTGGTATTGGGCAGGATCAAAAGCCTTGATACTTGCACCTGGAATAGCCACGCAAATCATACCGATTGTAACATTCTCATCCACCGTATTGGCCAATGTTTTCGCGAATTGGTCACACATAGAATAACCACCATTCGGAGCCGCATAAGGTGCCATACCCTCTTGCCAACTATAGAGGTCACTACCGTTGACGGTGATCATCTTCTTTACGCGTGGGTGCGCCACCTTGTCGCTGTTCTCTACCTTTGCGTTGCCCCACATATTGGATTGACCAAATGCCAAATAGACTTGGAAATTCTCCTTCTCGTCACAATCAGAACCACCAGGGTTGTTCGAATTGCCTGGATCATCCGCACTATTCGCGTCACAGAATTCACCATAATTCACCTTTGCATATTCCTTATACCAGTCCCAACAGGCCTTACCACAAGCATCTTCCGCGCCCTCCTTTCCGTAGAACGCATAACGAATCTCGCCCGTTTTCAAGTAGTGCTCCATATCGACATAATCGTCGGTTCCCGTCAATGTGAGAGAAAGATTGTATTTGTCCATCACAGCCTTGAAGCGGTTACCCCACTTGCTTGTGGAACCGGTAGCCCAAGTACCGAGATTCTTAGACTTCAACGAACCATCGGAATTAGTTCCAACGACATGACCAGGACTCCAGTCACACTCAGTAACGACAACAGGATTGGTCTCTACAACAGGCACTTGCTTCTTGAACTGGTCAATGAATTGTTGCGTATTACCATACTCGTCTGCATTTCCATACCATCCAGTATAGACGTGGCAAGCATAGCCCAAATTGTTCAACGGATCCACCAATGGATAATTCTTATAACCTCCATATTGCGATTGGTAACCAGTACCCGCTCCCCATACGATTCCTTTGAAACCATTGTTTCTGATGGTTTCCAAAATTGGTTGGAAGAAATCATGAGGAGCCCAAGGTGCGAACTCAGTTTCCTTTCCGTTTTTATCGTAAAGGCGGACAGGCTCGTTGGCCAATTCAAGAGAGATGACACCTGCATATTTCTTGATGGAGTCGTGGGAAGAGACGATGTCCCAAACCGTTTTCAAATATTGGTTATATTCGTCACCTACCTTTATATTTTCAGGACAGACACCTGGTGGACGCATGATAACATACATTCCATGCTTAATGGCCTCCTTGGCCAAAGGAAAATATAAATTATCCAAAAAATAACGAAGTCTATCGGCCGAGAACTGGCTGATATTATGTTCACCACCTTGACCCACAAGTGGCTTTTGACGGTCGTTCGTCCAACATGGGTCCATGTGCAAACGGAACACATTACAATAGACGCCCTTGTCTTGCGAGGATAGAACTGTGAAAATCTTGTTGAAATAGCCCATTACGTTAGGGATGGCCGAAGGTGCATCATACTCCTTACCCCAATCGAATGCCCAACGGCTGAAATTACCATTGAAATAACCATTCGGAGTATCCATCACACCATGTAGCACAACTTGATGTCCACAATCATCCATGAGTTTATTTCCCTCCACATGGATAGGAGGAGTTGCTCCAAATCCCTTCATTTTGCCATTAAGGCAAGTTGTAGGAGCGGCTGAAGTTGCCGTCGTTAATGTCGCCAGAGCCAAAAGAGCCAGGACTTTAATTACCTTTTTTACCATTTTACTTACAGTGTTTGTGTTTTTCTTTATTGACAATCATTCTAATACAAACAACCCACATAGACTTTAATTCACCGCAAATGTAAAGAATAATAAAGTAGAAAACAATCTATTTTTCCGAAAAACTTTATTCTCCCGGAAAGATTCACCCATAGAACAATCCGTGCTGTACAAACAAAAAG
>JAKSKV010000108.1 GCA_024401555.1 Paludibacteraceae bacterium
TTCCAACGGGTAACATACTGGTCTTTGTGCGCACGCACAATGTCCTTCTGCGTTTCCGAAGGAAGAACACGCCGACGGAGTTTGTTCATGTACTTGCAGGCAGATACCACATCGCTGCTACGATAGAGACGATCTACCACATACACATACAACTCATCGCCATGCTTCTTACGCATCACTTTCACAATCTCGTAGGTGGCATACGGATTGCCGTTCTTACTCGTACCTTTGATTTGGTACATTACATAGTCGTTCCAAGACTGACATTGCTTGATGTTCGGGTCTTTGGTGTTTACGCGGAAATTAGCCAACGGGGTGCTTTTTCCTTTGCTCGCCAATGCGAGGTCTAAACCTTTAATGACTTTCATAGGCCTTACTTTTAATTGTTAATAAATGGGGTTAATTGATTCTAACTGCTTACAGTTTCCAGTTTTGCTCTTGTTTTTTGGTCACTCTGTACTTTTTGTATATAAATCGTTTCACTTTGAGGAGGTTGATAACATCTTCCTTGTTATATAACAGCACTCTCGCCCGATGTCTTGGGTCGGTGTACCAATCGCGATGCACATTGAATATCGAATTATGCTTGTACCCTTCCGTCTCGCGGTATATGCCTGCCTGATGTTCGTACTCGACTAACTTGTGCGATTGGGCACCGGGTTCCAGTTGCTTGGTCGCTGCCAATAAGTTGATGCAGTTGTATCTGTCTCTCAGACTTACCCCAAAGCACTTTTCCAACATACCGATGTCCGGTCCGTAGAAATAGATATTGTCCACACCTTGGAATAACTCCAACACATACTTGCGTGTCAGCATGTTCTTGCCTCGATACGGCAACCGATATAAGGTCTTGCCCATATAGGTGTAGTCGTTTTCATCATATAGCCATCCCGCATGTTGCTCATCAAAGCAGTACCCCAACAGGTAGAACTTCTGCGGCTTGGTGAGGGAGTTCCACTCCCCATCAATGTAGATATTTTTGGCTCCGTATGGTTTATTGATAGACGGGGCTACATGGCGCGTACCTTCAGCACTTGCCCTGCGCTCACATGACATCATCGGAGTGGTGCGTGGCCGACCTCTGCCACGCTTAACTACCTTACCCTGTTTCTTGGTAGGTGTTGTGCTTGATCCGAATAACCAATGATATAGTCCCATCTTATTTCTTGTATTTGTCTTTTAATTGTTTCAACAATCGTTCTTTCTCTGCTTCTTCCTCTTTCCGGGCACGTTCCTCTTGAATACCCTCTAACCATGTATGGTCTTCACGGCTTTCGCGGTAGAGGTGCATATTGCTTGCTTTTAACTCGTCCGGCAAGAGTTCATCGGCTTGCGCTTGGAGAACCTTTCCGTCAGGAGTAATCTTAACCGGCTTGACTTTCTCGTCTTTCCAATGGATAATCACATACGCCTGATACCGCATACCTGCATCCTTGGGGTTATGAAATCCCGACAAAGCAATCGTTCCATCACTCTCAAACCACCGAGAGAACCGCTTATCAATTACCTTTACTTGGTCTAACACACAAACGGCTTTGAACGCAAATTTGTCCGCAAACCTACGGGAGTAATTGGTTACGCAGTATTTGTATTGTGCTTCCACGAATTGCCGTGGTGTCATCTCACCGGCACCGACTATATGATGCCATTCCTGAATAAACTTCCAAGCAATCCCTTTGCGTTTGTTTTCATCGCATCCTTTCTTAATAAGCCACTCCAAGCGTTTCTTTTCTTCATCGTCCAAACCATTTTGCGGCTTGGGTGCGCGATACTTATTGGCACTTCTGCGCTGCTTGTGTTGGTTGTTTTGTTTGAGGTAACTCTCCAAGAAAGTTTTGATGGTTTGCGTATGGCAACGCTTGGGGTAGCACCAACAAGCCAACACGATATCCTGCCTAAGTGCCAAGTGATAGATACGCCGTAGTTCGTTCATGAACGCGCTATCCTTTTTCTCCCGTACCTTTTTGTCAAAGTATTTTTGATATTGGTCGCATGACCAGTCGCGTTTGTCCTCACTCGTTACTTTGAACGGATTGCCCAGCACCGAATGACCTCTATCACATCGTACCACTATGCCCCTGCGTAGTGTATGCTCTTGCCCCTTATGTAGATTGCCAATATAAATCATTTGTTGTTCAAGATATTTTCCACATCCTGTTTATTCAATATACGGAGGATATAGATACGATCCGTGCAAATACAAGTATTAGCATCTGCCGAATTGCTTTCTTTGTAGGTATAGTAACCTTCCGTCGGCAACTTGTTCAGTCCTGCCATATAGTGATTAACGCGGTCACGGCATCGTCCGTCCGCTGTATGGTAGAGGCGGCTGTTGCATTGTTCCTGATAACTGTTCTCGTTGCAGTAGAGAACTTCCGCCCAATATAGTCCGGGAGCCAGGCGTTTCAAGCGCCTGCCCTTTGATACGGTGTTGAACTGTAAACATTGGGGCTTGTCATACAGGTGGAAGCCCGGTCGATAGGCAATCGAGGTCTCGTTCTTGAACCACCTACGCGGTCCACCCACATGGATATGAAAGTGTCTGAGAAAGTACGGCACAAATCGGTTCTTTACCGATACGGCTTCTTTATCAAACGGCTCTATGTCTTTTGCGCGTAGCCAACGGCGCAGCGGTAATAAGTCCCCACATAGCGGGCTATAGTAATCTCCCTTGGATAGCCAAACCACTTTGTATCCCACTTTGAAATACGCGGCTTCAGAAGATGAGTGTATCCATTTATACGGACCTACTTTCCTCTTGGTTGTAACCGCGTAGGTGAGAACGGTACGGATTCCCGTTACCTTAGCCGCTTCAAAAGCGGTGCGCCCTGTATCAACGCAGTTATCCAATAGCATGGACTTACGGGGCTGCACTCTGTCTTTGATACGCAGGTTATAGTCCTGTCTATCGACCCGCTTCCCTGAGCGTTTGATGTCGTATGCTTTCTGACGCGCATCACCATACAGCACATCGGCCACTATCACATTGCTCTTGATGGAGGCAATCTTTTTCGCCAACATCAATGTCGTAACGGCATTGCCCGATGAGTTAGGTATCGGCACCAAGATAGTCGGCTCATGGATACATGTGCTTAACAGACGGGCGGCCTCTGTGATAGCCGTCTCGTCCCCCATCTTGATACC
>JAKSKV010000109.1 GCA_024401555.1 Paludibacteraceae bacterium
TATTCGGTGTGAGCATTCATTCGTGGGCGGCGAAGAGCGATATTGTGACGGAAGTCACGGTTAGCTCGACAGCGGAAACGGCCACGTTTACCATAACGCGAAGCGAAACGTCCGCAGCGACGTTTGTGAATTATCGGACCTTGGATGGTTCGGCAGTGGGAGGGGTTCACTTCGAACACCAATCAGGACGTCTCTATTTTAAAAAAGGAGAGATGTCCAAAGAGGTAGTTGTGAAGTTATTGAAACCTACTGGTATGTTTTCTTATGGTAATGAGGAGCGTGAGTTCTCGCTTATCGCTTGGAACTCCTTCTGTGACGGGGTGGTTGCTACACAAAAGGTGGGTAATGCCAAGGGGTATAACACCAACAACACGTCGGAACGTACCATGTACTTGGATGATTACTTCCTTTGGAATGATATGCAGGATGTGAATCATTCCTTTAATGTGAAGAGTTTTTTGAACAGTAGCGAACGTGCTTATTGGGAGGCTTCCGGTCAAACATGGACTAGTAATGTTTGGATTACATTTTATACCAAACGCAAGGATGATGGATGGTATAATGGATGGATGTATTTGGATGGCTCTCAGGTTCACTGGTTTGAGTATGAGGATGTCGGAACGGGTAATAGAAGACAGCCTTGGGACTGGAATATAACTGCCAATGTGGGTTCAACCGTCAGCGTGAAATGGCGCTCTCATGGTGCGAGTAGGGATGATGCGGATGTTTATGATATCATTGCGCATGGTTATATCTATGATAAAGCTGCGCCTACCGCAAAATCTTTGCAGTGTAATACTGCTTATGCTTATTCGACTGGTGATTTGCTATCCGTAGCGGTTGTTTATGATGAGATAGTCAATTTTAACAATATGCCGGCTGATCCGTGGATTGAAACCAATGTCGGTCGTTTGAGTTATGTGAGTGGAGCTGGAACCAATGTGCTCTATTTCCAAAAGGTATTGGATGCAGATTTCGATGCGACTGAATTGACGGTCAGCAAGACGAATATCACATTGAAGGATATTGCTGGAAATACGCAAAATAGTATTTCTCTCAAAAATACCGCTTTCAAATATAAGGCGTCTCGTTTAAGTGAAGGTGCGTTGAAATCGGAGACCGATATCTGGAAAAAGGTGGCCAATCTTACATGGCCGAACAAACAGACTCAATCTGTGGCTGGAGTTTGGCATATCTACCGTTATAAAACTTTGGATGGACCTTCGATTGATGAGGATTTCGCCTATCCATTGTTGAATAATGAATTGGAAAATACAAAGGCTAGTTATGAGGACAATGATGCAAATTTGTTGTATGATACCGACTACACTTATTTGCTTCAATTTGTGCCTTCTTCTTTCAAAATCTCAGATTTGTTACTAGATCGTTTTGTCTCTTGCCAAGCGATCCTAGAAAGAGATTTTAACATCCATTTGGATAGAACCAACTATGACGATCATATAGAATTGGATTGGACATCCAGTGATTTCAAGGACACTAAAGCTCATGAGTTCAAGGTTTATAGGCGAATGGGCAAGGTAGGATCCTATTCAGAAATCGCAAAGACGAACAGTACGACCAAGCACTATGTCGACAATGACATATCGAGTGGATGCGCGACCTATTATTATAAGGTCTCCACAGCTACGTTGTTCGCGGATAACAATTCACCATCAGGCGTGGAATACTTTAGTGATTCCATCACTGGTAAATTGTCTTCCGAATCTCAAGTTACCTCTTTGGAAGCGACCAAGGGAACCTATGCCAATACGGTTAAGTTAACATGGAACGCGCAACAAACGGGTGTCGATGCGACGAACTATAAAGTTTATCGTCGTGATTTGAATGCGGATGACGGATGGGTGAAATTGCATTCAACTTCAGGTACCGCCAATGTTTACTCATTTGATGATAATACGGCGTTGCCTGGTAAGTATTATGAATATAAGGTGGCATCTTCTTACGTCTGTGCGGAGAGTGGTACGGAAACCGATCCGGTAGAGGTGAAGGATGATGGATTCTGCCGTGCTCTAGGTGTCGTTTCAGGTCGTGTGACTTATGGAACAGGAACAGCGGTCAATGGTGTGAAAGTCGCTATTGTGAAGGGCGGTGATGATGATGTGACCGATCAGTTCTACGCTTTGCGTGTGAATGGTGCGGGTTCAGGTATCCAATTGCCTTTGTCTCTTGGCGATGGTGCTAAATACTTTGAAAAACCATGGACCATCCAGTTCTATGTAAATCCTGATAATACGATTACCGATACGACTGGTGCGGTTGCAAAGAATGCTCCATTGGTTGAGGTGACCCGTAATTTCGCTTTGTCTTTGTCAAAGGCGGAGGGTAGTGATTATGTTTTGAATATCGCAGCGAATGAAAAGGGCGCTTGGCTTTCCAAACCGACTACATTGAAGATTGCCGCAAAGCAATTCTCTCATGTCACTTTGGGTTATGACGGCGCGGGTTCTTTCTCTGTGAAGGTAACTGACGAGTACGGAGAGATTCGTTCGGCAGTTAGTGCTTTTGATGCTATTAAGTTTGTCTCCGCTAACGATACGGTAACTACAAACTCATTGAATTTTGGTAACTCTTCAAATGGCAAGGATCTATTCTTAGGCTATATGGACGAGATCAGGGTATTCTCTGATAAGCAATTGTCTGATAGCGAGATCCTTAAATATTATAATCATACATTGTCTGGTACCGAACCGAACTTGGTGGTATACTGGCCTATGGATGAGGGTATCAAGAAACAAAAGAGTGTTTATGACTATTCGAAGACTTCTGGTGTGACGAATAATAACCATGGAACAATCCTTCCTGGTAGTGCGGTAACATCCGCTGTTATTCCAACAACTGATCAGCTAAGCGTGTGTGCCGTGACTGATGAGATGGGTAATTATACCATCAATGGTATTCCATTCTCAGGTGA
>JAKSKV010000011.1 GCA_024401555.1 Paludibacteraceae bacterium
AAACCTATTAAGTTTAACTATCCTAAAAGTGACAACCTTTTTCAGTTAAGTACAGAAAACCTTTCTATAATTTGCGGAAATTCGCCATTCTTATGTTGTAAAACTTGCGGAAATTTGCTATTTTTGCATCACAAAACTTGCGGAAACTTGCTATTTTGTATTTACTATCTGATCTACAACTAATTACGCCAATATGTATTTCAAGAGAAAAATTTACGACAAAATGCTCCTTTGGAAGAAACAATCTAATGGAGAAACGGCTCTCTTAATCGAAGGGGCACGCCGTGTTGGCAAATCCACTGTTGTGCAGCAATTTGCAGAAAACGAATATAAGAGCTTCGTTATCATTGATTTTGCCAATGCTTCTAAAGCCGAGTTGGAGCTGTTTGAGGACATATCCAACATCGACATGTTCTTTACTAGACTAAAACTCCTGAAATCAGTTGTTTTGCACGAGCGTGATTCGGTTATTGTTTTTGACGAGGTCCAAATGTTTCCTCCCGCGCGCCAAGCTATAAAATACCTTGTCAAGGACGGCAGGTTCGACTATATCGAGACAGGTTCCCTTATATCTATCCATAAGAATGTCAGCAATATTGTAATCCCAAGCGAGGAGGTATCAATCAGTATGTTTCCTATGGACTACGAAGAATTCAAATGGGCTTTGGGTGATAATACCACCATAGACCTATTGAAATCTATGTTATCCGCCAAGCAACCCCTAGGGGACAACATCAACAGAAAAATGATGCGTGATTTCCGGCTTTACATGTTAATAGGAGGCATGCCACAGGCTGTTGCCAAATACATTGACACCAAGGATCTTGAAGCAGTCGATAGAGTTAAGCGTAACATCTTAAAACTCTATATCGTGGATTTTCAGAAACTGGATGAATCTGGCAAGGCGAGAACTATCTTTTGCGCAATTCCTGGTGAACTTCACAAGAATGCTTCTCGTTTCCAATATACAACAGTGACAGGTAATTCGAAATTGGATGTTGTATCTTCTTTAATTGAAATGATGGCTGACTCTAAAACGATTAATGTCGCCTATCATGCCGATGATCCTAGAGTTGGCCTTGAACTGTCTGCTGACAGGAAAACATTCAAAATATACCTTTCAGACACGGGTTTGTTCGTTACGCTAGCCTTTTGGGATAAAGACTTTACAGAGAACATCATCTATAACAAACTGCTCAACGACAAGCTGGACGCTAACCTTGGTTATGTGTATGAGAACGTAGTGGCGCAAATGGTTGCAAGCACTGGTAATAAACTGTTCTATTATACTTGGCTTGACAACCAAAATCATCGTTTTGAAATCGATTTTCTTTTGTCAAGAGGTTCTAAACTATGCCCTGTGGAGGTCAAATCTTCAGGTTATAGCAAACACACTTCCTTGGACAATTTTTGCAAAAAATTCTCTGACCGCATATCAAATCGCTACTTGGTTTATACCAAAGATTTGAGAAAAGATCAGGAAACTCTTTTGGTGCCAATCTATATGGTCGGGTTGTTGTAATGACATCATTTTCGTTATAGTATATAAAACCCGCACAAGATTCTTACATAACCTTAGACGCTGTTAAATTTTTAAACAACTTCTAAATATATAACTCTTAATTGACTACGTCAAACTAACGTTTCTTAACTCTTACTTCTCTTCCACTTGTGTTGGCGAGATGCCAAAGTAAGCCTTAAATCGTTTACTGAAGTAGGATGGATCAGAGAATCCCACCGCATAGGCCACATCCGATATGGACTCGAATTCATGCGTTTTGAGTTGTCGCATCGCCTCATTCAAACGATAATCACTCAACAACTCCAACGGTGATTTTCCGACCGCCATCTTCACACGACGGAACATCGTGGAACGGCTGACACAAAGGACATCCGCCAAATCATCCACCGAGAGTTCCGCATCCGTATATCGCTCCCGTACCAAATCCATGAACTTCGCCACAAATGGATCCTCCTTCACGATAGGAGATGTTTCCTCCGATTCCTCCTGACTTTCCACCTCCGGAGCCTTCGGTTTCATCAGTTGCGCCAACAAGAAGGCCCGCTCCTGCTTTCGCAGTTTAAATATGCTGCGCAACTTCGCCAAGAGCTCCTCATGGCTAAACGGTTTCGGTATATAGTCGATCGCACCATTGGTGAGACCTAACAATCGATCGTGTTCGTCATTTCTTCCAGACAAGAAGAGGATCGGAATGTGGGAGAAGAGCTCGTCATGCTGCAACTGACGGCACATCTCAATACCGTTCATGACTGGCATCTCCACATCACTCAAGATTAAATCCACATCATGATCCTTTACGATTTCCAAGGCCTGCGCGCCATCGTTCGCCACCAAAACCTCACAAAAATCGCTTAACAACCCCTTCATGTTTTCGCAGATGAGTTGGTTATCATCCACCATCAAGATGACGTTGTCCGACAGGCACTCACGCGTCTCTTCCCGCTTATCGTCAGGATTGGCATGCTCCACAGTCTCCATGACAATTATGGATTCAGAAACAGGCAAAGTGATGGTAATACAAGTACCCTCCCCCACTTTGCTCTCTACGGAGAATGTGCCATGATTAAGGTGGACATATTTACGGCACATGGCGAGACCTAAGCCCGTACCACTTTCGTGATCGGTACCCACCGTACTCTCCACCTGCTTGTCCGCAAGCAGATTTCGGATCGCATCCTCAGACATACCCACACCCGTATCCCTCACGAAGAGAGAGATTTGACCATTCTCTTGCGAAGCGCCTACCGTGATCGTACCACCCGCTTCGGTGAACTTCACCGCATTTCCCAACAGATTACGGATCACAGCGCTCACCATACGGGCGTCCGCATAGGCTTTATGGGTAAGCGATATACGCTTTACGCACTGTATCTCCTTCCGTTTCAACAAACCAGAGGTGAGCTGGATAGCATCATCCACCAAAGGAGCCAAATCGAAATCCTGCGGTTTGCAAATCAGGTCGTCGTTCTTAGACTGCGCCCAATCCAAGAGTTTCAGCATCTCGCCTTGCAAAGTTTTAGCGGAATCATGCACATCCACGATCAAGGAACGGCTCTTCTCCTTCGGCATCTCCTCTCCCTTGGCGAGCCAATTCTCCAATGCCACCACGATGGCAAACATCGGATTCTTCAAATCATGTCCAATGACGGAGATCAAACTATCCTTGTCCTTCAAAGCATTTTGCAACTCCATGGTGCGTATGGAGACCTGTTCATTCAAAAGGTTCTTTTGAGCCACCAATTGGCGAGTGCGCCATTTGAAAACAGCCACCACCACGCCCAAAAGCAACAACCCCACCAAAGCGTAGAACCACCAGGTATTCCACCATGGCGGAAGCACCACCACAGACAAAGAGATCACCTTCGACTCGGAAGCGTCATTGCTTCGAAAAGCCATCACTTCCAAAACGTATTCGCCCTCTGGAATGTGTGAGAATTTCACCTGCTTGTCCGCAGGAAGTGCCTGCCACTCATCACGAAGACCACGCAAGCGGTATTGGCACTGAACACGGTCCGCATCCGAGTAATCAATCACGTCAATATCTATCGCGACATCCGTCTCTCCATGTTTCAACTGCAAGAGAGAACGATGCGACAAAGGGGTTCCCTCTAATGGAGCGGACATCACAGCCACCTTCTCTCCCCTCTTATAAAGATGCGAGAAGGCCAAATAAGGGATCTCCGTGTCGAAGGATAGTTTATCGGGATCGATGGAGATAAACCCTTCATTGGTTCCGAAATAGAGTAATCCATCCTTCGCTTTATAACCCGATCTCGGATGGAAAAGGAAAGATTGCATATCGATATAATTCTCAGGCAATCGACGGCACTCCCCCTTTTTCGCATCAAAAGAGAGGATGCCTTCATCACCCGCCGTCCAATATATGCCTTTATTGTCCCTTACGATGATACGATAATAGGACGCTGGCACACAAGGAAGTTGGGAGGGTTGGATGGAGTCGGTCGTGAACCGAAAAACGCCCCGATTGGTAGCCGCCAAAAGCGCTCCCTCCTCATCCGATATCATATCAATGATTCCCAAAGGCCCCATCGCGTTGGCAGTATCCTTTGCTTGCAGATAGCAGGTCAGTTTTCCACCCTCTTCACGCCATAAGCCATTCGAGGTGAGAATCCACATGGCGTCTGGGCCCGCGTCACAGACCGAAAGCACCCAGTTGTCATCATTGTTAGTACGGGCATCGTGCAACAATATACGCTCCCACTGGGAACGGGAGGCACGTTTCCGATAGATACCGTCACCAGAAGAGCAGACGACAACATCTCCGCCATGAAGTGTTTTAGCTGAAAAGAAACAGTTGGAAGGAGAAGAAATCCCCTCGAACCTCTCACGCTGATACTCACCCGTCTTTAGATCGTAACGGAATAGTCCACCTCCCCATGTCGCCACATAACAGAGTCCGGAAGAGAGCGGAGCTACGCCAGAGACATTGTTGTTGGGAAATTTCGCCAAAGATTGAACCATATAGTTCGAATCAACCTTATAGAGGCCTCCGCCATCCACGCTCACCACCATATTTCCATCCGCATTCATCAGGAAGGAGGAGCAAACGACGGATGGGAATCCGAAATTCCAGGAGCATGTGATACCCGTCGCATTGTGTTTTCGATAGCGCCACACACCTGAACTTTGGGTACCAAACCAGATGTCGCCCTTACTATCCTTGGTGATGCAATAAATCTTGCGCACCTCATCCTCGGAGGCGTTGAAAGGGATGACATGGGTAAACTGAGGCTGGGATGCCAATAAATCATCGCAGTACCACAAACCGTGGGCATCGGTGGCGATCCAAAAGCGGCCATTTTCGTCACACACGACATTCGTGATGCAATCGAAAGGAGTATCGACCACACGCGGTGAGGAAATTGCATCATCCTTCGTGTTAAAGACCCACATCTCAGCGGTCTGTCCGGCAACCATCAACAAAGAATCATTCAACGGAATCATGGTTCGGACGAAACTGCAAGCGTCACCCGACGGAATATATCCATAGAGATGAGTTCCCCTCTCATCATAGACCATCATGGAATCCATAGAGCCAAACCAGTAGCGATGCTTTTCATCGATATACATGGCACGGATGAATTTCTTCTCCGTCAACTGAAACAGCAGGTTATCGCTACGGAAGGCCGCTTCTCCTTCATCATAAGTATATACGCCAGCACTGGTGTATAGATACTCTTTCCCTTCATGCAGATAGATGTTCATCGACTCTTGGAAGAAGGGTTTTCCTTCTTCTACCGGTTTTAAGTCACGGAAGGTATCAAACTCTGGCGAATAGGCTACCAACAGACCCGAATAACCACCAGCCGCCACATGGCCACTGGGCAAAGAACGGACAAAAAGGAAATCCTCCCCCGCAACATGGTCATAGGCTTGCTTACGATGATGGACGAAGTTCTTTCCGTCAAAGCGCTCCAATCCAAAATCAGTACCGATCCAGATGAAACCCTTAGCGTCCTGGTCCATGGAGAAAACCCGATTGGAGACCAAGCCATTCTTGGTGGTATAATGGTCGAAGAATCCGTACTCCACCTTAGCGGCAGGGAGCTGGAATGCGACAAAAAGGAGCGTCACAACGGTTAATATGTGTCGAAATGGTATCAAATCTAACGTGTTTTAAGGTTAAGTGCCTGCTATTTGTAATAACAAATATAACACTTTCAACGCACTATCGTCCACATTTTCAATATTTTTTTGAAACAAAAAACATCATCGACCAGAAGATCAATGATGTCTAAATCACAAATAGAGCGCAGATTCCGCATTTCAACATCCACTAGGACTAAGCATCGAGCAACAAGGAGAATATGGTTATTTCCCGGAAGGGCAAACGGCACGTAGCCCGAAGCGAAGTTGAGGCCGCTGGCACATCATCTTCACTACGTATCAGAGAATGTACAGGGTTATCCGAGTAACGTCTTTCAGACGTTCCATACATTATCTGGTGCCATCCATAAAGTTGGCATCAAATTCTACATGGTTACTAAAAGCACCGCCACAACTGATTCTATTTTCTTCACTTGGGGTTCCAAGGTATATTCTTGCCTTTCAAGCACTCACAGCACAGAGACTCACCTTTTTTCTCCTATCTGCGGTAACACCTGCCACATCACCAGGGCGTAAGCGATACGTCCCTACTAATATTCGATTTTATCCTCTTTTTCGGTCCACATTCGAAAGACCTCCATCGCCTCATCCCGCAAGATTTGCTCTCTTGGCATAAAGCGCTTGGAAACAGGCTTGTCCAACTCCTCGTAGATGAACTGGTCATCAAAGCCGATCGACTTGGCATCCTCCTTTTGGTTGGCGTAGAAGTAGCGGTCGATATGCGCCCAATACATGGCAGAGAGGCACATCGGGCATGGCTCGCAAGAGGCGTATAAAACGCAGCCTGACAAATCGAAGGTGTTGAGTTTTTTGCAAGCCTTACGGATAGCCATCACCTCCGCATGGGCAGTAGGATCATTGTTTTTCGTAACTTGATTATTGGAAGAGGCCACAACGACACCATCTTTCACAATCACCGCACCGAAAGGGCCACCGCCATTCTCCACACTCTTCTTGGAGATAGCAATCGCCTTACGCATAAATTTCAAATCCGTTTTTTCCATGATCAATCCTCCTCTTGGGTTTCATCCTTCTTGGATGTTGGTTGAATCGGCGTCGTATCTTTATACATGCCGTTTTTCGCATTTTCGGAAATAGCTTTCAAGGACTCGATGGTGTACTCCACATCCTTCATGGTATGAAGCGTGGTTGGAATCAATCGAACCATCACCTTTCCCTGCGCGATATATGGATAGATCAAATTCACACAGAAGATGCCAAACGCCTCGCGCATGTGCATCATGGTATGAATAGCCTCCATCATATTGTCCACGCTCAAATAGACAGGTGTGACAGGAGACTCCGTGTTTCCGATGTCAAGTCCCGCTTTGCGAAGTCCTTTCTGCAACGCATGGGTAATCTCCCAGAGATTTTTCCTCAACTCAGGATGCTTCTCCAAATAATCCAAACGGGCGATCGCACTGGCAGTGATGGCCGACGGCAACGCCTCCGAGAAGGTTTGGGAACGCATATTGTATCGAAGATAATTGATGACCGTCTCGCTACCAGCGACAAAACCTCCCGACACGCTCAACGCCTTACCGAAAGTGGCCACCAACAAATCCACCTTGTCCATCACTCCAAAATGGTCCGCCACACCGATACCGTTAGGTCCTACCGTTCCAAAGCCATGGGCATCCTCGACCACCAACATAAAATCGTACTTCTCTTTCAATGCCGCGATCTTATCCAATGGAGAGAATTCGCCCGTCACGCCAATCACACCCTCTGTCACCAAAAGGACGCCACCGCCCAACTCCTGAGCAGTCTCAGAAGCCTTCTTCAACTGCGCCTCGATACTCTCGATGTCATTCTTGTGGTAAGCGAAACGACGGGTAAGCTGGGATTTGATACCATCATGGATGCTGGAGTGTGCCTCCGAGTTATAGACAATCGTATCATTCCTTCCGCAAAGACTATCTATGACGGAAATCATTCCCTGATAGAAGGAGTTCAACACAAAGGCATCCTCCATCTTCACGAAATCGGCAATCTTATCCTCCAACTCCTCGTGCAAGAAAGTGTTTCCTGTCATCAAACGGGAACCCATCGGATGAGAGAGACCATATTGGGCCACCCACTCCATCTCCTGCTTGCGAATTTCGGGATTATTGGCCAAACCGAAATAGTTATTCATACCCCAATTGAGCACCTCTTTGCCTCGGAAAGTCATTCTCGGACCTACCTCTCCCTCCAATTTAGGGAACATAAAGTAGCCGTACGCCTGCTTACTCCACTGCCCCAGCGCTCCAGGATTATTCTCTATTCTATCTAATATATTCATTTTCAATCACTAATTATTCGAACAAAATCATCTCCGGAACCTCTTCCGCATTCGGATCCACCTTCTCGCTCGCATTCGGACAGAGATACTTATCCGTCACAATGAACGGCTCCGTCCTTGAATAGCCAAGAGAAGCATCATTATACACTTTGTTCATATACGTACCCCATACAGGCAAGGCCGTTGCAGATCCTTGGCCATTTCTAAGGTTATCGAAGTGGATATCCCTATCCTCTCCTCCTACCCATACACCGGTGATCAAATTAGGGACAAAGCCCATGAACCAACCATCGGAGTTATTTTGAGTGGTACCTGTTTTTCCAGCCACAGGGGTTTCCCATCCCAAACTATACTTATAGCTCTTGGTTCTCAAACGCAAACCAGTACCGCCATTGACAACACCCTGCAACATAGAGATCATCTTGTAAGCGGTTTGCTCGCTGAAAATCTCATTCATACGAGGCACGAAGTTCGCCACCACATTGCCCTTGTCATCTTCGATACGAGTGACGAACAGCGGCTCAGTCTGGATACCCTTGTTGGCGAATGCGGTATAGGCCGCTGTCATCTCGCTGACAGATACATCCGCGATACCCAAGCACAAGGATGGAACCGGATCGATATGATTTTTCAATCCGAATGAGTGAAGCAACTTCACGAAACTCTCCGGACCCAATTGCTTGATCAAATAGGCGGATATCCAGTTGTTAGATGTCTGCAAACCACGACGGATGGTAATCATCTGTCCCACCTCTTTCTTACCCTCTTCACCATACGGCACATTTCTTGGCTCCCAAATCTCTCCGGAAGGCAACAAAACCTGCGGCTGAACATTCGGCACAAGGTCACATGGAGACATTCCCTCCTCCATCGCCAATGCATAAAGGAACGGCTTTATCGTGGAACCCACCTGTCGACGTCCCACGCTGACCAAGTTATATTGGAAGAAATTAAAATCAATACCACCCACATAGGCCTTCACATGACCATTATACGGATCGATAGACATCATGGCTGAACGAAGGAACGATTTTGCGTAACGAATGGAATCCATCGGTGTCATCACCGTATCCTTGCCACCCTTCTCCCAATCGAAGACACGCATCGCCACTTGCGCCGTGTCAAAATAGGCCTTGATTTGGGAATCAGACATCTTCTCATCATATTTCATGCCACGGTATCTGTCGGACAATCTCATGGCGCGCACCAAGATGGAATCCACTTGGGCCTGTGTGGATTTGTTGGAGAATGGCGCCTTTTTATGCTTCTGACCGCTCTTCTCTTTGAAGAACAATGGCTGCATATAACCACCCACATACTCCTTTATCGCCTCCTCCGCATACTGTTGCATACGGGAATCAATCGTAGTATAAATCTTCAATCCATCTCCATACAAATTATACGGAGTTCCATCTGGTTTCGTGTTTTTATTACACCAACCATAAAGCGGATCGCTCACCCATGCGAGGGAATCCTCATAAAATTTCTGATTTTGCCACTTGGCGTAATCCGAGCGGACCGGCATCGGAGCCGTCAACACAGTTCTTAAATATTCGCGGAAGTAAGGGGCTAATCCCAACTTGTGGTCCACTTTCTGGAATTTCAGAGTGATATCCAATTGAGACAATGAATCGCACTCCGCTTGTGTGATTTTGCCATATTTAGCCATTTGGGAGAGCACCGTGTTTCGTCGTGCCTTACACCTATCCCTTCGATCCGCACGGTTTGGATTGTACAGGGATGGATTCTGCAACATACCCACCAACAAAGCGGACTCCTCAATATTCAAGTCCTTAGGTTGTTTGCTGAAATAGACCTCTGACGCGGACTTGATACCCACCGCATTGTTCACAAAATCAAACTTGTTCAAATAGAGGGTAATGATCTCCTCCTTGGTATAATACTTCTCCAATTTCGCCGCGATCACCCACTCACATAGCTTCTGCTTGGTACGTTCCCACTTATCCTTCGCACGTTTATCCGTAAAGAGCAACTTGGCCAACTGTTGGGAAACGGTACTACCACCACCCTTGTCTTGTCCCATCAAAAGAGTCTTTACCGCCACACGCAACAAAGCGTCACCATCGATACCGGAATGTTCATAATAACGAGCATCCTCGGTAGAGATAAGAGCATCCGTCATATATGGGGAGATCTCCTCATAAGGCGTATAGACACGGTTTTCTCCCTTTTGGAAATAACGTCCCAACACCTTCATGTCGCTGGAATATATTTCAGTGGCGAATTTGTTTTTAGGGTTCAACATCTCCTCCACATCTGGCAAATATCCGATCTTTCCATCCGCGATACTCTTAAACACCATATATACGGAGAAGATTCCCAAGAAAAAGAGAACCCAAAAAGCAATCAATATGATAGTACCAACTTTTACCTTTCCCTTAGCCATATTTCATATAATTTGTATCTGCAAAAGTAATAATAAATCGTTATTCCAAACGCATGATCTTCGCTCCAATTGCATTCAGACGTCCATCAATGTCCTCGTAACCGCGGTCGATCTGCTCGATGTTGCTGATGGTGCTGGTGCCATTGGCGCTCATTGCGGCAATCAACAAAGCGATTCCCGCACGGATATCAGGAGAGCTCATCTTGGAGGCACGCAACTGATTCTCGTGTCCCAATCCGATCACCGTCGCACGGTGCGGATCGCACAAAATGATCTGCGCTCCCATATCAATCAATTTATCCACGAAGAACAAACGGCTTTCGAACATTTTTTGGTGGATCAACACACTTCCCCTCGCTTGGGTAGCCACCACCAAGAATACACTGAGCAAGTCCGGCGTCAGACCTGGCCAAGGCGCATCCGCAAAGGTCATGATGGATCCGTCAATAAAAGTGTCAATGGTATAGTGCTCTTGTTTAGGAATATAAATGTCATCCCCACGTCGCTCGATGACGATACCCAATTTGCGGAAACAATCCGGAATCATGCCCAATTGGTCGTAGCAGACATTTTTGATGGTGATTTCAGAATGAGTCATCGCCGCCATTCCAATAAAACTACCAATCTCAATCATGTCAGGGAGAATCAAATGGTCGTAACCACCCAACTCATCCACACCCTCAATCGTAAGCAGGTTGGAACCGATACCAGAGATGCGGGCACCCATACCGTTCAACATCTTACAAAGTTGTTGAATATAGGGTTCACACGCCGCATTGTAGATCGTGGTCGTTCCCTTCGCCAAAACAGCAGCCATCACGATATTGGCGGTTCCCGTCACGGATGCCTCATCCAAAAGCATATAGGCGCCATTCAATTTTTTTGCGGTGACACGATACAATTTACCCTCATCGTCATAAGAGAAATCGGCGCCCAATTTCTGAATACCCAAGAAGTGGGTATCCAAACGACGACGTCCGATTTTATCGCCACCCGGTTTAGGAACAATGGCCAACCCGAAGCGGGAAACCAACGGGCCCGCCAACATGACGGATCCTCGAAGGGAGGCGCATTTTCTGTAAAAATCAGCGGAGTTCATATAATCAAGGTTCACTTCATCCGCTTGAAAGGAGTAACATCCCTTCTTGATGAGGTTCACCTTCACACCCATATCACGCAAAAGCGAGATGAGGTTATTGACGTCCAATATATCGGGGATATTCGAGATGGTCACCTTCTTGGAGGTAAGCAACACGGCGCAGATCACCTCCAACGCCTCATTCTTCGCACCTTGTGGGACAATCTCCCCACACAATGGATGACCACCCTCAATCAAAAACTTTGCCATGACACTACGCTATAAATCAAAACGTTACTTTTTCTTTTTCTTTTTGGAAGATGATGGGGTTTGTCCCGCCAACAGATCCTTGCAATCCTCCAAAGCAACCTCTTCGCTGGACAAACGGATATCGCCCTTCGAGAGATCCCTAAGGTCGTCGAAAATCTTCTGATCCGCCACACCATCCTTGTTGTACATAATGTAGCACTTTTTCATATAGTTGGCGATATAAATGGAGAGTTCGCGTTTCTCCTCCTCATCTGTCAAAGAGGCCGCCTTCTCGATCATTCCCTGAATCAATTTACCATAATGTCTGAACTTGATCTGTCTTGGCTCAGAATAAGGCACGCGGTTAGGATCCGCTTTCAAACTCTCCCTTTCCACCACCTCATAAGGATAGTCGATATCCAATTTGAAATCAGACATAATGGCGAGATGGTCCCACAACAAATGTTTGAATTCCGTCAGATCACGCAACTGAGGGAAGAGGTTTCCCATCGTCGAAATGATGGAATAGGCGCAATCCGTACGTTCATTTCTATCCTCGATTGTCAAACAGTAATCCACCATGTTTTGGATGTTTCTACCATACTCCGGCAAAACAAGGCGCTTCATTTTTGTGTTATATCTCATATTGCTAATCAATTACAATTTTTTATGAAACGGATACCCTACTTTACGGCATCCATAGCCAAGGGGTTGGCCATACCTTGCAAAGGTACGACAAAAAATCCTTAATTCTATGATTTTTTAACCATTAATTATAACAAATCGAAACGCTAAATTCACTAACTTTGTCTTTCAAACCAACATTATCACCCCAGCCATCAATGGAAAAAGAATCAAATCACACGAAAAGAAACATAAATCTCGCTGCCATCCTTCTATTAGGCATTGTCGCTTTCGTGATAGGACAAATGAGCAAAGACCTCCATCCGTCCGCGACGCCCACTCTCCACACAATGAAAGGAGGTGTCCATGGTACCTATTACACCATCAAATACATCACAGGGGAAGACACTTTAAGGCAAACGGAGTTGGACAGTTGTTTCAGGAGATTCGATCTCTCCCTCTCCACCTTTGAACCCAATTCGATCATCTCCCGCATCAACCAAAACGACCCTACGGTAGAGGCAGACTCCCTCTTCACCACCGTATTCAACCGTGGCATGGAGATCTCCCGACTGACGGATGGCGCCTTCGACATGACAGTAGCGCCGCTCGTGAACCTTTGGGGATTCGGCTTCAAAAAAATGGAGGGTGTCACAGATGAGATGGTCAACGAGATACAGTCTCACATCGGATTTGAGAAGGTAAGCATAGAAAACGGCAAAATACGCAAAGAGGACTCTTCCATCCAACTTGACGCATCCGCCATCGCCAAAGGATACTCCTGCGACGTGGTGGCCAACCTGCTTAGAGCGCACGGCTACGAAGATTTCATGGTGGAAATCGGAGGAGAGATCGTGGCGCAAGGCAAGAATCCCAAAGGAGAGGCCTGGGTGATCGGCATCACCAAACCGACCGACGACAACGATGTCTTCACACCCGAACTACAAGCCCATGTGGAGATTCAAGACATGGGCATGGCGACATCAGGCAACTATCGTCAGTTCTACTACAAGGATGGCAAACGCTATTCCCACACCGTGGATCCACATACCGGTTACCCAGTAGAGCATAAACTACTAAGCGCCACCGTTTTCGCGAAGGATTGTATGACTGCCGATGCATTCGCAACCTCATTTATGGTCATGGGGTTGGAAAAGGCATGCGACCTCATTGAGCAAAAATCGTTGCCTATTTCCGCCTACTTCATCTACACGGACGAGGAGGACATCATGCGATCTAAGGCGGTAGGCCCCATCAAAGAGAAAATTACCATCCTAAATAATTAGTCTCATGCGTAGATACGGCTTGGTTGTCCTTTCCCTCCTATTTTCCCTGATCACGCTTCATGCGCAATTAGGTAGCCGTATCACGAACTATTCCACAGAAACCGGACTCGCCCAAAACACAGTGACCGATATCATCAAAGGGGAATCGGGATTTCTCTGGATCGCCACACTCGATGGCCTCAGTCGTTTCGATGGTTACGATTTCAAGAATTACAAAGCAGACTCCAAAGCACTAAACCGCAGCACCAGCAACCAGTTCATCTCGATTAGGCAAGACAAGAGCGGGCAGCTCTGGATCCTGAATGACATCGGACAGGTATTACGATTCGATCCGAGGTTGGAACAATTCACCCTCTATCCATCCGCAGACAACAACAAGGGAGATAACTACTTCTCCGCCAACAACATCATCCAACTCTCTCCGAATGAGCTATGGATCATCGGCAACGGAGAGAATGGCGCGATCAGAATCCTTATCAACGAGGATGGGACTACCCGCACCGCCCATATATTGGGGAAAGAGGAGAACCAAGAGGGCGTAAAAATCAACAGCATCTTCCTCGACAAAAACGGTCAACACTGGATCCTCTCAGACAAAGGAACCGCACTACTCGCACCAAACGACACCACCCCACGCATCGAATACATCAGCGAAGGGAAGGGATTGGCCGCCTACATGATGGTGGAGACACCGCAAGAACTTCTGATCGCTTCGGCGCAACAACGCATCATCGTTTACGAAAAGAGCCATAAGAGATTTTACACCACCTCTCCCGTCAAGAAGCACACCTCGGCCGATTACACACATATCTTCCTCTTGGACGACAAGAGTTACTGCACCATCCAAAACAAAGAAAACGGAGAGCATATAGTGGCGGTAACCAATTTGAACAATTGGGAGGAGATCGCCACCTACAAGTTTGACGGAAGCGTAGAAAAGTGTTGGCAAGACAAAGAGAACAACCTTTTCATCAAGACCAAAGGAGGATACCACCTCTACAAGGTGGATACCCGCACGAAAAGCATCAAACAAGAGCCGCACTTTCCCATCCGCTCCACGGTGGAACTGCGTGATACCATGGGGGTAATTTGGTCGGCGGATAGCCATGCGGGCATACGAAAATCAGTCAATTTCGACGGCACATTGGCCATCGATCAAAACGATTCCCGACATATCATCCTCAGCCATGAGACGAAGGCGATGTTCGAGGACAACAGACGTCGCCTTTGGATCGCCACCGAATCAGGCGTCACCAGGATCTACGACGCCAACAACCAACTATTGGGATTCCTTGACAAAAGAGGATTCATCTCACGGGAGAACACCGCAGAGACATTCGGCACCGTCAACAACTTTTACCAAAGCCGAAACGGAACCATATGGATCGCCACAGACGAGCTTCTTTTCGAACTGAGAGAGACAGAGACGGGACGCTTCAGCGTGAAGGAGTGCGCCGCTTACGAGAACGAGTTCCAACCTCTCTCCCACCAATTCACCAGCATGCTGGAGGATTCCAAAGGAAGACTTTGGTTAGCCTCTTCCCACGGAGGTCTGCACCTCCTAACCCAGGAGGATGGCAAGTACAGATTCATCCACAAGGAGAACCGTTTTAAGTTCAGTTATCCACCCACGGTGGAGAAATCACACACCATAATGGAGGATAAAAACGGCAACATTTGGTTAGGTTCCAGCGAAGGACTCACCATCTTCTCCTCCGATTTTTCCACCCCCGAAGAGATACGATTCTTCTTCTACAATACGGAGAACACCAACCTGACCAACAGTTGCATCTACGATATCTTCCAAGATGACAAGGGGGACATCTGGTTAGCCTCTTTCGGCGGAGGTCTTTTCAAGGTAATGGGAGACTTCATACTCTTCCAAACACCTGAGTTTGAGATCCTCAACCGCAGCAACAACCGTTTCCCTTCCGACCTTCTGTTAGACATAGTGGACGATGCGCAGAACAACCTCTGGGTACTCACGGAGGAGGCGATCGTAAAGTTCAACCCAGAGAACAATGAGGCCGAGACATTCGGACTCATCCAAGGGGTACAAGGAGCGGACCCATCCGGCAAACGACTCCTGCGAAGGTATGCGGGAACACTATCCACCTCTACCCAAAACGGGTTCTTCACCTTCAATCCGCAAGAGGCCAAACCGACGGACTACTCGCCGAACATTGTCTTCACCCGCTTCCTTCTCTTCAACAAGGAGCAGGACATACACGAAGAGAAATCAGTCGTGAAAACCACAGCCAATTACCTTCAGGAGATCACACTGAAACACAACCAGTCGGTGTTCTCCATTGGATACGCCGCACTGGATTACCGTTTCCCTGAACACATCCAATACGCCTATAAATTGGAACCTTTCGAATCGGAATGGAACTATGTGGGGAAACAAAAAATGGCCACCTACACCAACCTACCAAAGGGAGAGTACAGGTTCTTGGTCAAATCGACCAACAGCGAAGGCACATGGCACGAGAATACCCGTGAACTAAAAATCACAGTGCTTCCCTCATTCTGGGAGACAGGCTGGGCCTATATGATCTACGCCAGCATTCTGTTGCTCATCATCATCGCCTCCGCCTCCTTCTACCGCACCAAGACACAAATGCGTTTGGAGCAAGAGATGTCCGATTCCAAGCTTCAATTCTTTACCGACATCTCACATGAGTTGAGGACACCGCTCACCCTTATCCATGCGCCATTGGAGAATGTTTTGGAGAACGGCGCCCTACGCAAAGAGGACAAGGAGCAACTGGAGGTAGTACGCACCAATACCAACCGCATGCTTCGCATGATGAACCAAATCATGGATTTCAGGAAGATCCAAAGCAATAAAATGAGGCTACGCGTGGAGCAGACCAAACTGGGAGACTTCATCGCCTCCTGCAGCACCACCTTCCTGAAATTGGCGGACAACCGCAACATCCAGTTTACCATTACGGACGACACAAATGGAGCGACCTTCTGGGTGGACAGAGATAAGATAGACACCATCATCTTCAATCTGCTCTCCAACGCATTCAAATTCACTCCAGACGGCAATGCGGTATCAGTTCGCACTTATCTCTCCAACGGAGAAGGTGTGATTGAGGTGGCGGACAAGGGTTGCGGTATGCCCAAAGACAAATTGCCGACCATTTTCGACAGATACACGACACTACAAAACTTCTCCCTCACCAAACAGAGCGGAACAGGCATCGGACTCTCATTGGTAAAGGAGATTGTGGAATTGCACAAGGCCACCGTCCAAGTGGAGAGTGCGCCGGGCGAGGGCTCCACCTTCACCATACGAATCAAACCCGGTGTGGACCACTTCGACAATACCGTTGACATCGTCATCAACGATGATACGCAGAAAAGGGGAAATGAAGCCTCAACAAGCGACATCACACCAACCGAAAAGAGTCAGGAGAGACCTTCCCTATTGATCGTGGAAGACAACGAACAACTCAGGGAATTCCTACGCTCCGTACTTTCCAAACGATTCAACATCATAGAGGCGGCTAACGGAAGCATTGGATTAGAGAGTGCGGCCAGAGAGTTGCCGGACTTTATCCTAACGGATATCATGATGCCTGTCATGGATGGCATGGAGATGACTCGAAAACTCCGTTCAAACGAGCAAACCTCCCACATACCGATCATCCTGTTGACCGCCAAGACCGACATGCAAAGTAAGATAGAGTGCTTGAAGATGGGGGCCAACGACTACATCACCAAGCCATTCAGCATGGCCTACTTGGAGGCGAGAATCGACAATATCCTCAAAGAGAGGGAGCTGTGGCAAACGCAATACAAGAGTCGATTGATCAACCAAGCAGAGACGGGAACGGTAATCCTTCCAACAGACGAGGAGAAAGAGCAGGAACCGCTCAGCGGCAAAGACGACGCCTTCATGCGATCGATCGTAGAGATCATCCAAAAGAACATGGACAACAGCGAATTCTCCATAGATGATTTACAGGATGAACTGAAGGTGGGCAAATGGCACCTCACCGCCAAGGTCAAATCTTTGGTCGGGCTCACTCCTACAGAATTCATCAGAGAGACACGGTTGAGCCATGCCGCGGAGTTGATCGACAACAGCGACTACAACATGACTCAAATCACCTATATGATCGGCATGTCCGACTCGCGCTATTTCAGCAGATGCTTCAAGCAGAAGTTCGGCGTGACACCAACCGAGTATAAAAACAGAAAAAACAGATAGCATATGAACATATACGACATTACATCTTTCGGCGGATTTATCTGCGTCATTATCCTTTTGTTAGCGCTGGATTTAGGCGTTTTCCACAAAGAGGACCACGAGGTCACCTTCAAGGAATCGTTGGTCTGGACTTGCGTATGGATCACTACCTCTTTACTATTCAGTGGCGTCATCTACTGCTTCGGAGAATACATCCATGGCATCACATCCATGGAGGCGTTGGAGGCGATCAACCAAAAGCACGGGCATGGATTAACGCTTCTTCCCCAAGCTGGGCTTGAGGAGAACCTTCACATATATCGCAAGGCGCTGACACTGGAGTACCTCTCCGGCTATGTCATAGAGAAGATGCTCTCTTTAGACAATATATTCGTGATGATCATGATTTTCATGAGTTTCGGCATCGAAAAGAAGTATTACCACCGAGTGCTTTTCTTCGGCATCATCGGTGCCATCATCCTCCGTTTCATCTTTATCTTCACCTGCTCCGCCCTCATTCATCAATTCTCTTGGGTATTGGCCATATTCGGTGTGATATTGATCATTTCAGGAGGCAAACTACTATTCGGCAAAGAGGAGGAGGAAAAAATCGATACGGAGAACCATCCTGTCGTGAAATTCGCCTCCAAACATTTCAAACTTTTGAGGGAGTACAAAGGGCACAATTTCTTCGTGAAAAAAGATGGCAAACGCTACATCACCGCCCTATTCCTGGTACTATTGGTGATAGAGTTCTCCGACGTGCTTTTCGCCGTGGATTCCATTCCTGCGATCTTCTCCATCACCAGAGATCCTTACATCGTATTTTTCTCCAACATATTCGCTATTTTAGGGCTCAGATCACTCTTCTTCATGCTTAGCAGCGTGATGGGTATGTTCTGCAGACTCCCTATTGGATTAGGCATCCTACTGGCCTTTATTGGCGTGAAATTGTCACTCAACGTCTTCTTCGGATTCGAAATAGATCCTGGGGTATCCCTACTCATTATACTATCCATCCTGACCTTGAGCATCATCGCCTCTCTGGTTTTCCCAGAGAAGAAAGAGGAGGAATAAATTGAGGCACAAAATAGAACAGAGGGCTGTCCACTATAGCGTGAACAGCCCTCTGTAATTTATGAGGACGGCAATGAAATTGATTATATAAACTCCTCGCCGATCTTTACCTGCGTGTCGTTCACGAATTGACGGATACGTTGCTCCTCCTCCTTTTTGCAGATCAACAACGCCTTATCAGCCTCAGCGACAATGTAACCGTCAAGGCCTTGGATAACCGCCAACCTACCCTCTGGGAGAGCGACCACATTATTCTTGCTCTCATACAAGAGTGTCTTACACTTCAACGTCACATTTTGGTTCTCGTCCTTGTCGGCATGCTCATAAACAGATCCCCAAGTACCCAAATCGGACCATCCGAAGTTGGCCGCCAAAACATGAACATTGTTCGCCTTCTCCAAAATCGCATAGTCGATGGAGATATTGGTACAAGATTGATAAATGCTATCAATGAAGGCTTGCTCCTGATCGGTTCCGTAACAATCTTTACCCTTCTCGAACTTACGGTTCATTTCGTTCAAGTAGAGGTCGAAAGCCGCGATAATGGTCTTCACGTTCCACAAGAACATACCCGAATTCCAAAAGAAGTCACCGCTCTCCAAGAACATACGAGCCATCTCAATATTAGGCTTCTCGGTAAAGGTCTTCACCTTCATGATATTTTGGCCACCTGTGATATCAGCCACCTGAATGTAACCATAACCCGTTTCAGGTCGGCTTGGCTTGATACCCAAGGTAAGGATATCATCATGAGTGCTAGTATATTCAAGACCACACTTAATGGTCTGAACAAACTCATCCTCCTTCAAAATCAAATGATCGGACGGAGAAACCACCACGTTTGCATCCGGATTCTCAGCCAAGATACGATTCATGGCATACGCGATGCAAGGAGCGGTATTACGTCTGGCAGGTTCCAAAAGCACTTGGTTCTCCTTTAATTCAGGCAATTGTTCCAAAATCAAATCCTTGTAATGGCTATTGGAAGCGATCAAGATATTCTCCTTAGGAACAATCTTCAAGAAACGGTCGTAGGTCATTTGCAACAAGGAACGGCCCGTTCCAAAGAAATCCAAAAACTGCTTAGGCTTGTTATTTGTGCTGAATGGCCAAAAACGGCTACCAACGCCACCCGCCATAATCACGCAATAATTATTATTTTTCATCACTTATTAATTGTTTCAGGATTAACCCGTTTATTATATTTTCTTACCAAATCTTTACAAAGTAGTCATCCATTCCAAACGACAGACACACCATGGGCATATCTATGCGCCGCAATGGAATATTTCATCGCAAAAATAACAATTCTATCCGAATAAAAGCCTCTTTTAACTAAATTTAAAAACAAATATCATCTGTTAGGATATCAATGAGGTGAATAGAGAAAAGCTGATACAGCAGCACTTTCCCAAAATTTACACTATTAAGCGCAGAAAAATGCAGTGACATTACATTTTCCGCACTTATTTGTGCAAATATGTAAATTTCTATTGAAAAATTTCGTGCATTCTAAGACAGGTCGCCGATAGGGAAACCAGTCTGCTCTATGTTGTGAATTGCTTTCAAATTCAATATCTTTGAGGATCAACAACAGTGCACTTAAAAAATAAGTAGTCATGAAGAGAGTTGTGAATTGCTTTCAAATTCAATATCTTTGAGGATCAACAACAGTTTGGAGTCATATATGCTGTTAACGTCCAATGTTGTGAATCGCTTTCAAATTCAATATCTTTGAGGATCAACAACAGTTACGATGCCGAGGGCGCCGTTCTTAAATGCGTTGTGAATCGCTTTCAAATTCAATATCTTTGAGGATCAACAACAGTTATCTTCTTCTTACTTCTATTTCAACCATAGTTGTGAATCGCTTTCAAATTCAATATCTTTGAGGATCAACAACAGTGGACTATTCGGAAAAATGGACTGCAAAGAGTTGTGAATCGCTTTCAAATTCAATATCTTTGAGGTTCAACAACAGTAAATCAATACATTATGTATGTTTTTCAATGGTTGTGAATCGCTTTCAAATTCAATATCTTTGAGGATCAACAACAGTTGCAGTAGGTTTCAACAGAGCTTCAGACAAGTTGTGAATCGCTTTCAAATTCAATATCTTTGAGGATCAACAACAGTGGACAATACATACCTTATCCTGATCAAGGAGTTGTGAATTGCTTTCAAATTCAATATCTTTGAGGACCAACAACAGTAGAAAAGGCTTTGTGCGGTTATCGTACAAAGTTGTGAATTGCTTTCAAATTCAATATCTTTGAGGACCAACAACAGTGGCGTGTACGATCAATTGATTGACGAGAAGGTTGTGAATTGCTTTCAAATTCAATATCATACAGTTTTCGTCACACGATACCACGGCGCACTCATTTTCAAGCAAAGCGGACAGCAGTCCAGAAGTGATGGTGATCTGTTTATTATCAAGAATCACGAAACCAATATCCTCTATCGGACGAGTAACAACGGCGTCATCTTTCGTGTGTTGCGGCATATCACTCTTATCCACCTCTGGGAGGCGGATAACCATCTGTTTATTGCGAAGTGACAAATACGCAGCAGTGGTGAAACATAGAGTTTTCTTGATCATAGTAGCAATTTATGATTATACTGATAGTAGCGACACCTTTGAGGCACCACTACTAAAATGTCTAATATTCCCCAACACCAACAATTTGTCCGATGTGGTTTACACGGACTTTAACAATACAATTTACAAAATTGATGTTTTTAAATTGCTTGTATGTAATGTCTTTAATATCGTGGGTTACAGACGTCTCTAAATGATGACGAAAAACATAATCTCTTACAGCACTATTCCCATAAACAACTTTTGACATTGTTTGTACTCTGTAAATGTTTTGACTTATTTGATTATAAATTGACGGATCCATCAAATCTACCTCCTTGGGGTTAAACCCTGTCTTCTCATTAGGGAACACAAAATATTCATTTTGTTTCATAGTGAATAAGAAATGCCATCCATCGTCTTGTCTGTATTCCTTGTCTATGATTGGTAACCCCATACATTTTCGTATTGTCGCCTCAAAGAAAGAAACTGGGCAGTCTTGTATATTACCCTCTTTATCACGATAGATCGCAACATGGTGATTATTGTTAGTACTTACATAATCAGACGGGATTCGTTGACCGTTTTCATCAATGATTATATTGCCAAATTTATCTCTCTTTTCTCGAAGAGAGACAACATTACTTTTGCCTTTAATTGTAACACGCTTAATAGCAATCCCTTTTTCTTTATTTAAATAAATTGGATTATTCTCAATATCTGCAAATGCCTTCTTTGCATCGTTCCCATATTCTTTCAAACGCGCTACAAGAACCTCACGTACTTTGGGGTCTATTATCTTATCTACTTTTAAATCCGGAGTGATTTTTTCTCGAATGGTATATTGAACAGCAGGATATAAAACAGTCACTTTGGCAGGCACACAATTGGCATGAATGTCTCCATCTAACCAAATTGGATTTTTATCCAAAGCGTTTTTACCCGTGAAGGCTTTCTTGGCATCTCCATTAAACTCCGCAAGTCGTTTTGCCAATGCTTCGCGGTAAATCTTCTTGGAAACCATTGAGATGTGTTCCGCATCAAAAGAGCCACCTACTTTTTCTTCCTTGGTTTCAAAAAAGTTGAGTCGACCATATACCTTCTCGTTATGCAACTGACCTCTAGGCGTTTGTGTTACTTGACCTCTAACTAGTCTCTTTTCTCCAGATGCGGTCACTACTTCTGTAACCTTTTTGTTTCTTGCCTTGTTAACATTTTTAGTGGTTACCTTATTCTTCGCCTTTATTGATACGAGAATGTTCTCCAAATGTTTTTTTGCCTCTTTTCTAAATTGATCAAGGGGCATAGGTGGTATAAATAGAAGCCTTCCTTTCTCATTGCGATACAGTTCTTTTCTTTCGATACCATACACAGCACTCGTTCTTTCTGATTTGCTTAGTTTGCTGAAATCATACTCCGACAAATCTATGTAATCATCAATGCCTTTTCCTACTCGAGCATTTAGATTATTGAGATACTGAATGTAACTACGTTTGGTAAAAGCAATAGTCAACGCATCCATGGCGTGATGGCGATGGTCATTTCTTTTTGTCCAATCTTTGATACGACTAATTGTCCGACCATCTTTGTCTTTGAAGTATTCCACCATACCTAATGCCTCATATTTCTCCCAATTAAGTTCTTTCATAACATCAACCAATTGCCAATCCTCTCGCAATCTATCTGTAACAGAACCTGTAGTCGCCACAACAGACCGGACAAGGGTTCCTAGAATCTCCTGAGCTTTTTTCGATATGTATTGAGAGTCACGAAGGTCGCGATTGATGAAGTCATTAGGAATTTCAGACTCTGTCATCAAGAGTTTGTTTCGTTTCGCCTTACTGATTTGTCCATCTTTGAACAACTTTTCAATACGGTTTTTGTATTCTTCAACCCCACTCTCCCCATATTCTGCTTGCACAAAATCTAATGCTGTAGCATTGCTCTTTTTGAGGTTTACCGACCTTACCTCTAAGGTCTTATTTGAGAAAGAATCGTCAAACAATTTTGCTTGAGGGATAATATGCTCAATATCAAACTCCTTGCTGAAGATTTTTTCTTCAGGAATGTAGGTGTTTGAGTATAACGTTTTGAATCCATTTGAAGCAAGTTCTAAATACAATTTGTAACGAATAATATCGTTTCGACTCACATTTTCAATGCCAAATTTCCTTGTAATTTCCTCTTTCAACTTTCCATGCAATCGTGTAGTCGCTTCGACATTTGCAGTCATTTCACTTCTTTCTTTCGCACTTTTCTTTAGCTCACGCGCCAACTCAATTCGAATTTCATCAGGTCTTCCATAAGTTTCAACCACTCCATTCACAACATGAATCATTTGGTTGATAATCTTCTCTACCACTGGGTTGCGTAAACTATTCTTCGGAAGGACATCCAACCTGTCTTTCAAAACTTTATTGTCAATCTCCTCTTTTGTGAGAGATTGCTTCGAATGTCTATAACCCGCATATTCACAAGCTACACTATATTCATTGCCTTCTTGTAAGTATGGCAATATTTTACGGATAGCCTTAGTGCTAAGATTTCCGTAATCCTCTTGAAACACAACATTGGCTATTATTCGCGCATATTCCTCCGGCATGTTAGTAATCTCACTAACTTTAGAAACAAGGCTTTGATCCCCTGTCGCAGAATTGTCTCCTTCATATGAGTATAGAAGATGCCACAATCGGAACATAGGTTGTTGTTCAAATTCAGAAACAGACAACTTAGAATCATAGTCAAATGCGATAAAATCGGTTTTAAACCCTTCCGTTTCGAAAATTTGTTTCACGATAGAAAGATTCTCTTCCGCATTTCCTTTGGAGAAATCAACGTTATTGTGTCCACTTGTCTCAACAATAGCAGCATACGCCTTAAAGAGTTCCGCTTGAGTACGATTACCTTCTATTTGTTTAAAATTCAGCTCTAATGATTTATCATCACCGAACAATAATTTCAACACTTCGCTGGCAGATAGTTTTTCCTTAACACGAAGTTCTTTTATTAAAAGCTCTTTTTCTTCTGGGAACAAGTATCTTCCCGACTCAAAATCCACAAACTTATCTGTGCGTTTGATTTTCCTCTTATTGTCACTAAATTTAACAGTAATATTGTTCAGCACCTGCCAAGTTTTGAATTCCTGAAATAGAGGAGAGGATTTAGGACACACGTGTGGACCAATAAGCTTTTTCTTAATTTTACCATCGCACTCTATTTCCACTTCCCTACCCTCTAATTCACAAATTGATATCAACCCCTTTTGCGATTTCAATCTCCTTTGATGGAAAATGATATAGTCTCGTACTTCATGTTTCAGTTCATCAGTAAGTTCTTTGTGAAACTTAGCTTGTGTTTCCCAAATCCTCTCAAATTCATCCATGTAATCTTGCCTGTAAAAAACTTGGTTTTTCAAACTGAAATGAGGGTTCTTTTCTAGTTCAGACATCTGATACTGACCTACGGTTTGATTGTTAAAATACAGCACCTTACTACGGTCACTAATACCTCCCAAATAACCACTCGAACCAGAAATTTGCCCATTGATTTCCTGAAGTACAACAGCCAATTCTTCTAATCCGATTTGTTCGGTCAGGGCATTGCATCTCCACTTATACGTCTCAATCTTTTGATCGAGGCCTTTAGTAGTCCGTTTCACACCAACGATTTTGAAAGGATCTTTCAAAATGCCCCATGTTTGGCTTTTATTTTTTCCAACCGTTTTTTCTTTTACCTCATCAGTCATCTGAGCAGGATAGAAACACTTCTGCACTTGCCATATTTTATCAAATTCCTTCTGCAAATCAGAGCGATAGAAGTCTGGGATCGCAAATTTTCCTCGCAAGAGACGATTGTACACGAACTGTCCAGGCGTAAGATTTCGATCACACATCTCTATTGCAATTTTCATACCATCAATCAGTTGACCATCTTCCGTACCTTTGACTTTTCGACTACTTTTATAACCTCGCTTTTTATTGATTTGCAAAAGTATTCTAGCGAATTGCGCTAAAGACACCTCTTCTTCAACCGCTTTAGCCCTAAGGCGATACGTTTCGAAGGTAGTCGCATTCCCGTTCTCAGTTAGAATACTGTCATCAGAAATAATATTAGATCTTTTCATCGCATCAATCAAATGCTCTCTACGAAGTTTGTACCTCTGCAAATTTCTTCGAGCACTTCTTTTATTTGTTCTATCTGCATTTGTAGTAATGCTTTTGCCCTTTTCGAATTTTATGCTCTCATCAACTGTCAATGGATTCACTCTAACTCCGAGTTTAATGATAGATGACGTTTCGTCTTGTTTATCTGCCTCATTTACATATGCCCAACCAATCGAGTTGGTTCCCAAATCTAAGCCTAAGATTTTTTTCATGGATTTGATCTATTTTTTTTTCTTTGGGTGTGAATTTATCAAATTATATTTATATTTGCAATAATTTGAAAGCAATTCACAATAAGGATTATTCCGTTGTGAAAACATTTAAAGTGGCCACCTTCGGTGGTCGCTTTTTTTATGGACAATTTTTATGGACAAACAGTAGCATTACACGCTGCAACCAGCCCTTTTAATCCACCTGTTTTTCTACCCACAAACAAAATTAGCACTCAAAATCAAAAAAAATCCTCCCAAAAGAGTTGCATATTCAAAATTAATCCCTACCTTTGCACCGCATTTGAGAACAATTTGTTCATTAATCGCCCAGATGGCGGAATCGGTAGACGCGCTGGTCTCAAACACCAGTGGATTCACTTCCATCCCGGTTCGACCCCGGGTCTGGGTACTCAACCTAACAAACAAATAGTTCTCATTCGCCCAGATGGCGGAATCGGTAGACGCGCTGGTCTCAAACACCAGTGGATTCACTTCCATCCCGGTTCGACCCCGGGTCTGGGTACTCAACCTTCGAAGATTACTTCGGAGGTTTTCTTTTTTATATTCCTTTTTCACAAGCCGCAATCCGCCTATACAAGACAATGGTCAATCAACGCATTGCCATTTGAATCGTTTTCCGCTAATAAATCGGTGAAAAAAAAGATGGGTAGATCAAAAGACCTACCCAATTTCGCAAAGCTTACACAAATACACTCAGATAATGTTCACGTCTCAGTTCAGAATTAAACCATTATTACACTTTATCAATAATCGTTCTGTCATTGACGTTACAAAGGTAATGCATTTTACCGAACAGAAAACACCTTGAGACGGAAATATTTCAAAAAAATTCTTAAAACTTCGCACTATCTACCGGACAAAGCCCCGTTAATCGCAATATGTTTGACAATCATCAAAACACCACGCTATTACGACTCCTGGGAAGGTGGATAGCCAAACTCCGCTCTATACTTCCTGCTAAAGTAGAGAGGATCGTTGAATCCGACGGAATAGGCCACATCGGAAACGCTTCGTCCCTCTCTCAACATTTTCTGGGCACGGTGAAGCCTAAACTCCGTGATGATCTCCAGAGGAGTCTTATCCGTAATCGATTTCAGCTTACGGGAGAGAGAGGATTTACTCATCGCCAATTCATCCGCAATATCATCAATGGAGAATTCAGAATCCTGATAACGCTTCTCCACCACCTGCAAAACACCCCGCAACAGATCGTTCGCCTCCTCATCGATGCGATCCTCCTCGAAATTACGTGTCAACACCTGCTGTTGCTGCGTTCTACGCCACTGCAATATATTGTGCAACTTCATCAGCAACTCCTTGGCGGAGAATGGTTTGGTGACATAATCGATCGCACCACTCGACAGGCCTCGCAATCTGTCATCCTCATCACTACGAGCGGAGAGGAAGACCAATGGCACATGCATAGTCGGCTGTTCGCTGCGCAGACGTTTATACATCTCAATACCATCCACAACTGGCATCTCTACATCGGAGATGATGATATCAGGGCGGCTCTCCTTCACGACACGCAAGCCCTCCTCTCCATTGGATGCCGACACCACATTCACATAAGGTTTCAGCATCTCACAGAGATTGTTCAATATCAACGGATCGTCGTCAACCACCATCACCGTATTACCATCCAACAACTCCGCATTTACCTCAAATGTCTCTGACGAGGCCTTTGCTGGAGCAGAGATCTCAGCCAACTCATCCGACTTGGTCAACGAAATGACAATGGTTGTTCCCTTTCCCTCTTCGCTCTCCAACTGAATCGCACCACCACTCTTGCGGACGAAATCCTTCGTCATCTGGAAACCAAGGCCTGTGCCCTTCTCATTGTTCGTACCCAAAGTGGATTCATGCCGTCCGTCACCCATTAGTTCCTCAACTTTCTCCTTCGTCATTCCCACGCCACTATCGGTAATGGACAATCGAACAACAGACAACTCCTCCGAAGCGTAAATACGGATAGAGCCACCCATCGGTGTAAATTTCACCGCATTCGACAAGACATTGCGGATAGCCGTTCCTATCATGCGCCCATCGGCAAACACTTTATGTTTCACATCGGAAGTGTAATCCACGGTTATATTCTTCTCCGAGAGGACACCATTCAGAAGATCCAGAACCTCCGTCATAATTTGGTGAAGACTCACGTGATCCATACGGCAAGCCACATCCGACTGTTTACCCCTCGCCCACTCCAAGAGTTTCACCATCACCGACTGCAAATTAAACGCAGACAAATAGGTGTCATTCAACACCTTCCATGTGTTCGGAGAGATCTCACGTCGCTTCACAACGCCCTCCAATGCGCCCACAATAGCGAACATCGGATTCTTCAAGTCATGTGCCACGACAGAGATCAAACGGTCCTTTTCCCGAAGCACATCCAAAAGTTCTTGGTTACGTTGTTCGATGAATTTTTGCTTCTGACCCAATAATTGATTGCTCTCATCCAACTCCTTGGTGCGTTCAGCCACCATTTTCGACAAGAGCTCACGTTGTTTCACGATAGAACGGAATCGGTAGTAGAGCACACCGGCAACAATCGCAATAAGTCCCAACACCATCAGGAGTGTACACCACCATGTCTTCCACCAAGGCGGTAAGACACGTATGTTCAGCGTAATAATCTTCGGATCACCCACTCCGTCGCGACGCAACGCCTTCACTTCCAAGACGTAGTCTCCAAAAGGCAAGTGGGAGATCTTCACCTCTCGTTTATCCCCCAAATCCACCCATCGGCGGTCCAAGCCATTGATTCGGTAAGAGGCATCCACAATATTCAGGCCAGAGAAATCCAATACATCAAAAGAGATGCTGATATTGGTTTCATCATAATTCAAGACCAACTCATTCGTACGAGAAAGAGGAGCAGGCAACAGGTCGCTGCTTGGCAAAACACGCTCTCCAAATAAATAGAGATCAGAGAAAGAGAGATAGCTAACACCCGACGACTCACGCTTCAAAGTAGGATCAAAGACCATAAATCCCTCGGTGCTGCCAAAATAGAACCGTCCCTTGGAGTCTTGGAAGGCGGCACGGGAGGTGAAATAGTTGCGGTTGCGGCAACGGTCGTCCAACAAGACCTGATGATAAGTCGCACCATCATAATCGAAATAGAGGATACCATTGGATCCGCTGGTCCAAAAGTGGCCATCCCTACCCATCAAAATGGAGGAATAATGGCCCGTAGGCAAAAAATCCAACGATTTGAAAGAGGATCCATCCGCCTCGAAACGAAGGACACCCCGATTGCTCACCACAAAAAGATTACCCGCCTCGTCGCAAGCGCCCTGGAACATCATCAACGGATTGTGGGACTGCGTGGCGTCTATATCCGGATAGGTGGCCTTCATCTTGCCATTCTCCCAACGCCAAACGGTACGGGAGGTAACGATCCAACGCACGCCCTGCTTCGTTTCCATAAGATGCTCCACCCATCGGTCTTCCGAGGATATGGTGGAATCGCCTATCAACCGCACATGGTTCCAAATATTCTTCTCCTTGGAATAGCAATAGATACCATCACCCGCCAGGCCGACGCCCACTTCCCCATTCTGGAAACAGTGCAACACCTTACTGGTACTATATGCGAAACCAATTCCATTGAAAGGATACTGCGTAATCTTTCCCGTCTCCGTATCATAGGTGCAAGGAACTCCACCCCAAGAGGCTACCCATATCTTTCCATCGACACCCTTCTGTAACGACAAGACATTGTTACTTGTCAAACCGTCCTCCGTCTGGATATGTTTCAACAATTTCAGATCGGGAGAGAGCAGATAACAGCCATGTCCATCCGCGCTGACCACGATATTTCCTCGACTATCCTCCGCGAAAGAGGTTCCATCCACCAAAGGAAATCCGATATCGGACGAGTGCAGAGAACTGGACTCTTTCGACTCGCCATATCGCCACAAACCTGAATTCTGGGTACCGATCCAAATATCTCCATCACGATCTTCGAAGAGGGTATGCACCTTCTTCAACTCATCCACATTGATATTGATCGGTGCCTGTCTCTCAAAGCTCCATTTTCCAGAGTGGCACTCTCCTCGCCAAAGTCCGCTTCCGCTGGTACCCAACCAAATCCTTCCCTTCGAATCCTTGAGGATGGCGGTGATGCACTTGAAAGGCGTTTCGATCTTTTCCGCACGAAGGATGACACCATCGTCACCGATATGCACGACGCCCAAGGAGCCGATACTGGAAGATATCAATATGCGGTTGTGGTCCAAACGGACCATCGAGGAGACCATCTCATTGATTTCCGAGAGAAATGTGGGGCCACATCGTTTGAAATCCTTATCCCACACACGGACACCGGGAAAAGAGCCAATCCATATCCGCCCCCAGTCATCCTCCAACAAGCTACAAGTAAAGATGTCTTGGGTGGCTTGGTATGCGATAGGATTCTTGTCGAAGCGACCGTTCTCCTTATCGAGCAGATAAAGCCCCGCATTGGTGGAGAGAATCGTTCTACCACCACTGATTGGATAGATTCCCGTCACACATTTGTAGTAAGTGGAGTCAAAATCCTTGGGCGCCAAATTATGGAATGAATCGGTCATCTCATCATAAGAGACCGCCATTCCGTTGTTACTTCCGAAACAGACCGTGCCATCTTCCAAAGTGACGGAACGGACGATATCGTTTCGGAACAGTGAAGGATAATCCTCGAAAAAATAGTTCTTGAAATGGACACCGTCGAACTTATTCAAACCATACTCGGTGGCCACCCATAGGAAGCCATTCTTGTCTTGAGAAATGGAATGGACATAGTTACAGCTCAGGCCATCCTTCACCGTATAATGGTGGAACGAGGCCCACTCCATTGCCCTTAACGGAGAAAAAGCAAGCAGGAAAACAACTATATATCTTAAAACCCTAATAGAAAACATCTTCAAATATTTGCGACAAATATAGCAATTTAATGGTAGAAGAAAAAGCACATGTTAAGGATAAACTATCATTTATCGGAAAAATTAAGGAAACAGATGCCACCGCGTAAGAAAAAAAGAAGTAAATTTGCACTTGCGAAATTAACTCGAGGAATTAACAATTAACAACAAGTATATACTTATGGTAAGAGACACAGCAATTTTCGACATTATCGAAAAAGAGCACCAGCGTCAGCTTAAAGGAATTGAGCTAATCGCTTCCGAGAACTTTGTCAGCGATCAAGTGATGCAGGCAATGGGAAGTTATTTAACAAACAAGTATGCTGAGGGTTACATCGGACACCGTCACTACGGTGGTTGCGAAGTAGTCGACATGAGCGAAGGTTTGGCAATCGAGCGTCTTTGCAAACTTTACGGCGCAGAGTATGCTAACGTACAACCTCACTCAGGTGCTCAGGCTAACGGAGCTGTTCTTCTTGCGGTACTTAACCCTGGAGACAAGTTCATGGGATTGGCTTTGGACCACGGAGGTCACCTTTCTCACGGATCATTGGTAAATACATCTGGTTTGATCTACAAGCCAGTTCCTTATTATTTGAACAAAGAGACTGGTCGTGTTGACTACGACGAGATGGAGAAGACTGCAAAGGCAGAGCGTCCTAAGTTGATCATCGGTGGTGGTTCAGCTTACTCCCGCGAGTGGGATTACGCACGCATGCGTAAGATCGCTGACGAGGTTGGCGCACTTTTAATGATCGATATGGCTCACCCTGCTGGTTTGATCGCCGCAGGTTTGCTCGACAATCCATTGAAATATGCTCACATCGTAACTTCTACTACCCACAAGACTCTTCGTGGTCCACGTGGTGGAATCATCCTCCTTGCAAAGGATTTCGACAATCCTTGGGGTAAGGTGACAAAGAAGGGTGTTATCCGCAAGATGTCCTCTATCTTGAATTCAGCAGTGTTCCCAGGTATGCAAGGTGGTCCATTGGAGCATGTCATCGCTGCCAAGGCAGTCGCTTTCGGAGAGGCACTTCAACCAGAGTTCAAGACATACCAAACTCAAGTGAAGAAGAATGCCGCTGTTATGGCGCAAGCATTCGTTGACAAGGGTTACGCAGTCGTTTCCGGCGGTACCGACAACCACTCAATGTTGATCGATCTTCGTCCTAAGTTCCCTGAATTGACTGGTAAGATGGCAGAGAGCGCACTTGTTGCCGCTGACATCACCACTAACATGAACATGGTGCCATTCGACACTCGTTCAGCATTCCAAACTTCAGGTCTCCGTTTCGGAACGCCAGCCATCACCACTCGTGGTGCAAAGGAGGAGTTGATGGTTGAGATCGTCGAGATGATAGACACCGTTCTTTCTAACCCAGAGAGCGAGGCAAACATCAAGTCAGTTCGCGAGAAGGTTAACAGCATCATGAAGGATTATCCTTTGTTCGCTTGGTAATCGATTTCGAATCATAAACGACAAAAAAGGTTGCTCCATTGGGCAACCTTTTTTGTTGAGGACAAAGCGATGTTGTTTATATGGACGGAGTGATGATTACACGCCACTCGTTTAAGCAAACACTATTTTACGCCTAAAAAGGTGGACCAAGACCACCTTTTTTATGGAGCATCCACTATTTTATGCATATATTTCAGCTCAAACAGTACACTTCGTCCACCTTTTCAGCAACATCAGATTGTCCAACAGAATTGTAGTTGGGAACTTAGGACCTTAACGGGATTGTTAGCAACACCAATAAGCGCAGGGTTAAATCACCCGACAAACATCTTCGTCCGAACCACGCCGTTAGGCGTCAAACGTGGGTAGCAATAAAATGAATGACGTGACATATTTCCCCGTAGGGGATAAACATCACCAGCCAAACATCATCGACACAAACCACGCCGTTAGGGTAACACGTGGGTAACATATCATTCATACATCTTCCAACAAATACCGCTCGTCATATTCCACACCAAAATCTTTCAACGTCTGCAAATATTCTTCTCGAAACGTACGTTTCTTATGATGTTCCTCTTGCCCCTTTATATAATCAATCACCGAATCAACATGCGATTTGCTATACGAAAAGGCTCCATAGCCTTCCTGCCACTCAAAATGGAAACGAGACATTCTATTCTGATTGATCCACTGAGAAGAACATCGTTTTACTTCTTTCATCAAATCCGACAAACTCTCACTCGCTCTAAATCCGAAAAACACATGAACATGATTCGACGTTCCGCCAATGGCTAACATTTTGTTTCCCCTTGACTGAACAATTCCACTAATATAACCATATAACTTCTCTTGAAAGCCTTTTTCTATCAACGCTTCCCTATGTTTCACTGCAAAAACACAATGAATATGTATTTGGGTGTATGTATTAGGCATATAACTCAAATAGATTTTTAATAAAACAAAACAATAACATTCTCCATACGACAAATCACAAACAAAACAAAGCGTTGATGACGCCTTTTATTTATGTCGTTGCTCCAACAGTTTGACGCCTTGGGAGCGGTGGGCGGATATAATCAACAAGCCAATGCTTGGTCAATCATTTCTTTTCTTTCTTCTACAAGATAACTATAAACATACCTTGCAGACTGATAATACAAACCTGTATTTGCATCACAAAGTTTGGCAAAGGTATTAGATTGATACAAAATATCAAAAGCCTTGCTAACAGGAAGATGATTTTCTTCTGTTAATATGGTTATCAGATCGGTTGTGAGCGATTGAACCATAAAATCAAACTCCTGCTTTGTAACATTCATATCCTAACTAATTTCGATATTGCCAACTCCGTACAAAAAGCATATTGAAAAGTAATGCCTTTCATATATTTTATTCGTTCCAAGAATGTTTCAAAAGATATGTAACCATTCCTGAAGTTATTTATTTGAGCACCAACTCTATCATTGGCTATAGGACCATACACAACATCAAAATCATGCAATGTTCGTCCTCGTTCATCATTTCTATGGTCATAAATAAAATGTGCCCACTCCTCTGTATAACTATCAAAACTTTTGAACCGTAACATTCCGTCATATATCAACGAATCATCAAAGTCATATGTCATAACGATCGGATCTCCTCCAAGAAAAATAGTTTTTAATTTTGCCATTTCCTCAGCCTGGGCACAATCATCAGACAAATAGAATGCCTTTCCAAAATCTTTATTAGGTTTAGAATAAGACAAGTCTATCTTGTCAATAACCATATTTGAGCCATGATATAGTTTCAAGACAAATTTCCTCCCTTTCTTTTACAGAAAGCAGACAAGCCTTCCACCATATCCTCAAATCGTTGCGTATGCATAATGCCATAATGAGATTGAATCATATCTAAAGCACCATAGCGACTCAAATAAGACTGAGCCTCCTGACAACTAATGTTATATCTCTTAGCAAACGAGCCAATCAACATAACCATATATTCTACTATGTCTCGCAAATTATACATACTCATACCTCACTTGCCCCAACTGTTTTGACCTTCGGTCTTCCGCCTTGGGAGCGGTGGGCGGATTGCAAAGATAATAAAATTTGACAAAAACACACCTCGTTTAATCCCTAACGGGATAATGGGGTCAATTCACCTCTTGTTCTACCCACGTTTAATCCCTAACGGGATTGTTTGTTCACACAACTTTTGTCGGATAAAAGAACCTTATATCACTCCTATGCGTGGCTATTCTTAAATAGGTTGAAACATCTATTTAACTTCTAATATCGAATTCGCCTTATGCGTTCTACATCTGCTTTTATTCTTACCCACGTTTAATTCCAAACGGGATTGTTAGCAACACCAATAAGCGCGGGAATTCTCAATTCTTCTCTCCACTACTCCATTCCCATAATTTCCGATAAAAGGCGTGGTGTGAAAGTGTAGCCGCATTGCCGATAATCATCAGTTTCATACGAGCTCTGGTCATCGCCACATTCATACGGCGCAACTCCTTCAAGAAACCAATTTCGCCCTCATCGTTAGAACGCACCAAGCTGATGATCACCACATCACGCTCCTGTCCTTGAAAACCATCCACCGAATTGACTGTAATGAATTTACGGAAAGGTTTCAGGAACTTAGACTCTTTGATCAAGTGTCGTAGGTAATAGACCTGTGCCTTATAGGGAGAGATGATACCAAAATCGATTCGTTCCTCCATGACACGATGCGGGCCAACTTTTTCAATGAATTGCGTCAAGAGAGAGAGAACCAATTCACCCTCCATCTTATTCACACGACCTGCGGTTTGGGCCACATACTCCTCCTCAAAGGAGAATTTCTCCGTATTGATCCACTCCATCGGCTCTTCAAAATCCAGGATGCCTCGACACTTCACCTCGTCCGCCGCCTTTAATTTCCCCTCGTAAAACCAATCGGAGGAGAACTGCATAATCTTTTCGTGCATACGATACTGCACATTCAGCAGAGAGACCACTTCGGGCTTGCTCTCTGCCAACTTCTCCATCAAAGTGTGCGACAAGCCGGCTCGTTCCGCTTCAAAACACTTGATGGTGGGAGGCAATTGTTTATGGTCGCCCGCAAAAATCACCCGATGCGATTTACATATCGGAATCCAGCAAGCAGCCTCCAACGCTTGAGCCGCTTCGTCAATGAAAAGAGACTGGAAAGTTCTTCCATATAAAATATTATTCGCCGCACCCACTAAGGTACATGCCACGACACGAGAATCCGTAAAGAGTGACTCACGGATTTCATACTCTAATGACTCTGCCTTCTCTTTAATGGCCCGGGCCTTGTCACGATTCGTACGGTAAAGTTCTCGGACAGCTTTTCGCATACCCCATAGGGTGTCATACATCGGATGCGCCTCGAAACGTCGCTCGTAAGTATAGGACAACATCTTATCATCCACCCTGGATGGGTTGCCTATACGCAAGACATTCACGCCACGTTCCACCAACTGTTGCGAGATCCAATCGACCGCCATATTACTCTGTGCACAGACCAAGACTTGGCTCTCCCTGCGCAGAGTCTCATAAATAGCCTCCACCAAAGTTGTGGTTTTACCAGTTCCCGGAGGCCCATGCACAATGGCGACATCCTTCGCACGAAGGATCTTGTTGATCGCCTCCTCTTGGGATGGATTCAACCACGGATAACGGATAGCCGAAAAGGAGAAGAATCCCGCCTCTCGCTTTCCTAAAAGAGTCTCCCTAAGATCATAGAGACGTCCATCCTTCACTGCCATCACCCGATCCATCGCATCGAACATCGCCTTGTAACTGCTCTCGTCAAAACCGATCTGGACGCCCAAGCGGTCAATGGATTCCAACGCAGCCACATACTCCCTACCCGGCAAGGTGACAACCAGAGAGGTCGGAGTCGCAAAGTTCACCTGCGAGGTCATCTTGATCAGACGTACCTCTTCGTTGGGAGAGACACTGAAAAACTGGACGGTCTTTCCATACTCGAAATGGTCTTCCTCATCCTCCAAGGGAGCATGATGTAGCTCCACGACATATTGATTCAGGGAGTTATAATAGGATTTTCCGACCGAAAGGGGGTAACGACAAACGCCAGCCGTCAACTTTTTGGGAATCGAGATATTAGAGGCTTGAAGATCAAAACTCTTCTTATCAAACTCATACTCCATTCTGAGTAAGTCTCTGTGCCTTTGAAGCGATAATATGGAAGAAACGATATTTGTCATAATTACGACAAAGATAGGGATATTTGCGGAGAGATGTAGACAACAGGGCGAAAGAGGAACAAAAAAAATAGTAGTGGACACTAGCCCACTACTATTTCAATATGGAATCAGAAAAAATTACTTGTTAAACACGACCTCGATGGTTCCCTTAAAGCTATTGCCATTGATCACAGCGCTGTAGAAGTATACGCCAGGATCGGCCATCTTACCTTTGGAGGTCTTACCATCCCAACCATTTTCTCCCTCAAATACCTTTTGTCCGTAACGATCAAAAATGGTAACCTGACGGCCCTCCAAGAAGGTATCGTTGAGTTCATCCTTTTGGTATGGTGTGAAGGCAGTTGGAACATGCTTCAAGACATCAATGTTGTACAAATTGGATGGCACAGCCGGACAAACACCGTCACCAACGACCACATAGAACTTAGAGGAATCGGCAGGATAGAAGGTATAAGACTTAGACAACTCATCCTCATCCCAATACATCAAGGAATCTTTCACCTCTTCATCCACGTCCGCCAACAATTCACCCTTCTCGTTGTATGCGGCACCAAGAGCGTCGAATCCACTCTTCACTTCAAACCATGCATAGAAGACAGGAGCGAAGTGGCGGGTATCCACCTTCAATGTCACCTCATCGCCAAACCAGCATCTCTTCAAACCAGATGGTTCAGACACCAACGTGATCGAATCAGGGTTGAAACGCTCGTTCATATACAAGAGGATACTATCCCTACGTACTACCTTATAGTCGCGCCATGCTTGAAGCGCCTCTTTAGAACCAACCTCAGAGAGGCTATCCTCTACGGAGTTCATCACAATTCCGCAAGTTGTGTACAAACTATTATAACTGTAGGTGCGGCCACAAGTATTCTCCGCAAAATAATAAATCGGCCTTGGTTGCGCATTGAATGGCACTGGTGTACCAGAAACATAATCCGCACCATCCAAGTACCAACCCTCTTTTACCATATTCGCGCCCATAGAATCAACACATACGGATGTCATACTATCCAAAACATGAATCTTCAGCGTATCACTTTCACAGACATTCAGGTTCGATGAAAGCATATTGATACGAGGTCTTTCATTAATGGTCAAGTAGGCTGCAGCGGTATCGGAACACTGCGTCAAGGTATCCATCACGACAAACACATACTTGCCGCTTTGGCCGAATCGGTTCAAGCGAGTGATCGCATCACGATTGGCCTCGTAAACCTCCTTGTCTGGATGAGCAAACTTATCGTAATAAGTGGTCTTATTATCACTGAACACCAAATTAGATTCCGCAATCGCATCACGATAGCAATCGTAAGAGAATGTACTTGGAATCTCACGGATCGTTCCGTTCGCGCCACCGACCAAGACTCTACCTTGTGCGAAGCGGGCTGAATTTGACCACAAATCGATATAGGATGACTCAGATCCACAAATGGTCAAGTCATTGGTGGTCACAGAAACAACTGATTTAGGCTCCATCACGATAGCGGTCATTTTAATACTATCAGTGTTACCACACTTATCAGCGAAATAAATAAAGACATCCGTTGTCTTCTTTATCACCGTTCCCGCAGAAGGCACCTGCCAGATCTTAATATCTTCACTCTCCGTACAGCCATCCACGACATATTGGCCTACCTTATTCATCAACTCTGGCGTAGTCATGGTACATTTCTTCACATTAGAAGCGAGAACTGTATCCTTCCAGTCTTCAGGGCGATTGAATCGAGGAGCTACCGAATCAACCACTAACACCACTTGTGTCAATGGAGCGCTCTCGTTGCCACACTTATCAGTGGCAATCCAAGTACGCCAGATGGTATAGTTGTTGTAATCACAAGAGTGCACATCCTCGGAACGATTTGACTTAATACTCTTCGTGATGACAATCTCCTCCTCCGTAGAGCAATTATCAGTCGATTTAACCGTGACATCATTCATGTCAAGGGCAATTTGGATAAGGGAGTCCTGATCACAAGCGATGGTGATGGTATCTACCTTCGTCAAGATAGTTGGAGAAGTGACGTCATGGATAACATACTCTTGATCACAAGTAATCGTGTTGTTACGGACATCAGTCACCAAATAGGTTCTTACCAAGGTATAATCACATGGCGCCTCACCACGCTCGCTCTCCTCATAACGGAAGGTTCCCTCCTTATATTTCTTTATATCAGAAATCGCGCCTCCGGCTGCCAAGAACTCCTCCCAAGTCTTGATTGGCGTAGGAATCTCTCCATAACATTCGTAAGTCACATCTTCCAATGGAGGACAGGTCAAAACCGGAGGAACCATATCCTCGATATTGACGATTTGGCTACATACATGTGGCGTCTCCTCAAATACATATTGGAAAATCCAATCCACTTGGATCTTACCAATCTCATAATGGTCGGTACTATCCTTGCCATCAGAACGACGGAAATCGATGGTGGCCGCATTACAATCATCTATGGTGATCTCTGGTTTCACCAAACCAGCCAACTTCACCTCCTCGAAGGTCGCGAAGAATGAATCCAACAAGTTAACCGTAACCGTATCCTTCAACAAAGAACAATCGAACAACTCAGTCTTCACAGTTACAGACTTCTCGCAAGAGTCCTTCATCAAGCCCTTTTGGTCAATGAAGATCCATCGGATATCGGTCTTACCCAACTCGAATGGCTTGGAATCCCACTTGATTGGATTACCCGTTACAGGATCCACCTCCAACTCACCATTGCGGCGACGTTGTACGATCGGAACGATGCTATCGTCGTCACACATATCGTAAGCGGTTGGGAAGGTCATATAGTTCTTCAACGAATCGGCTGGCAAAGAGCATAAGCCAGGCGTCAAAGTAACGATGATATCCTTATCAATATCACAAGACTCCATCTTCAAAGCCACCGAGTCGATGACATTCACCAACATCATACAAGAGTCTTGGTTACCTGCTTTGTCGGTGAACAACCAAACGAATCTATGCGTTTCAGTCGGGTATGTGATATTCTTCAACTCATCGTTGCGGTAAACAACTACAGAACTATCCTTTTGCTTGATGTAACCGATTACCTCAGGATACAATCTACCGTCGCACACATCGTCGACAAAGAGTTCAGGCAATTCCAAGGCATCGAATGGCACCTCACACTCCGTAGTGGCGTAAACATCCTTTTCTGGATCCTTACATACGGTATCCAAAATCGGAGGAGTAGTATCCACAACAGAGAGATGTGTCACACAACTATCCATATCACCCTTACCATTGTCAAAATACCACACCATCATGTGGTAACCGCGTGGAAGAGAATCGGAAACGCAAGAAGGCAATACCTCGTAGTTGGTAATCTTCAGCGCCATCTTCTCGATAGGATCCTCCGCACAAATCGCCTCCGTGCCACCGACACGATGTTGTACCTTCTTCACAGGGACAGAGTCATTGGCCGTGAAGAGGCTTTCGCAATCGATTACCAAAGTGGAGTCGGTTGACTTGTATTGATCATTCAAATACAAAATACGACGAACCATCACTGGGTATACGATTGTATCGTAATCCTTGGATTGAGAGGCGCTGGTACCCAAATTCTCATACTGGTACGGAGTACCCGAACATGCGTCATAAGTATATTTGGTCTCACAGAAGTAAGAGACTGTCGCATTAGGGATCTTATCCAAAGAGTTGTATGGAGATGGCGCCAAACAATTGTTTGGATCCACATAAGCCTCCGTATCGTCCGGACAATTATTCGGATGAGGAGGAATACCTGAAGAGATAATCACCTCTCTTGAACACAATACAGTATCATACTTTTGCGCGTCAAAATCCAAATAGTCACTCGTGAACTCATAAGAGACGGTTGTCACACCAATTGGGAAACGATGCTTTAAGAGTTGCTCTGGCGTAATGATCGAATCAACAGCAGATCCAATCACATCACCCGCATCATTGACACAATCTCCCGTGAAACGTATGGTCAACTTCACATTTCCGCAATACATCGGGTTAGCGCCTGGAATAGTCAAGAGATTGGCCAATGTATATTTGGTATCTGGATTGACGGTTGATTGCGCTTGCGCCGAAGCATACAAATAGTTGCGGTTCGGATTTTTATTTACAGAAGTTCTGATAGGACCTACCGTATCGCAATCGAACATACGCTCCGCATTGTCCACGGAAACGCGGCTATGGCAATACATCGCATTACCGGATGGATCCGCAAATTTCCAAAGAATAAATGTGGTACCTACCTCGTATTCGTCATACAAATCCTTATCCATGGTGTACAAGGTGGTATCAACACCTGGATCGGCTGACAAATCTTTCGCTGAACGGCCTGCGTATTGGGCCTTCACCATAATAACGGTGTCAGTAAAGGTCAAATCACGAAGCACAGGAATCTCAATATCAAGATTCTCACCAGGCTTTGCCACACAACCGTCGTCTGTCGTAACCTCCACTTTATAATCTTTCACCAATTCACAGTCCACCTCAACAGCGAATGTATCGAGGATGCTTAACTGATAGTTACAAGTGGCGGTTTTGTGACAACCATCCTCAATGGTGTAAGTCACATCACCTACGCCGGCAAAGAGCGTCAACGTCGTCTTAGATTTATCGTCACGTTGATCGTTATACAAAACATAGGTGGTATCGAAACTGTGGATATCCTCTTTCGCCACATAATGAATCTTCACATGCAAAGCAGGATCGTCATCACAGCTGGTCTCATATTTAGGGATTGGCAAATAGATCGTCGTATCCAACACGCCCTTCTTCAAATAATAGGTCGAAGGTTCGGATAACTGGCTACAATCGATGGTAGGCGCATCGGTGGAGTGGATATAGAAGGTGTCCTTCAACTCGGCCTTACAAACACCGTTCACCACCTCCAAACCAACTGGGAAGGAAGCATCTTTGGTGTCACACAAAACGCTCTTATCATAACCATCAATATGGATGACGCTGTCACTTGTCATGGTAGCTCCCGTGAGGTTCCATGTATAGCCCATCACATCCTCTTTGTTGACCAAAACAATGGTGTCGGAAGACTTCGCCACACACATGGTGTCCTCTCCACGATAGGTCACAAAATTCAAACGGGAAGCGTCTGGTTGGTCATACAACCAAAGGATGATACTATCCTTACTCTCCGACGCAGTGTTGTATTTACCCTCCTCCTTGTTCCAAATATGTGAAGTCACATAGATCTTATAAGGTTGGTCAGGATCGAAGGATCCACTCAAACGGGCATTTTGATTGACGACCATGTCAGCGGATAGACTGTCGTCAGCCACCACCAAAGAGACTTTCGCCTCCGATTCGGAGATGCCCTTCGGATTCTCCATCCACCACTTGAATCCATATTTGTCACCATTTTCCAAGATCCAGTCCAATGCGGCGAGATCCTTCAGCTTATAGTGCTCGGTGTATGGATATTCGGTAATACAAACATTAGAGTGTCCATCGATGCCAGGACCGACAGCCGATCCACAGATTTTACCTCCGACGGCGAAATCCACGCTAATCACATCGTTGTACTCAACATTATCCTTGTCTTTTCTCTTATAGTCAGCCTTCACGCCATAATAAAAGACGCCCTTGTCCTGTAAACGGATAACAGCACGCTCTTTATGGCCATACTTGTCCAAAAGGAACGTCACCTCACCCGGATTCCATGGCGCCTCCGTCGAGTAGGTACCATCCGTATATTTCACCCATTGATAATCTGAATTACGAGGGAAACCAGCCGCATTTACAACAACCGTATCTCCCACGCATGCGATACGCGGCGCCAAACATGCGCCAGCCGCCTCTGCGCTAATATAGTCTATCGCCAACTTTGCACAAGTAGGCATCTGCTCGAAACGAGGTTCAAAAGTGTAATCGCCTGAATGCTTTGATGGCAGATAACCGTAATAAACCATTTCGAAACGGTAAACAACAGGTTTTTCTCTCCTATCGCTACCAGGACCCGTAATGGAACGATAATGGTCATCCAATTGATTTCCAAATTTAAAACGCACATCATCGCCCTCGTTTACCAATCCCTCGGCACCAGTCACGTATTCATTAGTATTATCATCATAGATGGCTATATCCATATAATCGACCGTAGCGGTTCCGTGACCTGTACGAGCAATCAATTTTCCTTCTCTATCGAAACCGCATCCGATGCCTGGCTTGTTTTCAGGCATGATCAAATAGAAACGCATGGTAAAACGATACGTCTGCTCCGCAAACTTATCGTGGGCAAAGAAGATTTGAAAGAACTGGTTGTTTACATGATCTTTCACATAAAAATGGTTGTTCGGATTTACACCCAAAGAGTCGTCTATGTGTAAAGGCACGCCCAATTCCTCTTGGTTCATAATTTTTCCATCATATCCTGAAGCCAAAGCCTTAAAGACAACACCTTGTTCAGAGAAATATTGTTCAAGTCCCGCAGGAGGCGTTGTGCTCCAATCCACACTGGAAGCGCCAGACATCAAGTTAAAGTCGGTACCTCCATAAAACTCTCCTGTCGTGGTTTGGTGGCAATCCTTTACCTTGCACTCTGTCTTTTGAAGGACGGTTGCCTTATAGGTTTGCTTGGCTACTTCATCACCATCCTCATTGTATGCAGTCGCGATGACACGGACATACAAATCATGATCCGTCATCTCGAACGTATTGGATGGGATAGTCAACTTACCCTGCGATTTCCAATCAGACTCATCAATAGAAGTCGCCCACTCATAGGAAAAATGCAATTTATCATCCACCGCAACATGCTGCACCTCAAAAGCCACAGGGTCTTTGGGACACGCTGCCACAACACCGAATGTGCTGATCTCCGCAGATTCGAAGGGATTCGACTGTGAAAATGCGACAAGGGAGATAAACAGGGAACTCAAAAGCATCAAGAACTTTTTCGCTCCATTACCAACTTTAAGTATCATTTTATTTAAAATTATATTTCTCATTATCAAAAAAGTGTCTACAAATGGCCGTCATTTCATAACTTCACCAAGAATAACCGTGATTCGAAACCACCATATTGTCCTGAACTTATCCTGCTAAGCAACGAGTCAACTTCAAACATTTCGTGTTTTTCATTCTTCCACAAATCATCAAGAACACCTATCTTCACTGATAAAAACTGAGAGTCAAATAGTTATGTTCTTCAACATATACCCAGTTTTCGGCGACAAATTTAAGTTAATTTTTTCTATTTAGGAACATTTCGCAATAAAAATTGCCCCAAATAACACAACCTCTCATTTGATTATCAGAAATCAACCATCCTTACATGCCTTTTCACAAACAAACAGACAATTATAAAGCAAAAAAGAGGGAGACGAACATCGCCGTCTCCCTCCATATCACATCTAATCAAGCAATTAGTCTTGCATCATCTTCTTGAAAAGGTTTCTCATATTAACCGCCTCTCCGATGATTGAGTGAAGCTCAGAGATCTTCACGCGATCTTGCTGCATAGAGTCACGATAACGCAATGTTACCGTATTATCCTCCAATGTTTGGTGGTCAACAGTGATACAGAACGGAGTACCGATCGCATCTTGACGACGGTAGCGCTTTCCGATGGTATCCTTCTCCTCATAAGCGCATCTGTAATCGAACTTCAAATCATTCATGATCTCAGCCGCCTTTTCAGGAAGACCATCCTTCTTCAACAATGGAAGGACAGCGCACTTAACAGGAGCCAATGCTGGTGGCAATGCCAAAACGACACGCTTGTCGCCACCCTCCAACTGCTCCTCCTTGTAAGAACCAGCCATCACAGAGAGGAACATACGGTCCACACCAATAGAGGTCTCGATTACGTAAGGAATGTATGACTTGTTCTCCTCTGGATCGAAATATTCCAACTTCTTACCTGAGAATTGACCGTGACGGGACAAATCCCAATTGGTACGAGAGTGAATACCCTCCACCTCCTTGAAACCGAAAGGCATTTGGAACTCGATATCAGTAGCAGCGTTAGCGTAGTGAGCCAACTTATCGTGATCGTGGTAGCGATACTTCTCATCACCCAAACCGAGTGACTTGTGCCACTTCAAGCGGAAATTCTTCCAGTGCTTGAACCACTCCATCTCAGTACCTGGCTTGCAGAAGAATTGCATCTCCATCTGCTCGAACTCACGCATACGGAAAATGAACTGACGAGCGACGATCTCATTACGGAAGGCCTTACCGATTTGGGCGATTCCGAAAGGAATCTTCATACGACCAGTCTTTTGAACGTTCAAGAAGTTGGTGAAGATACCTTGGCAAGTCTCAGGACGAAGGTAGATAGACATGGTGTTCTCCGCTGTTGAACCCACCTCAGTCTTAAACATCAAGTTGAATTGCTTCACATCAGTCCAGTTCTTGGTACCGCTGATAGGGCAAACGATCTCCTCATCAAGGATGATCTGTTTCAACTCATCCAAATCGTTATCGTTCAATGCCTTAGCGAAACGTGCGTGAAGAGCGTCTCTCTTCTCCACATTCTCCAACACACGAGGGTTGGTGCTCTTGAACTTCTCAGCGTCGAAAGCGTCGCCAAACTTCTTAGCGGCCTTCTCCACCTCTTTATTGATCTTGTCATCGTACTTGGCGATTTGATCCTCGATCAAAACGTCCGCACGATAACGCTTCTTGGAATCACGGTTATCGATCAATGGATCGTTGAAAGCGTCAACGTGACCAGAAGCCTTCCATGTAGTAGGCTCCATAAAGATAGCCGCATCGACACCAACGATATTTTGGTGAAGAAGCGTCATGCTATCCCACCAGAATTTCTTAATGTTGTTCTTCAACTCGACACCATTCTGACCATAGTCATAAACAGCACCTAATCCACCGTAAATCTCACTTGAAGGGAATACAAAACCGTACTCTTTACAGTGAGAAACTAATTGTTTGAAAACATCTTCTTGTGAAGCCATTACCTTATATAATAAAAAGTATAAAACTAAAATTACTTCAATAAATCTTTTATTTCAAAACCTCGACCTTCATCTTCACATCTTGCAAAGGTCTATCGCCAGGGGCGGTCTTAACGGCTGCGATGGCATCGATCACCTCAAGGCCTTCCACCACCTCACCGAACACCGTGTATTCCTTATCCAAGAATGGGGTACCACCCAACTTCTTGTAATCCTCGCGCATTTGAGCCGGCATCTTGTCGCCGCTCTTACCCTCGAACTCCTTGTCCAACTGAGCGACGATCTCCGCCTGTAGCTTTTGGAGTCCCTCTTGGTCTCTTGCCATACGAAGTTTCTTCACCTCCTCGTTTCTCTCGCCGACGATTTGGTAGAAACGAGCCTCCTTCGCCTTGTTGATGGACATATTCTCCATTTGATTCAACTTGGAATCATCCATCTTATCACCTTGGACAATGTAGAATTGACAACCGGAAGAACGCTTCTCCGGATTCACTTGGTCTCCTTGACGAGCTGCAGCCAAAGCGCCCTTCTTATGATAGTATTGCGGATAAACGAACTCTGCTGGAATTGTATAGCCAACATCGCCAGCGCCCAATTGCTTAGATGCGGGAGCATTCTTGGAATCAGGGTCACCACCTTGGATCATAAATCCCTTGATCACACGGTGGAATAACAAACCATCATAGAAACCCTTTTGCGCCAACTTGATGAAATTGTCACGATGTTGTGGAGTCTCATTATAAAGTTTTACCTTCATTTTACCATAATCAGTGGTAATCAAGACCATAGTCTCCTTATTTTCAGCATTTACCGTCATAAAAAATAGAGTCATTAAAAATGAAACAATCAAATATTTCTTCATACTCGTAAAAATTATTTCACAAAATTACTAATTATTGTTTTTCTGAACAAAAAATTTTGTACTTTTGCACCGCGAAAAGCGGGATTAAAGTCGAAATAAAAAAAATAACAATAACTAAAAATAAAAGAAAATGAATAAGGAGATTCAACCAGAGAACTACCGTGTTGTAGTATTTAAGGATTTGTCAAACGGTGACACTTTCTTCTCTCGTTCAACAGTGAACACTAAGGACACTATCGAAATCGACGGCGAGACTTACCCATTGGTAAAGCTTGAAATTTCTAGCTCATCTCACCCTTTCTTCACAGGAAAGTCTAAGATGGTCGATACTGCAGGTCGTGTAGATAAGTTCATGAGCCGTTACGGTAACCGTAAGAAATAATATCCGGGAACAAAATTCCAAAAGGGTATCGGAATCCGGTACCCTTTTTTAGTTTTATAACAACCACTTAACGCATGAGAATAGTCATATTCGGCAATAAATACAGGGAAGAGGTAATCAAGTACACACAAGAATTGGCGGATGCCTTCCGTCAAAGAGGTGTGGAAATCTGTTTCGAAAAGGAGTTCTGCGAATTCCTCATCGAGAAGGGATGCGACCTATCCTACCCTCATCATGTTCTCGACGATGAGAACAAAGGCATCGATATGGCTTTCAGCATCGGCGGCGACGGTACTTTCATCAAAGCCGCAGCGAAAATCGGCAAAAGCGGCATTCCATTATTGGGCATCAACGCGGGCAGGTTGGGCTTTTTGGCCGACGTGTCCGGCTCCGAGATAGGCAATGCGGTGGAAGAGATCATGGATGGCAGATACAAAATAGAGGAGCGTTCACTACTCCGCCTCCACACAGACGACCACCTCTACACCGATTTCAACTATGCGCTGAACGAAATTGCGATCTTGAAGCGCGACTCCTCCGCAATGATCACCATACACGCCTGGGCCAACGGTGTTTTTCTCAACACCTACCAAGCGGACGGACTTTTGGTGGCCACTTCGACAGGATCCACCGCCTACTCCATGAGCGTGGGCGGACCTATCGTCGTCCCACAAGCCGCTAACTTCATCCTCACGCCAGTTGCGCCCCACAGTTTAAATGTCAGACCTATCATCATCCCCGACACATGGGAGATAGAGCTAAAAGTGGAGAGCCGCAACAAACATTTCCTGATCGCATTAGACGGTCGCAACAACATTTTCACGGACAAGACAACTCTCTCCATCCGGAAAGCGGACTTCGGAATAAAAACAGTGAAGCGAGAGGACCACGATTTCTTCTGCACACTTCGATCCAAACTCAGATGGGGAAACGACAATAGGGAGGGATAAAAGCATGGAAAAGAAAGATTTACGCATCGTTTATATGGGCACACCCGATTTTGCGGTCGAACCATTAAGGAAATTAGTGGAGGGCGGCTACAACATCGTAGGTTGCATCACCATGCCAGACAAACCAGCAGGACGAGGCCACAAAATACAGTACTCGCCCGTGAAAGAGTATGCGCTTGAGCAGAACATCCCATTGCTTCAACCCGAAAAACTAAAAGACGAAAACTTTCAGGCCGAACTCAAAGCTTGGAACGCGGATCTTCAAATTGTCGTTGCCTTCCGCATGCTTCCCGAATCTGTATGGAATATGCCAAGACTTGGCACCTTCAACCTTCACGCCTCCCTCCTGCCTCAATACAGAGGTGCGGCGCCTATCAACTGGGCGGTCATCAACGGCGAGAAAGAGACAGGTATCACCACATTCTTCCTTACCCACGACATCGACACGGGCAACATCATCATGCAGGAGAAGGTCACCATTGAAGAGAGCGACAACGTGGGCATCGTCCACGACAAACTAATGTACTTGGGAGCCGATCTCGTCGTGAAAACCGTAGATCAAATCATCGCTGGCGAGATCAAAACCACCCAACAATCGGAACTTTACGGAAACGAGTCAGAATTAAAGCCTGCTCCTAAAATATTCAAGGAGACCTGCAAAATCGACTTCAGTCAAGAGGCAAAAACCATCTACAACTTTGTCAGAGGACTATCCCCCTACCCTGCCGCTTGGTGCGAACTGGTGGATAATGAGGGAAACGCCACCGCGATCAAAGTGTTCGAAGTGGAAATCCTTAAGGAAAGCGCAAGCGACGAGATAGGCCATTTCTCTTACGACAAAAAGAACATAGACATCGTCGTTAAAGGAGGAAAAATCAGAATCAAATCATTGCAGTATCCTGGAAAAAAGAGACTAAGTTCAGAAGAGTTTCTCAGAGGATTCAAGATGGAAGATCACAGCCATTTCCAATAGCAAAACATTTTTTAACGAAATTTTTTCTTCTTTAAGGGAAAATAAACATACATTTGTTTCGTTTTAGAATAAAAACACAGAGAATAATATCAACTTTTGTATCACTTAAACGCTAATGCCTATAGATAGACGCCTACTCCATATTTAATTGAATAGAGTATGATTAATACAAAATCTATGACCGACGAGGAGTTGGTTCAATTATATGAAGGCGGAGTCAATGAGGCATTCGATGCCCTGTTATTGCGTCATAAAGACAAGGTCTTTTCGAACATTTTCCTATCCGTCCGCGATAGGGATATCGCAAACGACATTTTCCAAGAGACATTCATCAAGGTGATCTGCACCATCAAGCAAGGGAAATACACCGAAAAGGGTAAATTCTCCGCATGGGTGATGCGCATTGCCCACAACCTCATCATAGATCAGTTCAGGGTAGAGAAATCGGAGAACACTGTATCCAACGACGACGATGATAGACAAGATCTTTTCGACACGATCCAACTCTACGACGACAACATAGAGGATGTGATGGTCAAGGAGCAGGTCTATGAAGATGTGGTGAATTTGATGAACCACCTTCCCGACAATCAAAAGGAGGTTTTGAAAATGCGTTTTTTCGAGGATCTTAGTTTCAAAGAGATTGCGGACGCCACGGGCGTAAGTATCAACACCGCCTTGGGAAGAATGCGTTATGCCGTGATGAACCTCCGCAAATTGGCGGAAGACAACGACGTGACGCTTTGGCCGTAAAGGATCACTTAGAGGAGATAACAGAAAGCAAGGGATGACTGGTTCGTCTCTTGCTTTTTTGATGTTCGCACATATAGGCAAAATTAAAGACAAAAAAAGAGGAAAGATCTTCATCTCTCCTCTTGCGGTGCGGACGGGACTCGAACCCGCGACCCCATGCGTGACAGGCATGTATTCTAACCAGCTGAACTACCACACCTTTGGACAACTGCTTTTCTCAATTGCGATGCAAAGATAGACATAAATTTGAACATTGCAAACACTCCGTCTCTTTTTTTTCAAAAAATGCAATTTTTAAACAGACGCATCGTTATATTGATAACGAGGCAAGCCCCTAAAAACAGACAAAGAGATGGAACTAATTGATACACATTCACACCTTTACGAGCCAGAATTTGACGAAGACAGGAAGGAGGCTATCGACCGCCTTGCGGAGAAATCGGTCAATGAAGTTTATCTTCCCAACATCGACAGCGAGAGCATCGACCGCCTCTTGCAACTCCATCACTCGGACAAGGAGAAATTTCACATTATGATGGGGCTCCACCCCACCAGCGTCAAGGACAATTTCCAATCGGAATTAGAGATAATTCGTCAACGATTCTCCGGAGAAGAGATCTGCGGCATCGGAGAGGTAGGCATAGATCTCTACTGGGACAAAGAGTTCCTCGACCAACAAACCGCCGCATTCGAGACACAAATCGACTGGGCACTATCGATGGATCTTCCCCTCATCATCCACACGCGTAAAGCATTCGAAGAGACATTCCGTTCTATCAAGAAGTTCAAAGGGAAACCCTTGAGAGGTATCTTCCACTGCTACTCCGGCTCCAAAGAGATTGCGGAGGAGATCTTCAAATTGGGAGACTTTTCCTTAGGCATCGGAGGCGTTCTGACATTTAAGAACGCAGGATTAGCCGAGGTTGTGACGGATATCCCATTGGAGAAATTGGTGTTGGAGACCGATTGTCCCTATCTCACGCCCGCCCCTTTCAGGGGACAGCGAAACGAATCTTCCTACGTTTACTATGTGGCAGAGAAGTTGGCGGCTCTCAAAGAGACCTCAATCGAGAAAGTGGCGGAAATCACCACAGGAAACGCCAAGAAGATTTTCAGCGTAAAGCACACGGTTTAAGCGGAATAATTATATCTTTGTATAGTTTCCAATTTTACCCTCCTCGCCTATCAGTAAGGGGGTAATACTGGCGAAATGGGGCGTTGCCGCTCCCTGAAAATTAAAAAGATAAGATATGAAAATATTAGCAGTTGGTTGGAATTATTCAGACCATGTACAAGAACTTAATCCAGGGCTAAAACCCAAGAGTCCCGTCATATTCATGAAGCCAGAGACGGCGTTATTGAAAGATAACAAGCCATTTTACCTCCCAGATTTCTCGGAAAGGGTAGATTACGAATGCGAATTGGTGGTACGAATCTCCAAAATGGGAAAGAACATCTCCGAAAAATTCGCCAATCGCTACTACGACGCCATCGGATTAGGTGTGGATTTCACCGCAAGGGATTTACAAAACGAATTCAAGAAGATCGGTTCCCCATGGGAGATCTGCAAAGGATTCGACAATTCCGCCCCTGTCAGTGAGTTCATCAGCAAAGAGGGATACGATCTGAAAAACCTACACTTCTCACTGAAGAAGAACGGAGAGGTTGTCCAAAACGGCAACACTGCGGACATGGTGTTCAGCGTGGACGAAATCATCGCCTACGTCAGCCGTTTCTTCACACTCAAGACAGGCGACCTCATCTTCACAGGCACACCCGTAGGCGTCGGCCCTGTGAAAATAAATGACCATTTAGAGGGATTCATCGAAGAAAAACAAATGTTCAGTTTCGATGTCCTATAAACCAATAATTTCCAGATTATGAAGATTAAACAGATTATCAGCAGTATCGTCGCAGCCATCATCACGGTTACGGCCAGCATAGACACCCTATCCGCGGCGACCTATGCGGAGCACTCCGTCCTATCCAAGGGATCGTGGAAAAAGATCAGCGTCAAGGAGAGCGGCGTATGCAAGATAACCTACGACCAACTCAAGGGAATGGGTTTCTCCCATCCCGAAAAAGTGAGTGTTTACGGATATGGCGGCGCACAACTCAGCGAATTGTTCAACCTGCCTAAGACCGACGACCTCAACGAGACACCGATCTACGACTCCGGATCGGCCCTCTACTTCTATGCACAGGGTCCAAGAATCTGGAAACACAAGACACTCATGAGCGACCATCCGTTCGAAATCAACTCAAACCTTTACGCCACAGAAGGCTACTATTTCCTCTCGGAGAATAGCGGCCAGCGAAACATTATCGCAATGGCAGAGACGATTGAAGAGGATGAAGAAGAGGTGGTGATCGACAAGTATATGGAACACATGGTCCATAAAACCGAGAGCATCAACCCTTCCAAATCAGGAAAAGGATGGTTCGGAGACCAAACGCCAAGCGGAAAGAGCTTCGACGTCACCTTCAATGTTCCCGACATAGACCTAACGGAGGAGGCGATCGTTTACCTTAACTTGGCAGCAGTTTCCAACAGAACCAGTCAAAGCAACATTTACATCAACGGGGATTTCTACAAAAGCGTTTCATACGGTCTCGCCTCCGGACACACCGCCGGTGTCGCCGGCCGCGCCACAATCACCTACACACCTGTAGGCGAGCGAAACAACGTAAGCATCTCATACAAAGGAAATTCCGACGTTGATAAAATGTGGGTGGAACAGATCGTATTTTGCGCCTACAAAAAGTTGACGGCTAACGACGGTATTGTCTATTTCAGAGATCCTCGGACCAGCACCCCGGACATCTACAGATACGATATCCAAGGGGGCGATTCCAAAATGATCGTTTGGGACATCACCCACCCTACCAACACGCAACAAATCCCTACGCAAACCACGGGAGACGGAATCTCTTTCAGAAGAAATCCAGTGGAGATGGAGGAGTTCGTAGCGTTCGACCCTCAGTCCAACAAATTCGTCAAAGCGGAATTCGTGGAGAATGTGAAGAACCAAGACCTTCACGCTTGCAAGGGATACGATGCGATCATCATCACACCGCAAGAGTTCATCTCCGAAGCGCAACGACTTGCGGCACTCCACGAAGAACATGACAACATCTCTTCCTTAATAGTTACGCCGACAGAGATTTTCAACGAGTTCTCGTCCGGAACACCAGACGCCAGCGCCATTCGTTGGTTCTTGAAAATGTTCTACGACAGAGGCGAAGCAAGGAAGAGCGTCATCCTATTCGGAGACGGAACATTCGACAACCGAGACATTCTCAAAAGCAACACGAAATATAATTATATATTGACGTACGAAAGCGGCGATCTTTTCGACGAATCTAAATCATACGTGTCAGACGACTACTATTGCTTCCTGGACAACAGCAACAACGGGCTCAGCAATGGACGTATGAAAATGGATTACAGCATTGGACGTCTGCCCGTATCGACAATTCAGCAGGCAACCAATATGGTCGATAAGGTGGAGAAATATCTGACAGACAACCAATTCGGCACCTGGAAGAACAAAGTGTGCCTCATTGCCGACGACAACGACGGAGACACGCTCGCCAGCACGGTTAACAAGTTCTTCTCCTACTCCGACAACATCGCCAAAATCATCCACGGCAAAGACTCCGCGATGGAGATCCAAAAGATCCACATCGACGCATACACGCGAACTTCCGGTTCCAACGGTAACAGATATCCAGAGGCGGAAGCGGCCATCAAGAAGAGTGTCGAGAACGGCGTTATGGTGGTCAATTACATTGGACATAGCAGTGAGCTTGCCTGGTCAGCTGAACGAATATTCACGCAAGGCGAGGCCGGTTCGCTATTCAACGACAAACGAGGCTTCTGGTTCACCGCAAGTTGCCAATTCGCACTGTTCGACGACCTCAAATCATCGGGCGGCGAGGATCTTGTCCTGAATCCTAACGGAGGTGCCATGACACTTTTCAGCGCAGCCAGAACCGTTTACGACGACAAGAATGACAACATCAACCGTTCCTACATCAGCAATCTATTTGAGCGAGACGCCAATGGAGAGCCGCTCACCATCGGAGAGGTATGCAGACGAGCAAAATTAGTATTACCCAACGATTCGAACAAGATGTCTTACACCTTGCTGGGTGACCCGCTTTTGAAGATGAAATATCCTGAGGGAAATGTCACGACCGATTCCATCACTTTGATCGGACAAGGAAAGACCGACACCATCAGAGCTCTTTCGGAGGTGAAGATATTCGGCCATATAGAGGATAACCAACACCAATTGATGGATCAGTTCAACGGTGTGGTCAACATCATCATCTACGACAAGGAGACAAGGATGTACACCAAGGGTAATTCATTCAAAGACGAAGATCAGAAAACCCGCAACAGACATCCATACACAGACCGTCTCAATGTGTTGTTCTCCGGCAAGGCCGAGGTGAAGAACGGCTACTTCTCCACGGTGATGAAGGTGACCAAAGACATCAACTACAACTACGGAACAGGACGCATCTACTATTACGCTTACGATGAAGCGATAGAATACGACGCGGACGGATGTGACGAGTCGTTCATCATAGGAGGAAGCAACGATGCGGAAATCACCGACAGTTGCGGTCCGAACATCAAACTCTTCATGAACCACAAAGGATTCTTATCTGGCGACAAAGTCAACAACACGCCGGTTCTTATCGCCGAGGTGGAAGACATCAACGGAATCAATGCCTCTGGTAGCGGTATCGGTCACGACATCACGCTCACATCCGAAGATAAAAAAATCACTGTCCTCAACAGCTATTTCAGCTACGACATCGACAGTTACTCCCAAGGAACAATCACCTACCCATTCCCTACCCTTGATCCAGGAAGATACAATGTGAAGTTAAAGGTTTGGGATTTGCTGAACAACTCATCAGAAAAGAGCATCAGCTTCGTGGTGGATGAAAAGGAACCTATCCGCGTCCACAGCATCGACATCTTCCCAAGTGTGGCGAAGGAAGAGGCGACGATCAACATCTCACACGACAGGCCACTAACCGTAAAATCCTATAGAATACGAGTCATCAGCTACTCCGGAGCGGAGATGCTCAGCACATCGCTTACCACGGAAAGGCTATCACAACAGACATCTTGGACATGGGATCTTACAGACAACAGAGGGGTTAAAGTCACCAACGGGCTCTATCTAATCAGGGTGGAGTTCGAAACAGAGGATGGCAAGATAAACGCATTAAGCGACAAAATCATCGTGAGAAGCGATCGTTAACAAGATACAGATATCATGAGAGGGCATAGGTTTTACTTATGCCCTTTTTTCATTTCAAAGAGACGTCCAAACATAAAATAGGGCATAACACAACGAATAAAAAGCTATTAGGTTAATTTTCAACATTTTTTTTATACATTCGCGATAACATTGTTATTAAACATATTTAGAGCGAAATGACAAAAAAAGGAGAGGTCGAAAATCCAAGCATAGAAGAGGTGTCTTCTGTATGGAGTGTACTCGACGAAGAACAACTTAAGTACTTAAAGGCCAACTATGTTGTACGCAAGTACAGAAAAAACGAAATGGTATATTGCGAAGGTGAAACACCTACCCATGTACTATTGGTAGCCAAAGGTAAACTTAAGATTTACAGAATCGGAACCGGAGGAAGAAGCCAAATCGTCAGAATGGTAAAACCAGGAGAGATGTTGGCTTATAGAGCAATGTTCGCGCAAGAGAACTTTGTCACCAACGCTTGCGCATTCGAGCCCTCAGAGATTTACATGATTCCGCAAGAGGTTATCCACAACCTTCTCAAGCAGAACAGCGACCTGTCGTGGTATTTCATCCAAAAATTATCGACAGACTTAGGCATCGCGGACAAACGCGCCGTCACACTCACGCAAAAGCATGTCAGAGGTCGTTTGGCAGAGTCACTTCTCTTCCTTCGCGACAATTACGGATACGAAGAGGACAACGCCACCATCAACGTGAGACTTTCCCGCGAGGATTTGGCCAGCCTATCCAACATGACTACCTCCAACGCCATCAGAACCCTTTCTGGTATGGCCCACGAGAACATCATCGAATTGGATGGTAGAAAGATTAAAATATTAGACGAAAAATACCTCGTCACACTTAGTAAAATCGGATAAAATGACCATAGGAATTATCGGATTGGGCCTTATCGGAGGCTCTATGGCAATAGACCTAAGAAGAGCGAAATTCGCCGACCACTTCATCGGAAGCGACCGCTCTGAACTCAATGCGCAGACCGCTCTGAGAATTGGGTTAGTGGACGAGATCCTCCCCAACGAGGAGTTGATCCAAAAGAGTGATTTAATTCTTTTGGCAGTCCCTGTAAATGCGGCGACAAGACTGCTCCCTGAAATATTGGACAAAATCAACGACAACCAAATCGTCGTTGACATCTGCTCCACCAAAGAGAAACTTGTGGATTCGGTTCACTACCACCCCAAAAGGAAGAACTACGTCGCATCCCATCCAATGGCAGGCACGGAGTTCAACGGTCCTTGGGCAGCTGTTCCCAACCTGTTCGCAGGCAAAGCGGGTATCATCTGCAATGCGGAGGACTCAGACCACAATGCGGTAGAGACTGTAACAAAGATGTACGATGCGCTGAACATGCGTGTCATCTATATGCGCGCTTCGCACCACGACGTTCACACAGCCTACGTCTCCCACCTATCACACGTCATCTCTTTCGCACTTGCTTTGACAGTGCTTGATAAAGAGAAGAACGAAAAGAACATCTTCGATTTGGCATCGGGAGGTTTCGCCTCCACAGCGAGATTGGCGAAGAGCAACTCGGACATGTGGGTACCGATCTTCATGCAAAACAAGCAGAATTTGCTCTCCGTGATGGATTCTTATATGGAAAGACTAACACAATTCAAGAAGGCGTTGGAAGAGAATGACGAGCAAACGCTTAGAAGCCTCATAGACGACGCTAATCGAATCAAAAGATATTTAAGGTAATTACTTCACACAAGAAACCGAAAGGACGCTTATACGACAAATATAAGCGTCCTTTTCATATAAAGGCGACTCACCTTGCCCTTAGATGAATAACAGTGCTATCCATTTTAACAATCCCATTTATATTTTCGTAGAAAATTTTATTTTCAGACCTAATAAGTTTTAAGTTTTCACAAGGGTCTAAATAGATTTTCCATATATGATCAGGCACATATAATTCCTCAATAAAAGGATTGCTAAAAAAAATTATTTCACGCACATAGTTAAGGACCCGATAACATTTATCCTTCTTCGCTTGTGGATAAACAATCAATCTATCACCACAATATAGTACACCATCAGAACTTTTGCACCAACAAGTACTATCTCTCACCTCTATGGATTCAAGACTATAACAATCGTGCAAAGAATTAGAGGTTGCAAACAAATTATTAAAAGACAAACTTTTTAAACTCTTACAATGATCAAATGTTCCCATATCAAGACCAATAGAGTCGGGCAAGATCACATTTTTTAGATTATCGCAAAACTTGAAAGACCCCAAAAGGCCTCGAACTTTAGGAGGAATCACCAGGTTATCCAAAGAAGTACAATATATAAAAGATTCTTTCTGAATATTATTCAATGAATTAGGGAGAATAATTTCCCTCATTGATTTAAAACCGATAAATGAATGGAATTGGATACACTCAATACCCTCTTTAATCTCTACCCTAACACACTTATCACAAAACTTGTTGACATCATGACTTAGGATTGTCCCCTTACCGGCAATGATCAAAGAGGAATCCTTTTGACGATAAGTGTATGTAACCTTTTCTTGAGAAAATGCATTACAACACAGCAACAAAGTAATTAACAATAATATATTCCTCATCACGATATCCTTAAAAACATCCGTTATACTACTAGGGTTGAAATTCACATCTCCCAAGAGACCATCTTAGCATATGCTCAACAAATAGTATTAAATGGCTTGACAAGTCCTAAATAACCGTTACAGTTTTAGACTTAATTTATACAGGACAAAGATAGTACTTTTTAGAAGATTGTTGCAGGACTAGTCCTGCAACAATCTTCTTTTTTGTATTTTTTTATCCTCAATCTTCTTTGGGTGTGCATTTGGCAAATGCACTCACCAACATCTTCCACTTCCATTACAAAACTTCATCAATACCGTGTCCCTTCATTTACTTGTCAATAAACCTTAGGCACTTCCTCAGAAATCTTTTGTGGATAACATTGCATAACAGCATCTTGCTCGTCTGCTGTCAACTCTTCGAACATTCGACCAGAGAACATCTGAACAGACAATTCATTACGAAGTTCACTATATGCAGCCAGCAACTCGTTCTGAACGTCTAAGAATGATTGATATGAGGTGCCTTGTTCGTTATTCAAATAGATAATGTGCTTAGAAGTGATCAACTGCGTACCTAATAAAGGAATATCCACAGACTCCTTCACAGGAAGATTCTCCTTATTGGATGGGTTGGCGATAAACTCCTTCGCTCTATCCTTCAACTTTTTCACGTCCGTCATCTCGCCATTTACCATCAATTTGTCGTTACTACAAACAAGAACAACCATGATGTTACGTTTGTCATCCACATCATCATTTGTTGCCACCTCTTCGACAGGAGGAGGCAAGGTTCTTGACAGACCCATTTCCGTAGCCACAGGCGCAGAATTAGGTCCGGACTGTCTCTCTCCGGAACAAGCTGCCAATAAAATCAAGAAGATAAAATACTTAACTTTCATAAAATAAAAGACACTTATAAGGATGGTAAATGAGAAAAAATCAAGAACTCAAATCAAATTAAAACAAGAGCTCTTTCAAAAAAAAGAGGGTAACATTGCTGCTACCCTCTTCTCTATTTAGCGTGAAAATTAATACTGATTAGTTTTCTCGTTAGCTGTGTAGTAAATCTTCAAGGCGTATGCCTTTCTCAAGACTTGCTTCACATCTGTCACGATACCCATCTTTGTGTCCTTGTCAACCTTCAATGATACAATCATTTGGTTTTGATCGTTCTCATTCATAGCTTGACGTTTCACAGCGATGTACTCACCAACCTCTTCCACTCTCTTTGCGAAAGCGTCGTCCAATTGGACACGAGCCTCAGTACCGTTAGTCTTTCTAAGCTCAGCTTTAGGAACTCCGATGTAGATATACTTAGCCAAAGACTTCTTCTCGAGTTTTTGCAACTCGGTTGCCTCAGGCAACTTTAAATCCACCATCATGGTAGTCTCCTTCATGGTTGTTGTCGTCATAAAGAAGAACAACAACATGAAAATGATATCTGGTAGTGATGCCGTACTAATTGCAGGCAACTTCTTACCACCCTCTTTACGAAACTTTGCCATTATTGCGCTCCTCCATTTACTTGTCCATAATTCTTAGGCTCTGCCTCAGAAATCTTTTGTGGATAATATTGCTTAACAGCATCTTGCTCGTCTGCAGTCAACTCTTCGAACTTACGACCAGAGAACTTCTGAACTGACAATTCATCACGAAGTTCACTATAGGCAGCCACCAACTCGTTTTGAACGGCGATGTATGCTTGGTACGAAGTACCACGGTCATTTTGCAAAGAGATAACATGCTTAGAAGTAATCATCTGCGTTCCCAAAATCGGAATTTGAACAGCCTCCTTTGCAGGAAGGTTCTCGTCGTTTGTTGGATTAGCGATAAACTTCTTAGCCTTTTCTTTCAACTTAGAAACGTCCATCATCTCTCCATTGACCATCAAACGGTCGTTGCTATTAACGAGGATCATCATGATGTTACGCTTATTGACATCAACATCTTTTGTCTTCTCTTCGTTGGTTGCAGGAGGTGGCAAGGTTCTTGACAAACCTTTATCTGTAGCCATAGACGTGGTCACAAGGAAAAAGATAAGTAGCAAGAAAGATATATCCGCCATTGAACTTGCGTTAATCTCTTGTATTTCTCTTTTTTTCATGACGAGCAATTTTTAGAATTTCTTAAACAAAGAACTGCACAAAGTTGCCACACATGCGACGATAGCCAATACAAACGCACTGGTCATGCACATGTTTGTCAAACGATAAACGTATGGTTCTTGTGAACCCTCGTAACCGATGATGTTAATTGGATTGGTATCAGCTCCAAAGTAAGTAGCAAGGAGAAGAACCGCCAAAACACCGAAAGCCACAAGTGGAACAAGAACTGCCTTAGGGTTAGACGCAACCTTATTAGCGAATGACAATGCTGCCAACGCTATAGTCGCCAAAGCAGCGATGACAATGAACGTGAAGGCCAAAGTAATGAATGATGAGGTAAATGTAGGAGCCTCAAAGTCAATACCATTGCAATTCACAGTCTCCTCGCTTCCGAAGAAGAACAAGAGGGAGAAGAGAATTGTAATCGCCATCAACGCCCAAAGAATATACTTAGGGAAATTTTTCATGACTTGATTATTTTCGTTATTATGACTTAATTAATTATTCTAACCGATCAATTAGAAATTTGTAACAGAAGTGCTGTTAGAAGATGCGGCTGAACCATTGTTCTCAACAATCATATCAAGCAACTTGATAGAAGAATCCTCCATCTCAGTAGTCAAAGCCTCGATACGAGTCAAGATAAAGTTCAAGAACAATTGAAGAATCATAGCAACGATCAAACCGAACACTGTAGTCAACAAAGCGACCTTGATACCACCGGCAACGACTGTTGCAGAGATATCACCTACTTGTTGGATCTTATCGAATGCTTGGATCATACCGATAACGGTACCCATAAATCCCAACATTGGAGCAAGTGCGATAGTCAAAGAGATCCAAGTGATGTTCTTCTCAAGAGAACCCATTTGAACGCTACCGTAAGAAACAACTGTCTTCTCAACAGCCTCAGGACCCTCAGCGAATCTTGACAAACCTTGGTTGAAGATAGATGCGATAGGACCTCTTGTCTTAGCAGTGTAATCCAAAGCACCTTGTACGTTACCGTTCTTCAAGAAATCCTCTACGGTATCAACGAACTTCTTAGTGTTGATAGAAGAGAGGCTCAAAGTGATGATACGCTCGATACACAAAGCCAAACCGATGATCAAACACAATGCAACGATTGCCATGAATCCGGCACCACCCTCGATGAACTTAATCTTCAAAGCTTGGAACATACCTTGATTTGAAGGAGCCTCTACTGCAGGAGTTGCAGCAGGAGCTGCTGCAGGAGCTGGTGCAACCTCAGGAGCAGGAGCAGCCTCTTGTGGAGCAGCAGTTTGCTCAGTGAACTCATCGAAAGAATCTTGAGCGAAAGTAGCATTCGTAATTCCGAAAGCCATCGCTCCAACTAATGCTAATGATGCAAAAATCTTTTTCATTTTACTTATTGATTAATTATTAATTATTGTTTTACTAATTTGCGGAGAGAGGGGGATTCGAACCCCCGATACGCTTTTGGCGCATACACGCTTTCCAGGCGTGCCTCTTCAGCCACTCGAGCATCTCTCCTGACTTCATATCAAAATCGGGTGCAAATTACAAAAAAAATAGTTACGAAACACCTATTGTTGAAAATTATTTTATCTAACTGTTACAGAAACATTTGGCACCAATTATCAAAGCGTTTCAAGGTCTCTTCTCCATATTTTTCCAACTTCGCGCGGGCCTTTTTCACATTTCGTTCCTCTCCTAAATGCGTTTTCGAAAAAAATTTGTCCGCAAAACAGATGATCTGCTCCTCCAAAGAGAGCGGCAACATCTCCCTACGCGGGATAGGCAAATTGGCCTCTATGATGTGCGCCAAAGAGAGTCCCGCACCCGTATGGCGTTCACAAACCAACGCATGCTTCTCAAAACCCTCGGCTTTCAACATATCACTACCCAAATAACCATGACAAATATAGGCACAATCACCGTCACAATAGAGATCCGGGGCATAAGTCTTGATGATGCCTATGTCGTGAAGCATAGCAGCTTCCTGAATAAACTGCATATCCGCATTGAGTTCCGGCTTTCTTTGCGCTATACGCAAAGCCATATCCGTCACGTCATACGAATGGTTTAACAAGATCTCCTTACACTTGGGATTCTGTTCGTAATATTTATTTATGATTTCTAATGGATCCATAACGCTCTCATTTACGCAAAACTAATAAAAATTTATGAAATACGGAGGAAGAAAAGGCAAGAAAGTCGGTCAAAACCATACATACCAGCAAAAAAATAAGCGGAGAGACACACGCCTCTCCGCTTCCTATTCGAAAAATAAGGCAATTACAACTTCAAGAAGTCGCAAACCTCATTGAATACAGACTCACCTGTGAAACCGAACTTCTCGTCCAACACCGTATAAGGAGCCGAATAACCGAAGTGGTTCAATCCGTGAACATATCCGTTCTTGCCAACCAATCCGCTAATAGTCAACGGCATACCTGCGGTCAATCCATAAACTGGCAAATTAGAAGGAATGACGGACTCTTGATAAGCGGTGCTCTGGGTGCGGAACAATCCTTCTGAAGGAGCAGAAACGATTCTGATCTTCAAGTTCTTCTTCTCCTCAAGCAACTTAGCACCCTCGAACAAGGTGGAAACCTCGGATCCGCTGGCCACCATCACCAAATCAGGTGTACCCTTCACATCCTTCACGATGTAGGCGCCCTTGTCAGCCTGCAACGCTTGCTCATAACGACTGCCTTCGCAAGGGATGTCAGTGATATTTTGACGGGAAAGGATCAAAGCCGTTGGCGTGTCCACATTCTCCATCGCCATCTTCCAAGCGACCGTAGTCTCGTTCACATCAGCCGGACGCAACACCAACATGCTGTTCTGGCCCTTGTGGTTCTTCACGTGCTCCATCAAACGGACTTGCATCTCATGCTCAATCGGTTGGTGGGTAGGTCCATCCTCTCCCACTCTGAAGGCATCGTGGCTCCAGATGTACTTTACAGGGATACGCATCAAGGCTGCCATACGATACGCAGGCTTCATATAGTCTGAGAAGACGAAGAAGGTACCGCAAGCAGCGAAGACACCACCATGAAGGGCGATACCGTTCATGATACATGCCATGGTCAATTCTGACACACCCGCATTCAAGAAGGCGCCAGTGAAGTCTCCCTTAGCAAGAGGTTTGGTGTTCTTCAAGAATCCGTCTGTCTTATCTGAATTGGAAAGGTCTGCCGAAGAGACAATCATATTCTCCACCTTTTGGGCAAGGACACCCAATACAGTAGCGGAAGCGGCGCGAGTGGCTTGGTTAGCCTTTTGCACGATACTTGCATAATCGACCTCAGGAGCCTTACCGCTGAAGAAGCGCTCCAATTTAGCGGACAATTCAGGATTTTGTTTCGCCCAAGCAGCTTGTTCAGCCTTCTTTTGAGCAGCAATCTTAATTAACTCATTCTTACGATCCTCATACAATTTTTGCACCTCTGGGAAGACTACAAATGGATTCTCAGGGTCAGCACCCAAGTTTTGGAATGTCTTCGCGATAGAGACACCAGCCTTCGACAACGGTTGGCCATGTGTATTGACCTGATTCTCCTTGGAGGAACCATCCTCAGCCAAACAGCCGACACCCATAGTGGTCTTACCGATGATCAAAGTAGGACGTTCCTTCTCCTCATTCGCCTTTTTCAAAGCATCGATGATCTGAGCGGCATCATTACCATTGATAGTGATGACATTCCAATCCCATGCCTTATACTTCATAGCGATGTCCTCGGAATCCACCTCATCCACCTTGGTAGAGAGTTGGATGTTGTTGGCATCATAGAACATGATGAGGTTATGCAAACCAAGGTGTCCCGCAATACGACCAGAACCTTGGGAGATTTCCTCCTGGATACCACCGTCGGAGATAAATGTATAGATCTTGTGGCTCATCCACTCACCGAAACGCGCGCAAAGGAAACGTTCCGCGATGGCAGCACCCACAGCCATGGTGTGGCCTTGTCCCAACGGACCGGATGTGTTCTCGATGCCGTGCTTGAGGCTCACCTCAGGGTGGCCTGGCGTTTCGCTGCCCCATTGACGGAATGACTTGATGTCATCCATGGTGAATTTGCCAATCAAATGCAATACGGAATAGAGCATTGGAGACATATGTCCCGGATCCAAAAAGAACCTATCACGATTAATCCAATTAGGATCAGAAGGATCGTAAGTAAGGAATTGGGAGTATAGAACGTTGATGAAATCAGCACCGCCCATTGCACCTCCCGGGTGTCCGGAATTAGCTTTCTCTACCATCGCGGCAGCTAAAACCCTGATATTGTTAGCCGCACGATTAAGCGTTTGAATGTCTGCCATTTTACTTTATTATTGTATAGGATTCGTACAAAAAATTTCTAACCGCGAAGGTAAGAAAAAATCACGAGCTTTCGAGAGAGAAGGTGGGCAAAAAAGGAGAAAAGTTGTATCGTTTTAAAAATCAAAAAATTACAAAAAACAAAAGGACAATAAAAAGCTCGAACATCCGACCATTGTTGTGAAACGGTTGTAGGGGTGGTCCTTGTGGCCACCCGCAGGGCGTTGTTGGAACCGGTCCATTCTGCACACCAGGGGGCGTATTGCACCCCAGGGGCGTATGCAATACGCCCCTACACCAACGGCACATTTTTCACCGAAGGCAACCGTATTTTTCACCGCAGGCAACCACAAGGGTTGCCCCTACGGCGCAAAACCCACCGATGTCGACCGTAATTATTATTGTATATTTTACACATTTAATATTTTTCATTATATTTGCATCGACATAGAAAATTCATATCTGGATTTTTCTGCCTGATTTTTAATTTAATAAATAATTTGCACCATGGGAGTTTACATGGATTTACGCAGCGATTACGGATTCAAATTCTGCATGCAGGACGAGACCGTGATGAAATCTTTCCTGAACGCTATCTTGGAGGGCGAAACCGACAGGATAACAAGTGTACAATTCAAAAATGTGGAGGTGCCTCAACCTCAAAAAGACGAGAGAGGCGTCAACTTCGACCTGCTCTGCACCACGGAGCGCGGCGAAACCATCCTCATAGAGATGCAGAACGCTCCGCAGAAATTTTTCAAGACACGGGCCGCCTTCTACATCTCGAACATACTGATCAAACAGTTCACACGAGGGTTCAAGTGGGAGAAGATGAGACAGGATATCTCCCGCATTTTCGGCATCTTCATCATGGGTGGCCGCAACAAATGGCTGAACAAGCCCATCACCCGAACGAGCGTGTACGATCGGGACGAGCTGGAGGAGTTTTGGGACCGCAATCACAATTTTTTCTTATCTTTGCCTAATTTCAATTTGGACAAGGGAAACATCACGCCCAAGAACATTTGGATGCACTTTTTTAAGAAATTAGGAACAATGGATAGAATCGACCCATCAGTATATGAGCGAGCGGACGAAGGCCTGCTCAGACTATTGGAGAAAGCCAATGTGGCCAATCTCTCCGAAGAGGAGTATGCCCAGTACGAGGCCAGCATGAAAGCCCTCGAGGACGAGGTGGACATGGAGCAGTATGGGTATAGCAATGGTTATAGCAGAGGTGTGGAAGATGGTATGGAAAAGGGGATGGAACAAGGAAGAGAAGAAGAACGAAAAAAACTCATTTCTAACCTGCGTTCATCCGGCTTCACCAATGAGCAAATCGCCGAACTGCTATCCATTACCCTTGAGGAAGTGGAGAAATAGAAATTCTTCACACAAATAATACCACCGCCATCACAGCAAATGTTGTGATGGCGGTGGTTGTTTCAGGGAGCCAGCCCTTCGGGACAGGCTCCCAATGATCTAATGACGCTCCTTCGTCGCTATAATTACTCCTGGACGAGGCGAACACTGCGACCGTAGTAGCGGCTGACGGTGTTGTAGGTGCCCACACCGCCGAGGTAGTTGAAGAGGATGATGTACGCGCTGTCATAGCTGTCGTACGTACTCAACCAGTAGAAGCCGTAGGAGCCGACATCGCTGACCGAGGTACCTTTGCGGCCGCCCGCAGCAGGCAAGAAGACCGCCCCCTGCTCCTCCAACACCTGCCAATCCAATGCCGAGAAACTATTGCTATCAAAATCCGTACTACCCAATTTCACAGATAACACACAGTTTGCTTCCTCCCAATCATCTGGGAAAAGCAGAAATCCCGGAACGCCCTTTACTGTAGCAAATGTTCTCAAATTCTCACAATTCATTCTTCCCGAGTATAAATAAATCAACTCACCCTGAGACAAAACACGCCACTGTCCCTTCTTGTCACCTCCATTAGAGATCGCATTGTAAACGCCCCAGTCATAGTTGGCACTTGTCCCTGTCAGATCAAGGGATGCCTGATTTGTGGAAGGTCCATATCCATATGTATTATAGGTCGCATCTACAGTTGCCTTGGACGTTGAGTACGGCATATAGTTCTTATTATAGGCATCCTCACTATTATGGTAACCTGAGGTGCCCCATCCGAAAAGATCAATCCAACCATCGTAGGTGGCTGAGATGTTCTTGTTATCCTCTCCTATCATATCGTACTGGTTCTCAGCAAATCGCCAAATGCCAGTGCTCGCCTGATACTGCAAGTTACCCATAGAGAAGCTGATCTGGGTGGAGTCACTAACGGAAAATCTGCCAGGAAGCCTGCCATTAGGCTTTTCAACGATCATCTCCACCTTTGCCAAACGCATACAGAAACCGAAGATGCGATCTCCACTATCCATCGTGGCTTCAGAACGCATAATGAGATATTGGGCATCTACGGAACCATCTGAAGTAGATGTCCAGTAGTTACCAGTTTTTTCTACCTCGTCGATATCCGCACCCAGACGGAAACCTGCATAAGGCAGAAAGAGAGCTCCCAAAGACTCCATCCTTGTCCATTCGTCACCGCTGTAAACATTCGTTTTGAAATCTTTCGCACCACCAAAGAAATCCAAATCGCGAGGAAGTATACAGCCGTCGGGCAACAGCATATAGCCCTTCACACCGTTAACGAGGGCTTGGGAACGAAGGGACTCTGCGCCCTCACGTTCTTTGAGGATGTAATTCCACTCGTCCGCACTGAGTGTACTCCAGCCTCCTCCGTTGGAGATGGTATTGAAAACTGTCCACTCCAAAAGGTCAATCCATCCCGCATAGTTAGAAGAGGCATTCTTGTTGCCCTCCCCTATCACATCGTACTGGTTCTCAGCGAAGCGATAAGTGTTGGAAGAGGCACAATACTGGAGGTTACCCTGTGCGAAAGAGGCCTGCTTGTTGACAGAGATGGAGAACTTGCCAGGAAGCACCCCGTCGGTCTTCACAACAGAAGGCACAGGCTCCTCCTCTCCCTCCACATACGTAACCCTAGACACCTTCTCCACATCGTACTTCACTTCCGTTCCGTCCGTCTGCTCCACCTGCATATAGGTGGTCGCCTGCGCCATGAAAGTGGTCATGATCGCAGTAAATAATAAAATGACTTTTTTTCTCATACTATTCTAATTTCAATTATTTACGAATGATTTTAAACGATTGGTTTTCCACTGAGAGCAAATAAACGCCTGGTTGATTAGGCAACTTCACAAGAGCCTCACCTGTCTCGTCAATGGCGGTTCTACACCAGGCCACACCATTGACACCCACCAAGGCAACAGCCGATTTGGGCGACGCATTACTAATCCGAACGGTCGATTCGTCCACTCTCGTCACACAGATGATCGGTGCATTGCTCTCCTGAACCTTTGTGGTCATGTTACTCTCGGTGAAGTGATAATCCTTCACATCGTTGATGGCGTAACTGGTGGAGGCGTCATCATTCACCACCAAGTCACCATTCTCATAGGTCACCACCGGTTTGTCCCTCAGAAGGAAACTGTACTGCTCCCCGCTTTTCAGCTCCACGGTCATATAGCTAACCTCTGCTTGGGTGGCAAAGGAGACTCCGACCAGACCTAAAAACATTAATAATCTCTTTCTCATATTCTAAAAATTAAATTTGATTGACACTTATATGGCAAACAAACCTGATTGTCTGGATTGATACGTCCAGACAAGACAACGTACGACATCCCGTAGAGACGCACAACTGTCCGTCCCTACGGGATGTATATCATCATAATCTATTGATTTATAGGAAGATTGTGTGTGTGTGTGTGTGTGTGTGTGTGTTTATACAAATATCTGACATTGCCAAATATCCGCCACAAGATTTAATATTGGATTGCACACTCACCATACCTTTCATTCGTTTTTGCAAAGGTAGGCAAATTTATCGCCCAAGCAAATATTCGAATTGATTTTTTCAAATGCACGGATTATGTTATTTATGCGTTAATTCGTTGTGATACCATTGTAGGGATGGCCCTTGTGGCCACACGCGGCGTTGTTGAATCCGGCACGCCCTGCATCCCCGGGGGCGTATGCAATACGCCCCTACGGCACGCCACTCATCATTATCGCAAACCGAGGTGCGACGCATTGTAGGGGCGTTTTGAAAACGCCCTGTCGGGCAATGCGAATCACCCCATTGTATATAAACAAAAAAAAGGGAACCCTTTCGGATTCCCTTTCCTTATGATGAAGAATTTGATTATTCCTCGTTCAAAGTGAAGCGCTTGAATGCAGTAGCAGTCAAGTTCTTTGAAACTGATGCCATGTATTGAGCGACATTGATCTTAGCCTCCTTAATGAACGCTTGATTCAACAAGGTTTGCTCCTTGTAAATCTTTTGGATACGTCCGTTAACGATACCGTCGATCATAGGTTGCTTCAAGTTAGCAGCAGCTTGCTCAGCAACAGTTGCCTTAATCTCGCGAGCCTTAGCAGCTTGCTCAGCAGTGATCCATCCCTTCTCTTGGTTAGACTCGATGTGAGCCTCAGAGTCAACGTGAGCAGGATTGATACCAGCCTTTTGCAAAGCGGCGTCAACTTGCTTTTGGATCAACTCAGCCTTAGTCTTCTCAGTTGCGATCTCACGCTCCTTCTCAACATAGTCAGCAGGAACATCCTTCTCTGAAACTGCGATAGGGTTCATAGCAGCAACTTGCATAGCAACATCCTTGTATGCTTGAGCATCCAAACCAGCCTCATTGAAGGCAACAACTGATGCCAACATGTTTCCTGGGTGGATGTATGCTACTGTAGCAGCACCATTTACGAACTCATAGCAACCCAACTCCATCTTCTCACCAGTCACACCAGAACGGTCAGTGATCAATTGTTGGATAGAAGAGTTTCCGATCATAGTGTTGTTCAATGCCTCCAAAGAAGCAGGCTTAGTCTCCATAGCCTTGTCCAAGATTTGCTTAGCCAATGCTACGAAATCAGCGTTCTTAGCAACGAAATCGGTCTCACACTTCAAAGCTACGACAGCGGCGAAATCACCGTTAGCGGCAGCCAATACACAACCCTCAGAAGCCTGACGGTCGCTTCTCTTTGCAGCAATTGCTTGACCTCTCTTGCGGATAAGCTCGACAGCCTTGTCGAAATCGCCGTTAGCCTCTTCTAGAGCCTTCTTGCAATCCATCATACCCGCACCAGTCATGGTACGCAATTTACTGATATCAGCCAATGAAACAGCCATAATAATCTTTTGTTTTAATTATTAATCCTCAGATACCTCAAACTTGCTAGCAACCTTAGCGTTAAGAGCGTCGCCATCTACGTTAGCCTTACCCTTCTTCGCTACTCTCTTTCTCTCCTTCTTCTCTGCAGGAGCCTCGTTAGCCTCGTTCTCTTCCTTCTCAACCTTTCTCTCGTCCAAGCCCTCCTTGATAGCACCACAAAGTGCGTTCAAGATAACCTCTACTGACTTAGTAGCGTCGTCGTTAGCTGGGATTACGAAATCAACGTCGTTAGGGTTAGAGTTAGTATCTACGATACCGTAAACTGGAATACCCAATCTCTTAGCCTCTCTTACAGCGATGTTCTCCTTAGTTGTGTCAACTACGAACAATGCGGATGGAAGTCTTGTCATGTCAGCGATGCTGCCCAAGTTCTTCTCCAACTTAGCACGTTGACGAGAGATTTGAAGTTTCTCTCTCTTAGAAAGGTTATCGAAAGTACCGTCGTTAGACAATTTATCAATAGAAGCCATCTTCTTAACTGCCTTACGGATAGTTGGGAAGTTGGTCAACATACCACCAGCCCAACGCTCAGTTACGAATGGCATAGCAACCTCAGCAGCCTTGTCAGCGACAACTTGCTTTGCTTGCTTCTTAGTTGCAACAAAAAGAATCTTCTTGCCCGATTTTGCAACTTGCTTCATTGCAGCAGCAGCCTCTTCAACCTTTGCTACAGTCTTGTGAAGATCAATAATATGGATACCGTTACGCTCCATGAAGATGTAGGGTGCCATAGCTGGGTTCCACTTTCTTTTCAAGTGACCGAAGTGACATCCTGCCTCTAATAATTCATCAAAATTAGTTCTTGACATTTTCTTTACTTTTTAATCGTTTACATTCTTAATAATTACAATCTGTCGGTAGTCCGAAAACAAATACAATCCGAAGTCCGACCGATTTAGATACTAAACGTACTCTCTTATGAAGCCATGCCAAACAAGTGGCAAGCCCCATCCAAGCACTAACGTTTACTGAACTGGAATCTCTTTCTAGCCTTAGGACGACCTGGTTTCTTACGCTCAACCTCACGAGCATCGCGAGTCAAGAATCCTTCAACCTTCAATGCTGGCTTGTTCTCAGCGTCAACCTTAACCAATGCGCGGGCGATAGCCAAACGCAAAGCCTCTGCTTGACCCTTGAAACCACCACCATCCAATACAGCCTTGATATTGAACTTCTCAGCTGCGTTGATAGCATTCAACGGTTGCTTTACGACATATTGCAAAATTCCTGAAGGAAAGTATACAGTTACATCCTTGTTGTTGATAGTGATCTGGCCATTACCCTCACTAAGGTAAACGCGTGCAATAGCAGCTTTTCTTCTACCTACGGTATTAACTACTTCCATGTTTTTACTTAATTGAGTTTAAATCTAAAACTTTAGGTTGTTGAGCAGATTGCTCGTGCTCGCTACCAGCGTAAACGTAAAGGTTACCAAGAATAGCATCACCAAGACGGTTCTTAGGCAACATACCCTTTACAACTTTTCTGATAAGCTTCTCTGGGCTCTTCTTCAAAAGATCACCAGGGGTGAACTCTCTTTGACCACCAGGATAACCCGTAAATCTCAAATAAATACGGTCAGTAGCTTTGTTACCAGTGATTTTAACTTTAGCTGCGTTGATAACAATCACGTTGTCTCCACAGTCTACATGAGGGGTGAAATTTGGCTTGTACTTGCCTCTCAAAAGCTTAGCAACTTTTGACCCCAAACGTCCCAATGATTGGTCCGCTGCATCTACGACAACCCACTCTTTCTTAACGGTTGCCTTGTTAGCAGAAATGGTTTTAAAACTTAAAGTATCCACTTTAATTTGTTTTTAATTAGTTAATTAATCATTCACTCGCTTTCGGCTTCGGGCAAGCCTACGGCATTTTGACTATTTTGGATAATAATTCGGTCGCGAATTTACCTAAAAAATTTCTTTCCGCAAAATGTTTTATCAATATTTATTCACCCGCACAAGTCATGATCACATCAGAGGTGAATATACATTCCCATCCAAGGCGACAAGATTCGCACGTAGATGTATCGCTAAGGGCGAATACAATTCGCTCCTACTTTCGTTCCATCGCCTTTGCCTCGTTCCAATAACGGTCCATCTCCTCCAAGGTCAGATCTTTCAGCTCCCTACCCTGCTTCATAGCCTGCGCCTCGACATGGTTGAAACGGCGAATAAATTTCTGGTTACATTTCTCCAAAGCGTTTTCCGGATTGATTTTATAGAGTCTGGCCGCATTGATCATGCTGAACATCAAATCGCCAAACTCCTCCTCCATCTTCTCCGCATCCATATGGTCGATCTCAACTTTCAATTCATCGAACTCCTCCTTGACCTTATCCCAAACTTGCTCCTTCTCTTTCCAATCAAAGCCAACATTGCGGGCCTTGTCTTGGATACGGTAGGATTTGATCAAGGCAGGCAACGCGTCGGGCACACCCGACAATACGGTCTTATTGCCATCCTTCTCCTTCCGCTTGATCTGTTCCCAAGTCTGCTCCACCTCACCAGCAGTTTTCGCCGCACCCTCGCCGAACACATGCGGATGACGGAAGATCAATTTGTCGCACAACGAATTGCAGACATCCGCGATATCGAAGTCATTGGTTTCGGAGGCGATCTTGGAATAGAACACGATGTGCAGCAAGACATCGCCCAACTCCTTCTTTATCTCGCCCTTCTCCTGCTTCATAATCGCATCGACAAGTTCATAGCACTCCTCAATGGTGTTGGCACGGAGCGACTCAAATGTCTGTTTCTTATCCCACGGACACTTCTCCCTGAGTTCATCCATCACCTCCAAAAGGCGTTGGAACGCTTTTGACTTTTCATCCATCGTATTCATAATTCACAAATCTTTATTCATAATCACCTACGCCTCTTGCCAAACGGTCAATTTCTTTCGACCGATACGGGCAATAGTTCTCGCTTGAAGCGAAAAGAGTGGCAACACGATATCAAACAACGGAATTGAGAGGGCGAACTTACGCTCCTCCAAAGCATTGGATGTCTTTCTGAAAATCACCAATTGCATCACATAACGCATCACCGCCAAGAAGGCGAAGATTCCCAAAGAGATGTACTCACCCCACGCCAATAGAATAACCGCCAAAACCAACGACAACACATAGTAAAGATAACGGGTCGAGAGTTCCATGCCAATGCGGAATTTCGTTCCGAACTTATATTCATCGAAGGTGTCCATCTGACGTTCACGCTGATACATAAAAGACTTCATGGAGAGTTCCCGATGCGACCATGTCACCGCATCGGCATCCGCGCAGACACGCGTATTGCCCGCCTTGGTGAGGTCCCGAATAAGAAGGTCATCGTCACCATCCTCTAATATAAGGTGAGAGGAGAATCCCTTCTTCTCATAAAATAGTTTCTTGGAATAGGATAAGTTGCCACTGACACCGCGATAGGCCTTGTCAGCCATGGCGAATCCCATGAACCGCATGGATTGGAACATCGTGTCGAAAGCGATCATCTTGTCCAAGATGCCCTCGTTACCCTTATGACCCGTATAACCCAAAACCACGCCGGTACCACTTGCGTAATTGCGCACGACATGCGCCAACCACTGTTTGCTGGCAGGTTCGCAATCCGCATCCAAGAATAGCATGTGGTCGTAATGGGCGGCCTTGATACCCACGGTCAGGCACATCTTCTTACGGCTCGTATATTTCGCGCCCATAGGAAGGAATGTCTGGTAAAGGTTATCATGCTTCTCCATCAGATTCTTCAACAAATCCGAGCTCTCATCCGTCGATCCGTCATTGACGACAATCACCTCAAACTTCGGATAGAGTTGTCCCAACACTTTCGGCAAGAAACGGGCAAGGTTTTCAGACTCGTTTCTAGCACATATAATAATAGAAACCGGAGGTTTTGCGGTGGAGAGACGCACATCGTTCCGATCCATTCTCTTCTTTAGACGGGCAATACCATTATAGTAGCGCAAATAGAAATAGACTTGTATCCCAAGGGCGAAGACAAACAGCCCCAATATCACCCAGAAATAAATAGGATACTCAACTAAACTATTCAAATATTCTTCCATACCAACAGACACACATGTGGACATCAGTCCATCATTAACACTTGATTTGTGGGTTCTATATTATAACTTATAAAATGGTGTGAAGCACCCCAAAGGAGCGCCTCACCATCACCATTTATTAAAATTCTGTGGAGAGATAGCCCTGTGGCAATCGTCTCAAATTATAGCCGGAGGCCATGATCTCACCATACGCTCCAGCGGAACGGATCGCTAAGTAATCGCCTCGTTTCGTGCCATTCAAAAGAATCTCCTTGTCGAACACGTCAGAAGACTCACAAATAGGACCAACCACATCATACTTCTCCTCATCGGCGTCGGAAGAGATGTTCTCGATACGGTGGTAAGCATCGTACAATGCAGGACGGATCAAATCGGTCATACCGGCATCCACAATGGCGAATTGCTTCTCCTTGCCCTTCTTCACGTAGGTAACCTTCGTGATCAAACTACCACATTGAGCTACCAATGAACGACCTGGCTCGCAGTGCATGGTTTGACCAGCACGCAATTTCAAGTGCTTTGCGAACAAGCGGAAGTATGACTCGAAATCCGCGATCGGCATGTGGTTAGGATGCTCATAATTGATACCCAAACCTCCACCTATATTGATGTTCTCTAACTTAACACCCCAAGACTCGAACTTCTCTTGCAAATCGTTCACACGAACGCAAAGGTTCTCGAAGGAACTGAGATCGGTAATTTGCGAACCAATATGGAAATGCAAACCGATCAACTTCAAATTCTTCATGCCGGCAATCATCTTCACCACAGACTCCAAATCATCCATATTGAAGCCGAACTTGTTCTCGTTCAGACCAGTGGTGATATAGTGATGCGTGTGGGCGTCCACATTCGGATTGACACGCAGTTCGATGTTCGCAACCTTTCCCTTTGCCGCCGCCAACTCGTTGATCACTTCCAACTCAGGGATAGACTCCGCATTGAAGCAGAAAATATTATACTCCAAAGCCAAATTGATTTCAGGATCGGTCTTTCCAACACCGGCAAAAACAATCTTTGAAGCGGGGAAGCCAGCCTCAACAGCCGCCTTCACCTCATTACCGCTCACGCAATCAGCGCCAAAGCCCTTGCTTGCGATAATAGACAATACCTTGGGATTCGCATTGGCCTTCACAGCATAATGAACCTCCACATTATTGGCGCTGGACTCCTTCTTTACCAAGTCCAGTGTTTGGTTCAACAAATCCACATCGTAATAATAGAAAGGTGTCTGCACCTTCACAAACTTTTCTACGGGGAAACTTCCCTTAACAACTTGTGCCATTTAAAACAATTTATTATTCAATTGGTTCAACGCTATATTTTTATTCTTATCGTCCACCAAAAGGGTGATGTTATGCAAGCTGCCTCCGTAAGAGATCATTTGCACAGGCAACTCCTTCACCGCCTCCAAGACAGTATTGGAAGCGCCCTCGCCACCTCGCATATCACCCACCACACAGATGATGGTCATATTCTTATTTACGGTCACCGTTCCGAAGGTCTTCAAATCATCCACGATCTCCTCCAAATATTTGTCGTTGTCAATCGTGATGGAGACACCGATTTCGGATGTGGTGATCATATCGATCGCAGTCTTGTGTCCCTCGAACACCTCGAAGACACGACGCAAGAAACCATGCGCCAAAAGCATCTTCACGGATTTGATCTTAATCATGGTGATGCCATCCTTCGCGGCGATCGCCTTGACAGCGCCGTTCGGCATCTCGGAAGAGACATAAGTACCCTCCTTCTCCGGTTGTGTGGCATTCATCAAACGGATAGGCATATTGGCCAATTTTGCCGGCAAAATGCACATCGGATGAATCACCTTATCCAAGAAATAGGAGAGTTCGGCGGTCTCGTCGAAATTCAAGGATTTAATGCTGCGAGCATCCTTTACGACGGAAGGATCGATATTATAGATACCATCGGTGTCACTCCAAATCTGCACCTCTTCCGCACGGGCTGCCACACCAATCAATGTCGCGGAGTAGTCACTACCTCCGTTGCCCAAATTATCGATCTCGTTGTAGGCGTTGCGGCAAATGAAGCCCTCCGTCACGAAGACATCGGCAGCCTTACCCGCCTCCATCAACTCGGAGAGAGTTCCCTTGATGAAATTGACATCCGGTTCGTCATTTTTGTCGGTCTTCATAAAATCCAAAGCGTTCAAATGCTTCGCCTTCACGCCGATACACGACAAATAGGCTACGAAGAGTTCCGAAATCAACAACTCACCCTGTGCGACGATAATCTTCTCCTCGTACTTGGTAAATAGTTCCTTCGCTGTCTCTCGGACCACCGAGAAGGAGTTGTCCACTACCTTCTTCATCTCCACCTTCTTCGCATTGTCGGAGAAGAGGTCGTCCACCAACTTCACATACTGAAGTTCCAAATTATTCATCAACTCCTTCGCACCATCCACATTCTTCTTGTAGAGGTAATCAGCCACCTCCGCAAGCGATTGACGGGAACCGTTGATAGAAGATAGGACTACAATGTCACCCTTCCCCTTCAAAGCGGCAACTTGCTTTGCCACCTCTTGGATCTTTGCGGCGGAAGTCAAAGTGGAACTTCCATATTTCAATACTTTCATATCCTATGATTTCAAATTTTACTAAATCTCAATCTTTAATTTTCCGTACATTTGGTTCACCTTTTCCCTCGCCTCCTCCACGGATGCGCCTCTGGCCAACAAAACTGCCATACGGCGATGGTCATGGACATCTGGTTTTCCGAAAATACGGATAGAGGTATCCGGCAAAGCGAGCGCCTCATCCAATCCCTCAAAAGTAACGTTCTCGCTATCACCTCTTACGACAACCGCCTTGGATGCGGATGGACCATGGAACGCAATATTAGGGATAGGCAAACCAAGAATAGCTCTTACGTGCAGTGCAAACTCCGAAAGGTCTTGGGAAATCATGGTCACCATTCCTGTGTCATGCGGACGAGGAGAGACCTCGCTGAAGATAACCTCATCTCCCTTCACGAACAACTCCACGCCAAATATTCCACGTCCGCCCAATGCGTCCGTAATCTTCTTTGCGAACTCCTGTGCCTTCTCCAAGGCTCCATTATTCATAGGTTGCGGCTGCCAAGACTCCTGGTAGTCGCCATCTTTTTGCCAGTGGCCGATAGGAGGCAAGAAACTGGTTCCATCCTTATGGCGGACGGTCAACAAGGTGATTTCGTAATCGAAATCAACAAATCCCTCCACAATCACCTTACCTGCACCTGCTCTACCACCCTCTTGGGCGATGGTCCAAGCTTTCTCAATATCCGCTTCACTCTTGATAACGCTCTGTCCGTGACCGGAAGAACTCATAATCGGTTTCACCACGCAAGGGATGCCAATCTGCTTCACAGCCTCCAGATATCCCTCTTTGGTCGCGGCGAAACGGTATGGGGAAGTTTTAAGTCCCAACTCCTCTGCCGCCAAACGACGGATACCCTCACGGTTCATCGTAAGGAAAGTGGCACGGGCTGTAGGTATGACATTGTAGCCCTCCTTCTCCAACTCCACCAAGGTAGATGTGGCGATCGCCTCCACCTCCGGGATGATGTAATCGGGTTTCTCTTCGGCAATGATTTCAGCCAATCGAGCGCCGTCCAACATAGACAACACATACGATTTGTGAGCGACCTGCATCGCAGGGGCATTCTCGTACTTATCAAGAGCAATCACTTGAATTCCAAGACGTTGCAACTCGATAGCCACCTCTTTACCCAACTCGCCAGATCCACACAAAAGGGCTTTCTTTCCACCCTTTTTATACACTGTTCCGAATTTCGTCATACTATCCGATTTTAAAAATTATTTTAAGGTCCAAAGGTAATCATTTGGACGGAAATCGCACAATCAAAATGGATAAAAATACCATCAGTCCATAAAGAAAAGGGGGAACGAGACACTTGCCCCATTCCCCCAAAAGAAATCCTTTCAAAAAAGATTATTTCTTCATCACTTTGTAGCCAACCGCTACGCCCTTAGACGCCACCTGCAACACATAGTTTCCCGCAGGGACATCGGACATCTCGACGATTTCACGGACAGCATCCACCTTCACCTTTTTCACCTCCACGCCACTCAATGTGACAAGGGTTGCCGTCACGTCATCTCCTGCATAAATATTCTGATCGATGACCATATAGTCGTCAAAAATGGTAGGATATACAGAAAAATGGTTCTCCGACAACGCATTCTCCACCTCGGTACCGAAACTGGAAGGGTCCTTCTCTGCCGCAATACGCGCTATGGCCATAATGAACGGCGCATTGTAGTCGCAACCGCCCTCTGTCTCCGTATAAGAGGCACCGCCCTCGATGACGTTTTCAAACCTACCAGTTCCAGAAGGTCCACCAATCAGGCCTCCACTCGCGAACATGAAATCAGCCCTGTTCTTTACATCCGATGGTGGGTTATCGTTTCTTCCCATCGCATTTCTATGGTGGATGCGATAGGTCATATCTCCCTTGAATCCATGGAGGAAAGTATGATTGAACTCGTTCTTACCAAGCATATAATCCACCACACGGGTGACGAAGTTTTTCGCCTCTTTGGCATTCACCACTTCACCCACGACCCCGTCGTCCATCAGCTTCAACAACAAAGAGGTAGCTGCCGCGGCACCACACGCCAACTTGTTCGTACCCCACAATTGCCCGTTCACATAAGGGAATCCGTTAGAATCGGCCTTGCCATTGGAGATGTGGAAAGCAACATTCTTTGCCATGTGATCCACGAAATTACCACCCTGTCCATTATTGGCTTTCGGATCATCCTTCACCACATAGTAATAGGCGAAATCCGCCATCGTATCCCACGCCAAAGGATATTTAGACTCCCATTTACCAGACAAGTAACTTTTCGCATCTTGCTTGTAGCTCTGCTCTCCCGTCAGACGATAGAGCAACATGGAGGCCAAAGCCAATTCGTCTGTCCACTCCGCATTAGGGCTTCCATAAAAACTAGGGATAGCAGCGTGTTGCGATTTATTCTTTTTGGCGAAATTATAAGCCTTCAAGGCATACTCCTTACAAGTAGCTCGATAGACCTCATCTGGATACTTCAAAGCCATCAAAGCCAATGCGGAGGCGTAGTTGGCAGCCTGCGGGCCACCCTTGTCAGAGGCGGTATAGAATGGACGGGGATCACCTCCGTTATCCACGCCCATCATGGATTGATGGGAAGAGGTGCACCAAACTCGGTGATCTAAATCGCCATTGCCCACATAATAGACAAAAGTATTATCATTGATGAAACTCTTCATGAAGAAATCGGTAGCCACTTTCGCCTCGTCCAAGACATCCGCAATGCCATTCGGTGCGCCATACGCTCCATCGTAATTATCTTGGAACGCCTGTGGCCACAAATCATAAGCCACCAAGAGAGAGACTGCGGCGTAACCCATGGTCGTTCCCACCTTGATATGGTCACCACAATCGTGCCAACCACCTGTCAAATCGTAGTTGCCGTTTCCGCCACCATTCATGGCACCTTTGCCATCTTTTGTATGACAATATTTAGGAGAAACATTCGGATTGTTCTCCAGCATCCAGTTGTGAGTGTCTCCGCAACGTTGTCCACCAAAGAATTTCAATCCCATGTTGATCGCTGTACGATAATCCGCAGCGGTGTAGGCCTCCGAATAAGAGGAGAAATCGTACGCCGAAGCAGAACTTGCGACACCCAAGAGAGTGGCGCCTACTATCCATTTCTTCATCATGATCTATTCAATTAACATTCTTAAAACTCCCCAAGCCTATTTGGAAAGTAACAATGGTTCACGGGGCAAAGGTAAGAATTATTCTTATTTCTCACTCATCTTATCCATGAAGAACTGCCTCACCTCACTCCACTTGTAATAAGGGGCCACATCACTCTTCAACGGAAGATCCACCTCCCTTTCGTTCAACATAATCTTCACGAGAATGTCAGGGTTCTTCTTTGATTTATAGAAAATCATTTGGACATTGGAGGCCATCGGAATGATTTTATATTCGTTCCAATATTTCATGACATCATCCAAATTGGTCAGTTGGTCACGGCAGCCCTGCAACTCCATCAAGGCGGTCAACGGAAGGATCGCGATGTCGTGGCCAAAACGCAAGTTCGCCTGTACATCTCCACTCGCCAAGGCAGCATCCGCATCATTGATCATGACACTCAACAAATCATTCGCAAAGAAGCGGCTTCTGTTTTGCGTCAACGGGCAAGGGCCGTAAGCGCCATACCACCACGCATTCTGCACTACCCAGTTGTTGTAAAGTTCCTCCTTGGTCCAGATATCCTTGAAATTGATGTCGGAATCGTCGCAGACCAAGCTATTGTTTACCTCATAGAACTTACGCATAAAGCCAATCGTATCGACATGCTTCGCCACATAATCCATATCGGAGAAGAGCTGTTTCACCATACGGGTAGGATGAATGAGTCGATAGTGCAAATCGCCAAATCTATTCGACCACGCCGTATCGGCCAAACGGCGGTTCTTATCCTCCATCGGATCGTTGGAGATATAATACATCAGACGCTTGCTGGACTCTCCGCGGATATCCAATGTGGGTTGCATCGCCTTCAATTGCTGGCAAAAAGCATCCATACTCATGATGCAACGGCCAGAGGTGGAGGCTTTGATCTCTATCACCGCATTTTTCTTAAACACCTTCGGGAAGGAGTGGAACATACGATCGGCGATGGCTCGGTGTTGCGCCACGCCCTTTGTGGTCAAATCACCGGCACGATCGTAATAACGGTTATACATCTTCTGGAAACGATCCTTCACGGTCAAACCCGTGGCGGTCAACGCATGGGCGGAATCGGCCTTTGCGAAGATTTCATAAAGATTCTTATAGTCGGCCGCCGTGTGGTGGTAGCGGGAACCATGTCTGCCATAGTGGCTGATATAGAAGGCTTCGTAACCCTTGGGCGCCTTGGTTTGTTGAGGGAACGACGTTGGATAGGAGGTATAGTTACCTGCCGTATACTCAATGTGTTCCATCATATACTCTTTGGTGGTCTGCGCAGAGAGCGCGCAACAAAAAGAAAGGCCCAACATGGCCAATTTCGTCTTCATAGGAAATATCATATTATATTCTTTAAAATTTCACACAACACTGGAGGATGGACCTCGGTTCACAAAGATAAGGAAAAGAAACCGCACCAAGCATATTGGCGCTCATATTCTTACTTAAATTCCAATAACAATTTACAATCTATTAGGGTCCCAAGACAACACCCAATTCATTAAGCGTTTCTGGAATTTGTCTCTTTACCTTCTTCCCCTTTTTCGTTCGTATGAACATTATTACCTTACAATCACAATTGGTATCTGCAGATCTTACAATTTCCATTTCCTTAATCATCTTGGGGTTAATGGATGTCAAACCACCATCGTTTTTACGCACTTCAGATTGCTCGGTAAGGACAACACCATCAACCACAACATAATCGATCTTAGTATTGCCATTTATATACAGACATGGGCAAGATGACGTTGAATCACTTTCCTTTGAATCGCAGTATGCAGAAAGAGAAATAAGGAGGGATGAGATGCAAAGAACTATTTTTTTCATCGGTGTCTCACAGAATTTTCATACTGCTTCCATAATTCAGACGCAAACTCTTTCGAACGCTCTTCCGCTTGATTGGTAAACTGATACTTCAAGTAATACTCCACCTTACCATCTTTTGATTTAGAAACGAATCCGTTTCCGACAATAGCATATTCGTCAAACGATTTCTGAATGATCTCGCCATCCACTTCCCAAAACACGAGATTTTCCATAGGCGAACCTAAGATCATATAATGTTCAGGGAAATCATAGAAATTCGTTGATGAATCACTCGTGTCCGTACAGGCATAAAGGAACTCCGCTGCCGACATCGGAAGAACGACCACATCCAAGGGATGGAAAGAAGAATCCCTTCCCGATTCACTACCATTTTGTCCAGAATCATCTAAACCCTCCTCTTTTTCGCAAGAAGTTAGCGTTACGGCGCCCAACATAGAGAAGAACAAAGCCGCAATCATTAAAAAATGTTTTTTCATGATTTAATAAAATAAATGCTTAATACGTGTATTAGAATTGCTATATACAATAAATCAAAACTCCCAATCGTTACCTTTCCCACTTCTAAAAAGATCCCCGACAATCAATTATCACAGCAACACCACAAAGATAAAAAAAGAACAACACAAAACGCAATATTTATACACAAAAGCACCGACTCCAACAAGGAATCGACGCTTTTTTATTTAAATATCAATGTAACTTCCTCTTATTGACACACCAATAAACCATCACACCAATGTCAACACAAACTCCATCAGAGTGGCTATCTGCACTTTAGGGAAATCTATTGATTTCAGGACTTCAAAATGAGCATCATTCGTCACTATCAATTCTGCATTTGACGCAATAGCACAATCCACGAATTTATTATCATCGGGATCTGCTTCTATCACATTAAAATGATAAAAAGATGTCTGAAACTTCGTTGTGCTTAAATGAGCAATAGCTTCCACAACATTTTGTGCTATTTCTCTTGAAGTCTTTTGTGCTAGAATCTCTTCATATTCATCTAGTATTTCAGTACTAACGCACAAAGCAATCTCTCCAGAAAGAATCTTTGACCACACACTATGGTATGGACTTTTAGACGGCAAGGATTGAAGCAAACAATTAGTATCAAGTACAATTTTTTTCATTCTATTTTCGATAAGGTGTCCTCATATGTTCTTTTCCCCATTCTTCGATAATATTTTCACTCACTACGCCAGATTCCCACAAGTCATCAATGGATTTTTGTGCTTTCTGGGCAAAAAAATGCGCAATCAAATTCTTGAATTCATCAAGATCCGACTGTGTTTTAATGCAATTTACCGCATCCAATATTTCCAATTGTGCCAATTCCGAATAGGACATATTATCATTTTTTTTGTAAAAATAGCTCTTTCTCATACAAAATCCAAATGATTTCATAAGGTAGATTCAAAAAATCACCACTCATACCCAAAACCATACTTCTCATGCAATCGCTTCAATGTGCCATTTTCCTGGCATGAACGGATGATATCGTTCACGTAGAGAAGCAACTCTTCGTCTCCTTTCCGCATCAATACGCCCATCAAGCTATGCGTGAAAGGTTGGTCGATCAATGGGGAGGCCAGCCGTTCGTCGATTTGCGCATAATAGGTCGCCTCGACAATCTCGGTGATCATGATATCCGCCACGCCTTCGGCTATCAGTGCAGGGATCTCCTCGTTCTTAGGGTGCACGACAATCTGCGCCTTGGAGAGATGCTCGTGGGCAAATTTCTCATTCAGTCCGCCAGGATTGACCATAACCTTTACATCGGGTTGGTCGATATCCTCCAAGGATCGGAAACGGTCGGACTGCTCCTTACGGCAGAGGATCGTCTTGCCATTGCGAAGGTATCCATCACTCATCAGCATGATCTCCTTACGGGCGTCGGTAATCGTAATGCCACACATGGCTATGTCGAAGAGCTCCTCGTTCAGCATATCACTCGTGAGCGTAGGCCAAGAAGTAGGGACGAACGTCACTTCCACACCTAACTCCTTACCGATAATCTCCGCGAAATCGGCATCGAAGCCCCAATAGGTATTGGTTTTCGGATCGAGGTACGACAAAGGACGGTAGTCGCCCGTTGCGCCGACACGCAATGTGCCTCGCTGACGTATTTCTTCAATTTTCCCGGAAGTGTTTTTCGCATCGGAAGCGTCGCAGCCAACAAATCCCAACAAACTCAGCAGCAGTGATGCTAGTAGAATTACGGATGAGAATACTCTTTTCATGGTTCAAAAGAAGCGCCACCCCATAATTGGAATGACGCTTCGTTAATATGGTATGAAAAATATTATTTCTTATTGATGTAATCAACGATCCATGCGCCGACCTCTTTGGTACCATACTTAGCGCCACCGGCTACTTGGATTTCTGGGGTACGGACATTCTGATCCAAAGAAGCGTCAACCGCCTCACGAACCAACTTGCCTTCCTCCTTCAAACCGAAATACTCGAACAACATGGCAACAGAAAGGATTTGCGCCAATGGGTTGGCGATGTTCAATCCCTTCGCCTGTGGCCAAGAACCGTGGATAGGCTCGAAAACTGGCGTATGCTCACCTGTAGAGGCAGATGGAAGCAATCCCATAGAACCAGTGATGCAAGAACCTTCGTCAGTCAAGATATCACCGAAAGTATTCTCAGTCACCATAACGTCGAAGAACTTAGGCTCTTGGATCATACGCATAGCGGCATTGTCCACGTACATGAAATCGGTAGTCACATCTGGATATTGAGGAGCCATCTCTTGTGCAACCGCTCTCCACAAACGTGAGGATGCCAATACGTTAGCCTTATCTACAACGGTCAAGTGCTTGTTGCGTTGTTGCGCATACTTGTAAGCCTCCTTCAAGATACGCTCCACCTCCACACGGCTGTAAGCGTTGGTATCGTATGCGTAGTCGCTACCCTCTTTCTTCTCACCGAAGTACATACCGCCGGTCAACTCACGGATACATACGAAATCAGCCCCCTTTACCAACTCATCCTTCAATGGGCTCTTGTGAACCAAGCAGTCAAATGTTTGAACAGGACGGATATTGGCGAACAAGCCCAACTTCTTACGCATCGCCAACAAACCTTGCTCTGGGCGAACCTTTGCGGAAGGGTTGTTATCGAACTTAGGATCACCTACTGCTGAGAAGAGAACCGCGTCAGCCTCCATACAAGTTTTGAAAGTCTCCTCTGGGAATGGATCACCTACCTTATCGATAGCGTCCGCACCGCAGATAGCGTGCTTGTAAGTCACCTTGTGACCAAACTTATTACAAACGGCTGTCATGACATTGACACCTTGCTCAGAGATCTCTGGTCCGATACCATCACCTGGCAATACAGCAATTTTTAATTCCATTGTCTTTTTTCTTTATAATAAATTATTCAATTGTCTCTTTTGTTCTTTCGGGCGCCTGCTCGTAAAGATCCTCAATCAAGTTAAGCATCTTGAAAGTCGCCTTGATGGCCGACTCCATCTGGTCGGCGTCCAAACCTCTGGTTCGGTAATTTTTACCGTCGAAGCACCATGAAATGCAAGTTTGTACCAAAGCGTCCGTTCTACCTCCTGGAGGAATAGTTACCGCATAGTTGGTCAACCAAGGGAACTTGCGCTGCAACTTCTCGCGATAGATATGTCGCACCGCACGTACAAAGGCGTCATACTGACCATCACCCGTGGCAGTCTCCTCAAAGGATTGGCCATTCACCTCCACGCGCACACTGGCCAAAGGCTTCAAACCGTAGCTGGTGCTGACCAAGTAACTGTCCAACTTCACAC
>JAKSKV010000110.1 GCA_024401555.1 Paludibacteraceae bacterium
GTGGTGGAGTGTCACTACACAACAGGAGAATACGACATAATGGTTAAGATCTACGCATTCAACAACCAAGAATTGCACAAGATCATTCGGGAAAAGATTCAGCCGATCGGCCTCTCGAAGTTAGAAACCATCATCTCATTCGACTCGTTCATCAACCGTTCGCTCTCCATCAACGAGATGGAAGAGGAGGATGATTGATCCAACCGATAAAACTTTACCGTAAACGCCCGACTTTGAATATTCAGAGTCGGGCGTTTACTTTTACTCACCTATTCGGAGGGTGAGAAAGAAAAAGGGCGGGTATCGTCGAATGACAACCCCGCCCCCTTCAGTGAGGAGAAATCTCCTCAACCGCTATCTAATAAAGAGGAGTTCACGGTATTTTGGCAATGGCCACAACTCGTCATCGACGATCAACTCGAGCTTGTCCACATGGTAGCGGATAGTCTCAAGAAGTGGAGCAACTGTATCGTGGTAAGCGATCGCCTTGCTACGCTCATCCTCGATCTTATTTGCTACGCGACGAGCGTCAACCAATGCCTCAACATTCTTGATGATGAAGGTACAGTGGCTGTTGATTTGACGTACAATATCCATATCATCAGCAGTCAACTCAGCGGCCTCCTTGTCAGAGAATACACCTTGCACCACCTTGATATTGTCGATCAATTGCTTTTGGTAACGCTTTGCCACTGGCACGATGTGGTTGAGACAAAGGTCGCCGAAGATACGAGCCTCGATCTGGATCTTCTTGGTATAAGTCTCTTGCTTGATCTCAAGACGGGCACGGAGCTCAGCCTCGGAAAGCACGTTCATCTTCTTGAACATCTCGATAGATTCAGGCTTAACGTAGTTGTCAAGCATCAATGGAGCTGAAGACTCAACATCCAATCCACGAGCAGCAGCCTCTTTCTTCCACTCATCGCTATAACCATTTCCGTCGAAGTGGATAGACTTGCAGGTCTTGATATCCTCACGAACCACCTTCAAGATGGCGGCGTTCTTCTCAACACCCTTAGCGATCAAAGCGTCAACTCTTACCTTGAAGTCGGCAAGCGCCTCCGCAACTGCGGTATTCAATACGATCATGGCAGCTGCACAGTTTGCTTGGCTACCTACCGCACGGAACTCGAAACGGTTACCTGTGAAGGCGAATGGAGAGGTACGGTTACGATCGGTGTTATCCAACATCAACTCTGGGATTTGTGGAATATCCAAGCTCATCGCACGCTTGCCATCCAACTTCACCTCATCGTCTGATGACTTCTCAAGCTCATCCAACAAATCAGACAACTGCTTGCCAAGGAAAGAAGAGATGATTGCAGGAGGTGCCTCGTTCGCACCCAAACGGTGTGCGTTGGTTGCGCTGATGATACTTGCCTTCAACAATCCGTTGTGACGATATACACCCATCAAAGTCTCGACGATGAATGTCACGAAACGAAGGTTGTCTGTTGCGGTCTTGCCAGGTCCGTGCAACAATACGCCTGTATTGGTTGACAAAGACCAGTTGTTATGCTTTCCTGATCCATTGACACCCGCAAATGGTTTTTCGTGAAGCAAGCAACGGAAACCGTGCTTACGAGCAACCTCTTGCATAACACCCATGATCAACATGTTGTGGTCAACAGCAAGGTTAGTCTCTTCGAAGATAGGAGCCAACTCGAATTGGTTAGGCGCTACCTCATTGTGACGAGTCTTACAAGGAATACCCAACTCCAATGCTTGGATCTCAAGATCCTTCATGAATGCAGCTACACGAGCAGGGATTGAACCGAAGTAGTGGTCCTCCATCTGTTGGTTCTTAGCGGAGTCGTGGCCCATCAATGTACGGCCAGTCATCAACAAGTCTGGACGCGCTGCGTAAAGACCCTCATCTACCAAGAAATACTCTTGCTCCCAACCCAAGTTACTGATGACCTTTGTCACCTCTGGGTAGAAGTACTGAGTCACTGCCGTAGCAGCCTTGTCAACTGCCTTCAAAGCCTTCTTCAACGGTGCCTTGTAGTCAAGAGCCTCACCGGTGTAAGAGATGAATACAGTTGGGATATGCAATGTATCGCCGATTACGAATACTGGGCTGGCAGGATCCCATGCGGAATATCCACGAGCCTCGAAAGTGGAACGGATACCTCCACTTGGGAAAGAGCTGGCGTCAGGCTCTTGTTGAACCAATTGCTTGCCAGAGAACTCCTCCACCATGCCGCCTTTCCAGTCGTGCTCAACAAAACCATCATGCTTCTCGGCTGTTCCTTCTGTCAATGGTTGGAACCAGTGTGTACAGTGGGTAGCACCCAACTCCATGGCCCAACGCTTCATGCCCTCAGCAACAGCATCCGCGGTTGCAAGATCCAATGTAGTGCCATTGTCGATAACGTCACACATCTTCTTATACACTTTCGCAGGAAGATACTTGAACATCTTCTGACGATTGAATACGTATTTAGCGAAGAATTCACTAGGACGATCCTCTCTGTTCGGAATCACCAACGGCTTCTTTTCAAAAGCCTTCGAAATAACCTCAAATCTTAATGCTGATGACATAATTTCTAATCTTTAGGTTAATATTAGTACTTAATTTCTCTCTATTAGTTCACCTTCAAAAACGGTTGCCGCAGGGCCCGTCATATAGATATGGTTATCGGACTCCCTCCACTCGATGTGAAGCGTTCCACCATCCATCTCAATGTCCGATTGACGTCC
>JAKSKV010000111.1 GCA_024401555.1 Paludibacteraceae bacterium
ACTTACCCTGAAGGGCGATATAGCCATCCTTGGAGTTGATGTCAATGGCAGAGTTTGTCACCCACTCGCCACCCAGCACCTGAGCCAGAGAACTCTTGCCAGCACCCTGCTTGCCGATGAAGACTGGCATGAACTGGAGGTTGCACCCAGGCTCAAAGATGCGCTTCACCGACATGACCATGAAGCCAAGGGCTGCCTCACGATAGAGTAGAGTATCCTCCGCTTTCAGGTGGTCAATGAAAAGACTCTCGATACGTGGAATGCCATCCCACACAAGGGTGTTCAGGTAATCACGCACAGGATGGTAGCTGTTCTCATGGGCTACAATCGTCAGAGCCTTGGCAATCTTCTTGTCGGAGAAGCCGCCCATGCGGTAGCCTTCAAGATAGCTGGCGAGGTAGGCATCACAGGTGTCGTTCCATGGAGCCACCTCCTTCTGCCAAGGCACATCGCGTACATCAATGACTGTGGAGAAGTCATTGTGACGGATCTTGCCTTTGAGAAGGGGATCGTTTGTCAGGATAGCAATGATGTTGTTGATGGTTCCTGCCACCTTGATTGCGCCCTTGCCGCTCTTCTCCCATTTGAGGTCGAACTTCCATCGTTCCTCGGGAGGTGCGCTCTCCCTCTCATCTAATGAAAGGGGGAGCCAGATCTCGTTGTCTAACATCATACGCGTACATTCTTTGGCTTGCGACGATGAGAGGCGAGGACAGCAGCATTGAACTCATCGGCTGACATGGGAACCTCGTTCTTGCGGTTGGCATCAAGCCACTTGTCGAGCTCATCCTGATAGATAACCCAACGCTTGCCGGGCTTGGTGCCAGGGATGATACCTTCTGCCAGCTTCTGATACATGGTGCCAAGGGGCAGACGTGTGTATTCGGCTGCTTCCTCTACGCTCATGGGACGATGTGTGTTCTCTCTCTTCTGCTGAGTTGTTCCGTTCTGAAGGTTCAGCAGTGCCACCTTCATGCCCATCACTTCATCCCGAAGCTGGGCAACGACCTGGGGTAGGTCATTGAAAGTCAATAATTCATTCTTCATGAAAACACTGCGACTTGGAAAGAATCGCGGGACAAAGGAACGAAATGACGCACAAGTGGAGTTGTTTGTTCTCCGTCATTCCTGGATAATTGCTCTTCCACGCGAATATGCCCGAAAATTCATGGTTGTAGGGCGATAGATGTCAGTAAAAGAGGAATTTGTGAGCAATTGAGAACAATGAAGAATGGATTGGTTGAGGAAGACGTACAGACACAAAAAAGGCTCAGCCACGTCCGAAATGTTACTTTCAGAAGTGGCTGAGCCTATAATATATAATAATGTGGGATGTCTGGCTTACTCCTTCTCTTCGCCTAACTGTCCAGGTATGTGGAAGCCGAATTGTTTGGAATCAGGACGATCAAGGTGAATGTTCTCGTTCTCTGATGTGGCGGTAAGGTTCTGGAGGCTGCTAATGTCCATAGGAACACCATTGTACTGGCAGATGTCAGGGAACAATCTGAGAATGAAAACAGCGCAATTCTCACTGTTGTACGGTTTCCACTTGCCATAGCCCAAACGAGTGGCGATGTTCCAGATAAGATGTCTTACATCAAACGTATTCAGTGTCACCTTGAATTGGGTGAATGGGGTTGGCTCGTATTTCGGGTTCTCGATAAAGCCACGCAGTTCCTTCCATAGGTCATCCATGTACTTATCCTCGATGAACGGAGCCATGATAAAGCGGACATACTCTTCGATAGTGACAACTTTCTTCTGAGCATCGGCAGCTTGCATCTTCTCATGATACTTGACTCCTGCCAGATAGGTAGCATTTGCATCGCATGGTTCTACTGTTGGGGCTTCCTCTTTTACTGATGCTGGTTCAGACTCATCGGTGGGAGTCTCTGTTGTATTACCTGAAGGAGTGGCTTCTGTCGATTTACTGTTTTCTACAGGATGCGACTCGGCATAGGCATCAGCCGCTGCGCTGGCGATTGATGCGGAACTGCTGTCTGCAACGGCTTCTGCGATGTTGACATTGTTGTTGGTGATGTCATTGACAACATTGTTTACAACCTCAGTATTGACCTCGTTGATGATTTCGTGCTGATTGACGATGGTGTTCTGAACTACGATCTGAGGTTGCTGTGGTTCTGGACGTGATACTTTATGGCTCTGTACCTCTGCCAGTTGCTTCTTGCGAGCCTCTTCTGCAAGCTTCTCTGCCTTGATGCGCTCGCGTTCGCTTTTGGGAACCATGTTCTCCAACTGTGTAAATATCTGCCATGCGCATACGCATAAGGTGATGGCAATTGCTACTGTGATGGTGATAGCCAGAAACTCACTCTGCATCCTCGCCTTCATTACTACATACGCAACAGTGGATATGATGATGCATCCCATGCATACCAGTATCAATATCCAAAGATTTCCTTTCTTGTTGTTTGCCATAAAGGTTATTTGAATGGATTATTGGCAATACTGACTTTATATTGCCAGATTTACATTACTTTTCAGATTAGAAGATGCAGTCATCTTCAGGGATTTCTGCTCGCTCTATACACATTATATAATATATAGGCATGTAGGTGACATTATCCTTTGTATATACTTCGCGTTCATTGTCAAGCACTATGCCCGAAGGAATATTGTACTCTTTGTCAGCAAGGAATTTGTCAAGTGCCTTGTGCGATGTGAAGT
>JAKSKV010000112.1 GCA_024401555.1 Paludibacteraceae bacterium
TGATAGCAGCGGATTAAATGTGCCACCCATAACAGGAACAAATGTGCCACCTGTAGCGGAATGAAATGTGCCGGTCATATCGGTTTCGAATGTGCCACCCATAACGGAAAGAAATGTGCCACTTTGAAAGTGGCTCCCCATTGAGTCGTTTTTCGTGAAACTTGTTTATCTTTGCGGAGAATAAATTAATTCACCAAAATAATAAACATGGCAAACAACAAAACGACAATGACAGATCTTAGAATCATTATCAGTGAACTTGCGAAGGGCACCTCCAAGCGCAAGATTAGTCGCGACCACCACATCAGTCGCACCTCCATCGATGTTTACGAGAAGCGAGCCACAGAGAGCGACTTCTCCTATGAAGAACTTCTAGCCAAGACGGACAAAGAACTCTTCTCCATCCTCCGCCGCCCTGACGGCCACAGAAAGCCAGACGAAGAGAAGCGTCGCCTTCTTGAGCCAAGAATAGAAGAGTATGCAGAACGCTTATCACGCAAGCATGTCACCTTCGAAGTCATCTATGATGAATACTGCACCAAGTATGCCTACACATATAGCTACACTCAGTTCAAGGAAATCATCAAGTCATACAGCAAGGCCCATAACTATTCCTTCCATAATGAATATACCCCAGGAGAAGAGATGCAGGCGGACTTTGCAGGAGATCCTCTTTGGATTCGTGAAGGGAAGACTGACATTGCGACCAAAGCATTTGTCCTCGTCTGCGTCCTTCCATATTCACAGCTCGCCTTTGCCTGTGCCATGACCTCGACCCGGATGGAGTACTTCTTTGATGGCATGTCGAAATCCCTGGAGTATTTCCAAGGGGTGACTTCTATCGTCAAGAGTGACAATATGAGCCAGTGGGTAAAGAAGTATGACCGCTATGAGCCTACCCTGACGGAAGCAGCCAATCAGTGGGGGCTCTATTATGGTACCAATATTGAGAATTGCCGAGTGGCCCATCCAAGGGACAAAGGGCCTGCAGAATCCCTTGTCAATCAAATATACAGATATGTCTATGCCCGAATTGAGAATGGTCGAGGGGATGGCCAAAGGGAGGTATTCCATAGTCTCAATGAACTGAACACCCGCCTATTGGAACTCATTGACCAATATAACCATGAGCAGATGAAAGGCCGCACATATAGCAGATGGGAGAAGTATGTGGAGCATGAGAAGGACCAGATGCTTCCTGTTACTAACGAACGCTTCACTTTCAAATACGAGAAGGAGTTTACGGTCAATGCCACCTACCATGTGGGCATCGGAAAAGAGAAGCATTTCTATAGCATTCCCTACCAGTATGTCAACCAGAAAGCCAAGGCCATATACGACTGCAATACCGTGGAGATATGGGTCAACATGGCTCGTGTGGCCGTCCACGAACGCAAGCAAACCGATGGATACAGCACCATCACAGAGCATATGCCTGAAAGACATAGGGAATATCTGCGCAGATCCAAGGAATGCAATGCCGCCTATTTTCTGGAGAAGGCTGCCCTGATTGGGCCGAACACGAAAGAAGCAATCCAGGCCATACTTGAGTCGAAACCATTTCTCCAACAGTCCTATAAGGCCTGTCAGGGAGTGCTTTCCCTCTGCCGTCGCTTTGGAGCAGCCCGTTTGGAAAAGGTCTGCTCAATGCTTGAAGACAAACATAACGCCAATTACCTCCGGTTGAAAAATATGCTTGAAAACAACCGAGATATTGCCGAACAAGGTCCAACTTTATCAGTAGGAAGCTATATGCCTCATAATGAAGATGTCAGAGGAGCAGATGCCTTCCATTAAACAATGAATGTGCCAGCTTACAATATATGTTTCACTAAAAAAACTATTCAAAGATGAATACCCAGGAAACTGTCAGCCAATTGGAGTCGCTCAGACTTCATGGTATGGCCAATTATGTACGTAGCCTAACAGAGATGTCCTTGCAGGATAGACCTTCTCTTGATGTAGCCATGGCAAGACTCGCAGAGTGCGAGATTGAAGACCGCAATCGTCGCCGCACCGAGATGTATCTGAAGACAAGCAAACTTCGATACGATAGCGTACTTGAAAATGTGGAATGCTCGACAGAGCGCAATTTCACCAAGGAAAACCTGCAGTCGATTGCCGACTGTGGGTTTATCCGAAGAGCCGAGAATCTGCTTATAACAGGCAAGACCGGATGTGGCAAATCCTATCTTGCATGTGCTATTGGAAGGCAGGCCTGCTTTTTAGGTCTGAGAGTGGAATACTTCTCTATGAACAAATTTATCGAACGTATCGCATTGGCTAAGATTGAGGGATCGATACTGAAGGTAGTAAACCACATTGAGAAGAATGATATGATAATACTCGATGACTTCGGATTACAACCTTTGACCGACAATACTCGTCTTGCCTTGCTCCAGATTCTGGAAGACTGTTATGAGAGAAAGTCGGTCATCATCACCTCTCAACTCCCGGTCAGCAAGTGGTATGACTACATCAATGAACCGACACTTGCAGATGCCATTATGGACCGTTTGACGGCAAATGCCCATCGTGTGGAACTCAAAGGTGAATCGATGAGACAGAGAA
>JAKSKV010000113.1 GCA_024401555.1 Paludibacteraceae bacterium
TGTCGCTCAGCTTCAAGAGTAACCTTGTCCTTGTGTCTTCGGGCACGTTTCTCCTCTGCGGAAAGCTCATTGTATGGGATGCCACGCTCAAGACCATACTTCTGACCAACCTCTTTATGATAGTCTGTGTGAAGATCTGAGAGATACTTCGGTTTCTCCTCCTTTGTTTCACCCCATACCTTGGCATAGGACACGCGCTCAACCATCTCCTTTGATGCGGTTGTCTTGGTGTAGTTGGCTCTTTCCTCTTTGGGAAGAGCCTTCCACTCCTTAGTGGAAAGTTTAACATCAGGATTCTCATTGCTGATGTATAAGTTGCCGACACGACCACGTTTCTTGACCTGCCACACAGGAATGGTCTGGACATGGGCGTGGATGCTTGTCTCATCACAATGAACGCAGAAACCTATTACGTTCTCCTCTCCCCATTTACGGCATGCGAACCTGTAGGTGTCAAGTGCCCAGTCATAGATGGGCTTCTGAAGCTTGATGTGACTATGGTCTGCACTTGGGTCTGAGGTGTCAATCTGCTGATCACCGAAAGCGAGTCTGTTGAATACTTCATGGTCTCCGCTGAAGATGATTCCGACAGTGCAGTTAGGACTGTTCCTTGAAATCTGATCAGGATGGTTCGCATCCATGTAAGGCTTGAAACCGAGTTCGTCAAAGCGCTGCTGAAGGCGCTTATGGAGAGGAACGGGATTGGAGCCGAGAGGAACAATCTTCCCTCCTTTTGTGACTTCAAAGTTGAGTTTGTTACGGGAGAAGTTGTAGTGGTTGTTCTTATCCAGTTCAGCATTCTTGAGCTGGTATCGTTTCTCATCCCAGCCTCTGCGCTCAGCCTCATTGCTGACTTGGGCTGAGAACGTTTTCTTGTCTTTGCCGACATGAATTGCGGCACGTGGTATATTTGTTTTCATGTTGATTTATTGTTTTGTTTAAAGTTGGTATTAGTAAGACCATGAACAGTCAGGTCTCGGGCAGCGCCTGAGCATAATAGGACTTTTTAAGGGAGCCATCGTAAGTGGTGATTCTAAAAGTCCCTATTATGTTTAGGACTTTTACGAAAAGTCCATAGACGTGATTGCCCCTTATGCGTGAACCTTGCTGTACTGGCCTTGTCCTGTACGTTGGATTGTGCCTGCCTTGACAGCATTGTTGAGCCACTTGTTTGTGGTGCTCAGTGACATCCCAAGACTCTTCGACATGGCATCGTACTCGCTTCTTGTGAATGCCTCAGACAATGCTCCGAAAAGGACATCTGCCTTCTTGGATGCACCAGCGGATGAAGAGCTCTTTGGCATGTGGGAATACTTGTATGCAGCATGACTCAACAATACATCGGTTATCTTCAGGGCATTGCTGAAGTCCTCCTCTGAGCATGTGAGAGGCGTTGATTTCTCATATACTTCATCAGAGAACTCAGAGGTGGATGTGGAGAGCCCATTGCCGATGGCGGAAAGGTTCCTGCCAGATGTCATTGCCCTGAGGGCCGTGAAGATCATCATTATTCTGAATGCTGTCAAGCCATGTCTTCTGACCACAGCCTGCATACCCTTGCCATTCTCCTCCACCATCTCCTTGTTTATCTTCTCAAAGTGGTCAAGGAATGCAGGTTGAAGTATATCAGGGATGACCATCTTGAACGTGCCACCACGGAAGAAGGCAGAGCGCAGGTTGTAGTATCTTCTTCCAAGTTCCTTGAACTTACTCGTCTTGGACTCCTTGAAATCACTGACGGAAAGAACATTCCCGAAGTCAAGCTTGAAAGGCATGCTATAGAAGGAAGCACGGCTGAACAGGCCATTCTCTGCAGTAGGCATGAGGTTGAGCATCTGCTGTGGTGTTCCAGACAGACAAACCGAAAGACGAGGGTTCTGGATGTTGATATAAGTCCTATCCTTTGAACGGCTCAGCGATACTGGCTCATGATGTGCTGCCTGACGAAGAACATAGGAATAGTTTCCATATTCCGAGTTGAGAGTGCCACCGAGGGCATCTGCCTCAGTCTCGAAGAGAAGACCGATACCATTGTTGTCGTTGAGGATCTGACAGAAGGAGCTTGCGCTGCTGTTGGCAGGAATGATGAGCATCTGTCTCCCAGGTTCCTCAAGACAACCGTTCTCACCATCACAACCTCGCTTGGCATTAGCCTTTGCCTCCTTGTATTCCTTGTACTGCCGTTCAGATATCTCTGCAAGTTCTTCATGAATAGGGGAAACAAGTTCCTTGCAGAATGTAAGAGCACCCTTACCCATGCCTGCATCTGCAGTGATGAAGACAAACAGATTAGGGAATACAACCTTCTGATAGTATATACCATACATATTATGTATAGTGGAGGAAAGACATGCAAGTGCACCAAGGAGGATGACGGCACGTTCATCAGGAGAGCTTGCGTTCCCAACAGCCTCTTTTATAATAGGAGGGAGAGAAGAATACACATCCTCTGGAAAAGTTGGCAGACCATCCTCATCGGAAATGTCCATTTGTCCAGATTTATCCTCGTGGATATTTGGACATTTGGATATTTGGCTATTGTTGGATATTGGGTTATCGTCGGATG
>JAKSKV010000114.1 GCA_024401555.1 Paludibacteraceae bacterium
ATGACGTCAAATCATCATGCCCCTTATGACCTGGGCTACACACGTGCTACAATGGTTGGTACAACGAGTCGCGAGTCGGTGACGGCAAGCAAATCTCTTAAAGCCAATCTCAGTTCGGATTGTAGGCTGCAACTCGCCTACATGAAGTCGGAATCGCTAGTAATCGCGGATCAGCACGCCGCGGTGAATACGTTCCCGGGCCTTGTACACACCGCCCGTCACACCACGAGAGTTTGTAACACCCGAAGTCGGTGAGGTAACCTTTTGGAGCCAGCCGCCTAAGGTGGGATAGATGATTGGGGTGAAGTCGTAACAAGGTAGCCGTATCGGAAGGTGCGGCTGGATCACCTCCTTTCTAAGGATAAACGGAAGCACGTTTGGAGTATTGTTTAGTTTTGAGAGGTCTTGTGGGGCCTTAGCTCAGCTGGGAGAGCGCCTGCTTTGCACGCAGGAGGTCAGCGGTTCGATCCCGCTAGGCTCCATTGAATCGAAAGATTCAAAGATTGTCCATTGAAAATTGAATATCTATATCAAATTCCACGATTCAAGAAATTGAATTGTAGATAGTAACAAGAAATAAACCGAAACGCTGTGATTTAATGAGTTTAAGGTCAACAGACCAAAATAAGGTTAAGTTAATAAGGGCGCACGGTGGATGCCTTGGCACTAGAAGCCGATGAAGGACGTGACTAACGACGAAATGCTTTGGGGAGTTGTAAGTAAACATTGATCCAGAGATGTCCGAATGGGGGAACCCGGCATGTAATGCATGTCACTCATTACTGTTAAGGTAATGTAGAGGAAGACGCAGTGAACTGAAACATCTAAGTAGCTGCAGGAAGAGAAAGCAAACGCGATTACCTTAGTAGCGGCGAGCGAAAAGGTAAGAGGGCAAACCGATGTGTTTACACATCGGGGTTGTAGGACTGCGTTGTGGGACGACAAGATTATAGAAGAATTACCTGGGAAGGTAAGCCAAAGAGAGTAACAGCCTCGTATTCGAAATAGTCTTTAACCCTAGCAGTATCCTGAGTACGGCGAGACACGAGAAATCTCGTCGGAATCTGGGAGGACCATCTCCTAACCCTAAATACTCTCTAGTGACCGATAGTGAACCAGTACCGTGAGGGAAAGGTGAAAAGCACCCCGGGAGGGGAGTGAAATAGAACCTGAAACCGTGTGCCTACAACAAGTTCGAGCCCGTTAATGGGTGAGAGCGTGCCTTTTGTAGAATGAACCGGCGAGTTACGATATGATGCGAGGTTAAGTTGAAGAGACGGAGCCGTAGGGAAACCGAGTCTTAATAGGGCGACTTAGTATCATGTCGTAGACCCGAAACCATGTGACCTACCCATGAGCAGGGTGAAGGTGAGGTAAAACTCACTGGAGGCCCGAACCAGGGCACGTTGAAAAGTGCTTGGATGACTTGTGGGTAGCGGAGAAATTCCAAACGAACTTGGAGATAGCTGGTTCTCTCCGAAATAGCTTTAGGGCTAGCGTCGATGTTAAGTCTCTTGGAGGTAGAGCACTGTTTGATTGAGGGGTCCATCCCGGATTACCAATATCAGATAAACTCCGAATGCCAACGAGATATAATCGGCAGTCAGACTGCGAGTGCTAAGATCCGTAGTCGAAAGGGAAACAGCCCAGACCACCAGCTAAGGTCCCAAAATATATGTTAAGTGGAAAAGGATGTGGGGTTGCACAGACAACTAGGATGTTAGCTTAGAAGCAGCTATTCATTCAAAGAGTGCGTAATAGCTCACTAGTCGAGTGACCCTGCGCCGAAAATGTACCGGGGCTAAAACATATTACCGAAGCTGTGGATACCTTTTAGGTATGGTAGGAGAGCGTTCTATGTGTGATGAAGGTGTACCGTGAGGAGCGCTGGAACGCATAGAAGTGAGAATGCCGGTATGAGTAGCGAAAGACAGGTGAGAATCCTGTCCACCGTATGACTAAGGTTTCCAGGGGAAGGCTCGTCCTCCCTGGGTTAGTCGGGACCTAAGGAGAGACCGAAAGGTGTATCCGATGGACAACAGGTTGATATTCCTGTACTAGAGTATATAGTGATGGAGGGACGCAGTAGGCTAACTAAAGCGTGCGATTGGAAGTGCACGTCTAAGCAGTGAGGTGTGATATGAGTCAAATGCTTATATCTATAACATTGAGCTGTGATGGGGAGCGAAGTTAAGTAGCGAAGTTAGTGATGTCACACTGCCAAGAAAAGCTTCTAGCGTTAATTATACTCTACCCGTACCGCAAACCGACACAGGTAGTCGAGGCGAGTAGCCTCAGGTGAGCGAGAGAACTCTCGTTAAGGAACTCGGCAAAATGGCCCCGTAACTTCGGGAGAAGGGGCGCTGGCTTTAAGTCAGCCGCAGTGAATAGGCCCAAGCAACTGTTTATCAAAAACACAGCTCTCTGCTAAATCGTAAGATGATGTATAGGGGGTGACGCCTGCCCGGTGCTGGAAGGTTAAGAGGAGTGCTTAGCATAAGCGAAGGTATGAATTGAAGCCCCAGTAAACGGCGGCCGTAACTATAACGGTCCTAAGGTAGCGA
>JAKSKV010000115.1 GCA_024401555.1 Paludibacteraceae bacterium
TGTAATATGCAAGATGCAGATGGACCAATTTCGGAAAAGTTGATTCCCCCACCTGATGTTATGAGTAATACTCCTTCACTTGCCCTGTTGATTTATTGATTTAAATTAAATATTGTTTGTCTATTTTCCATACGGTAGCTGGTTCCTGATAGCTTTATAACCTCACACTTATAGAGAAGTCTGTCTAGAAGTGCACTTGCAAGCACTTCGTCATCAAGAGTCTCAGCCCATTCAGTTGGAGCCTTGTTTGTTGTAATTATAAGCGATATCTTTTCATGCAAGGAGTTTATCAGATTGAAGAACGCTGATGAGTCTTCCTTCTTGACCGGGAACATCATTATATCGTCAATTGCCAGCAGGTCCGCATGCATTATCTTTGAGTACGTTTGCATTGCTGCAGTTGATATATCCTTTGTTCTCAGACAGGTTATGAGTTCTTGCATAGTGAAGAGATACCCCTTCTTTCCAGCCTTTATAGCGTCATAGATAAGTCCCGCTGCAATATATGTTTTACCGGTTCCGGATGGTCCCATCAAAACAATATTGTATGCCTGTTCAAGCCATGCGAGTTGTCTGAGTTCGTTAAGTTGGCGTTCCGATATCCCAGATACAAAATTGAAGTCATATTCATCAAGATCATGTCTCGTTGGGATGTGTGACATTTTCACTCGCTTCGACCTTGTATTTTCTTCCCGTAACACAGATTCCATTTTCAAGACGTCAGATAGGAAGTCTATATATGTAGGCTGCTCTTCCTGGGCTTTCAGGATGATAGAACTGAGTCTCTGCTGTATGTATGACAGTCTCAGGTGTGTGCAGTATGATTTTATGTTTTCTGTCTGATTCATAAGAAGTATTGGTTGTAGGTTGATATTTTTGTCTTTTCCGGAGATTCCTTCACGACATCGGGAAGGATGTCATGCAACAACTCCGAAGATTCCCTTATTGGGATTCTCTTGCCTATCCTGTCACACAGTGCGATAAAGTCCTTGGCGTTGTACATTCCAGCTTCCAGGCACTTGTCAAAGGCTCCATGTAGCGTTGCAGGCTCGAAGTGGCGCATTTCGCGGACAAAATACCGCAAGTTGTCCCTGTAATAACGCGGTTTGTCGGCTTTGAGGTTCTTGCACCAGACGATGGCTAGCTCGTCGTGATTGCAATATGACAGGATATCATTTTCCTGATTGCTCATCCCTACCTTGGGACGTATTCTGTGCGACGGATCAACGATGTATTTCCCGCGCTCTTCGGATATAACATGATGTGCAACCTGCTTGCCGGTTTCCTTGTCATACATATAAAGACAGGAACCTTTTATGTCTACCCAGACCCTGCTGTCCGGATTCCTGTACGAACCGGAAGGCAGACTGTATTCATTGCCGCAATAGCTGATTGCGTTGGTCTTGTGGACCTTGTACTCGCGCATCTGGCGTTCAGGCATTTTCGGGACGCCGTTATATGCGGCCAAGTGTTTGCGCTCCTCCTCAAACACCTCATCCGGAACCAGTCTGGTGCCGCAGTGTGGAAGACCGTTGGCTGTACGTGACAACCAACGGACACCTTCCTCGTTCAGTTGCCCGATGCTAACGAAAGTGCGGCAACGGAGAAAGTTGTTCTTCACATACTTCACCACGTTCTCAACCTTGCCCTTGGATTCCGGATCCGACTTGTGGCAGAAGATGGTCTCAAAGCGTTCACTGTTCACGAACGCTCCAAATACATTGGTAAGAATATAATCACCGAAATTCTCATCGTGGATAAAGACTTTGTCCTGGTCGTAGATGATTTTGAGAGGCTTGCCTCCGTAATATTCAAAGGCCTTCTCATGAGCATAGATTGCCAGTTCTGAGGTAAATGGTGTCTTGCTGAACCATACGTATTTCTTGCGGCTGCGGCAGAGAACCATCGCAAAGAAATATATCTTGACACGTCTGCCGTCCTCATAATGCATCCAGGTCTCGCCAAAGTCCACCTGGGCATATTCACCATACGGCGTTTCTTCAACAACCATATACTGCCTGGGATTAGTCAGGTTTGGTCTCAATATACCATATTTGGCACGGATATACTGGGTGTAGTTATATACTGTCTTTATTGACACATTGGGAAGATTGGAATATCTCTCGCGCAGCCAGTCATATATCTGACTGCTGGATAACTCCGGATGAGCTTCCAAACTTGTCCTGACATAACTCTCATAAGGATCAAGTATCCTTCGGTAATGTCTTTGATAGACGGCGCTTGAACCGAACTCTTCACGGTTCATGCGAAGATAGCGCTTGACAGTTTTCCTGTCAATGCACAATTCTCTACTAATTTGCCTTTTTGATAGGCCTTTTTCAAATAATTCTTTACATTTGCACCACATAACGAGTTTCCTTTCCGGGCTCGTGAGTTCGTAAGTATCCATATTTTTGTAGTTTGGTTCATTACAAATTTATGGATACTTTTTTTACCCCATCAGGTGGGGGATTTAACTTTTCCGAAAATGGAGGATGCAAAGTTACCGATTACA
>JAKSKV010000116.1 GCA_024401555.1 Paludibacteraceae bacterium
GTTAAATCTTGAGTTAAATCTTAATTATAATCTTCTGAGATGAGTTATATTTAAGAAAAAAAATGTACCTTTGCAGTCACATGCTGCGACTCTCTGCTACACTCAGCATCGCTTTAATAAACAAGAACTATGTTTAGTGCATCAACTAAGCCGTTCAGAGAACACTAAATTTCTTAAATACAACTCTATGTCAGAAGAAAAGTTACACTCATATCGCCTCACATCAATGGAGGAACCAACGGACGAAATGCTACAAGCCATTATGGAGCAGGTAGCAGAGTCTGCTCGTGAATCATCTAAACGTGTGGAAGCAGAACATCTGCATCGTCTGGCACAAATCAGAATGCATTCAGCCGTATGACCCATCTTCGTCCGACACTCTGCATTGTGGCTGGTCCCAATGGCTCTGGGAAAACTTCTACTACTTTACGACTACTCGCTAACGAGTGGACGGCAGATAGTTTGTATATTAATCCTGACAACATTGCTCAAGAGCAGTTTGGTGATTGGAATTCACCAGAAGCTATTTTGAAAGCAGCTCAACTGGCAACTCAGCAACGCTACGAATGCTTAGAACAAGGACGTGACTTTGTATTTGAAACGGTGTTTTCTTCTGCAGAGAAACTCGAATTTGTACGCAAAGCCAAAGAAGCTGGTTTCTTCATCCGTTTCTTTTACGTATGCACAGCAAATCCAACCATAAATGCTCAACGTATAGCGAAAAGGTTTATGGATGGAGGTCATGAGGTTCCCATATCAAAAATCATTTCGCGCTACTATAAGTCATTGGAACTTGCAGCACAAGCAATCGCCATAGTTGATCGTGCATACATCTACGACAACAGCAAGGAAAACGCCCTGCCCCAATTGCTTTTCCGCACGACCGAAGGCAATGTGTTCAAGCAATATACTTCTGACATTCCAGCCTGGGCGCAATCATTGGTTATGAAGTAGAATGTAAACTACAACAAACTCACAATACACTAGTTTCTATCCATCATTCTGCAAGGAGAACGAGCATATTGATGACGATCAGATTATGTAAGCCTGACTCATATACACCTTCTTGACAAGTGCGGTTGCGAGTTTGTTCAGTTCCTTGTTGAGCAACTTTTGTTCGCTCTTGTCAAGTGCAGAGTAGTCGCCACCGTGTTCCTTGAGGAAATCTTCGAGCACATCCTTTGAAAACAAGCCCATAATCTTGCCAAAATCCTTTGGTACATGCACTTCCCCGATGTGACTTACCACATTAGTGAGACGATTCTCGGTCACGTATGCATCAACCTCAGAAACAAGAGCCTTCAGTTCATCGCTGTAAGGAACAGGTTCCACAAACAATTTGTTACGCTTCTTGACACTCTTCTTCTCTGCAAATCTCTCATTCTTGCTCTTGATCAGTACACGACTACCATTCCTAAGATACATTGGAGTTACAGGACGGATGACTATACCTTCGCAGATATTGTCGTTGATAGCTGGGAGTCCGAGCCATTCTGAGATCTTGCTTGGGAATGCGTTAGGATATTTCATGCACTCAGCAAGTGTACCACGGAAGAGCGTCTTAGCATAGAAGAAGCCTTCCTTCTCAAAGATCTCGTTTACCTCATCCACAGGAAGATACCTACCGTTCTCACCATCAGAGATATAAATATCGAAACCATAGAACTCATGCTCTGGAGTGTAGCATACACCCTTCTGGATAAGGGTAAGCTTACGATTTACCTTGACATCATTGTGTGGATAGAGGCCTCCGAACATTTCTCCGAAGACGGAGATTGTAACGACCTCTGGATGCAGAGTCTTTACACGATGGAAGAGATTCATAACCTTATCCTTGTATGCCTCAAGCAGTTCTGGATAATCATAGAACTTCTCATCATTTGCCAGCACAGAGGTTCTTTTTGCAAATTTCACCTCATTACCGTCACATAGGAAACTTGTGTTTGCACCATGTACTTTTTCCTGCACTACATACTGCAGGTCTTGTGGCATCTGTTCTACCACATGCTCCATGAACTCACGATTGAAATGGTTCTCGATGGAGCTATACTTTTTGAAAGTTAACATTGTCTTTTTCTGTTTTTAGAGCAACCGTGTATCGCTACACTTGTCACTCGGTTAATAATTTTGGTTTATTGAAAACTATGCCTTATAGCCAGGAATGACAATGAAGCTGGCGAGTGCGTTGTCAATTTTAGGCACAAAAAAATAGTTGAAAAGTTTGGTAAGGACTTTCCAACTATCTTGTATATTGCTAATTCGTTAATGGTCGGTTTGCATCATGCCGCCACGACGGATTCTCGTAATAATAGTTGGAATGGGGGTGTATGCCACATAGGTGTGTCCACATTTGTAGCAAGCACATCAATCGAGCGTCCAAAGCATTCTTTGCCCTGGATATACGCCACGAATAATATGTCAATTCTTGCTTGCTGCATTGTTGAAATTTTATGAGTTTTTGAAAATTGGCTGCAAAATTACACAATTTTCT
>JAKSKV010000117.1 GCA_024401555.1 Paludibacteraceae bacterium
ATCAGGGGAAAGGCTGTGGGCGTGCTGGAAGCGAAGCGTGAGGAGGTGGATGTCTCCTCGGAAGTGGTGCGGGAGCAGGCTGAAAACTATACCAAATCAGTTCCCAATACATATCGGACTTTTTCGAACCCTTTGCCGTTTTACTATACTTCTAATGGTAAGGATATTTATTTTTCGGACAAACGGAAGGATGCCTTTAGTTTCGCTCCCGTGAATCATATCCACACCCCCAGAGAGGTGGTGAAGATGCTTGGCATCGAGGATGAGTTCGCTGGATTACCGCTCTTGAAACAAGGGAAACTTCGTAACTGCCAATTCGAAGCCATCACCAACCTGGAGAAGAGTTTTGAAGCGGGTGACAAAAGGGCCTTGATCGTTTTGGCGACGGGTGCGGGAAAGACTTTTACCGCATGTGCGGCCTTGTATCGCCTCTTGACCTATACACCCATGAAACGGGTATTGTTTCTTGTGGACCGCAACAATCTGGGTAAGCAGGCGGAAGGAGCATTCGCGGAGTTCAAGCTGACGAAAAGTGGCGAACCCTTTAATACCATCTATGGCGTGGAGCGTTTGAAAAGTTCCCGTATTCCGAAGGATGCCAATGTGGTGATATCTACCATCCATCGTCTCTTCTCTTTTTTGAGCGGAGAGGAGATCGTGGATAGTGACGAAGAGGATGATGATGATGCTTTGAGGGAGGTTGTGTTGCCGCCTAACCCATCACTGCCCAAGGACTATTTCGACCTGATCATCGTGGATGAGTGCCACCGCTCCATCTATGGCAACTGGGGTGCGGTGTTGAGGTATTTCGATACCGCCAGAATTGTCGGCCTGACCGCTACCCCTATTCCGGAAACCTTGGCCTTCTTCAACCAAAATGTGGTGGTGAACTATACCCTTGACCAATCCATTGTGGATGGCGTGAATGTGGATGCGAGAGTGTTTCGTATCAAGACGCTTGTCTCCGAGGAGGGCGGTGCCATCCGTGAGGGAGATCCATTGAGGAAGGAGATCCGCTATTACGGCACGGTGGAGGATGTGAGTTCCAGACAACAAAGAAACTATACTCCTGAGGAGTTGAATCGTAGTATCATCAATCCTGCACAGATCAAACTGATACTGGAGACCTATCGGGATAATATCTACACTAACATGTATCCTGATCGTGAACCCAATATGGATTATATCCCCAAGACGTTGATTTTTGCCCTGAATGAGGCGCATGCGAATAATATCGTGAAGATCGCCAAGGAGGTTTTTGGCCGCACGGATGACACATTCGTGCAGAAGATCACCTATTCCGTGGCAGATAGCGAAGACATGATTCGTCAGTTCAGAAATAACATAGAGTTCCGTATCGCGGTCACCTGTACCTTGGTGGCGACGGGTACTGATGTCAAACCCTTGGAGGTGGTGATCTTTATGCGTGACGTGCGCTCCAAACCACTTTATGAGCAGATGAAGGGACGTGGTGTCCGCACCGTGGCCGATGATGCTTTGCGGAGCGTTACGCCCAATGCTACGAGCAAAGATGACTTTGTATTGATAGATGCGGTGGGCGTGACGGAACATGATATGATAGTTCCTCCAGCTGGAGAGGGCGGCGCTTTCCACTATATCTCCCTTGCCAAACTTTTGGAACTCCTTACCCATGGCAACTATGAGGATGAGTATCTGCGTCGATTGGCGGGCATCCTCTCACGCATGGGGAATAGCGAACGTGTGGAACAGGAGGATAAGGATGAGTTCGCCTATTTGGCGGGTGTCACCCTCTTGGACTTGGCCGCCAACATCTTCAAAGCGATGGAGGATGGTTTGCCTCCCTATTTGGACATCAATGATCCTAATCCGGAGCGTAAGGCTCTCTTCGCCCCTCTTGGTTCACGTCCGGATGCGCGTGAGAAGTTGAAGGAGATCGCCGCAGGATATGTCGTCACTGTGGAGAATGGGGAAGATACGCTGATTTCAGCGGAATTCTCCGTGGAGGACGCGGTGGAGACCACTTCCGCTTTCGAGACCTACTGTCGGGAACACAAAGATGAATTGGAAGCGCTCCGAATCATTTACAACAACGAGGGCGCTCCCTTGTCCTATCGCATGTTGAAGGATTTGGAGAAGCAGTTGAGGCTTGCCAATAATAAATTCTTCGCGACGAAACTTTGGGACGACTATGCGATGGTAAAGCCTGAAAGGGTTCGTAGGAACAAGACGAAGGAGGAGAAGGAGGCGATCACCAATCTGATTCAGTTGGTGCGGTTCGCCTACAATCAAATCGATGAGCTGGAGAGCATTGTGCCCCAAGCGAATTCCCTCTTCAACCTGTGGCATGGACGTAAGCAACAGAGTGTCACCGACACCCAAATTGAGATCATGAAGCAGTTGGTGAACTATATCGCCACCAATGGCTTCGCTACCGTGGCGGATATTCGTGAGTTTGATTCCGCCAAGGCGATCAAACTGATACTCGCCTA
>JAKSKV010000118.1 GCA_024401555.1 Paludibacteraceae bacterium
ATCGACGACTTGGAGATGAACAAGTCTTATGTGATCGCTAAGGATGGTAAGCCAGGCCCAATCAGTAAGAAGTTGTATGAGAAGCTTCGTGGCATCCAATATGGTGAGGAGCCAGATGTTCACAACTGGGTGACAGTGATGGACTAATTTTGACGTGTAATATGTCATAAAAACTTATACGTCCTCTGTGGACGATAGACCAGCCCCGTATGTCATAGGATGTACGGGGTTGTTTGTATGAGGAGATTTCCTATCTTTGTTACATTGTATTAGATGAAAATATAAAACACTATTAAGCGCAAAACTACGATGAAAAAAGAATTGATTACGATGTGCTTTGCCGCACTGTCGGGCGTCTCGGCATGGGGGGCTGTTACCCCCAATCCATTATTAAGCCGGGGTCTCCCCGCCTATACCAGCGAAGGGGTGAATCCCTATATCACGGATGGTGATCTGACCAATTGGAAACAGTGTACCGCCAAGGAAATTGCTTTTGAAGTGGGAGAGGGGCCTTCCCGTCTCTTCTTGACGTGGGAATCCTATGGTGATTGCGCCTGGGCGACTGACTTCACCGCCAATTGCAGCCATAGCGGAACGCCTTATCGCAATTTCAAAGTGTATGCCTCTGCCAATTCTACGGATGGTAAGGATGGTGATTGGACCTTGTCTGCGGAGGTGAAAGGCAATGTGGTGATGTCCAGAGGAATATTTGTCCCTTTCGAGGGAATGTCATGGATTCGTTTGGTAAGCGAAGAGGAGGTGGGCCAACTGCTTGAGGTGGAGATCTTTGATGCCTCGGTGGCCGCCAACGATACTTGGTTCTTTATGGGCACCAGTATCAGCCAAATGGGTCTTAAACAACAGGACACCGATTCCACTACCGCTGAACTTATTCATGCTCGTTTCCCGGAATATACACCTGCTATGTTGCGAGGTGGCATAGGTTGCATCAATAGTGACGAAGTGGTCAGCCATTTACAGGATTACCTTCAATATGCGGGCAATGTGAAATATTGGGTCATCGAGATGGGCACCAACGACGCATGGGGTGGCGGAGATTGGAATGTGGAGACTTTTCGGGAGAATATGCAGACCATCATCGATGCCGCGAAGGAACATGGTATAGAGCCTATTCTAGCACGCATTATCGCCACCAACGAACAGGTGGCTGGTTGGCAAGTCAATCCGAAGTTTTTGGATGTGATCGATGAATTGACCGAGCAGAACCATTTGCATCCGGGCCCGGATTTCTATACCTACTTTTTGAACCATCCTGAGCAGTTGGCTTCGGATGGGGTACATCCCAATGGCCAAACATTAGGTGGCCAGGCCATGCATCATCTTTGGGCGGAGGCGTTGGCGCCGATCTATGCGGAGAGCATCGCCCAGGAGAGTGGTTGGATTGATTCGGAAGAGATGCGCCCCGTCTCACCCATCCTTTCTGTGGAAGGATCAGAGATTAAACTATCCCATTTGCCTGCGAATGTTAAGGTGGAGCTCTTTGATCCATCGGGGGTTGTCGTGGAACGATTTTTTGTCTCTAATGTGGATCATGTTGTGCTTCCCTCTCGTTTGCCGGCTGGCCTTTATGTGCTTTTAGCGAAATGGGAAGAGGGTGTGATTTCCCGACAGGTGGTTATTCGGTAATTTGGGAAGAACACTCTTGTTTAAACAAAAAGCGACAGAATCGATCGATTCTGACGCTTTTTTGTTGATATGCGGTGCTTTATAGATCTCCAGACCATCCATGACCGAGGTCCCAGTGGATGTCGTAAACGAATTCGAAATAGGGAAGTGCGAATTCTTTTTCTATCATCTCTGAAAGTTCTGATTCGATAGGCTTAGCCCATTGTCCGACGAAAACGATGAATTTGTTGATGTTCCAAGCCACTCGACCTCGTGGAATTTGGGTGTAATCCCCTACAAATTTAGAAACCTCGCCCGTGGCTTGTGTCCGAAAATACTCTTTTGCCCAAACTTGACGGTGAAGTTGAGGGTAGTTGATGAATGGCAATCCTTTTTCCGCCGCATCTTCCACTTGTTTAGGCGTGAGCTCTTGTTTCCGTACACCGAAAAATGCCTTGTCAGACGGGTCGTACCAAAAGATACCAACCTGCGGCATTGGCTCGTCAAAGGAACGCATGTCGTCCATTTGTTGCTGAAGCTCGTCTTGTGACATAAACTATAGAAATCGTTTGCTGTGATTGACTTATTTAAGCTTTCTTCGCCTTCTTCGCCGTACTTGCCTTTGCGGTAGAGGTTTTGGCCTTGGTGGTCGAGCTCTTCGCTTTGGTGGTACTCTTCTTGGTGGTTGAACCCTCGCTTTCGGTTGAGGCTGCCTTGGCTCTTCTTGCAGGCTTTTTCTCTCCCTGCTCTTCGATGAGTTTCTTGCACTCCTCTACGGT
>JAKSKV010000119.1 GCA_024401555.1 Paludibacteraceae bacterium
ACACTAACCAGTTCACTGTTCTCCTTTTTCAGCTTGGTTTTAAGGAACTTCCAGTAGTTGCGTGTCTTGGTATAGTCGTCTTGCTCGTTGATAGCAGCAATCACATCAAGCACGGAGAAAAACCACTTTTGGTTCTCCTCGTCCCATATAGCACGCACCTCGCGGTCGTTATAGAATCGTATTGATACTTTCTGCTGATTCATTCCGAGCTAATTGTATATCAAACACTCACTCCTTTTAGTTTATTTTTCAATTTCGATACGACCTGTATTCTCCAACTCACGTCGCAACTCCTCTTCTGTAGGTAGATAAGGAAGATATTTGCTGGCGAAAATTTGTTGTGAGTCGTTCAATACTGAATATTTCACAACTGTCTCATCCTTATCGGCACACATCAAAATACCTATGGTTGGATTATCATCCGGGCCCTTCTTCAAATCATCAAACATTCGGATGTACATATCCATCTGACCGACATCCTGATGAGTCAGTTTATCCGCCTTCAAATCGATAAGTACAAAACACTTCAAGATATAGTTGTAGAAAACAAGGTCGATGTAAAAATGACTTGTCTCTGTGCTGATTCGATATTGACGTTTAATGAAGGAGAATCCCTTACCTAATTCAAGGAGGAAATCTTGCATTTTATCCACCAAAGCATTCTCTAAATCTTTTTCTTTATGGTCTGGATAGGCTGGCAAACCGATGAATTCTAAGACATATGGATCCTTGACAAATTGTCGGGTATCAATAGCTGGCGTGGCATCATCGTTTGAAGTGTTTTCAACCAGTCCACTCTCCAACTGCCGCTGATAATAAAAGGAATTGATGTTACGTTCCAACTGTCTCACACTCCATTGTTCACGAGCCGCTTCTCGCAAATACCACTCTCTAGCTTTAGCGTCTTGCACTCTCATAATCAAACGATTATGGCTCCAAGGCAATTTGATACACAGTGTGTAGCATATTTGATAATCAGGATATGTTCGATAGAACAATCTCATATTTCTCAAATTTGCGTAAGAAAATCCACTGCCAAATTCAGAAGTCAACTCTTTTGAAAGATTCTCAAGCAAATGCTCTCCATAAGTTGCTGTCGTATTACCGTTCTGCTCCTCCACAACAATACGTTTCCCTATCAGCCAATAGGCCATAGTCATTGTTGTATTTACCGCATGAGCCGTAAACGATCGAGCCTCCTTCAAAATGGCTTTAATATCGGCTGACACATTGCCACTTGACGGCAAAGATTGTAATTTCTCTATTTCGTCATTCATTCCACAATTCCCTTTAATAGTTGCTTCAACTGCGCCACCGCATCCATGATATTCGCACTCTTCTCATCAATCGTCTGAATCAAATCGTTCAAGGAGAGGTCATCATCATCCGAAGTGCTACGAATCCAGGTGATATCAAGGCTGGTCTTGTCGCGTTGCAGAATCTCCTCAACGCTATACTTTCTCCACCTGCCATTCGGATTGCTCTCCGCATCGTAGGTCTCCTTTCTTGCATTGATGTCTTGCGCATTGTAGCAAGCCACGAAATCGTCCAAATGTTGCCGTTGCATCACCTTGGTAGCCAAGGTATGCTTCACGCCAGAACGATAGTCATAGAACCAAACCTCCTTGGTTGGTGTTCCTTTGGTAAAGAAAAGGACATTCGCCTTCACACCGTTGGCGTAGAAGATACCCGTAGGGAGGCGAAGGATGGTATGGAGGTTAAAGTGGCGGAGCAACTCCTTACGGATGGTCTCTCCCGCACCACCCTCAAACAAGACATTATCCGGAAGCACCACACCCGCACGGCCGCCGCTCTTCAACATCACCATAATGTGTTGCAGGAAGTTCAGCTGGTTGTTGGTGGTCTCCACAAAAAAGTCCGGACGGTTCAAATCGACGCTTCCCGCAGGACGTGTACCGAAAGGAGGATTGGCCAAGATCACATCCACCAAGTGAGCAGGTTCCTTTTCCAAGGAGTCTTCGCAAACGATTGGGCTACGCTTGGTGCCGATACCATGCAAATAGAGGTTCATGGAGGCAAGCGTCACCACGAGGGCGGTATTGTCATAGCCTAGCAAGGCCTCATTCAAGAGGAAGTCTCGCTTCGCTTTGTCCTGGCTCTGCGATTTCATGTGGTCGAAGGCGCACAAGAGGAATCCACCCGTACCACAGGCAGGGTCTGCCACGCGCTCATGAATCTTCGGATCCACCACGTCCACCATGGCTTGGATGAGCGCGCGAGGCGTGAAATACTGTCCCGCGCCACTCTTCTTATCTTGTCCATTCTTTTGGAGAATGCTTTCGTAAATGGTTCCCTTCACATCCACATCGAGAGCCAGCCACTGCTGCTCATCGATCATGGAGATCACCTTCTTGAGATAGACAGGCTTGTCGATCTTGTTCTG
>JAKSKV010000012.1 GCA_024401555.1 Paludibacteraceae bacterium
ATTGTCACTTCTTTCTTTGTTCCCAAAGTGACAACTTTTTCTAGTATAAGTCATTCAGATGAGCAAGAGCGAAAGCGCAAGTACCCTCAAGAACAGTGTATTGTACTTAACTGAAAAAGGTTGTCACTTTTAGGTGTACGCTAAAATCCATATTGGGACGCGATTTGGAGATTGTCCTTCGCCTTGATGAGTGCCCTTCAATATTCCAAGTGGTACCAAAACGATGGATTGTTGAAAGATCTTTTGAATATCGTGCGTCGTTTGTTTAAGGACCTGCTAGTAAAAATCGTTCATCTCCGCTGGTAATTTTGTCGCAATCTGCCCTGTGGGACTTTTTTACCGTTCCATTGCACGAAAAATACCCAATCCACTCCTTGCAGCCCCTTTACATTTGCACTGTTCGATTCGACGTGATGACCACCATCGCTTGAAGAGAACCCGTGAGTGAATTACTATTGATTAACACAAAAAGAATAAATTATGAATATCAAGAATCGTTTGTCATTGGCATTTTGTTTGTTGGCGCTCCCTTTCGCCGGACATTCAGCCACCAATTTGACTGTTAATTTGTCTGACAGCATCCGTCCCGCCCAACATGTGGCCTCTGGATCTTTGTATGGTTTGACAGAGTCTCTTCCGAGCAATATCGACGCGGATGTGGCGCCATTAAAACCGAATGTATTCGTTTGTCCTGCCCGTAGCGGTAATGGCCGTCAGCAACGTATCGGAGGTGCTTTCCTGGTCTCTCCGAGAATTAAAAACACGACAGGAAGAATTCAGATCCGTTTGGCGGATGTCTTGCCTGGTTGGCCCTATAAATTCCAATCGATGGACCACTGGAAAAGTGAGGTGCGTTCGGTGATAGAGGAGAAAAAGAAATCCAATATCCAGAATTTCGAAGGTTATGAGATTTGGAACGAACCGAATGGCACCTGGAAGAATCCGAATGGCATCTCCTTCCATACCCTTTGGAAAGAGACCTACCAGTTGATCCGCTCCATGGATCCTAATGAGAAGATTGTCGGCCCTTCTTTGGCATGGTTCGATTCCAGTTTTATGGATTCGTTTTTGAAGTTCTGCAAAGAGAATAATTGTGTGCCTGATGTGATCTGTTGGCACCAATGGGGATCCGGTGGTTTCGTGGGTGCGTTGGAGTCGCTTCGCAACATGGAACGCAAGTATGGTATCTCTCCTCGTGCGGTGAGCATCAATGAGTATTGCGCGGGATCGGATGCTGCCAACCAGAAGTTTGAGGGTTGCCCAGGTTACTCGGTGCCTTTTATCGCCAAGTTCGAGCGTCACGGTGTGGAGAGCGCGATGATCTCCTGGTGGTTCACTGGTTTGCCAGGCCGATTGGGTAGTTTGCTTACTGCCAATAACCAGAGAGGCGGTGGCTGGTGGCTCTATAAGTGGTATGGTGATATGAGCGGATATATGGCCCGCGTCACTCCTCCGAATGATAAGTCTGATGGTGTGGATGGTTTCGCCGCTGTGGACCGTAAGAAGAAGGAGATCAGCATTGTGTTGGGAGGTAATACGGTTGGTGATGTGAATGTGCCGATTAGTGGTATCCCTTCCTATATGGGTAGCCGCGTGAACGTTCGTCTGGAATATGTGACTTGGTCTGATAAGGATACCCCTGTGGCCTCCACGACATTGATCTCTAACACGGAGTACGATGTGAACCAGGGAAAAATCACGGTGCCTGTGAAGATCACAAGCAAGTTGTTCGCTTATAGGATTTTTATCACTTCCGCTACGCCGCAAGCTCCCTTTCAGGGCAATATGACACTTCTTCCAGGTCGTTTGGAGGTGGAACATTTTGATGAGGGTGGCGAAGGAAAGGCTTACCACGATAGCGATGATAACAATCAGGGTGATGCGGGATTCCGAGGCGACGAGGCGGTTGATATAGTAGCCTCTTCCGAGGGAAAGGCGATTGGATACACCACTGCTGGAGAGTGGTTGGAATACACGGTGAAGGTGGAGCAGGAGGGTACTTACGATTTTTCCGCGCTTGTCTCTTCCGGTTCGGACAACTCCTCCTTCTTGGTCTCTTTGGATAATCGAACCTTGGTGGATACCGTGAAGGTTCCCAATGGTGGCAGCTGGGATCTCTACAATACGATGGAGGTGGGAACGGTCAACCTTACCGCTGGCGAACATCTACTCCGTCTGACCATTACAGGTAGCTATGTGAACATCGATTGGTTGCAGTTCAGCCAACACGACGCGACAGGCGAGGAACTCTTCTTCGGGGAGAATGTCGAGGATGAGTATGCGGTCTATGATGTGATGGGTTTGAAATTAGTGGATATTACAGCTTATAACTCAACCGAAGTGAATGAGAAGCTAAATACGATCGCTCCCAAGTCGGGCATCTATTTGGTGAGATCTTCCGGAGGAAAATCTTATAAGACACTGGTTGTGAAATGATGAAAATATAGATGTGTGGCAATCCGGGGGCCGTGAGGTTCTCGGATTGTTTTTTTTGATTATCTTCTTTTCCCTCCTTTCCCTCCTTGACTACGTTTCCCTCCTTGCGGTCTGAAATCACGGTTGTTTTGTTCCCTGTTGTTGGATTTGTATCCGCTGCTGTGGCCATTCCTTTCGAAACTGCTGAATCCTGATACTTTGCCGGAGAAGAGTTGCTGCACCAAATCAGGACGTCTCATTCTTTGTAGTTCACGCATGATTTGCTGGCGGTATTCCGGCTTGTACCAGAAGAAGAATTGGCGTTGCGCCAACTTCTCCTCCTTGTCGTGCGCAGTGAAGACTGGCTCCAAGGTGTAGGGATGATAGCCCGTATAATACATCTCTGTGGAGAGTGTCATCGGCGTAGGGGTAAAATCCTGCACCTGCTCCAATTGAAAGTTCAGTTTGTGGGTTTCGCAGGCCAATTCCGCCATATTCTCAGCCTTGCAACCTGGGTGGCTGGAGATGAAGTAGGGAATCAGTTGTTGCTTCAATCCGTATTGCTCGTTGACGCGGTCGAAAACCTTTTTGAATTCATAGAAGAGTTTGAAGGTGGGCTTGCGCATCATGTTGAGCACTGTGTCGCTCGTGTGTTCCGGCGCCACTTTCAGTCGTCCGCTCACATGGTTGGCGATGAGCTCCTCCATGTATCTTTTGTGCGTCTCGTTCACTTTCGGATCGGCGTCTTGGTGGAGCAGTAGGTCGTAGCGGATACCGCTTCCGATAAAGGATTTCTTGATGCCTGGCAGGGCGTCCACCGCCGCATATAGGTCGAGCAATGGGCCAAGATCCGTGTTGAGGTTCTTGCATACATTGGGGTGGATACAAGAGTAGCGTTTGCACTTTGAACAGATGCTTTGGTCTTTGCCGCGAAGTTGGTACATGTCTGCGCTCGGACCCCCTAAATCGCTGAGATAGCCTTTGAAATCGGGTAGTTCCATGACCTTCTTCACCTCTCGTAGAATCGATTCTTTGCTACGGGAAACGATCTGTTTGCCTTGGTGAGCGGAGATGGTGCAGAAGGAACATCCGCCGAAACATCCGCGGTGGATGTTGACGGAGAATTTGATCATCTCGTAGGCTGGAATGGTCTTCCCCTTGTATTTGGGATGGGGCAGTCTGGTGAAGGGGAGTTCGTAGGTCGCGTCAAGATCGGCTGAACTCATAGGCGGGTAGGGCGGGTTGATCACCACGGTACGCTTGTCGTCCAATTTCTGGAGCAGACGGTTGGCGTGGACTTTGTTGGATTCCTCCTCCACCACCTTGAAATTCTTCGCTTGGCACAGTTTGTCTTTTAGGCACTGTTTGTGGCTGAATAGCTCAAAAGTGTCAGCCCCCTCGTAAGCGGGTATCTTGTCGTTGTCCACGATATATACGCTCTGAGGAATGTTGTGCATCTCACTGATGGGGATGCCGGCCTGTGCCTGCCTTACCAACTCTTTGAGCGGCAATTCCCCCATGCCGTAGGTAAGCAGATCGGCGCCACAATCTTTGAGAATACAGGGTTTCAACTCATCGTCCCAGTAGTCGTAGTGGGTGACGCGTCGGAGAGAGGCTTCGATGCCGCCTATCACGACAGGCACATCGGGCCATAACTCTTTTAGGATTTTTGTATAGACGATGGTCGCTCTGTCCGGACGGAATCCCGCCTGCCCGTTAGGGGAGTAGGCGTCGTCGCTGCGGAGACGTCGGTTGGCGGTGTAGTGGTTGACCATACTGTCCATGCAACCGGCCGAAACGGCGAAGAATAGGCGGGGCTTCCCTAACTTTTTGAAGTCTCGTAGGTCGTCGCGCCAGTTGGGTTGAGGCACGATGGCCACCCGTAGCCCGTAACTCTCCAAGATGCGTCCCACCACGGCACCTGCGAATGAAGGGTGGTCCACATAGGCGTCGCCCGAAAATAGGATTACGTCCACCTCGTCCCACTGACGAAGCTCCAACTCCTTTTTTGTGGTTGGGAGGAAATCTGAGAGTCTGTATTCTTTCATGTCTGCGAAGTTACTCGCTCTTTGGCTAAATCCCTAAATTTTTGGATGATTTTGTTGCTTGTGATGTAAAAAAGTCTTCTTATCCTTTTGTGGGTAGGGGAAATATCGTATATTCGCGGTCAAATAAGATTGCCTTATGGTGTAATGGTAGCACATCAGTTTCTGGCACTGCTTGTCCGGGTTCGAATCCTGGTAAGGCAACAAAATGAAAAGCTAAAATACTTGAAGGGTATTTTAGCTTTTTTTGAATGCGTGTTTTTATGTGGCACAAGAACTTTTTTACATTTATGATGAGATTTTTTATGTTTTATACATAAGAGGTTTTTTGCTTACCGTTGTAAAATAGATTGGTGATCCCGTATTATTATTATTTTTATGTCTAATTATTATTATTTTTATGTCTATGGAAGAGAAACTCAAATCATTGTCTGATAATCAGTTACTTGATATTGTAAAGAATTATAAAAAATATCAGTATACGGAAGAGGTTAAGACGCAGGCGCTCTCTATCTTGCTGAGCGAAAGAGGATTTGACGAAGACTACTTAAGGAATAATGGTTTTCTGAATAATGATGTTCGGGAGAGTGCGCAGTCCTATTTTAAGCGGTATAAGAAGAAAAATATCATAGCGCTATCTCTTTTCATCAGTGTGCCGCTGCTTACGATTATCTCTTCAATCACGGATTTAACTGTTTTGGCTATCTTGGCTTGGATCGCGTTTTTCGCTTTCGTATATGAAGTCGTTTCATCCTTCTTCTTGCTGCAAAAATGTTATGGGCTTATGCCTGACAAGGAGTGCCCGATATCTTCCGCTTTCTATTTCCTTATGAGTGTTCTTCTCTACTTTGTCATATTCTTTTACTACAACAAAGAGATAGAAAAGGATCTCAACGATATAAGTTGATGCTTCGGACTGTTTTTTATTGTATCTTCGCGGATGTGTAATAGTGATAATATTACAGCTGATATAGTATTATGAAAATGAAAAATAAGTTACAAACATTGTTCAGCCTCTTACGGCTCATTTCTGTGATGTCGGTCTCACTCCTTCTTTTGGGTGCTTGCTCCAAGAAACCGGAGCGTATGGAGTATGTGAGTGGTATCGTGAAAAGTGTGGAAGGTGATCCGTTGGCGGATGTGGAGGTGAAGTCGAATGGATACATCGTGAAGACCGATGCGCTGGGTTCATTTACGATCGAACATGTCGAGAATGTGGATGGCCGTTATATCCTCAAGTTCAGTAAAAAGGGGTATTTCCCGGTCACTCGTTCTGGAGAGAGCGGTTCGGTTGGATTGATGGAGGTGGTATTGGTCAAGGAGAATCAAAAAGAGGTCAGCACTACCACGAAGTTCACCTCAACCAAGGGCGCTACCGTGCGAGTTGGTGGTATGGCTGTCGAATTCCCGAAAGATGGCATTATCTACGAAGACGGTACTTCGTATAAAGGTACGGTGGATGTGAAAGTCCTCTACTTGGATCCTAAGAAACCTATCTTCCCTGCCGCTATGCCTGGTGGAGACTTGGTGGCGCAAGACAGTTCGTTGACAGATGTGCCGTTGGTATCCTATGGTATGGTCAATGTGGAGTTGCGTGACGCGAAAGGCGCGAAGTTACAGGTCAATGACGAAGTGAAATCGAAGGTGACCTTCCCGATTCCGGAAGGTATGATGGCCAAGGCTCCCGAAAAGATGCCGTTGTGGCACTTCAATGAATCCACCGGTAAATGGGAGGAGAGTGGTCTGGCTGTGAAGAACGGAGATGTCTATGAAGGCGAAGTGGAGCATTTCTCGTGGGTCAATTTGGATGATCCAAAACAATTCGTCGTTCTGAAAGGAAAAGTGAAGGATGCCGATGGCAGACCATTGTCGGGCGTTAGAATCGTGGTGGAACAGGTGAGCGTCTATTCCGACGAGGAGGGCGAGTATAGTGTTCGGATTCCAAGCGAGACCGATGTGACGGTGACCGTTCGTAAGGAGGATTACCTGAACTACGATAATGAGTTCTCCGTGACCATCTCTGGCCAGCCGGGTAATTCAACCTATAAGCAAGATATTGTATTGCCGGTGATGCCATCCGTTACTGGTAAGTTGGAGAATATGTGTGACGACAATGTCATTTTCCCAGTCTATTGTTGTTACGAGGTGGATGGAAGAAAAAACGCCACACCATTTTCTTTGCCGAAAAAGGATGGAACCTTCTCTGTTAGGGTGCCTTCTAATGCGACGAAGGTCTCTTTGTGTGTCAAGGTGCCAGGTATGGATGACTTGGTTCGTGAAATTGAATTTGAGGGAAGCGATTACCAAATCGTAGGCAGTTTATCTCTCTGCCGCAAGAATTTGGTGGACCGAGAGACGCCGCATCTCACAGTCGATGGGAAGGAGACCGTCATTGAAGTGGATGAGTTGGATTATATTGATTTCACCAAGACGGGCGTGACCGTAGGAGGATCTGGTATCACCGTGACCATCGATAAATATACCGAGGGTGCGGCGATGATGGATGGGAAGGTGACGATAGAGAAGTATGGATTCGAATCCTCCTCCGCGCGCATAGAGAAGCGCACAGTCGATAACCATGTCAATCTGGTGGTAGTGGCGACAGGAAAGGCGCTCGGTGAGGATGGCTCCACCATGAAAGACGCCACTTTTGAGGGTGTGCTTACCGCCTCGTATATGTATCATGGTAAATGTTCGGATTTCTCTGAACTCTGTTGGAACAAGTCCTTTCCGGAGATGAGATGCCCAATTTCATACGCCTCCCAAGAGAGCTTTTTGGGTATGCCGTTGAGCGCTTTCATCTACGACAAGGCGACTGATGTGGACTTTAAGCGGTTGATGAAGATGTCAAAAAATGTGGATCCGTTTATGTTGTACATCGGTTACAATAAGGCGAATAAAGCGACCTTCGAAAAGATCTCATCCGTCTTAAAGAGCGCAGGTTACGAGGAAGTGGAGAGCAAGCGTCAAGGCAAACACTCTTATTCCAATGGCGAGGTGAACTTCGACATCTACTTCGAAGAAGGAATGGTTTGGGAGTTTAGGGATGGCGGATCCAAAATGCAGATGACCGTAAGCGTAAGCACAGGTTGGGATAAATGGATTAAGGCTTTGGCAAAGAAGTATTTGTTTGACTGGTTGTCGTAGATATAAACTTGTCAATCTCTTTTCATATATAATTTCGCATTTTGTAAGATAAAAAAATAAATGGGAACACGGGCTATTTTGACTATTTTGATGCTGGTGGTTTCGAATGTCTTTATGACCTTCGCATGGTATGGTAATTTGAAATTGCAGGAGATGAAGATCTCGTCCGATTGGCCGTTGATCTTGGTTATCCTCTTTAGTTGGGGCATCGCTTTGTTTGAATACTGTTTTATGATTCCCGCCAACCGTATGGGGTCCCAAATTATGGGCGGACCTTTTTCCTTGGTTCAGTTGAAGGTAATCCAGGAGGTGGTCTCCATTATGGTTTTCTCTGGAATCGTCACATTGGTCTTCAAGGGACAGTCGTTCCATTGGAACCATTTGGCTGCCTTTGTCTGTCTGGTATTGGCTGTCTATTTTGTTTTTAAAAAGTGAAAAATTTGACGTTTTATGCGATAGTTGCCGGCGAAATGTTTCCTCATTACGACACAAATGACTAATTTTGCGGCGTTGAATTGATGTGTTTGATTGCGATTGGTCTTTTATTTGTTGCATAAGCGATTCCGATAGTATGGATAAGACTTCTGGTAAGGTGATATTTCGTCGAATAGGGCTTTGTTGCCGACTTCTAATTGCCGCATTGGCACTGCCTTTTGCGGGGGAAGCGTATGGTCAGTCTTGTGACTATTTGGCGGGTGCCACCTCCTTCGCTCCAACCAAGGCGCACGCATCGGATGCTTTCTATGCGTTGAGTGATGTGGTGATAGAGGGGCCGATGGAAAACCACTTGAGCGTGAGCTCATTCTTGGCGAAACGAGTGGGGCAGTTCCATCCGGATTCCACCTGTTTCGTCTATGCTGTGACTGATTCCGCTCCACGATTGCTGCCTGGTTGTCGTCCATTGAATCGACCTGCCTTGGTGACTACGCTGAAGTGTGATCCCTATACCAAATTGTTTGCTTTTACGATCAATAACCTACAGCCCAATAGTACGGTGAGAATATCCGGAAGTTTGGGAGTGTTGGTCTCCGGTCAGGATAAAAGATTCTCCCAAGCGGGTTCGTTCTCTGACGAGAAGAGTAGTCGCCTTCGTATTGGAACATCCAAACGAATGGTGGATTTGGATGTGCCCTATTCTAAAGGAGATGTCGATTTCGATTTTGAATATCACTTAGGTGCTTACGAGACAAGCGTTGTTTTTCAGGTGATGACCAGCGATAAATTCAATCCGGACGATTGTATCGCCATTTATCAGGTGAAGGTGGAGGGTTGTTTGAAACCCAAGGTGAAATCTTCATTAGGTCTCTCCGTATGCCAAGGCGAGAAGGATTTGATTAGTTTGAACAAAGAGTATTTCGCCTCCTCCTATGCTTGGATGAAATCGGTGGATGGTGGTGCCAATTGGTTCTTGACCAGTACCGCTAAGAATCTCTACGAGGAGATTGAAAATGAACGGGTGATGTATTACTGTGTGATGGACGGAATGACATCCGATACCATTACGATCTCACCCTCTCGTTGTTGCGAAAACGAAGAGGGAAACAGTATGTCCAGATTGACTGTTTTTTACGAGAATTTTGGACATTTCGTGGATGATCATCTCTATGTGGACAGTAAAGGCGTGGAGCATGAGACGAATGAACTTTGGGCGCCGATGCGTGCCAATACCAGCTTCTCGATGCCGGATATGAATGCGTTTGACCCATACGGTCAAATCGATGAAGGTTATGGTGTCATTGTGCCAACGGTGAATGGATTCCCCTCCACCTATTCTTGGACCACGTGGATGACGGGTGTAGTCACAGACCACTCCTATGCGATAGAGGGATTCGACAACAGTGCGTGCCTCTTCATCAACACCGAGCCAGGGTTCCACGATGTGATCTTCTCGATGCAGGTGGATGACTTGTGCCCGAATAAACCTTTCTATTTTGAGACATATATTGCCAATATGGCGGCCAACGGATCCGCTCCTGAGATTACCCTGAACATCCGTAATGCGGCGACCGGATCGCTGATCGGCACCTCGACGGAGGTGGCGTATGAAGGTGCGGGATGGGTGCGTGTCCATATTGATGATTTGGAGTTGGAACAGGGTGTATCATCGGTGGTATTGGAGATTGTCTCCACAGGAACGAAGGATGACCAACACGACTATTCCACTTGTACCAATGCGAACAGTCCGATGAGATATTGGTTGTGTGGCAACGATTTGGCCATAGACGATATCCGTTTTATGGTTTGTTCACCGCCCGCTGTGGATCTTTATTCGAACATCTCATCTTATACCGGCGATACGGTCATTTGCACCAATTCCGATTTTACTATATGGTCGGAACTCAGTTCGATGCTGACCTCTTTCTATAAGGGCGACCTCAATTTCATTTACCAGCAAAGTGATAATGGAAAGGATTGGCGAAACATCTCGGAAATGCTCTCGTCAAAAGGAATTGTGCCGGGAAATAAGTTCACGTTCAACACAGCGACATTCCCGGCAGACACCAATTATTTCAGGGTGATTGCGGGTTCTGCGGTCTCTCTGACGCCACTGCTTTCCGATCCGACGCTCGCCAATTACGACGATGCGTGTCGGGATTACTCCGTCTCCAAACCTATATCGATAGTCAGGGAGGGTGAACTCTTCTTGGGTGCCACCGCTAAATCATCCGTTTGCATGGGCGATGGATTTGTCCTTGTTCCTCCGACCATCACGAAAGAATTGTCCACTTGGGCGTGGATGAAGGATGGCGCGGTTGTGGAGAGTACCAACTTGGACAATGCAGTTCGCTCGTACAAGTCTGTCAAAGAGGACGAAGAGGTGAACTCGTACCTCTTCCTTGCCATGACTACCAATGGTTGCATGGGCAAACGCAAATATGAGGTCTCCCTTCGTCCGGAAGATCAGTGTGAAGTTGCCCGTCCTTGGGTGAAGGACACAAGCGTCTGCTTGGGAGAACCTTTGGATTTGAATCGTTTGGCCCAAGCGGAAGATGAAGCCTATGAATTGGTTTGGTACGCCTCGGCAACCCCAACTGGCGAGGGTGAGGGTACGCCTCTTCTGACGGCACCATCTGTAGATACGGATAGTTTGGCGATACAAACCTTCTATGTGTCCCAGCGTAATAAGTATAATCCATCCAGGGAGAGTGCACTCTCTGAACTCCATGTCACAGTGGGTCAGCGTGCGCCTATGGGCTCTTTTGTCATAGAAGAGGCAGGACAGAGGGAGGAACTTAATATTGATACCGAGCATGCGGAGATTTACAGTTGTGGAGGGGCGATACGTGTCGTAGCCAACTTCAAAGACATGGAGACGAATCCAATTGCTGATTATACTTGGTATAAAGGAGAACAAAAATTACATACCGGTTCCGTCTTGCTTTTGGAGGAGAATCGGGTAACAGAGGATCAAACCTATCGTTTGGAGTTTATGAACGGTTGTGTCACGAAGGTTGAATTGACGGTACATTATCGTCCGTTGTTCGTCGCACCCGTGACAGAACCTACAACGGTTGCTGTTTGTCCGGGCAAGCCATTCCAGACAGGCGTGAAGATTTCCCCTTCGGAGGGTGGCACGCCTTCGTTTACTTGGTTTAGAAATGGTGCGGAGATAGAACCGCTTGATGATGCTGCTTTGACCTCGCCTCTCTTGGTGGTGGATTCCGTTACAGAGAAGGAGTCGGGAAGATACAGTGTGGCGGTAGTGAGAGATGGCTGTTCCGCCAAGGTGGTGTTGGATAGCCTGAGCCTATTGCCTGCGGTTGTGACACCGCTCAATGTCGATACGATTGTGAAACGTAACTCGGATGTGACGCTTCGTCTGAACATCATCCAACCTGTGGGTGGGGCAGGTGTCGCTTGTGAGTGGAAGGGAACGTCACCTATCGCTTCAAAAGCCGATTCCGCCTCTTTGAAACAGGTGACGACAGACCAAAAGTATATGGTTACGTTGACGGCTGACGGCTATTGCGCCACCACAGCTAAGGTCAATGTTTGGGTAGATGCTATGCTGACGATGAAGAGCTCCCTGACGGAATATGTCTGCGGAACCGATACGGCGGAGCTTGTTGTGGATACGACAGGTACAGGACAGATGCGTCATTTCGACTGGCAAACTTCGCTCTCCGTGTGGGAGTTGGATGGCCTTGATCGACGAGATGTCACCCAACAAATGGTCTGGGTGGATGGAAAGTCTCATCTGATGGTGGTGCCTACCAGAGACCTCTCCTATGAAATTCTGTATACTTATGGCACGGATTCTGTCACGGATGTCAAGCGTGTGGAGGTGATTACTTCTAATAGGGTGGTGACACCGGTTGGTTTGGCCGTATGTGAGGGTGATACCGCTGAAATTGCTTTGACGAATATCTCTCCGAAGGAGGCTGTCGTTCAGTGGATGACGGATCCGACTCTTTTGGGTGCGGCGAATGCCACAACGGTGAAGGTAGTGCCCCGTTACAAACGCAATGCGGAACACCATTCGATAGCGGCCTATCCATTCATTGTGAGCAATGAGCGTTGCCATCATACCGATACGATGGTAGCTACGGTTCGTGTTGATGAGGTTTTGACTGGAGAGTTGGAGGGTGAAGAAATCGTTTGTGAGGGTGAAAGCGTTTTGTTGAGCGCCTCCAGATATGGGGCTTCGAAGCATACTTGGGTGTCTGATGGCGACACGGTCTCCTCTGCAGTCTCTATGAAGTTGACGCCTACGAAATCCGTCGATTACAAACTCTATATGGAGAGAGGTCTTTGTCGTGCGACCGATTCCATCTCGTTGACACTCAAACCCAATCCTGTGATCGTCCGTGTGGATTCGGTTGGAATCCGTAGTCGGGAGGTTGTTGTCAAGGAGGGGACAGGAGAGGCACCGTACTTTTATTGGGCGGATGACCGTACCGAGAGATCCTATTCTCCAATCATCGAAAAACTGACTATCTTTACCCATACGGCTCATGTGGAGGATCAAAATGGCTGCCGTGCGGATTATATCTTCTCGATAGACCGACAGGGTATCCTCATCCCGGAATATTTCTCTCCGAATGGGGATGGTGTGAACGACCGTTGGGTGATTGATGATTTGGTGGATTATTATCCGGATGCGGAGATAAAAATCTTCCATCGAAGCGGTAAATTGCTGAAGGTGATGAGGGGAGCTGATTTGGGTTGGGATGGCTACTACAATGGGCTTCCTGCGCCGGAGGATGATTATTGGTACATCATCAATGTCCCTGAAATCGGTGAGTTCTATACGGGACACTTCCTTCTTTTGAGAAAATAACTTCTATCGACTGAGGTAGTTGTATGAGAAGCGACGCTCTGAGGGTGTCGCTTCTTTTTTTTCGTCTTGTATTAGTATGAAAAACTTACTTTTAAAATTGTTTATATGTTCTTTTTCCCTATTTTTGTAATATAGTATTTTTTATAGGGTAATGAAAACAATGTTACTATGAGGATATTCAGAATATTTAAGGGCTTATTGACATCGATGGTGTTGGTAGCCGTGCCGATGTTGTCGCAAAGAGCGTCCGCGGCGATTGTTGCTGGTTCTGATTTTGAACCGACGGTATATCCAGGAGATTCCATCCCTTGGGATTTCCCTTCCGCAATTCAGTATGGAATGTCGGGCAACTCCTTCTCCTCCAATGCGACTTACTCCGGTAATGGTGAGAACTATCGTGTGGCGGAAGATTTGGACTTTGTCTATTGCTTGACCAATAATCCAAGTACGTTGAATGAGGATTACATGGAGGCGGACGAGTATATGTGCGTCGTGCAGTATGCGGGAAAAATGAAGGAGATGACCTCTTTCTTCTCCTACAAAGTGAATGGTTTGAGGCCGGGATCTAAGTTCACCGTGACAATCGAGTATTATGTTTTGAACACGGAGACCGATACGAAAAAACTTTTCGGTTATACCTATACGCCAACTGTGGATTTCAAAGCTTGCATCAATCCGAATGAGTATGGAAGCAACGAGGCCTATGATGCAGGGGGCGGTTCTGTGAATGTGGCATGCAAAGAGTTCCAAACCAAGCAAACCGTCACTTTAAAGGGTGTTGTCGCTGCGGGAGAGTCGACGATCGACATCAATCTCCTTTATGGTTATAATGGTAAAGCGGAGGGTATTGCCCTTGGTATCAGCAATATCATCGTGGATGGTACGCCTGACCCTAAGATAGCGTCAAGCCAAGGCTTGGAGGCTTGTAAGGGTGAACAGACGCTTTTGTCGTTGGATAAAGATTATAATGCGAAGAAATACTCTTGGCAACACCGTGTCGGCGGTTCATGGGAGGAGATCGGAACCTCCAAGAACTTGCTCTATGAGATGAGTCAAGATGAGACCTTCCGCTGTTTGGTGGATGGCGTCGAGTCCAATGAATTGGAGGTGAAGGCTATCGTTTGTTGTGAGATGAATGGCAAGCCTGCTTCCCGAAAGACTTTGTTGTGGGAGACCTTCGGACACTTCTCCGATCCGCATACCTATATCGACCGTGACGGAAATGAATCCACCACGCCTGCAGCGTGGCCTGCTTATAGAGCGGACGTCTCTTATGATTTGCCGGGAAACCAATTTGATGATGGTAGTGGCGCTAAGTGTACAAGTTGTAAGTCGGGGCAAGTGGCAGATGGTGCCATCAATGATGGATTCTATGCTATCGTGACGCCTACGGCCAATGGGTATTACACCTCTCAGAGCATCTATCAGACCGCTAACTGGATGAAGGCAGTTACAACAGACCACACTTCGCTTATTACCGGAGAAAAGAATGGTGGTGCGCTCTTCATCAATGTCGATTACTTCTTTACGGGTGTTGTCTTCGAGGCGGAGTTCCCGAATGTATGTACAGGTAAGACGGTCTTTTACGAGACATGGATCGCCAACTTGAGTGGAGGAACCTCCACGAACCCTATTGTGACGGTGAACATCGTTGATGCGGAGACAGGAGAACTTTTGGCCCAAGAGAAGGATGTGGAGGCTGTTCAAGGCAAGGGCTGGTATGGTATCAAGGGAAGCTTCTTGTTGGACGGTACAGGTACGAAAAATGTGAAACTTCAGGTGTTGAGTACCAATGGTTCGCACTCCACCAGCAATGATTCTTACTGGAGGAATGGTAATGACTTGATCATTGATGACATCAAGTTCATGGTTTGCTCTCCTCCTTCATTGGAGGCTTACTCCGATATCAACACCTTTGCGAAGGATTCCACCATCTGCTCTGATATGGACTTTACTATTGAGTGTCCGACCAGTACTTTGTTGAACGATTTCTTCGGTAAAAACCAGAAGTATTTGTTCCAGTATAGTGGAGATAAGGGCAAGAATTGGAAGAATATCTCCGGCCTTGAGGCGGATAGCAAGTATGTGATCAATACGGGTGACTATGCCGAGGATGTCATGCAGTTTAGGGTGATTGTAGCGACTCCGGATGTTTTGAGCGATTTTCTTGCTCAACCGAATGGTGCGGACTTCGAGGATAACTGCCGTAACTACTCCATTACGGAACCGTTCACCATTACTCGTGCAGGAGATTTGGATTTCGGAGCGACCTTTAACACTGCCGCTTGTCAGGACGACAAGGTGGATTTGAAGGCGCCAGCAGTAGCTGCTGAACTCAACAGTTGGTGGTGGACCGAGGAGGATGGAACTACGGTTGTGGATGGTTACAGTCCATCGGATGATGAGAACAATTGGACATTGTCCTTCTTGAAGGGTGCCACGGAGGATAAGGTGGACGAGGTGGAGACCTATTACTTCTACGGATTGTCCGCCTCTGGTTGTCAAGGAAGACGCAAGTATGTGGTGGATGTGAAGCCAGGCGTGAAGTTCGATTATGACAAGGTCGAGGAGTGTGGTAAGACAACATTCTCCATTACTGACAAGAAACCTGCCACCGCCTCTTTTGTATGGACCTACGATGGAGAGGATTACGATGGTGATGAGTTTGTTTATGATAGCGAGTTCTTGTCTTTGGGAGAGGATCCTAAGGAGAAGAAGATTGCCCTGTTGTCGGGTACCGCTACAGGTTATTGCGCAACTACGGATAATGCATATCAATTTATTTTGAAGACCATTCCTGATGCTCCGACAGCTGCCAATCCATCTTTGGATTTTGTGGTGGAGGCAGATCCTGTCTCTGTGGCGAAAGCCGCCATTGCGGAAGATGATATGACTTTAGAGTGGGTGAAAACTACCGCTGACGCCGAGGTTGAACCTACATCGGGATGGAGCAGCGATGAACCATTCGTTCCTAGAACTGAGGATGCGACCTACTACTTCTTCGTCCGTCAGGTGAATGAGGACGGTTGTGCGGGTCCTGCCATTAAGGTACACGTTACTGTTAGCTCCTCACCACTACCATTGGCGATCGATACGATCGTCTGCGTGGGATCGGATGTTGATTTGAAAGATATCGTCAATACGACCGACGACATCTACGAGTTGCGCTGGTACGAGAAGGATGGCAAGCCGGACGGCACGGGATCCACCGAGCCATTCACGGTGAAGACCGACAAGCCGGCGGAGTTGAAGTACTATGTCACACAACGCAGCACCAAGTCGCCATATCCGGAGAGTAAGATGAAGGAGGTGAAGGTGACCGTGATCGGCGTTGACGTGCCAGACACGACAGGCAACACCTACCACTACTGCGCGGGCGACGAGCCTGTTGATTTGAAGGCTAAGCTCAGAAAGGATCAAGACAAGTTCTACTACGCCGACCAACTCCATTGGACGTTGGACGGAGGCGAAGAGACGGACGAGTTCACGGCGGTGAAGACCAAGGTGGATAAGACGACGACCTACGAGTACAGCGTGTACCAAAGCTACACGATCAACAACAAGAACCAGGATGTATGTAAGGGCGATGTGTTGACGTGGAATGTCGAGGTGACCTACGTTCCTGAGTTGGAGACGAGTCAGGTTACCTACATGAGGGCGGATGCCGACAAGAACGGCAACTTCGACAAGAACCTGATGGAACAGAGCGAGAACGGCGTGATCAGCGGCTACGACAGGAGCATGAACCTGTTGTGGTACGAGGCGAACTGTGAGGATATGATCGGCAACGGCAAGACCGCTCCGACACCGAAGGTGGATGTAGACGGCGCGGCCGGCATCGACCAGGAGCGCACCTACTGCGTGAAGCAGGAGATCGACGGATGCCTCAGCAAGGGCACTCCAGTCAACGTCATCATCAGCGACGCGCCGAAACCGTTGATCACCGACTACGTCTATTGCCGCGGCGACGAGGCAGGCAAGCTGACCACGAAGCCGGACATGAGCATCAAGCCGACCGCCACCTATGTGTTGAAGTGGTACGGCAACGGAGAGAAGAACGACTACACCGACCTGAAGATCAGCGGCGACGAGGGCCCTAATCCGACGACGAGCATGCGCGCCGGCGAGAACGGCAGAAGCGAGTACTACTACTACGTCACCCAGACGGAGATGGTTGACGGCAAGGAGGGCGCCGAGAGTAACAAGACGGAGATCAAGGTAGTCGTATACGACCAGCCAAGGATCGAGATAGACAAGAGCGAGCTGAAGACCGTATGTAAGCCAGCCAAGGTGGACATCAGCAAGAGCGTCTCCTTGAGCAACGAGGTGGCGAGCCTCAGCTACGAGACCAAGTACTACAAGGACGCCACGCTCAGCGAGGAGCTTGGCAGCACGAAGGTCGAGGAGAGCGGCGAGTACCAGGTGGTAAAGAGCTTCTCCGTGACAGCCAAGGCCAACGACGCGACCTGCGTCTCCGATGCAACCGAGATTCCGGTGACGATAGACACGCTCCGCGTGGAGGTGGAGAACGTGACGACCTGCCCTAACATGGACGCCACCTTCACGGTCAACGTGAAGACCAACACCAAGGGCGACGTGAAGTACACCTGGAACGGACTCACCGAGTCAGATCCGAACGGAGGCATCAGCACCTCCGCCACATTCACGACCAAGAAGTTCGCGAACGCCGACTACGGCCAGGAGTTCAAGTACTCGTTGAAGGTCACTGCGGGCGAGTGCTCGTTCGAGGCCGACACGATGAAGGTGACCTTGGGCGAGGGTCCTGTGAAGGGAACGATGACCGTCACGGAGGAGGGCAACGCCGAGGAGGATAACGAGTTCAAGGATACGAAGTTCAACGAGTTCTACAGCTGCGGCGGTCCGTTGACCGTGACCGCGGCGTACGTTGACGAGGACGGCAAGGCCATCAGCGACTACGTGTGGTACGACGGAACGAAGAAGGTGGGCGAGGGCGCCGACCTGAATTTGCCGGAGAACAGGGATTCGGAAGACAAGACCTACCGTCTGGAGTTCACCAACGGCTGTCCAACGAGCGTGACGATCACGATCCACAACCGTCCGATCAGCGTGACGGCGGTGAGCATGAAGGACATCAAGCTCTGCGAGGGCGAGAAGTTCAACACGATCGTCAAGAGCGAGTCGCCTAAGTCGGAGAAGCCTGACTTCAAGTGGTACCGCAACGGCGAGGAGATCACCACGGGCGGCGGCGTGTCGTTGGACAACGGCAAGACGGAGCTCACGATCGACAAGGTGGCCACCAAGCATAACGGACGCTACAGCGTCGTGATGACCAACAGGGGATGTACCTCGAAGACGAACGTTGACAGCCTTGTTGCGATGCCATACATCGTTGCCACGGAGAAGATCGACACGATCGTACCTCGCAACTCGAACCCAAGCATCAAGTTGGATGTGACGGTACCAGCCGGCGGATCGGGCGTCGAGTACGACTGGAAGGGCACCAACGGCGAGAAGGAGAGCACTAACCCGCTCGTCCTCAGCAACGTGGTAGCCGACCACTACTACAACGTTGTGATGAAGGCGGAGGACCACTGCGACGCGAAGGCGACGGTTGACGTCAAGGTAGACGCCAAGCTGACGTTGAAGACCACATTGAAGGATACGATCTGTACGGGCTTGAGCGCCGTACTCGTGATAGACACCACAGGCACGGGCAAGATGCGCCACGAGGATTGGGAGCGCTCCCTCACTGTCAGCGTGACGAGCGGCGGCGTGACCGAGGACTTGACCTCGTCGATCATCCGCGACGGCGACATGCTCAAGCTGACGGTCTCACCGAAGAACTTGGCCACCTACGAGATCAAGTTCCACTACGGCGAGCAGGATACCGTCGCGACCGAGGTGCTTGAGGTTATCCCGGCCATCAAGGTCACCATACCGGATCCAGTCACCATCTGCGCCGGCGAGACGGCCGACATCGAGTTGACCGACATCACGCCGGACGGAACGACCGTCCGCTGGGTGGCCGACGAGACCATCGTCTCCGGCGACCTCGATTCACCGGCGATCACGGTTCAACCGGAGTACAGGGGCGGAACGGCGCACCAATACCAATACGGCTACAAGTTCGTGGCGACGAACAGCTTCTGTAACGGAAGCGAGACGATGACGGCGTACATCTACGTCGACGAGCCTCTCACGGGCGAGATCCTTGGCGACAAGGTGATCTGCGAGACCTTCAATAGCCGCATCGACGCGTCAAGCTACTCCGCGTCGGTCTATAAGTGGAGCGTAGACGACGAGCCAGTCAGCAACAGCGCGTCCATGGTAGTCTCACCGAAGGCGACCACCACCTACAAGCTCTCCATGGAGAGGGGCGTATGTAAGGCGGAAGACGAGTTCGTGTTGACGGTGAAGAGCAATCCGGTGATCGTCGCTATGGACTCCGTCGACATCAGGGAGCGCGAGACCATCCTGAAGGACGGCACGGGCGAATCACCGTTCAGCTACTGGGTGGACAACACCGAGTCGTTGAAGTCAGAGGATCCTATCCTCCGCGACTTGAGCTTCACGAAGCACATCGCGCACGTTGTTGACGTGAACGGATGCCGCGGCGAGTTGGAGTTCGAGATCGAGGCTCCGAAGATCTTCATCCCAGAGTACTTCTCTCCAAACGGCGACGGAAGGAACGACGGATGGGTAGTCAAGGAGTTGGTTGATGTCTATCCGAATGCGTTGGTGACCATCTACGACCGTTTCGGTAAGGTGGTTGCTCAGTTCCCAGGCGCACAAGCCGAGGGATGGGACGGAACCTACAACGGCAATCCATTGCCTTCGACCGACTACTGGTATGTGATCGACATCGAGGAGATCGACAGACAGTTCAAGGGTCACTTTACTTTGATTAGACAGTAATAGAAACGTGATGAAGGAGATGGGTGACGAATCTGCTAAGTTCTTTCATCATTTTCAAAAAAGCATTGAGGGAATAGCGTTGCCTAAGCAGTTCACTTTCCCTTTCAGTTATGAACCTCATCAGTTGTCTGTCATGGCAACTGATGAGGTTTTGCGTTACATCACCGCTCAATCCGCATGGCACAAGGAGTTGTCGTTGGGAAAAATGTTCGGTGTCTTGGTTGCGCGAAACCAACGTGGCGACATTGGTTTTTTCGCCGCCTTTTCTGGACAGATAGCAGGCAGTTATCAGCATTCCTATTTTGTTCCTCCTGTTTATGATCTCTCCCAACCGGGTGGTTTTTTTAGGGAGGAGGAGCGTGCCATTTCAACCATTAATCAGGAGGTGGAGTCGATCCTTCAATCGGAAACCTATTTGCGATTGTGCCGATCTATAGAGACACAAAAGTCGTTCTGCGAACAATTGACTCTCTCTTGGAAACAACGACTGGAGGAGGCCAAGGCGAAGCGAGACCACATGAGAAGTGAAGGAGTCTCCACGGAAGAGGAGGCCGCTTTGATTCGTGAAAGTCAGTTCATGAAGGCAGAGTACAAAAGAGAGCGACAAGCGGAAGAATCGAAACTTGAAACTTTACGTCGTGATTTAGAGGTGTATGAACAGCGAATCGCGGCTTTGAAACAGGAACGAAAGAGTCGATCCGCTCAGTTGCAGAATAGACTTTTCGACCAATTTGTATTCTACAATGCGGAGGGTGACAAGGATACCTTATGCGGAATATTCCGTCGGGCCACGTTGCCTGTGCCCCCAAGTGGGGCGGGAGAGTGCGCCGCTCCGAAACTGTTGCAGTACGCCTACCTTCATTGTTATCAACCACTCTGTATGGCCGAGTTTTGGTGGGGCGAATCTCCTAAATCAATTGTGCGGGTCCATGGCCATTATTACCCGGCATGTAAATCCAAATGTGAACCGATTCTTCAGTTTATGTTGCAAGGATTGGATGTGGAGCCCTCTCCGCTTATCAACACCCCCGTATCGTTGGATTTGGAAATCGTGTGGGAGGATGCCTCTTTGTTGATTCTTCGTAAACCTCATGGGGTACTCTCCGTGCCGGGTAAGAGTTCCGCCCCATCTGTATTATCATTCGTTAGGGAGCGCTATCCGGAGGCGACAGGGCCTATGGTAGTTCATCGCTTGGATATGGCCACTTCAGGGTTGCTGATGGTTGCAAAGACGAAGGAGGTGCATTGCGCCCTTCAAAAGCAGTTCGAAAACCATACGATAAAAAAAGAGTATGTGGCCTGGTTGGAGGGTGTGTTGCCCCAAGATGAGGGTGATATTGTTCTGCCGATTTGCCCTGATGTGGAGCATCGTCCTTGCCAAATGGTCAGTGAAAAGTATGGAAAGTATGCGGAGACGCACTATGAAGTGGTGGAGCGAAGAGGAGATCGGACGAAGGTGTTCTTCTATCCCAAGACAGGCCGTACCCATCAGTTGCGTCTGCATGCCGCTCATGTCTTAGGACTGAATGCGCCTATTGTAGGAGATGAATTGTATGGTACAAAGTCGGACCGCCTCTATTTGCAAGCTCGAAAAATTGAGTTCGTTCATCCTATCACGCACCGTGTGGTAATCGTGGAGATTCCTTGTGAATTCTAATTCGTCTATTTTATTAGCGTTCAAACGCTCTTTCTTGTGGCATTTTGTCTCCCCAAGTTGTGTTTTTCCTATGTATATATTGGAATTTTATTCTTAATTTTGTAATTGGCAAAATGTATGAGTTTTTTAATAGTTAGGTGATTTGGAATCTTTATTAAATAGCATTGAATATCCCTCCGATTTGAAGAAATTGGAAGAGTCTCAGTTGCCTCAATTGTGCGATGAACTGCGTCGTTTCATCATTGATGAATTATCTCACAATCCAGGCCACTTGGCATCCAGTCTTGGTGTGGTGGAACTGACGGTGGCGATTCATTATGTATATGATATGCCAACGGATAGTTTGGTTTGGGACGTGGGGCATCAAGCCTATGGCCATAAGATTTTGACGGGACGCAGGAAACTTTTCCATACCAATCGCCAGTTCGGAGGAATCAGTGGATTCCCTAACCCTGCCGAGAGCGAGTATGACTCCTTTGTTGCGGGACATGCCTCCAACTCCATTTCTGCCGCTTTGGGAATATCCATCGCCGATGACCGATTGAAGAAGGATGGGGCGCATACGGTCGCAGTGATCGGTGATGCCGCCATGTCGGGCGGTTTGGCTTTTGAGGGGTTGAACAACGCCTCTTTCTATCCCAATAATCTCTTGGTTGTCCTGAATGACAACCATATGGCGATCGATGATCCTGTAGGTGGTATGAGTGAATATTTGGTTCGCCTAACCACCTCCGAAACCTATAACAAGTGGCGCTACCGCCTCTATCGATTGATGAAGAAGACAGGGTGGTTAAGCGATGATCAAAAGGGTAACCATATTCGTCTTCACAACTCATTGAAGGCAGCCATTGCTAATGAACATAACCTTTTCGAAGTGTTGAATCTCCGGTATTTCGGCCCTGTGGATGGCCACGATGTCATCAATCTGGTAAAGATTCTCCGTTCGATCAAGGACTATAAAGGTCCGAAGGTGTTGCATATTAAAACGAAAAAAGGAAAAGGTTTCAAACCTGCCGAGGAGGCCGCCTCGATTTGGCATGCGCCTGGTAAGTTCAATAAAGAGTCCGGCGAGAGGGTTATACCTCCTATCACCAAGGATACGCCGCCTCTCTTCCAGGATGTCTTTGGACACACTTTGGTGGATTTGGCGAAGATGAATGATAAGGTTGTGGGTGTAACGCCCGCCATGCCTTCGGGTTGTTCTATGTCTTTCTTGATGCATGAGATGCCTGAACGGGTGTTTGACGTAGGTATTGCGGAGGGACATGCAGTGACCTTCTCCGCTGGTTTGGCGAAGGGTGGTTTGATGCCTTTCTGTAATATTTATTCCTCTTTTATGCAACGTGCGTATGACAATGTCATCCATGATGTCGCATTGCAGAATTTGGATATGGTGATGTGTTTGGATCGTGCGGGTTTGGTGGGGTCGGATGGTGCCACTCACCATGGAGCTTTTGACTTGGCCGCATTCCGTTGTGTGCCAAACCTTACCATCGCTTCTCCGATGAATGTGGTGGAACTTAGAAATCTGATGTTTACGGCCTCTCAGCCTGGTCATGGACCATTTATGATACGTTATCCAAGAGGAAAGGGTGTCTTGTTGGATTGGCATGGAGAGATGCGGGAGATGCCTGTCGGTAAGGGTGTCTGTTTGAAAAAGGGAGATTCCTCTTTGGCGATTCTGTCGCTCGGTCCATTGGGCTTTGCCGCAAAAAAAGCTGTGGAGCGTGCGGAGGCAGAGGGAATGAGTGTTTCTCTCTACAATATGCTTTTCCTCAAACCTTTGGACGAAGCCTTGTTGGATGAGGTGGCATCCCGCTATCAACATGTGATTACGGTGGAGGATGGTGTGGTCAACGGTGGTTTTGGTTCCGCCGTCTTGGAATATTTCGCCGACCACGAATATTCGGTGAAGGTGAAACGCATCGGCATCCCGAATCTCTTCGCGACGCATGGTACGCAGGAGGAGTTGTATCATCTATACGGTATGGATGCTGAGGGCATCTACAATGCGATTACCGCTATTCTCAAAAAATAGTCAGTTATGAATAATCAAAATATCACGAAGATTGCCGCAGCCGCTACTATCCTTTTGCTTTTGGCCTGTGGTATATTCTATTTCTGTTGTCCGGAAACGGTTGATTACCTTTCGGCTATCAATAAAAACACGGTGGGTGGATATGTCTCATTTAGGGAAAAGTATCCAGAGAGTGGCTATTGGCCAGGCTTGGACCAACGAAAGTCACAGTTGGAGGATGCTTATTTCTCGTATCGTAGGGAGAAAAATACGCTCGAAGCATACGATGAGTTCCTTTTCGCCTTCCCGCATGATAAATATACGTCGGAAGCGAATCGTTTGCGGGATAGTATCATCCAATGGCAAAGCGATTGGGAGAAGTATGGTAAAAATTCGTTGGATAATGGTTCTATGCCTTATGAAAAGCATTTCGGAAAACCTCACAAATATCGTAAGGACTCCAACTCGGATATTATCGTCAAGGCGCCTATCTCCTTTGATGTGGTGACTGTCTTGCGTAAGAATGATGAGCATGGCGAGGTGGTTTCCCACGCCTATATCAAGGCGGATAGCACTTACACCTTTACCGTTGACAATGGTAAGTACCAAGCTTTTTTCTATATTGGAAGGGGTTGGCATCCGGAGAAAAAGATGTCGGATGACTTGGTGGGTGGATTCCTCCAGTTCGAGACCTTCTCGAAGGATGATCCTGTCACTTTAATGGATGAGGTATTTGCCTATAAACTCTCGATGAGGCAAAAGAAGAGTAGCTCGTGGTGGGAAATCTTCGGTAGGTAATAGTTATTTAGTAACCTCTGGCATCTGTGTTTGCTCGGATTTCCCAGAGGTTTTCTCTTCCCCCTCTTGCTTCTCTTCCTTGGCTCCAAATTGGAAACCCAACTTCACTCCTGTCTTGAATGGATGAATCTTCTCTGTCAGATTGCTGCCATAGGCTCCCTGGTAAACCTGTTCCTCCATTAAATGGTTAGACTTCGGTTCTATACTATTGGTGAATCCATAGTGAAGGTAGAAGCCCAAATAAAACGAACTCGCTCTACCCATGGCCCTGTTGAATCCCAACTCAAACATTGCGCCAATGTTCTTTTTGAGATTGTCTATTGATTCTGATTGGTTGCTCCTGTCGGTGCGGAACCCGTGGTTGAGCAAATCCTCATATTCGATGTTGGTGGATTCAAAGTAGCCCGTGGTGGCGAACTCTCCACCAGTTGTTTGGTAGTGTCCCTTGATTGGAAGAGAGAATAACGCACCCAATCCCCAGCTAATTCCCCATTTTTCTGAAAAGGCCTTCCTGTATTGGAGTAGGATGGGCATCTCTACGCATAAAATGTCTTGTCGCTCTTTCCAATTCTTGAATCGGGTGTTGAGCGTATAGGTTAGGTTGTTGTCTTGGTGGAAAAACTCCTGTGTGTATCCGTGGTTTACAACTATACTTCCATGGTAGGAAGCGGCTTGGATTCCGATTCCTAGTCCCCAGTTCTTCGGAATGAATTGGTAGCGTATCTCAAATAGGCCACCGGCTCCCTTCTGACGTTCACCCCCATCTGTCGCATAGAGGTTGGTATGTGCGCCTCCACCGAAGTAGATGCCGATGGAGTGGGGTGCACCAATGGTATACCCCTGTTCAGAGGCGTGCGTATGGAGCGAGATGCCCAATAGTGCCGCTATTATGATTTTCTTATTCATGACATTGACATTGAAAGGGTGGTTTACTTTTTAATTACCTTCAAACTCGTGCCGTCCACATTGATGATGTACCTGCCAGGAGCGTAGTGACTGCATTTCAAGGTGTATTGATTGCCGAAGAAGCTGCCTCTCTCCATAATGGTGCCTGCTTCGTTGACGATGACGAATTGGTGGGAACCCTCTTCGAAATGGTTCAATTGTAGGGTGGCCTCCTCCTCCATAGGGTTAGGTGTGACCGTGATCTCCGTAAGCGATACTTCTGCCGACTCCCAATCCTCTTTCACGCATGTCCTCATCTCTTGTGGGGTGCCGATGTTTACTTTGACGTAATAATTACCGGTTAGTCCTCCCTTCTCTTGGAAATAGGGTTTGATGGCGCCCTCTATCATCTCTCCGTTGTGATACCACTGGTAGCTCTTGAAGTGGTTGCCTCGATTATCCAAGCTTACCACATCCTTGAAAATGGCTACTGTCAATGAGGACGGCAAGTTGACCTTAAAGGAGAACTGGTACGGAACGCTCTCTTCGCCTGTCTCGTCTCGGAATATGATTGTGCCGAGATAGATTCCTGCCGCACACGCTTCGGGTACTTCAATGGCGATTTTAGCGTCGTCTGGTGTGCTGGTCCAATCCCTGTCGGAGAATCCTGCCTCTTGCGCGTTCTCGTTGAAGGTGAGTGCGTATTCGATTGGAGAACCTGAGGCGACAGCGTAGCCGATAAAGTATTCCCCACCGGGGCAGAAACCATCTTTGGCTACTCTGAGTGGTTCCCCTTTGTTGTTTTTGGAGAGGGTGATCTTTTCGTGTAACTTATCAATGATTTCGTGTCTGGTGAGTCTACACTCTGTGCAAGTATAGACAATTTTCCCTTTGTTGGAGACGGTAGGGTAGATGACATAACTTCCCTCGTCCCATTGATGTTCCTTGGCGGGAATTTCGATGGTCATTCTGTAGGTCTCTTGTTTGCATACGGTGCAATAGGTGACCTCGTCGTATTGGCCCTTGCTGTGGCAGCCAGGTGTGATCATCCTTTCGATGATTGTGTCTCCGCTGATGTGGGGAATGGCAGGGACGGTGATGCTCTCCGCATGGGCATCGCAGCGTGTGCAGTGTCTTGATTTGCTTCCCTCATGGGCGCAGGTTGCCGCAAAGTCGGTCGTGTATTCTGCCGCAAAGTTATGTCCAAGCGCCTCTCTCTCTTGTATGATTTGTTTGCCGCAATGCTCGTGTTGACAAGAGATGACGCTGATCTCTTTTTGTGTGCAAGAGATCTCTTGCTTGACAACCGGCTCTCCCCAGGCGTGTCCGGTGGCGGGAACTACGGTGATGTTGATGCGTTCGTCGCAGACGATGCAGTGCTGTGATTTCTTGCCTGATTTCTCACAGGTGGGCTCCAAGTCCATTGTGAACTCAGGGTTGAAACGGTGTCCGATCTCACGAACGGATTCGTGCTTGCGACCATTACATCCTGGATTCAAGCAGGTGTATTTTTTTATTCCCTTCTCGGTACAGGAGGCGTTGGTAGTGATGACGCCCTCGTCCCAGTTGTGTCCGGTGGCGGGAATCAACTCTTTAAGGGTAGCTTTGCATCCCGTTGTGCGGCAGTGGTGCTCCAACTCTCCGGTGGAGATGCAGTTGGCGTGTTGGAGGGTGTCTCCATCGTCCCATTTATGGCCAGTGGCTGGAATTTCTGTTGTTTCGTCGTGTGCTTCGCAACGGGTGCAATGTTTTGATTTTGAACCGGCTTCTGTGCAAGAGGGGTAGGTGTCGGTGATGAATTCCAAGTAGAAGTCGTGTCCGAGCGCTGCGACGCTCTCCTCTTTGGTGGCTTCGCAGTTATCGTCAAGACAGACGTACAGAAGAATACCCGCTTCGGTGCAATTCGCTTTTTTGACTATGCGACCTTTGCTCCAATTGTGGGAGGTCTCTATATCTTCTATATTGTTGGCTGGAGTATTCGTCTCCGCATAAGTGGTAGCTGCTATTCCCGATAGCAGAGCCAGCGCGACGGCTGTTGAAGTAATTGCTGAATTTCCCATACACTCTCCTCCTTTGACATTAATCGTTAAAAAAATGGCCTCCTTGGGCTTTCGTCTATTGAATAACTATAATACTTTGTTTCCCTGTATTGTTTCAAATCCCTTTATTACGAATATAGTTAATAAATTGTTGAAAACCTATTTGAAAACCTGTTGATAAATTGAGGAAAGTTAAATTCACACAATGGAATTGTCGGTGCTTTTTAGTTTTAAACAAAAAAAAGGCGTACATTAGAAATGTACGCCTTTTCGGTTTATCGGGAATTAAAATTATTTCTCGAATCTTACCTTGAACTCAACACGTCTGTTCTTAGCACGGCCCTTAGCAGTCTTGTTGTCTGCAACTGGTTGGCTTTGACCGAAACCTGCAGAAGTCAAGCGGCTTGACTCAACACCCTTGTTCTCCAAGTATGCCTTTACAGAAGCTGCACGGTCCTCAGAAAGTTTTTGGTTCTTGTCTGCCTTACCAACATTGTCAGTGTGACCGTTGATAGAGAGCTTGTATGAAGGGTTCTCCTTCATGATAGCTACAACGTCATCCAAAATCTTGTTAGAAACCTTCTTGATCTTAGCGGAACCAGTCTCGAACTCGATACCGTTCAAAGCTCTCTCGAATACCTTCTTAACAGACTCTTTGATCTCTGGGCAACCATTGTTAGCTTTTACGCCTGGCTCCTTAGGACATACATCCTCGAAGTCGTAAACACCGTCACCGTCAGTATCGATAGGGCAACCCTTCTCGTCAACGAATCCCTTAGCGGCAGAAGGAGTACCAGGACATTGATCCAAGTAGTCAGCTACACCGTCACCATCAGAATCCAATGGACAACCCTTCTCGTCAACCATACCTCTTGCCTCAGCTGGAGTGTCTTCACACTCATCCAAGTAGTCAGCAACACCGTCGCCGTCAGTATCGATAGGACAACCCAAAGAGTCAACTTGAACACCTGCAGGAGTACCAGGACACTTATCCAAGTAATCAGGTACACCATCCTTGTCTGTATCAAGTGGACAACCCTTCTCGTCAACTTGAACGCCTGCAGGAGTGTCTGGACATTGATCCAATTTGTTAGGTACACCGTCGCCATCCTTATCGTTGTTAGTAGCGAAGCTAAATACGAAACCTAGGTTGTGCAACAAGTGTTGGTCGTTGAACTTACCGCACTCTCTGTTATCAACTCTATCCGCGTTGATGAATGGGTAACCGTAAGTTGCGAAGTAACGGATAGCGAATGCCTCAGTTACGCGCAAATCGCAACCAAGACCTCCACCCAATACGAAGTTAACGGCCTTGTTGTTCTCTGCTGTTGTCTCGAACTTGATGTTATCTCTATCGTAACCCTTGATTGATCTTACACCCAAAGAGATGAATGCAAATGGGTGAAGAAGCTTCTCCTCGTCCTTCACGAACTTGAATTTTCCGTGAACGTCAGCGTAAATCATATTAGATTTGAAAACACCGTCGGTAGGAATGATGTCACCACCCTTGATACCGTAACGACCCCACAACCCGTGAACTCCAACGTCGAATCTCTCGTTCAAATAACGCTCGAAACTAAGAGATGCAGATCCGAAGAAGTCGCTTGCTGGGTGGAAGAAATGTGAGCCCCAATCGTTGGCAGCCTCAACTTTACCACCATAAAGACCTACGCTCCATGGCTTGTCTTCTGTTTGTGCAGCTACTGACAATGATGCCAAAGCAGCGCATACGAATACGAAAAGTTTTTTCATTTTAAATGTTTTTATGTTTTGATAATTATTTGCCTACTTTTCTTTTCACAACTTTCTGCAAATATAGTCTAATTTATGTAAAAGAAACTAAAAATGGGTAGATTTTTTTGAATGAAATTGTCGGAAAAGTATTTTACGAAATCAAACAGAATGTCGGTTAACAAAGAAAGGAGAGGCTTTTCGCTTCTCCTTTCCTCTCGACATTAATTTCTGTAATATCGTGTGTATTTCTTTTTGCTTCTACCATAGTTGGCGAAACAGCCTTTGCCTTTGGTCCTGATTTTGAATTCAAGTCCTAACTCATGCGTGCCGAAACTGCCGTGTCTGAGGTTGGCGAATATGTAATCGTAGGAGTAGTAGATGCTGAAAGGCCCATAAGAGAAGCCGGCGATGAAACCCACCTCGTCTGGAATTTTGTAGGTGGCTCCCACATAAAAGAGATCGGCTGGGTGGTTGTCGTACTCATTTACGTAGTAGTAGTACAACGATAATTGGTGTTTCATCACATCTTTTGAGTTGGTCTTCCGGTCACCGTCAAAGTAGTAAAAGGCGTAAGCGGGAGCCAACCTCCACCACTCGGAGGTCTGGAGGTTATAGTTCATGAACCCGTAGAAAGTTCGGTTCATACTGACATTGTCGGTTCCCTTCAAAAGGTGCATACCTGCTGCGCCAAACTCGAAGTTCTGGATGAGGATTTCGAAGCCAGCGTCGATGTCGGCTGCGTTTCCATGCTCAAGATCCTCCACGATCATCGCGATGTTTTGGTTGTCGTGTTTGTCGTCGTTGACAATTGCATTGGCATCGTAACTTTTGCTGATCATGCCGGCTGCCACACCCATGTTGAGGTAGGAGTCGTCACCGATTGGGACACAAAAGGCATAGTCCACCTTGGGGTTCACGACTCTTTGATAGCCGATTTTGTCTGCCAATACGTTGACGCCGACTTGGGAGTGGGCGCCTACGAAAAAGTATTTGGCCGAGAAAAATAGATCTTTGGGCATTCCCTCCAAGTGGGTCCACTGTAATCTTCCTCCGGTTTGTATGGTGGCGTATTGCAGTTCTGGAATGTATCCGGGGTTGAAGAAACTATATTGCAACTGTTTGTTCGTGAAGAAGGGAACCTCTTGTGCGAACATCGTTGTGGCCATGGCCATCATGGCGATGGTATGTATGATTCTCTTTTTCATTTTCATGGTCTAACAAGTGTAATAAATCCTGTTTTAATGATTTTCTCGCCCTTTTCGTAGTAGGTGAGGGCGTAGAAATAGGTGTCTTCCGATGCTGGCATACCCTTGTAGGTGCCGTCCCATCCGCGTCCTTGATAGATCAAAGTGCCGACTCTGTCGAAGATCTGAAGATCGTAATTCTCCATAAAGACATATTCTCCATCCGCGATCATTGTGTTTGGAACAAAGATGAATGGATCGATCTTCAAGATGGTGTTGGCGCTCTTCTTGCAACCGTATTCGTGCTCGACGACTAAGTTGACAGGAATATCCCTTCGGCTACGGATGATGGTGTCGTTGTAGGAGTGAGTCACGTAGTTGCTGCCCACCTCTTTCCAAGAACGACCGTCACCGAAGTTCCAAGTGTAGGTGATCTTCTCGCTTCCGCTTTGAATATTAGATTCCCGCAATTCGATTTCGTTCACATCGTCGCTTAGTGCGTATTCCGAATCCTCGATTAAATCGAATAGGATGGTAGGATCGTCCAAATATACGACATCGGTTAGGATGGATTCTTCCGTAGGACATCCGTTTTCATCAATGCCGGATACGAGAAGCTTCTTGCTCTCTTCCGCCACGAAATGGATGGTTCGCTCCTTGACGATGCTATCGCCGAAATTCCATTGGATATCGGTCAAAGCGCTCTCCACACTGAGTGTGATGATGGAGTCGCGGCAACTGTTCGGATTACCGGTGATGATGATGTTTTTCTTTGGATAGGCCTCTACCGAGAAACGAACGGTATCTTGACAGCCCAACTCCTTCTCTGTGGCGATTAGCATAAAGTCTGTGTTCCCAGTGATAGGTTCGTCGTATCGCGCGCCCTCCTTGATTGTTCCGTCGTTGAGGTTGTTCCACTCGAATGATCTGGCGTTTTCGCCGGAAACGGAGAAGTTGGCGAGGCTACCGTAGCAATAGGTGCTCGCTTGTCGATCCACTTTCAAATTATCCACTTGATGCATCTTCACGGCCAATGTGTGGTGTGCGTGGCAACCTTCATCATTGTGGACCGCAATTTCATAAGAACCAGTTTTGCCAAGGTTCTGTTGCAGATTGCTGTAACGGATATCGTCGGTGCGGTTCCAAATGGTATCGACCGTCTCGGCAACTTGATTTTTTAAGATGACATCCTGGATGGTGACAGGGTTGCCCGCGCAGGTGTCGAAGGTGAGAACTCTTGGCGTGACTGCGTTGCGGAATTCGACAGAGACGGTAGTGTCCTTTGCGCAATATATATCGTGGAATAGACGACGTCCCTCTACGGTATATTGCTTGATTGCGGATTCTTCCGAGGTGACACTGATCTGATCGCCCTTCTCTCCGTTGCTCCATTCGTATTGTTCCGCTCCTGATACGCTTAATGTGACGGTTTGGTCGGTGCAGGCGAAACCTGTTCCCTCGATCGACAATTCAATAGGTTGGTCCACCTCAATCTTAAAGGTGGCGGTATCGCGGCAAACATTTGCGCTATCCGCATAGAATGCGAAGTAGGTGTTGCTCTTCGTCACGTGGTCTGCTGTGAAATTTTGTCCGTCCGCATTCTTGAATGAGACGGAGTATTTAGGCGTTCCTCCCAAATAACTGCCCTTCGCGAATTGGTTCAAATCGACCGCCTCGCCGAAACAGATGGCTGTATCCTTGTCGATTGATTCGATGGCAGGGTAGATGGTGATCATTGCGGTGTCGGCCTCACTGACACAACCGCTCAAATCTTGGATCTGACGGATGAGGAACATCTTTTGGGTGGCGATGTCCGTGCTGACTGTTGCCGTATTGGTATCTACCTTGGCTGGGTAAACGGAGAGATCCTCCCACAACAACCTTACGTGGGTGCTATTCACCTTTCCGACCAATTCGTGATCGCCACTCTTTTGGCAGAAGTTTTGGTCCGCAATGGCAGGGCGAATCGGTTGTTTGTTGAAATGCAATTGGATCGCGTTCTCCGATTGGCAGGTGACGCCGTTGCTTTCGTATTGGTAACGTACGCGGTAGGTGCCCTCTTGGGTAAGCGCATCCGCTTGGTCGCTGACATCGGTGGCATTGCCGTTATTCATCAAATCGTAAGCGATGATCGTGATGTCATCGGTGTGCTTGCCTGCCGTAGCTGCGGTGGAGGCGATGTTGGACAAACTAATACTATTCGGAACGCAAGTAGTGGTGTCCTCAAAGTGGATGTTGATTTGTGGAAGCACATTCACGACCACTTCAGCCGCCTTGTTGGTACACTGCGTCTCCTTGTTCACTTGCGAAACAAAATAGTGGGTAGTGCCCTCCTCCGTGATAGGAGAGGTCGCCTTGTCTGTTCCGTTGAATAGTGTGTCGCCAGCCGCATCTCTCCATACCAATGTCAATTTTTCGTTTTCCTGGGCGATGACACTTCTTGCGATGCTTTGAGGTGTGCCGGCTGTGTCTTGGCAAAGGAAGATGTTGGTGTCTGGGAGGATGGCTGGAATGGTGTTGACGGTGATGTTGAGGTAGATGCTATCCTTGCAGAATAGGGAGCCAACCTTCTTCTCTCCGATGATTTGGAATCGCTCGCTTTGTTGTACGCTGGTCGCAAATGGGAACTGCGCTCCATTGCTATGGGTGCCGTTGGCTCTTATCCATAGATAATCATCCGCGTTCAATGCCTTCAAGTCGTTGATCTCTTCTCCTTGGCAAATGACGGTGGTTCCCTCTGTGGTGATCGCAAGGGAGTCGTGGAAGAGCACTTCCACGGTGTCTTGTCTAGCGCAGCCAGACTCCGTTTCGCTTGCCTTGACCACATAGCGTCCGGATTGGGCGATGCGTTCAGGTGTGTCGATGGCGTTGAGGCTGTTTGCTTCGGTTAGGAAGTAGTAGCTGAGCGTTTTCTCCTCGTCGCTGCCGCTGTGGGCGCCCTTTAACTTCTCCGCTAAATCGATGGTGGTGCCGTAGCAACCCTCCAACAGACCGATAGGGGAGAATCCGATGCTTTCGCGTATGTCGAAATTGAATTTGATAGGTTCGCTGAAACATTGACTCTTTTTGTCCACCGCACGTAGGGTGTATGGTGTCTTGCCATAATTTTGAGTGCTGAGGAAAAGCGTGTCGCTGACGGTGGTCTCCGCGGCGGATTTCCATTCGAATGTTTGGTTGACGCTGTTGGCACCCACTCTTTTAGCGGTCAATTTTACGGTAGGAGAACCTTGGCAAACAATGGTGTCTCCAATCAATTGAGGCGTGCCTGGCTGCTCGAAGAATTGGACGGAGATCGTCTTGGCAGCGTCGCATTGGTTGTCGTCCGTGTAGTGGACGGTGTATAGGCCGCTCTCCGCGATGGCGTCGTCGTTGGTGATTTCCGTGCCATTGAGGGTGGTGTTTACATAAGTTGGGCGAGTTCCACCACTGATAGTAGCCGCTAAACTGCCAGCTAAATCGTAGGTGAACGGTTGACAAATCGTATCTGGATGATCCAATCCAATGGTGATTTGCGGATTGACGGTGACCACTACGTTACTGCGTTGGCTGACGCAACCCGTGTTCTTATTGATGGTCTCCACTTGGTACTTAAATGTAGCCGCATTTCGCTTATCTACCTCGATAGACTCTGTTTCTGAAAGAGGCGTGTCGTTGTCGTCGTACCATTTAATCAAGTATCCTTGGATCTCATCATTGCTTCTATTCATATTGATGAGTTCATTCTTCTTGGCGGCGGTGTCTTGACACATAGCGATCGCAGTGTCCGCCAATTGGGTTGGTGCCACATTCACCTTGATGAATTGGCTTACTGTATCGGCACAGAGGGTTCCGCTTAATTTCTCGATCAATACGACAGTGGTGTCGTGGGTGAGGTTCCTGTAAAGGAATGCGTCTGTGGTATTGACCACTGTTGAACTCTCCTTGAACATCCAAGCGAAGGAGACTGGTCGTTCTTCGCCCGTTGCCTTCAATTCTATGTTTTCTCCTTCACAAAGGATCGTAGTTCCTTCTATGGCGAAGGTAGGGTTCTTGTGGTAAATTAGTGTCAGTCGGTTGGTGGCGTCGCATCCTGTCACATCATCCTCCACGGTGAATAGGTAGTGGCTGGTGTCTTGACTGGTACGACTGATGTTTCTTAATTCATCTTCGCTAATAGGGTAACCATTCTCCGTGGCAGAGAACTTGATAGAGGAGTTTGGCGCCTTGTTGAACTTAAATGAGTTGTATGCCAATTCGTAGAGGTCGATGATTTCTCCCTCGCACTTCACGATGGTACCCTCTTCACCGATAGGTTCCACTTTGATGGTCTCCTTTACTACGGCTATGATGGTGTCGAATCCGCTGGTGCATCCTGAGAGAATGTTTTTGCTGAATGCCGTATATTTGGCTACTGGCGTGTGTCCAGAAATGGCGAGTGTATCGCCGTATGTGGTTGAGTTGTAATCGCCCCAGAAAATCTTGGTGTTTCTCTTGTCATTCTCTTGCTTAGCCACCAATCGCATCTCTTGGTTAGAGGCGCAGAAGTAGATGGTGTCGATGCCCTCTTCGATGACTGGTGTGGCCGGTTTTCTGTTGATGGTCACGTAAACAGAGTCCGCTGATTCGCAGACATTGTCCTTCACGTGGTAAACGTACAACATACTGTCTATTCCTTCTGTATAGGCGATGTTGCTGGCCTCCTCATCCGTCAAGGCGCTTTCGCTTAGATTTACGATTTTACCGAAGGTGATGTCGCAATTGCCGACATTCGAGATGTTTGTATTGGCGGTGGTGAGGTAGTCTAATACCTTGCCTCTGAAATCGATAACCTCAGGTTGGCAAACCGCTTTGAGATCCTCCATTTGAAGGTCAAGTCCTTTGTTGACCACGAATGGCACGATGGTGTCTTTGTAACATCCCGTGATTTTGTTGTATTGTCTGATGGTGTATTTCAAGGCACGACTCTTTCCGTTCACCTCCACCTCGTCGGTGTTGATTGGATTAGGAACTGTGTTGCCCTCTTCGTCAATCCATTGGATGGAGAGGTCGTTGCGTGGATTGTCTAGAGATTCCCTGATCTCCGCCTTGATCAAATGTTCTCCTGAGAATTGGCAGAATGTGTCGCTGGCCACCCCTGCACTGGTTGGTATGGTCTGTACATCCATATAGACATTTAAGGAGTCGTAGCAAGAGAGTTGGTGTTCCTCGAACTGCTCAGTAGCCTTCAAGTAGAGATACTCCTTGATGTCGGTGTTAAAGTGGCTCGGATCATTGATCAACATATCGTTGGAAGCCCTGAACCACTCATACATATAGCCCTTGTCAGGTGTTGGCAAAGCGGTGTCTTGGTATTGGCAAACGACAATGTCCTGGATCTTGTCGATGACAGGTAATCCGTGGAAGATGACCGTCGCCGTGTCGTGGAACTCGCATCCGCTGACGTAGTCCTTGATTTCGATCGCGTAACGGGTGGTGTCATTCTCGTTGATGGCCTTGTTGGAACCCACTTTCTTGACAATAGGGGTAGGGAGGGATACGTTGCCACTCATCCTATATATGTTGAATCGAAGATCGGACTTGCTGTTCTTCTTGTTTTGTCCAACCTGCTTCTCCACCATGCCGTAAAGGTCAAGAGAGTCTCTGAAACAGAGATGCTGAGGTGCTATTTTTATGAAATCGATCGGGTAGGAGATGACGGCGTGGATGGTGTCCAAGTCGCTGACGCAACCCGTCGCCTCATTCTTGGCGAAGGCCATATAGTTGCCCTTGTGCTCGCTGATTGTGAGGGAGTCGCTCGCTTGGGTGGATTTGTAATCGCCCCAGTAGATGGCGGTTGGATATTTCTCTTCGTTCTTATCCTCAGCGCCGATGCGGATAGGTGCATCGTCTTGGCAGAAGTAGATGGTGTCTAAGCCCGATTCGATGACAGGGACAAGCGGTTTCTTGTTGATCGTGATGAATACGGAGTCGCTCGCCGAGCAGACGTTGTCCACATCTGTGAGCGTGTAAGTGTATAATACACTGTCGATGTCACTTGTATAGGTAATCTCCTCGGCTTGCTCTTTGGTCAATGCGCTCAGAGAACCGTTGATGATCTTGCCGTATTTGAATTGAACACCCGTCAAATTCGCCAAATTGGTGGAGGCGATATTCTCGGAGAGGTATTTGTTAACCTGTTGCACGAATGAGATGGTGTCAGGTTCGCATACCGCCTTGAGGTCTGGCATAGCCAAAACTGGACTCTTTTTTAATGTGACGGTGATGGTGGTATCCCTGAAGCATTGGGTGATGTTATTCCTTTGTCTTACCGTGTAACTCAGTGCTTGGGAGAGTTCGTTCATTGTGATGGTGTCCATATCGAGTGGATTCTCTACCGATTCCATTGCTGAATTAAACCACAACAACGAGAAGTTGGCGGTCTCCTTGTTGTAAGCGTCATCCGAGGTACGGATCTCCGCCTTCACCTCTTTTGAAGAAGTGCTTTGACAAAATACGGTGTCGCGTACCAATGCGTTGGCTGGTGTAGGGAAGACGGTCACCTTTACTTCGAAAGTGTCTTGACATCCTGTCAACTTGTTTTCTTCTGTAAGTGTGATGGTTTCATCTGCAGAGAGGGCGAGGAGGGTAGGAACGCCCTCGATCTTGTCTCCTGCGCTTCTCTTCCATATGTAGTTGAAATCCTGGTTGGTAGGTGTCGGTAATGTGATGGCCACATCCTGACAAGCCTCTATCTTCTCCACTACTTTCGCGTCGGGAAGCGCATGGAAGATGATGGTGGCTGTGTCTCTCTTTTCGCATCCGCTCACTTCATCATAAATATTGATGAGGTAGCGGGTGGTGTCGCTCTCGTGTCTGGATTTGCTTGATTTCACATTTTGTGTGATCTCGATTCCTCTGGAATCACCATTCAAGAGATAAACATTGTATTTCAAACCGCTCTTCGCAATTACGTTGTCGTTGTGGCGAAGTAGTCGGTTGACTGTGTCGCGGATGGAAATGCTCTCCCCGTAACAGAATCGCTTGGTGCCGAAAGGAGTGTACTTGATGGTGTTGGATACCTTTACGGTGATCTCTATCGGATCTCCGGCGCACAAGGTGACACTGTCTTGTTGGTAAAATTTGTATAGGGAGCTGATGTCTCCATTCGTAATGACGGTATCGTTAGGTGTCCATACGATTCTCGTGTCGTAGTCGCTTGGGTCGATTGCCGCTTCGACTCTTTTCCCTAAGTTGACGGTGTCACCGTTAGCGCAGAGATATACGGTTGTGTCTTCGTTCATCTGCGGCAATTTCGGCTTTGGGTTGATGATGACATCCACCGCCACCTTTTTTCCTTCACATTGTGTCTTTGTATTGGTCAGCGAGACATAATAAAGGTTGTTGTTGTTGACCTTGGTGAATTTGCCTGCCTCTTTTGCCAACACATAAGCTGAATCCGTGATGGGAATGACATTCTTGTTTTTGTCGAAATAGTTGATGCCTAATGATTCTGTTGCATTAAACTGCACGTAATCCTTCACCTGTACGCTGTCTTTCCCTTGACAAAGGATGATGTCCTCCACTTGGGGCATCTCCCTAACGGAGTCGTTGATGACGATCTCAACATTTTTCCAAGGGCCTTTGCATCCCAGCACGGTGCTTTGTCGGATACAGTAGTAGGATTTGCTTACCACATCCGTATTGACTGGAATTTGTTGGAATTTGTTTTTGTGTGCGTCGGACTCCCTCTTGACGGTGGTGTCGCATCTCACGTCGTGACCATCTTTTTCCGACCATTCGAGTTGGTAATTCTCCAATGTCGGTATCAAAGGCAAGACATTGGACGGGTAGGCTTGTACGCCTTTACAGAAGCCCAAGGTGACAAAGGTGTCGTTCCTGTACTCCAAAGCGCGAGGGTCGTCGATGAGCGGCATCTCGCTGATGGCGTTGTCCACCACTACTTTGAAGGCGGCTGGGTGGCTCACGCAGTTGTTGCTATCCTTTCTGGTTACATAGTAGGTGGTGTTGGATGGCTGGTTGGAGTAGATGCTGATCTCGTCCGGTGCGTAAGGGGTAGGTCCTTTAACCGTGTTGGTCGGTGCATAGTTGACATCCTTGAACCATTCCCAAACATAACCGTCTTCAAGCGGATATCGCTCTTTGACGATGAATTGGTCGATGGTCTTCACCTCATCTCCTACGCAATAGAGGACAGAATCTCCCTCTTTGTCGAATTTGCTTCGTGTCGAATCGAAACAGAGGACATTGATCTTGATGAGAGACGTGTCTCCGAAACATCCATGTATGTTCTTGGCTCTGACGATGAATTGTTTCTCTCCGCACTCGTTGAAGTTGGCGAGACTTAACAACCGATCCAACGACATGGAGTCTTTCTCCTCAAATGTCGGGTTGTTGATCAACCCTTTGTTGGTAGGGAACCAATAGAGAGTGTCCGTGTCAAGTGGTTTGGTGATGTAGTCTAAGATGTCAATGCTTTTTGGCTCCACATATTGACAGAATTTGATGCTGTCTTGGGTGACCTTGCCGGCCAATTCGTGTACCTCTACTTCCACTTCGTCTACGTCACTGCTACATCCTAAATAGTAGTATTGCGCACCATAGGTGAATTTACCCACAGAGTCGATAGGTACGTTGATCTCGGTGACATTCTCCTGAAGGGTACTGTCTCCGATGGTGGCGTCGCGTTTTAGCAACCATCTCACGTCGAAACCTTTCCTTCGCATCTCATCCACACCATTGAGATCGGCTATCTTGATCGAGATGGAGTCTCCAATTCTTCCTAAACAGGAGAAGGTGTCCTCTTGGACGGTAGGTTTTTTAGACGCCTCCACGTTCAAAACCTCGATATAGAGTTTGAAGGTGTCGCCCGCACATCCCGTATTATTTTTCTCCACAAGCGTGAAGACTTCGACTTTCGCCACGTCGGTGGTCATCTCCGGTACATATTTGTATACGGTGTCATTGAATAATTTGATGTAACTATCGTTGTGGTTGGTCAGTTCAATCTTGTAGGTCGGTTTCTTCTTTTTGATGAGGAAGGTATCGATGGTGGCGCCCAAGCAGAACTGCACGGTGTCTTGGTTGAGCACCTCTTTGCCGTTGTGCGTCATTTTCGGTTCCTTCATGTTCTCCATGTTGATGACGATGTGAATTTCGTCGTTGCACAAGGATTCCTTGTTCCTACCGATGTATGGGGTGGCGTATAAAACAGAGACGGTATCGCTCTTGGTTACTTTGATGCAGCTGTCCTGTTCCCATTCTGGGTGAAGACCGAATAGATAATCGATGTGTGATACCTCGATTGGATTGCTGATGATCTTGTCCACCCTTGTGAAGACGAAGTCAACCACATAAGCGCTGTCCACTTTACAGATCTTATGCATGTAGTTGAGCAACTCATCTTTGTTGTAACCATCCAGTTTCGCGGGAGCCTTCTCCCAGAATCGCTTAACATCCAACCAGTTACAAGAGTCGCTGTATAGTATGTTGTTTGCGTTTCGGAGCTCCCCATGTCTGTTGATGGCAAGTTGGCAAAGATCGATGATGCTATCTCGCTTCACCTTCATCCATCTGGCGCTATCCTCTTTCGCGATGGCTGCCAAATCGAAGTTGTGCTCCCTGAGCATGACGCTGTTGATGGTGTCGAATTTGATGCAGTCATCTTCGCAGGCGTCGATTCTAATGGTGTCGGGTATCTCGATGCATTCGAACTTAAAGTTCATTCCTACTTTGGTAGGTTCGCCGTTGATGCCACCACCACCTCCGCCGCCGCCACCGCCGCCACCGCCAAGATCCATGTCGCCATCTCCGTTTCCGAAGCCGAATAGGTCGGAACATGGAATCCTTTCTCTTTGCTCGAATTCGGAAGTGGGATTACTATAGGATTTTGCCACCTCTCCGCTGATGGCGCCTGTGACAGAGACTTGACTCTGCGAAATCACCTCTGAACCACCTCCTGTCAAAGCGCTCTGTGCTGCGTATGAGGCGCTGTCCACACAAGCGGTGAATGTAATGGTGATGATAGTGGTGTCGTTCAGTGTTTCTGGAATGAGTCCATTATATTGAAGTTTTATGTACTGTTCGGTAGGTGATTCTGCGGAGAACGCAGCTCCCTTTCTTTTTATGCAATTTTCTATTTTTGCGGTTTTGCCTGGTGAAGTAAAGAATTCTGGCCTAAACCAACCGTTAATGGTGTCTTGTGTGTAGGTATAGCTGCTGGTGCTTGTAGTCGGTGTTCCGGAAGCGTTGATACCGAATGCGAATCCCTTCTCATCTCTCAATGCTTCGAAAACGGCGCCTGTCATGGAGAAGTTGGAAACTTCTGTGGTGTAATCGGGCAGTTTGATGTCCAATTTGAAGTTGTTGAGGTTCTCGATGTATTTACCAGTGTTGATGTCTATAGCATATTCTATGCAAGAAGGACTGACGACTCTACCAGTTTGGACAGCCTCTACCTCTGTGGAGGGTACTCCTGTGACTATGAGGACGTCGGTGAGCAGGTGTTGTTCTACACCTCCTTTGAGTTTGATATGCAACTCCTTTCCGTCCTTGTCCAAAAATTTACCTATCCCTTTGTTGTTTATTTGGTTGTCAAGCTTTTGTATGAGTTGGTCATAGCCTTTGGAGTAGGTTGTTGTGTCGTCGGCGACAGTTAGATCAGAGCAACCTGTATGTTGGAATACCACATTATCCATGCTGCTGACTACATTTTCTCCCTTGCCATCTATCAATCCGGCGTCTTTGTCGATATACAGGGGTGAGTCATCTTTTTTGGAGGTACCCGCACAAACGACACCAACCACAATGTCTCCAGCTCCATTGAATTGTTTGGCCAATTCGACGCTCTCGACTAAGGGATCTCCTGGCTCTCCTCCCAAGCCACCAGGCATGAATGAACTGAGTGGATAGTAGGCGATGTTCATCTTCTCTTTCCCCTTTTTCTGGTAGATGATGGTCAGTGTCCAACCTCCGAATTTTGTGCTGATCTCTCCTTCAGTGTAGGAGTCGCAACTGCTTTGTAGATTGGCGACTGTAAAGGTGGTGCTACCTACTTGGTTGTTGTTGATGGCGGTGTTGAAGAATGCGGTTAGATCGGCGTGACAATTGTATATTCCTTTGGCATCTGCGAATTTCACATCGTCATTGATGAATGATGCGTTTGCCGTCACATTGGTGTAGGCGCCGCTTCCTCCCAATCTCACTTTGACACTTTGCCATTGGTTACCTATGCTTGCTCGGTCTTGGTCCAATATTTTTCCGCTCCAGGAGAGGACGGCTTTGAGAATACCATCGCTTGGACAAGGCATTTCCGGAAGACAAATTGGTGCGTTGTTAGCATTGAAAATGGACGGATTGGATTCGTCTATGTTGATTGGAATAATTTTCTGTGTCGCTTCTGTCTTGTAATCATAGCCATTCTCCAGGTTGAAATTAACGTTTCCGACCATGATGAAATCAGCCTCTCTTTCGACAACTTTGAAAGGCGCCATTTGAGCATAGACGGGAAGTACTATGTTGAAAAGCACAGCTATCGCTGTGAACCTGATAATATTCTTAAACTTTGCCATGAGCGGTAAGTGATGGTTTTAAATAATAAAGTGTAATATCCCCTACAAAAACTGTGCAAAGGTACTTATTTTTTGTCTTCTTTTTTGTCTTTTGTGTTTAAATTTGGTCGTATGTGGGGATGTTCCGCTTTTGTGATAGATTTAGATATTGAAAATTAAAATGTGTTTATAATTGTCAAAAATTTTAAATTAAGGATGTTTGTTATTGAAAGGTGGAAAAAATAGCGTAAAAGGTGTTGCGTAGAAGTGTTTAATGTTGTATCTTTGCGCAGTTTTTCCTTCGTGGTATAATAAGTGGTCCAAAGGGATCCACCACCGGATGTAATTTTAAATAATTTTATACAATGTACGCAATTGTAGAAATTCAAGGACAACAGTTCAAGGTAGAAGAGAACATGAAGTTGTTCGTACACCACATGGCTGAGGCTGAGAGCGGAAAGCAAGTGGAGTTTGAGAAAGTTTTGTTGGTTGACAACAACGGTACTGTAACAGTAGGTGCTCCAGTTATCTCTGGCGCTAAGGTTGTTGCAGAGGTTGTTTCTCCTCTTGTAAAGGGTGACAAGGTATTGGTATTCCACAAGAAGAGAAGAAAGGGTTCTCGCAAGTTGAACGGTCATCGTCAACAATTCACTGAGTTGAAAATTAAAAACGTAGTTGCTTAACTTTAAAAATTCAAGAAAATGGCACACAAAAAAGGTGTTGGTAGTTCCAAGAACGGTCGTGAGTCAGCAAGTAAGCGACTCGGTGTTAAGATTTTCGGTGGTCAATTCGCAAAGGCTGGTAACATTTTGATTCGTCAACGTGGTACAGTTCACCACCCAGGTGAGAATGTTGGTATGGGTAAGGATCACACTTTGTTCGCATTGGTTGACGGTGTGGTTGTATTCAGAAAGAAGAAGGACAATCGTTCTTATGTTTCTGTAGACCCAATTGATGCTCAAAACTAATATTTGAGTTGATAATGAATATCGGGGGATCGAGCAATCGGTTCCCCGATTTTTTTAGTGATAGGAAGGAAGTCTCTTGAATTGTTTGCAAAAAAAATACCCGCTGGTGGGCGGGTGGTGTCATAAAATGGGCGTTTCCCCTATTTCCTTTTCAATAACTCTTTTTCTAATTTGACGATTTCGTCTCTGTATTGTGCTGCCTCCAGGAATTCCAGTCGTTTGGCACACTCCTTCATTTTCTTCTTGGCGATTTCGATGGCTTTCTCAAGGTCGTTCTTTGAGAAGTGTTGCGGATCCTCCGCTGCGTAACGGTTGGTGGTTTGTCTCTCTTTCTCGTACTCTTTGCTGACAGGTTGGTTGCTTTCTGTGTTGGTGATGCCCAATACCGCTTTGCTGTTCTTTCCGACTGCTTTTGGGGTGATGTTGTGCTCTTTATTGTATTGTTGTTGTTTCTCCCTCCTTCGATTGGTCTCGTCGATGGTCAGTTGCATGCTTCTTGTAATCTTGTCTGCATACATGATGACTAGTCCATTCACGTTTCTGGCAGCTCTGCCGGCTGTCTGTGTCAAGGCTCTGTGGGAACGGAGCATGCCCTCTTTGTCTGCGTCGAGAATGGCCACCAGAGAGACTTGCGGAAGATCCAGACCTTCTCTCAATAGGTTGACACCTACCAATACGTCGAATAATCCGTTGCGGAGGTCCTCCATGATTTTCACACGTTCCAACGTCTCCACATCCGAGTGTATGTAGTTGCTTCGTATGCCCATTTTGCATAAGTAGGCCTGTAATTCTTCTGCCATACGTTTGGTAAGGGTGGTCACCAAGACACGCTCGTCCTTCTCCGCCCTGATTTGGATTTCTTCGATCAGGTCGTCGATTTGGTTTTGCGATGGACGAACCTCGATAACAGGGTCGAGTAGTCCTGTCGGACGGATGATTTGCTCGACAAATACGCCTTCCGACTTTTGTAGTTCGTAGTCGGCAGGGGTGGCGCTCACGTAAATAGCTTGACCGACCATGCTTTCGAATTCCTCGAATTTAAGTGGTCTATTGTCCAATGCGGAAGGCAGACGGAATCCGAAATCCACCAAGGTGCGCTTTCTGGATGAGTCTCCTCCGTACATCGCATGGATCTGTGGAATGGTGACGTGGCTCTCGTCGATCACCAAAAGGAAATCTTTCGGGAAGTAATCCAATAAGCAGAATGGTCTCATACCTGGTTTCCTGCCGTCGAAATAGCGGGAATAGTTCTCTATGCCAGAGCAATGTCCTAACTCTCGAATCATCTCCATGTCATAGTTCACCCGTTCGTATAACCTCTTCGCCTCGAATACCTTTCCGATGCTTTGAAAATACTCCACTTGCGCCGTCAAGTCATCTCCGATTTCGATAAGCGCTCTGTTGATGCGCTCGGGGGTGGTGACGAAGAGGTTGGCAGCGTAGATGTTGAACTCTTCGAAAGACTCTATGTGCATGCCGTTCAGAGGGTCGATTGACTCGATCTCTTCAATCTCGTCTCCCCAAAAGTGGATGCGGATAATGTAGTCCGCATAGGCGAGAAAAACGTCCACAGTATCTCCCTTGACACGGAAACGGCCGTGGTCCAGTTCTATCTCATTGCGGATGTAGAGACTCTCCACCAACTTTCTGATCAGCACATTCATACTGATCATTTGCCCTTGTTGGACATGGATCATTGTTTCGTGGAAGTCTTCTGGGTTACCGATGCCGTAGAGGCAGGATACGGAGGAGACGATGACTACGTCGCGTCTGCCTGATAATAGGGCGGAGGTGGCTGATAATCGAAGTTTTTCCAACTCGTCGTTGATGGCGAGGTCCTTTTCTATGTAGGTGTCGGTGTTGGGTAGGTAGGCTTCCGGTTGGAAGTAATCATAGTAAGAGACGAAGTATTCAACGGCGTTCTCCGGGAAGAACGCCTTGAATTCTCCGTATAATTGCGCCGCCAATGTTTTGTTATGACTCAATATCAAAGTGGGTTTGTTCACCTCTTTGATGACATTGGCGATGGTAAATGTCTTTCCTGATCCTGTTACGCCAAGTAGTGTCTGATGGTCGGTCCCGGATTGGACGCCTTTCACCAACTCTTTGATGGCTTGGGGTTGGTCTCCGGTGGGAGCGAATTCAGATACTAACTTGAAATCCATGGCTTAGGAATTTTTCATGATGATGTAGCAAATCGCATAGGCGATCAAACCGCCCAATCCTGCGCTGATCAAGGTAATTACCGCATAAGCGATGCGTGCGATTGTTACGTCGATATTCAAATATTCAGCGATGCCAGCTACTACACCGCAAACCATTTTGTTGCTTGATAAACTAAGTTTTGCCATATTCGTATTATTTTAAATTATTATGAATTGTTGTCGAGATTATATATTCTCCAAGATATATACGAGGTGTTTCCAATGCTTTTGAACGGTTGGGATCTCGCAACGCTCCGCTGGAGAGTGGTTTCCTATGATCGTAGGACCGATGGATATCATATCCATGTTAGGATATTTCTCTATGATTAGTCCGCACTCCAAACCTGCGTGGATGGCGCCTACGTGAGGCTTTTCTCCAAACAACTTTTCGTAGGATTCCGCCACCAGTTTCTTGATGTCGGAATTCATGTTGGGTTTCCATCCAGGATATCCGTCGCTGTGGGTGACCTTCGCTCCCGCTAATGAGAACACCGCTTCCACGCGGTCTTTTATGTCATGTTTCTTGCTGTTGACGGAACTACGTTGGCTCGTGGCGACTACGATTTTCCCTTCCTTGTTTTTGATGGAGGCTAGGTTGGTCGAGGTCTCTGGCAAGTTTTCTAACTCTTTGCTCATCTCGATGACTCCGTGAGGGCAGGCGTATAGCGCATTGATCAAACGGTTGGATCCATCCTGTTCATAAATCGTATCTGCTGATTCTGTGGATTCCAAATCGATGGTAAGCGCTTTCTCCGTAGGGTACTCCTCTTCCATGGTTTGGATGAAGTGGTTGAGATCTATTCTGATCGTCTCTTTTTGATTCCAGTCTATGCAGATGGTGGCGTTCGCCTCTCTTGGGATGGCGTTGTGAAGATTGCCTCCCTCTATGTCGCATAAATAAAGTGGAATTTTCTTTGATTCTTGCCAGAGGAATCTGGACAAGATCTTGATTGCGTTTCCTCTTCCTTTGTTGATGTCGTCGCCGGAATGTCCTCCTTGTAGGCCTTTGACATATATTTTCAAAAAGAATGCGTTCTTGGGTGCTGCAACTCTCTGAATGTCGAAATAGGCGACGGTGTCAATTCCTCCCGCACATCCGATGCAGAAACGTCCGTCCTCTTCTGAATCCAGATTGATAAGCTTATTTGATTGAATCCAATTGCTCTTTACATGTTGAGCGCCGGTCAGACCACGCTCCTCGTCAACGGTGAAGAGGCATTCGATAGGCCCATGTTGGATGGTGTCGGAAGATAATATCGCCAACATAGCCGCTACACCGATACCGTCGTCCGCACCCAATGTAGTGCCTTCCGCTTTGAGCCAGTCGCCTTCAACGATGGTTTTGATAGGATCGTTGTCGAAGTCGTGCGCTGTGCCCGCATTTTTTTCGCAAACCATGTCCATATGCGCTTGCAGTACCACGGATGGTGCGTTTTCCCTTCCTTTGGCCGCTTTTTTTCTGATAAGGACATTTCCTACCTCATCAGATTCGGTCTGGAATCCGTGCGATTTCCCGAATTCTTGTAAAAACTTACCGATTCGTTCCTCTTTTCCTGATGGATGGGGTATATCGCAAATTTTCTTGAATTGCGACCATATCTCTTTGGGCTCTAACTCTTCTATCGTCATCGTAACTCTTTTTATTTATTCAGTGTAAAGATAGTTTTTTGTGTGGATGTAGGCAATAAAAGAGAGACGAAAGATAGATTGTTTTGTTAAACTAAATAAAAAAATAAGCTTGGAACTTCAGGGAAAAGTTCCAAGCCACATTGCACTGATATTTTAAACAACCTATAAATAGACGCAGGGGCCTCAGCCGTACTGCGAGTAACTCGAATTCATGCGGATTGCTCCGTCATTATACTATATGCAAATACCGTGCCAAACTATGCCGTTCTTGCTCTTGAATTGAAAAAAAACTCTGTCCATATTGATGGTAATTATTTTATTAATTTGAATATTAGTGTTTTAATGCTTAAATTTATAGTGGTTATGGTAGGATGAAATGTTTGAGGTGGATAATGTGGTGCAGGAGGAACCTTGAACGAAGAACATAGACCTTGGATGGTTCTTTTTCATCTTCTTACCTTTTTTGTATATTTGTAATATAAAGTCCATTCAATTAATAGACTGAGCATGTCGGATTTTTTAGATAAGGAGATAACCTATTTGCCGGGCGTTGGCCCCAAAAAGTCGGAGGTCTTGAAGAAGGAACTGAATGTAACTTCTTATGGAGACTTGCTCCGTTGTTATCCTTATCGCTATGTGGATCGGACGAAATTTTACCGTATTAAAGAGATTTCTCCCGCCTCCATGTATGTGCAGATTCGCGGTACGATTCTCTCCATGACCACGCAAGGAACCGGAAGAAGCGCACGTGTGGTGGCCAATTTTTCGGATGGGGAATCGGTTATTGAACTGATTTGGTTCAAAGGCGTGAAGTATGTTATGGAGAGATATAAGCCAGGACATGAGTTTGTGGCTTTCGGCAAGGTGTCGGAATTCAACGGCCGTTGTAATTTGGTGCATCCTGATATGGAGACGATCAATGAGGCACTTTCCAAACAGACGCTTGGTGGTGTGCAGGGAATGTACAATACGACCGAGAAGATGAAGAACTCTTCATTGACCACCCGCGCGATGCAAAAGATGGTCGCAGAAATTTTTTCTGCCTTGGGAACACAACGATTGGTGGAGACTTTGCCCGATTACTTGATACAGGAGAAACATTTGATGCCTTTTCATGAGGCGATGCTCAATATTCATTTCCCACAATCCCAGGATGCGTTGCGTTTGGCGCAATTTAGATTGAAATTCGAGGAACTTTTTTTGATTCAATTGCAGATGTTGCGGCAACGTAATGTCCGTAGGGTTCGTTTTGCAGGTTTCAAGTTTTCGAAAGTAGGGGAGTTCTTCAACCGTTTTTACAGTGAATTCCTTCCTTTCCAGTTGACTAATGCTCAAAAGAAGGTGTTGAAGGAGATTCATGCCGATATGGCAAGTGGAAAGCAGATGAACCGATTGCTTCAAGGCGACGTGGGAAGTGGAAAGACGTTGGTGGCATTGATGACCATGCTGATCGCATTGGATAATGGTTACCAAGCGGCAATGATGGCTCCCACAGAGATTTTGGCACAGCAACATTTTGAATCTATTTCGAAGATGTTGAATGGTCTGGATGTGAAGGTGGCATTATTGACGGGTTCTTCCAAGAAGAAGGAGCGTGAAGTTGTGCTTCAGGGAATCAAGGATGGAACCATCCAGATATTGATTGGAACCCATGCTTTGTTGGAGGATCCGGTCGTCTTTCAGTCGTTAGGGTGTGTGGTCATTGATGAGCAACACCGTTTTGGTGTGGAACAACGGGCGAGATTGTGGGGGAAGAGCGAACGTCCACCGCATGTCTTGGTAATGACCGCCACGCCGATTCCTCGTACTTTAGCCATGACGATATATGGTGATTTAGAGGTTTCCGTCATTGATGAATTGCCTCCTGGCCGTAAACCGATTGGCACTTCTCATCGGTTTGATACTCATCGATCGGTCATATATGACTTCATAAAGTCGGAAATTGCAAAGGGAAGGCAGGCGTATATTGTCTATCCGTTGATTCAGGAATCAGAGAAATCTGATTGGGCGAATATTGAGGCTGGCTATGAGTCGTTGAAGCAGGTATTCCCTGAACCCTATTACCATTTGGGAATGGTTCATGGAAAAATGAAACCGGAGGAAAAAGATGCGCAGATGCGACTTTTCGCTTCGGGTGCAACGCAAATATTGGTGGCCACCACGGTGATTGAGGTGGGTGTGAACGTTCCTAATGCCTCTGTTATGCTGATTGAGAGCGCTGAACGATTTGGATTGTCTCAGCTTCATCAGTTACGCGGACGTGTCGGCCGTGGAGCTGATCAGTCATATTGTATTCTTCTTACATCTGTTAAACTATCCAATGATGGTAGGCAGCGAATGGAGGTGATGACACGAACCTGTAATGGTTTTGAAATTTCCGAGGTGGATCTGAAGATGCGTGGACCAGGTGATTTGGAGGGTACGCAACAGAGTGGTGTCGCCCTGAATCTGAAGATTACGAATTTAGCCACTGATGGTGATATTATCCAGTATGCCCGGGATGCGGCAAATGATGTTTTGGACGCAGACCCTGATTTGTTGTCTCCTGAAAATTACTTGTTGAATCGATACCTGGATAGGGTAGCCAAGGAGTCAGTTAATTGGGGGGTAATTAGTTAATTAAGATTTAAGATTTGTGGGTTGGAATATTTGAATATTCCCTAGTCTAAGTATGAGTTGAAAGGTATCGTTGGATGCCTTTCATTTTTTTTGAGAATACAACGCAAAAAAAAGAGCTGCCCTATGGACAGCTCTTTTATAATTGTTCTAGACTAATCTACTGATTACTTAGAGAACAAGTTAACCTCTACACGACGGTTCTTTGCTCTACCAGCAGCAGTGTTGTTAGAAGCGATTGGCTTAGTTGAACCGAATCCCTCTGACTCGATGTTTGCAGCTTGAACGCCCTTGTTAGTCAAGTAGTTCTTAACTGAAGCTGCACGATCTTGAGAAAGTTGCATGTTAGCAGCAGCCTTACCTACGTTATCGGTGTGACCAGCCAACTTAACTGACCACTCAGGGTGCTTAACGAGCAACTCTGCCAAACCATTCAAGTAAGGGAAAGAACCCTCCTTGATGATAGCCTTACCAGACTCGAACTCCAAGTTAGACATTGCAGTCTCGATGATCTTAGCCTCCTCAACAGTTGGCTTGTAAGCAACTTTTGGCTTAGTAGCCTTGATGTGACGATCCAAAGAGTCTTGAACGAACTTGATGTCGTTTTGCAACTTCTTGATTTGAGCGTTTTGATCCTCGATCTTTTGCTCCAACTTAGCGTTAGCCTCGTCGCAAGCCTTCTTTTGAGCCTCAAGGAGACCGCTCATATCTGGCATCTCAACTTGTGGGATGTAGTCAGCCCAAGCGATGTTACGGATGTTGCTCTCGCCAGCGAACTTAACGCGAACACCAAGCAAACCAGTGATAGTAGAACGACCAGCTGCGTAGTTCATGTGCTCAGCAGTTGTGTGAAGACGGTATTGACCAGCCAAGTAGATACCTACCCACTTGCATACGTTGTACTCCAACTTAGAACCACCCAACATCAAGAACTTAGCGCCCTTGTTAGCGTCTTCGTTCTCAACTGCGTTCTTGTAGATAGTTGCACCCAAACCTGCAGTTCCGTACCAGTTCAACTTTTGCCATCCTGCAGAACGGTAAGGAGCGATGATGTTAGAGATGTTGATAGATCCGAAGATGTCAATATCGTGGTTCTTAACATCCAAATCGTTCAAATCTTTCTTGATGAACATGTACTCCAAGCCCATTCCCCAACGAGGGTTGAATGTTCTCTCTACCAATCCACCGATAGCCAAATCTACCTTTTGATCAGCGCAACGTACATAGTTGATACCACCTTGTACTGCTACAGACCAGTGGTTGAAAGACTCTGATGCTGCTGCCTCTGCTTGAGCTTGCTCAGAAGTTGCCTCAGCTGCCTCTTGAGCGTTTGCAGATACTGCGAAGCTCATTGCTGCCAATACAGCCAAAAAACTTTTTTTCATACTCTTTATAAAATTAATTGTTTAAAATATCAAAATTTTCCACAAATATCCGAATTATTTTTCAAAGTGTGAAAAATAATTCGGAATTTTTGTTGTTATTTTTTCTCGCTAGCGTCCAATTGGCTCTTCAATGCTGCCAATTCCTCGATGTCACCCAAAGTGGCCTTCTCTACAGCGATAACTGGTTGATCAGCCTTCTTTGTTGACTTCTTCTTGCGATTGTCTTTCTTCTCCTCAGTCTCTTCGCCGTTTGCCTTTTGAGCATCCTCGAAGATTCTGCTGTGAGACAAGATGATTCTCTTTGACTCCTTGTTGAACTCAATTACCTTGAATTGCAACTTCTCGTCAACCTTAGCTTGAGACTTATCCTCCTTTACCAAGTGCTTAGGAGTAGCGAATCCCTCAACACCGTAAGGCAAAGCGATTACTGCACCCTTGTCCATCATCTCGATGATGGTACCCTCGTGGATTGAATCAACGGTGAATATCTTCTCGAATTCGTCCCAAGGATTCTCCTCCAATTGCTTGTGACCCAAGCTCAAACGACGGTTCTCCTTGTCGATCTCCAATACTTGTACCTCGATGTCTGCACCTGTTTGAGTGAACTCAGATGGGTGCTTGATCTTCTTAGTCCAAGACAAGTCAGAGATGTGGATCAAACCATCAACGCCCTCAGCGATCTCAACGAATACGCCGAAGTTAGTGAAGTTGCGAACCTTAGCAGTGTGCTTAGTACCTACTGCATAGTCAGTATCGATAGTATCCCATGGATCTGCCTTCAATTGCTTGATACCCAAAGACATCTTTCTCTCCTCGCGGTCCAAAGTCAAGACAACTGCCTCAACCTCGTCACCTACCTTCATGAAGTCTTGTGCGCTACGCAAGTGTTGTGACCAAGACATCTCTGAAACGTGGATCAAACCTTCAACGCCTGGAGCGATCTCAACGAATGCACCGTAGTCAGCCATAACGACTACCTTACCCTTCACCTTGTCACCAACCTTCAAGTTAGCGTCCAAAGCATCCCATGGGTGAGGAGTCAATTGCTTCAAACCAAGAGCGATACGCTTCTTGTCATCATCGAAGTCGAGGATAACAACGTTCAACTTTTGATCCAATGCAACTACCTCTTCTGGATGAGTTACGCGACCCCAAGACAAGTCTGTGATGTGGATCAAACCGTCTACGCCACCCAAGTCGATGAATACACCGTAAGAAGTGATGTTCTTGACAGTTCCTTCCAAAACTTGACCCTTCTCGAGTTTTGAGATGATGTCCTTCTTTTGTTGCTCCAACTCAGCCTCGATAAGAGCCTTGTGTGATACAACAACATTTTTGAACTCGTGGTTGATTTTTACTACCTTGAATTCCATTGTCTTGCCAACGAATACATCGTAGTCACGGATTGGCTTAACATCGATTTGTGATCCTGGCAAGAATGCCTCGATGCCGAATACATCAACGATCATACCACCCTTAGTGCGGCACTTGATGTAACCCATGATAACTTTATCGTTCTCCAAAGCCTCGTTAACGCAATCCCAAGAACGAGCTGCGCGTGCTTTCTTGTGAGAAAGGATCAATTGTCCCTTCTTGTCCTCTTGGCTCTCGATGTAAACCTCTACATCGTCACCGATCTTCAAATCTGGGTTGTAACGGAACTCGTTCATAGAAACGATACCGTCTGACTTGTAACCTACGTTTACAACAACCTCTCTCTTGTTCATAGAGATTACCTTACCGATAACAACGTCCTTGTCCTTTACTACGTTCAAGGTGTCGTCATACTTGCTGGTAAGTTCCTCGCGGCTAATGCTTGAATCAGCGTCGCCGTTCTCAAAAGCGTCCCAGTCAAATCCTTCAACTGGCTTTACGTTTTTTGTTAATTCGCTCATTTTAAATTAGTTAATAAATTTAATTAGTCGTTAGACATTATATTTTGTAAAAATCAGTGCGAAATTAGTCATTTTTATTTACATATGGAAATATTATTGATAATTTTTTGTGATAAGAAACCTCTCTTTTTGAGATAGATAGATGGATAAAATCGGATTGGGGAATTGTTGCACAGGTATGGATTGGATTGGATAAAAAAGCCGCACCGAAATTAATTAAACTCCTGTAAAATAGGAATTGAGCGTTTTCCAGTCTTTGTAATCCACCGTGTCATGATGACAACCCGAAGGTGTGGCCCGCCATTGATTTGGAGGTGTACGCCCGTTATGAGATTTGATTGTTAAGTTTAACCATAATAGACGGTGCGGCCATTCTTTCTTTGTTTCTATGTTTTTTCAATTCAAAGGTAACGCCTTTTTTCTATTTCTGCAAATCTTTTCCCTGCTTCTTTTTATTTAATATTTGCTAAATTCGCGGTCGGTTTTGAAGAGTGTTTTGTTCTTCTTCAAGGACTATTTATGGTATAATGTCCGTTATTCTTGAACGTTATGGCTGGCACAGTTTATTTGATTCCGAACACATTGGGTGAATGTGATACCCAACATGTCCTTCCTACCTATAATAGGGAAGTGATCCTTTCAATCAAACATTTTATTGTGGAGGATGTCCGTACTGCCCGTAGATTTCTGAAAAAGGTGGAATCCTCCATTAATATAGATGAACTGACCTTCTATACCCTTAACAACCATACGTCGCCAGAGGAGATTGGCGGTTATTTGTTGCCTGCGAAGTCGGGGTTTGATATGGGTATCATATCTGAGGCTGGATGTCCCGCCATAGCGGATCCGGGTGCCGATATTGTCCGTATGGCGCAAGAGGCGGATGTGAAAGTAGTCCCTTTGGTTGGCCCGTCCTCTATTCTGTTGGGGTTGATGGCCTCCGGGTTTAATGGGCAGAGTTTCGCCTTTGTGGGGTATCTTCCGATCAAGCCCAATGAGCGAGATCAACGTTTGCGCCAATTGGAAAAGCGTGCGCATGTGGAGAAACAATCTCAGATTTTTATAGAGACTCCATATCGTAATAATACCATGTTTGAGAATATCCTCTCTGTTTGTCAGGGTGGAACCAAGTTGTGCGTCGCATGTGATATTACCTTGGAGACGGAGTATATCAAGACGAAGAGTGTCGCTCAATGGAAGTCGTCCAAACAACGTCCTGACCTTAACAAACGTCCTTGTATCTTTATATTGTATTAGCAGCCTTATTCGTTTGCTCGTCAAACTCGGCTAAATGGGCAGTGTCGTTCCATGAGACCACATTCCAGACGCCGTCTCTCTTTTCAACGATGGCTACGGCTGTAGAAAGCGGGTGCACCGCGTAGGCGATGTCGGAAATCTGTTGGTATTTGAGGTAGGTGTAGAGCGTTTTCAGAAGAGCGCCGTGGGTGACCACCAATATGTTTTCGCCAGGGTGCTCTGCGGCCACTCTCTCCATGAATTGAGCAGCGCGTATTCTGACCTCTTCGTAGGTTTCGCAAGTTTCCCTTCTATACTTTTCGGGATGGTTCCAAAAGAGATCAATCTCTTCTGGGTACTCCTTTTTTAGGTCGTCGATCAGAATGCCTTGCCAGTCTCCCATCAGAATCTCCTTCAGCGCATCCTCCTTTTGGATAGGGATCTGCCTCTCGCCAAGAATGTTTTTTGTTGTTTCCAAGGCGCGTCTGAGCGGACTGCTGTAAACTTGGTCGAACGGTATCTCCTGGAGGTGCTTGCCAAGTGCTTTCGCTTGGTTTACGCCGAGTGGGGTGAGGTCGGTTTCGAATTGACCTTGCATGCGGTTCTCTTGGTTCCAGTAGGTCTGTCCGTGTCTGACGAGGTAAAAACGTGTCATTGATGATTTCCTTTGCTGTGAAAAAAAAGAAAGGAGTCACACGAGGCAACTCCTTCCGATACGTTTATTATACGGCGTCGATTAAACAGCTTCTTGCTTCTCGACAGCTACCATACCACGATAGTATCCGCAAGAACCGCATACTCTGTGATACAAATAAAGTGCGCCGCAATTTGGACATACTGCCAATGTAGGAGCTACTGCCTTGTAGTGAGTTCTTCTCTTAGCTCCTCTTGATTTACCTTGTCTTCGTTTAGGATGTGCCATTTTGTTAATATTTTAAATTAGTTATTGTCTAATAATTTTTTGAGGGCGTTCCAGCGTGGATCGATTTCCCTCTCAGTATTCTCTTCGGATTCTTCGCTAGAGACGTCACTTGCCAGGCTGTCGTCATCTGAATCCTCTATTTCATTTCTGTCAACTGCCAAATGTTTCCTGAGCGTCTTGACCATCTCTTCGTCACATTCTCCCGCCTCGTGGATATGGCGGATAGGAATTTGAAGGGCGATGAACTCGTACATATACCAAGAGAGGTCGATTTCTCCTTCCTCCTCTGATACGACCACTAATCGGTCGTCCTCTTCGGACTTGTCCTCTCCAAACTTCACAGTCAAACTCTCTTCGCAAGAGATCTCCTGATCCATTTCGCTCAAACATCTGTCGCACAATACTTTTACTGTGCCTTCCATACTGAAGTTGATTAGAAAAGAGTGGAGTGTCTTCCTGATGATGATGTCGGCTTGTACCTTGCCGCTGTTCACCTCCGGACCATCCACCATTTCGAAGAACTTGTCATCCAAAGCGTAATGGAACTCGTGATCACCGATTTCCAAGTCTTTTAGGGGTACTATGTAAGTATCTTCTATTTCCACTTATGTATGGATTCTAAAAATCTCCGCAAAATTACAAAATTTACTGATATCTTAAACCTCTCTGAGATTCATTTTTTGAAAAATTGTAATTTTATTTTATAACGAATTGTTACTTAATGTTTTAGCTGTTTGGTAGGATGATTCTAAATGTCGTTCCTACATTGATTTCAGAGTGTTTTACGAATATTTTTCCTTTGTGGTACTCCTCAACAATGCGTCGGACGAGGGATAATCCTAATCCCCAGCCTCTTTTCTTGGTGGTGAAACCAGGGTTGAATACCGTTTCGAATTTTGATTTAGGTATGCCTTTGCCCGTGTCGGTCACGTCGATGATGACCTTCCCGTTGATACGGCTCACCTCCACGTGGATTTTTCCTTCGCCCTCCATGGCGTCGATCGCGTTCTTGCATAGGTTTTCGATCACCCATTCGAAAAGAGGTTGGTTGAGTGCCACCGTGATAGGACTCTCCTCGGTATATTGGCAAGTGATGGAGACTTTGTTGGAGGTCCTTTTCCGCATGTAAGCCAGTGCGTTGTCCAAAATGTCGTTCAACACGACGGGGGTCAACTCTGCCTTGGATCCGATTTTCGAAAAACGTTCCGCAATGGTACGGAGTCGATTCACATCCTTCTCCATTTCGTCCATCATGCTCTTGTCCACGCCTTCGCTTTTGAGTATCTCCACCCAAGCGAGTAGGGAAGAGATGGGGGTGCCTAATTGGTGCGCTGTCTCTTTGGATAATCCCACCCATACTCTGTTCTGCTCCGATCTTTTCGCACTGGCGAATACGAAGAAGAGAACGACGAAGAAGGTGACGATGATGCACCATTGTATGTAGGGGTAATACTCTAACTTGTTTAGAATGGTTGATTTGCCATAGTAGAGGAAATGCTGGGTGTCTTCATCAATTTGGATGGTGATGGCCGTCTCCTCTCTTTTGAATTCTTCCAGTTTCTTGTTAAGGAATTTGGCCACCTCCGCCGAGTCGCTTTTCTCCTCCGCCTCTTCTGATAATCCAAGGTTCCTGTGCATGATGACGCTGCCGTTGTCGTCCGCGATCAGCACGGGGATTGTTGTGTTTCCCTCTATAACCTCCATCAAAAAAGAGAGGTCGCTCTCATCGTTTGTGGAGACCAATCTTCGTGTGGCTTCCGCCCAAAGGTTGATTCTCTGTCGCTCTTCTCCTGCCATCTCTTGGGCGAGGTGGTTGGAGTAGTAAACGGATATTCCCACGATCAAGATGGCGATGGCGGAGAAGATGTATTTGATATTTTTTTGATTGTCTAATCCGAATTTCATCGTATCATCTGTATTTTCCCTCTTCGCAGTCGTCCAAAATGCTCAGATAACTGGTGTAGCGGGATTCGCTGATCGTGTGGTTTTCTATGGCTTGTAGGACGGCGCAACCGGGTTCGTGGATATGGGTGCAATTGCCGAATTTGCAATTGGCGGATTCCTTGAATATTTCAGGGAAATAGTGTCCGACCTCCTCTTTCTTGAAATCGATGGTGCCGAACCCTTTGATGCCTGGGGTGTCAATTAGGTAGGAGTTCTCGTTCAGTTCGAACATCTCGGAGAAGGTAGTGGTGTGCATGCCCTTGTTGTGGACATCCGATATCTCGCCTGTTTTTGTCTCGAATTCCGGTGCGATGGCATTGATGAGGGAGGATTTCCCCACGCCTGAGTTGCCGGAGAGTAGGGAGGTCTTCCCTTGCAGCATCTCTTTGAGTTTGTCGATGTTTTCGCCTGTTTTGGCGGATACGGCCAAACACTCGTATCCGATGGTTTCATACAGGTATATCAGCGCCTTCATGTATTCGGTCTCCTCGTCGTCATAGAGGTCCGTCTTGTTGATGATGATCTTGGCGTTTACCTGATAAGCCTCGCTGGTGGCGAGTGCTCTGTCGATGAAGACGGTGGAGGTTTGTGGATGGTTGATGGTCACGATCAATAGCAGTTGGTCCAAATTGGCTGCGATGATGTGCAACTGCTTGGAGAGGTTGGTAGGTTTCCTGACGATGTAGTTTTTTCGCTCCTCGATAGCGGTGATCCATCCGGGCCCTTCCGTGGGCATATCGAAAGAAACCCGATCGCCGACGGCAACCGGGTTTGTGCTTTTGATCCCTTTGATACGGAAGTTTCCTTTGATTTTACATTCAAAGAGTTGGCCGTTGGATTCGCTTTTGACCCAATAGCCACTTCCTGTATTTTTGACCACGAGACCGATCATACTGTCATCACCTCTTTCTCCTTTGCGGCGAGAATCTCATCAACCTTCTTGATATATTTGTCGTGGATCTTTTGAACTTCAGCCTCTGCGTCCTTCTCAGCGTCTTCCGCCAAACCGTTCTTGATCTCCTTCTTCAAACCGTCGATCGCGTCGCGGCGAGCGTTACGGATGCTGATCTTGGCGTCTTCGCCGTCCGCACGGGTCTGCTTTACCAAAGCCTTACGTCTATCCTCTGTCAAAGGTGGAATGCAAAGGCGGATGAGCTCTCCGTTGTTCTCAGGTGTGATACCTACCTCAGAAGCCATGATGGCCTTCTCGATCTCTGATATCATCTTCTTTTCCCAAGGTTGGATCGCGATGGTGCGGGCGTCGGGTGTAGTGATTGTGGCAACGCCTGAAAGGGGAACGATGCTTCCGTAGTAATCCAAACGCACACCGTCAAGGATGCGGACATTCGCTTTGCCTGCTCTGATGCGTGCCAATGAGTCATCCAAGTGGAGCAATGCTTGTTCCATCTTCTCTTCAGCCGCTTTGAAATAATCTTTTACTTCTGCCATACTATTTAATATTTTTATTGTCAAAATTTGAATTGAACGCAAAAATAGGAAAAAATCCGTAATTCAAGCGATTTGTGTGCGATTATTGTCACTCCTTTATGAGCCGATGCCCAATTTCTCCTTCTGCGCCGATCTCTTTGATGAGATAGAATCCCTTGCGTTTATTGTTGGAAGAGACGAATTCAGCTTGGTTGGCGTAAACTCCGATTCTTCTCCCTGTTAGGTCGTACACCTCGATTTTGATGGGAGAGGGGATTGCTTCCATTGTGAGGTCGTCGAGGATTGTCTCCTCGTTAGCTCCCTCGTTTCCGCATTCGTGGAGAGGAAATTGAATGCCTAGATCAATCTCCTTCCCCGCTACATATTCGACGGGATCTGTGATGAGTGTGTCGCCCTCCGAAGAGGTGAGACGGAAGGTGTAGGGACCTATTTTGCTCTTGTCTTCGTCTATCCCTCCATTCTCCACATAGTAGTTATACATCTCTCTGTGGATAGGGACGAAGGTGCCGTCTTGTCGTTGGTACTCCACTTGGTTGATGCGGTATTTGATGTCGTAGAAAATGGCTTTGAAGTAGAATTGGCTGGTTCCCTCTTCAAATTTCACTTTGATGTTTTTCTCCTCCTCGCAGGGAACGAATTGCCATTTGATTGGCACTCTTCCAGCTTCTAATGTCGCTATTTGCAGGAAGGATAAGGTGCTGAAATCAATGTCTCCATGTTTGCATTCCGGACAGCGGTCCACCACCTTTACAGTGATCTCTCCCAAGGGACCGAATACCCTTACGCAGGCGCCACAAGCGTAGCTGCTGTCGTATTGCGTATGGTTCATGGCACAGTGGAGAAACTCGTCTTCTGGGACGTAGATGCCACAGTTACCTCCGTTAGAACCCGCCACGCCTCCGTATTGGGTGCCTTCTCCCGTGTACCACGTGGTGTCGCACTCGGCTATCGGAAAGGCCATCGTCATAAAGGTACATAGGGATAATAATAAAAGTGTGCCGATTCTTTTCTTCATGCGCTATTCGATAAAGTGTTATGCGAAGATAGGTATTTTCTTTTTTTTGATGGCAATTTTCGTTATATTTGTGGGAAAGGATGATTTTGATATGCAATTTGAGGAGATAAAAGAGCGGTTGTTGCGGATGGATATGCAATCCTACCCGGTAGAGGAGGTGCGTTTCCTGTTGCGGGAGGCTGGACCCAGCGGCTTTATGGTTGCCTCCTTGGAGGTGGGGCAGCGTATCGTCCGGGCCCGTGTGGGAACGAATGTGATGAAGGCCACCGACCTTTCTTACCGCCATTCTCCGGAACTCAATCCTCATTATTGGCGGGCAAGCACACCGGATATGCGTATGTTTTATGGCTGTTTGGTGGCGGATGAAACTTCCGCGTTCCCTTCCGAATATGTGTCGGCTGTCGAGTGTTCACGGCTCCTTTCGGAGGCGTGTGTGGATGGCGACGAGTTGGTTACTTTCGGTATTTGGAAGGTGGTACGTTCCATCTCTGTGATAGAGGTGATTCATCCTAACTACTTCTCCCATGCGGAGGAAAATCCTCTTCTGAAACAGGCGAAGTTTCAATACGAGTCCCTGCTGGCGAGTTGTCCTAAGCATCTTCGGGAGGAGTTGGACCAACGGGCAGAGTTCTTCTCTTATGTCTTTTCCCGCCCTAATCCTTCGAAGCGTGACTATGAATACCTGATTAGCGCTCTCTTTTCTGAAATGTCCGTGAAGAAGGGGTACGATGGCGTGCTCTACCCATCGGTCGCCACAGATGGCATGGTGGGACTCAATGTGGCTTTGACGGATCGTGTGGCGGACAAATGCGTCTGTTTGGATAGCGTAAGTCGATATAAGATTCATCGAATGGAAGATGGCTCCGTATCCATGGAGTACAAAGATGATGGATATCTAATGCCGAACGGAATGATCCGTTATGGCGTTTAGTAATGGAATGAAAACCCTGAATTATACCTCGCCTCGTAGATAGGCCCTCCGTTCTTCCTCTTCAAATCGCTCGATGGCGTAGCGCAGTGTCGTGCGGGGCATGGTTTTGTAGCGATCCTTCAAATAATTTTTTAGTCTATCCTCCTTTTGCTTTCCACACTCTCTTAAAAGCCAGCCGACTGCCTTTTGGATGAGGTCGTGCGGGTGATGTGATAATATGTCCGCTATTTTGAAGGTGTCGTCTATATCGCCATTCCTCACGAATTTCATAGTGCTGACGATGCCGATGCGTTGCTCCCAAATGGTTTTGCCGTTCTGGGCCAAGTCATAGAGTAGGGTACGGTCTTTGTCGAAAAGCCATGCACCCAATATTTCGTAGCAGGAGAGATCCACCAAGTCCCAATTGTTGATGTGGGCGGTGTGGGAGAGATAAAAGTCCACGCATTGTTTTTGCTTTTCGGGCTCTTTTTTTGCGTGCTTAAATATTTGGATAAGGGTGAGCAAAGCGGCCAAGCGGATCTCGTGGAGCGGTGAGGTGACGCATCGCTCCAACTCTTCGAAAGTGGTGCTGCCCCATACGCTTTTAACGATCGCTCTGGTGACTGGTACTTTGATGCCTAAAAATTGGTCACCTTCGCCATACTCTCCTTTGCCGGTTTTGAAAAAGCGGGAGAGGTTAGCCACTTGACTTTCGTCGCGGTGCGATAAGATCGCCTCGTATAGTTTCTCTTCTGACATATTTTATTTGCTTTTTTTGATGGTTTTCCCGTAGGTGGCCATCTTAACGCATAGTAAATCTAATCTGTTCTTATTGCCCTTTTCGTTGTAAACCTTTAAAAACTCTTCGTGGAAAAGGATGAAAGGGCGACCTCCGCATTTGACGTTCCCTTCGTTGTAGGCGCAGAGCCTATTCTCCAACTCCACTTGGTAGAGGTCGTCGTTGCCGTTCTCCTTGCAGTACATCAAGAAGAGCGAAGCGCTCATAAATTCCAAAAACTCATTCCCCTTCTGCGTGTATTGACGAAGGAAAGATTGTGCCATCGATTGGAAGAAGGGATATTCGCTCTTCACGTTCGCGTGGCATCTCCAACTATCGTAAACCATGCCACAGCCCGTTTGTAAAAGCGTGTTGCCACTCTTTTTCGCCAATTGGTAGGTGTGGATGGAGGAACGGAAATCAAAAGGGGATACCTTGGCGGTGATGTAGTCGTATTTTTTCTTGGACTTATTGTTGAGCCAGTTGAATTGCGTATTGGTTACTTTGTCCGCCCAAGTCAGGTATTCCGTGATGTGGGCAGCCAACTCCGCGATGTTGTTGTCGTATTTAATGACAGCTGCGAACTCTTCCAACATTGGGATGGCCACATTCATCAGCGAATCGCCTTTTGCGCAAACGCTGTGGTAGCGGTTGTCCTTCTCGATGTGTCCGGATTTGTACCGATAGAAGTAGGAGGCGGCGCTGAGGGTGTTGATATCCTTCTCCACGGTGTTGAGCCAATCCACGATTTTGTAACTTTTGTATTTGCTGACGTTGATCGCGCTGATCGTCGAACTGTATAGGTTGGAAAAATCCCAAGGCGAGGTGAAGCTTAGAAGATCTTTGGACCCTTTCTTTTGATTTTCGTTCTGGTAGATCCTGATGGAGTTGGCCAACATTAGGAATCCGTTCACATTGGAGAATTCCACGTTGGAGAATTTGCTTTTGAAGAAAAGATCCTCCTGCCAGTATTTATCCGTGGAGTTGCTTTGCGAAAAGGCCACATGGCAAACGGAAAGAGCCATGCATAACGCTACAATTGTCTTTTTCATTTTCTTGGAGTTTTAATGGTTAATAAAAGGGCTTCCTCGTCGCCCTATTCCGCACGGAATAACCGCTTGTGGAATCTGATAGGGATATTTAAACGCTAATCAAACAACGCAAATTTCGCTTTTTTTACGATATCTACCAACCTTAAAATTCATTTTTCGTCAAAAATTCAGCGTCAAAGCCGTTTTTTTTAGGAAAATTCAAAAAAATAGAATCATTTATTTTGTAAAGTAAAAAATGCGTCTTAATTTTGTGGCGCAAACAAAACAGGTAGATTTTTTCATAGTTAAGGTGGGTGCGCCGAAGTCGTGAGATTTTGGCGCACTAATTTTTTTTAGAATTTAGAATTAAGAATTATGTTTTGTTGTATTTTCGTTATCTTTGTGGATAGGTGAAATTAATCCCTAAAATTATTATGGATAAAAATAAATTTATTGGCATTATCCCTGCTAGATACGCCTCCACCCGTTTCCCCGGAAAGCCTTTGGTGGAGATTTGTGGAAAGAGTATGATTCGTCGCGTGTATGAGCAAGTTTCCCAGATTTTGGATTGTGTCTATGTGGCCACGGACGATAATCGGATATATGAGGCAGTTGAGGCTTTTGGCGGAAAGGCCGTTATGACCTCCGACCAACACAAAAGCGGTACCGACCGTTGCTTTGAAGCTTATAACAAAACGATGTCCGGTAAGGAAATCGTCATTAATATCCAGGGTGATGAGCCCTTTATTCAACCGCAACAGATTCAGGCCTTGTGCGATTGTTTCGATGATCCGACCGCTCAGATCGCCACTTTGGTGAAACCTTTTACGGTGGAGGATGGTGAGGCCGCTTTGTTCAATCCAAATTCGCCCAAGGTGGTATTGAATAAAAATAGCGAGGCAATCTATTTTAGTCGTTCTGTCATCCCCTATAAGCGCGGTGCCGAAACGAAGGATTGGTTGTCGCAACACACTTATTACAAACATATTGGACTCTACGCCTATCGCGCGGACGTTTTGGGTGAAATCACGAAACATCCCCAATCCTCATTGGAACTGACGGAGTCGTTGGAACAACTGCGCTGGATTGAGAATGGTTACAAAATCAAGGTGGGCATTACTAAGATGGAGACCATTGGCATCGATACGCCTGAGGATTTGGCGAGAGCGGAGAAGTTTTTGCGAGAGCATATTGGAAAATGAATTAGAGAGATACGCTGAACAATATGGATAGAACCAATGTGGATAGAACCAAATGTCCATTGATTAGCCCCGTTTCGGGCGTCGATTTCCCGAAAGCCGTTGTCCGTCCGTTGGCCAATGGTGCGATATTGCACGAATTGCCATTTTGCGAGGAGGAGATTGTGAGGGTGGACTGCCTATTCAAGGCGGGCTCCGTTCATCAGTCGCACCTGTTGGAGGCGAGCTTCGCTGGGCAATTGTTGAATGAGGGAACTTCCCGTCACTCATCCGCTGAGGTGGCGGAGATGCTGGATTCTTATGGTGCGATGTTGAACGTAAGTGTCTCTTACGAAAACGCTTGTGTGACGCTTCACTCTTTGAAACGACACTTGGAGCCGATGCTTCGCCTCCTTTCGGAGATCATCACGGATCCTCTCTATGGAGAGAAGGAGTTCGTCACCTATCTGAACAAAAGGAAACAACAATATTTGATCCAGCAAGAGAAGGTGACCACACTCGCATCCCGCAATATGAATGCTGCGTTGTATGGTCCGAAAAGTCTCTATGGTACGGTGGCGCAATTATCCGATTACGACCAACTGAATGTAGCGTGGATAAGGGATTTCCATCGTAAACGCTATGTGATGCGAGGATGCGACATCATCCTTTCCGGTAAGGTGGATGATGCGGTCAGAAGGGTGATGGAGCAGACGTTAGGATCCATCCAAACCACAGATCCGGCTCCGTTGCCGGACAGCATCTACGAGTGGAATGAATTGAACAAGACTTACTGCTTCCACGAGAAGGCGGAGAGTGTCCAGTCGGCCATTTATATGGGCAGGAAGGTGATGTCGGCGAAGGATCCCCGTTTCCATCAATTCTCAGTCTTGAATACACTTTTGGGTGGTTATTTCGGTAGTCGTCTGATGATGAACATCCGGGAGGAGAAGGGCTACACGTATGGAATCGGTTCCTATCTGTTGACGCAGCCTCAATCGGGCCGTTTCATCATATCTACCCAAACGGCTACGCAATTTGTGGAGCCGACCCTTGCCGAAATCGAAAAGGAGTTGAAGAAGTTGCGAGAGACGCCTGTTTCGGAAGATGAGCTGAACGAGGTGCGCAGTTATATGTTGGGAGAGAACGCCAGGGTAGTGGATGGCTCGTTCTCCTTTGTCGATGCCTATATCTCTTTCTTGGCGTTGGGTGTAGAGGGCAATGAATTTTACAAGGAAAGCAGTCGGTCGATCCTTTCCGTCACATCGAAAGATCTGATGGAGCTGGCTAACCAATATTTTGACAGGAGTCAGTTTTGCGTCTCCGTGGCGGGAAAAAAGGTGGAGGAGTGAACCCACAATAGCGGTGTTGGGGCATTTGCTATGGTAAATACATTTTTTCGTTGAAAATAATAGGCTGGGGTTATCTCTTCTTTATAGTTTTGTAGCCGATGTAATCGTATGTGTTATGGGTTTGACCAGTGGAATGATAATAAATGAATCGGGTTATGTTTTTAACACGCTGACGGGTGAGAGTTTCTCCATCAATCAGACGGCTAAGACTGTACTATCTCTGTTGGAGCAGGGACGCTCCAAATCGGAGATATATCAGCAACTGTTGGCCGAGTATGAAGTGGATGGCTCCTCCTTGGAGGCCGATTTGGACGATTTCTTTTATTTGCTGCGAAAATTTAGGATGTTAGAGGGGTAATGAAACAATTGGTGATAGCGATTAGCGGTATGAACGCTACGGACAATCCGGGTCCGGGCGTGGGGGTGGCGAGGAGCCTTCGGGAATCGTCGCTTAGCGATCTGCGTATCATCGGTCTCTGCTACGGCTCTATGGAGTCGGGCGCCTATCTCAACGACATTGTTGACGCCTCCTACTTGTTGCCTTATCCCAGCGAAGGGGTGCAACCCTTCTTGGAACGGTTGCTTTATATCCACGAGAAAGAGCATGTGGATATTGTTATTCCTAATTTAGACGCAGAACTTTTTACCTTCATAAAAATCAAGGATCGATTGGCTGAGGCGGGAATCCGTATGTGTTTACCCTCCCTGGAACAATTTGATATCCGACAGAAATCCCGGTTGCCCAAGTTTGGCGAGGCGGCGGGATTCCATGTGCCTAAATCCGTTATTTGTAACTCGGTGGAGGATCTGCTCTCCCCATTGAATGAGGTGGCCTATCCCGTGATGATGAAGGGGAGCTTTTATGAGGCTTACTACGCCAATAATCCCGAACAGGCGATCTCCTACTTTTGGACATTGTTGGGAAAGTGGGGCGCTCCGGTCATCTTGCAACAGTATGTGCGGGGCAGTGAGTTCAATGTGATCGGTGTGGGTGACGGCAAGGGAAATCTGCTATCTTGTGTGGCGATGCACAAGCAACTTATCACGGATAAGGGAAAGGCTTGGGCGGGTGTTACCATTCAAGATCAAGCGTTGATTGACCAAGCGAACCGTTTTGTTGAGGCGACACAATGGATGGGTGCCTTTGAATTGGAACTGTTAAGGGGCGAAGACGGTGTGCTTTACCTCATCGAAATAAATCCTCGTATCCCTGCGTGGGTATATTTGGCGACTGCGGCGGGAGAGAACATTCCCGAACAAGTTGTCCGATTGGCTATGGGCGAGTCTCCTGCGCGTGTGGAGCGATATGAGGTCGGAAAGATGTTTATCCGATACTCTTGGGATATGATTGTCGACCAATCCCGTTTTGGACTATTTTCAGTGAAAGGAGAGATGTGATTATGGAAAAGAAACGATATGAACGACCCCTTTTGAAGCGAATTGTACCGACAATGCCGGGCAAGACGGGGCAGAATACCAACGCTGTGGCTCAAACCGAGATCGACGGTGTTCCATTGGAGGGGTTGCGGGAGCGTTTCGGCTCACCGCTTTTTGTCTTTTCGGAGAGCCGTTTGCGAAAAAATATCAGGGAGGCGAAACAAGCCTTTTCAACCCGTTACCCCGAAGTGCGTTTCGCATGGTCGTATAAGACCAATTACCTCAATTCGATATGCTCCTTGTTCCACGAGGAGGGCTCTTGGGCCGAGGTGGTTTCTGGCTTTGAGTATGATAAGGCAATCGAAAACGGCGTTGCTTCCAATCGCATCATTTTCAATGGACCCTCGAAAAGCGAGGCTGACCTGTTGAAGGCGATGAGGGGGGATAGTTTGATCCATATAGATAATACGGAGGAACTACGACTGCTTACCAATTTGGCGGTTGCGGAGGGGATTCGTCCTCGTGTCGCGATCCGTGTCAATTTGGATGCGGGTATATATCCGGCTTGGAGCCGTTTCGGTTTTAATTTGGAATCTGGCCAGGCTTGGGACGCTTTGGAGAAGATTGCCTCTGAGAATCGGTTGTCGTGCGTGGGATTGCATTGCCACATCGGCACCTTTATCCAGACGGTGAATGCCTATCGGGTGGAAACAGAGAAGATGGCTGCTCTTGCCTTGGACGCTATGACGAAATTGGGCTTGCCGATCTCCTATTTGGATTTGGGAGGCGGTTTCGCATCGAAGAACTCTTTGAAATCCTCCTATTTGACGGGGGAGGATCTATGCCCCTCTTTTGATGACTATGCGGAGGCGATCACCTCGGTGTTGAGGCGTGTGAAATTCCCTGGGGATAAAAAGATGGTTCTTGTCTTTGAGACAGGACGTGCGTTGGTGGACAATGCGGGTTTTTTGCTTTCGTCGGTGATTACCAACAAGCGTATGGCGGACGGAAGGCTCAACACGGTCATTGATGCGGGTGTGAATTTGCTTTTCACTTCGTTCTGGTACAATCATAAGGTGACCACCACCTACGACAATGTGGCGCTGATGGAACCCACCACGCTCTGTGGCCCTCTCTGTATGAATATCGACGTGATTAGGGATAATGTCTTGTTGCCCCCTTTGAAACGAAATGATTTGGTGCTGATCCACTATGTTGGCGCTTACAATGTGACGCAGTGGATGCAGTTCATCACGATGCGTCCGAAGGTGGTGATGGTAAAGGAGAATGGTGAGGTGCATTTATTGCGCGATGCGGAGACTTTGGCGGATATTAATCGAATGGAACATTGATGGGCGATTGGGCGAAGATATGGTTACGGAGCATACGGAATAGTTATTCCTCGTTGGTCTTTTCCCGTGATACATGGTTGGGCGTCGCGATGCTCTGCGTGACCTTCCTCTATCCTCTTTCTGGCCTATGTGGCTTGCTTTGCGCAATAATGGTGAATGGAGCGGCGTCTCTTCTCTCATTGGATAAATTCAAAATGGAGAATGGCCTATATGGCTTTAATGCGGTGATTTTAGGCCTTGCCATGGGTGCGCTTTTCCCTCCTAACGCTATGCTCCTGTTTCTGTTGGTTGTCGCCTCTTTGATGCTCCTTTTGTGGATGGTGGGATGGGAGGCTCTCTTCGCCAAAAATCATCTTCCATACCTGGTGTTCCCCTTTTTGTTCACTTTGTGGATCTTGTTGCTGATGATGCAACAGCGAGAAGGTGCTTCCTTTGTTGATTGTGTCTTAGGCGACCATGTTGGTATTTTAGGTTGGGGGGATTTCTCTTTGTCATCTGTTTCCGACCATACGATTTGGCTCTCTTTGCCGGAGGTGGTAAGTGAATATTTTATCAGTTTGAGCAGTATTCTCTTTCTCCAAGATGTCTTTGTGGGGCTTGTGATGGCGGTTGTTTTATTATGCCATTCCCGTATCGCCTTTTTGTTCACTTGGATAACCCACATTGCCGCGTTCCTTCTTTTCAAAGGATTGGGATTGGATTCCTTCCATATCCCTTATGCCTGCTTCGGATTCAATTTCACCTTGGCGGCCTTGGCGTTGTCTTGTTACTTGGTTCCTTCGAAGCGAGCGATTCTCTATTCGTTATTGCTGATACCCGTTCTGATGGTGATGGTTTTCGCCTCCACCAGAGGATTGGCCTATTTTAATTTGCCCGCTTTTTCCTCTGCTTTCTGTTGGGTGACCTTGCTCTTTTTGGTGGTGGCTCGGCAAGGAAACGGTCGTTATGTGCCCCGTTTGTCTTACCTTCTGGAGCGTACACCGGAGGAGAATCTCTATAACAACCAAACCAACGAGCGTCGCTTCCTTTGGTATCATTATCACCCATTCTCTTTGCCATTCTATGGCGAGTGGCGTGTCTCTCAAGGGGTGGATGGCGTCTATACGCACCAAGGGCTTTGGCGAGATGCGCTTGATTTTGTGATAGAGTTGGATGGATCCCAATACAAAGGTCGTGGGGATTCGTTGGGTGATTATTATTGCTATGGCAAACCGGTCTTGGCTGTTGCTGATGGTGAGGTGGTTTGTGTGGAGAATAGTGTGGAAGATAATCCTGTCGGTGTAAGTAATAAGAGAGAGAATTGGGGAAACTATGTGGTGATCAAACATTGGGATGGTTGTTATTCCTTGCTAGCGCATTTGAAAAGAGACTCTTTCATCTGTTCGGTGGGGCAGCGGGTGAAGCGGGGCGATGAGTTGGCGCTGTGCGGAAATTCAGGTCTCTCGCCTTATCCACACTTGCATTTCCAATTCCAAGCCTCTCCTGTGGTTGGGTCGCCCACCATACACTGTCCTTTTGTGAATTATCTGCGGAAAGAGGATACGATGGGGCATTTTGTGCCTTGCCGATTCCCTTTGGAGGGAGAAACGGTGAAAAACCTCTCTATCCGCATCCGCGGACGACACTATCAACTCTATGTCGGACAGACCTTGTCCGTCTCTTCCAATCGTTATGGTGAGGAGATTTGGTATGTCGGCGAGGCGTATGGTTATCGTTTCGTTGAAGATAGAAAGCGTGGTGCGAAGGCTTGGTTTGCCTTGAGCGAAGGTCTCTTTGAATTCCAACGTTATGAGGGATCTGAAGAGTGTGGCTTATACCATTTCTTCCTCTCCAACTACAAAGTTATTACGACGGATGAGGAGGCTTGGTCGTTGTCGGAGGAGATGTCCCCTGCAATCAGAAGAACTGGTTGGGTGGGTTATCTCTTGGATTTTATCGCACCATTCAAATCTTGTGTGAAGAGTGTTTTTTCTACTCAATGGAGTGCGAAGGAGTGTGTGATGGATGTTCAGATTGTCACCTCAATCGGGGGGCATGAGCATCGTGTTACAAAATATAGAACAACATTTGAAGGTGAGGAATCTCTTGTCGTGTCTGGTGGTTCGGATTTTTCCATGCGGATTGCTTTTTGACGAGGTTGGTCATCTCCTCACTTTTTTTTATTTTTGCATAGATAATGCCATGAAAAAGAACTTTGTCCATATCGTGTTGTTGGTCGTATCGTTCGCCCTTTCGGTGAATGTATGGGGACAATATTGCTTGGATGCGACGGATGGACGTTATGCGAAGTTTGTCTCCGATCGTGGTATAGGTATCTCTCTTTATGAGAAGGGGCGTTTTCTCGACGCTGTTCCCTATTTGGAGTCGGCGCATGAACTCTGTCCGACGGATTCTGTTCTGTGCGAGTATCTCTATTTCTCTTACAAAAACACATTGCGGAATATGGATGCGAACAGCATCTTCAGTTCCGTTCCCGCCGCTTCCGTCGCCGCCTATGGACTCAAAAGTCATCGGCCAGTATCCTCTATATATGCGGAGGGAGGAGCCCTTTTTGCTGATAATAAAACATATTGGGATGATTCGTACATTTACTTCGAAAGATATGTGGTTGGAAATGGTGGTTTCGCATCTGTGGATCTCTCCAATGAAATAGGGGCGTTCTGTGAATTGTCGCATCATATTGGAGTGACTACCCGAACCAATCCTGTTGAGATGAAGAGTTCCAATAACACCTACTTCAATCTTCGGTCGAAATATGTGGGCTTTGAGTATGAGGTGAATGCCCAGATTAATCTCTCCTCTCGATGGAAGGTTACTCCTTTCGCGAGGGTGGGTGTGGAGACTTACGATTTGATCTCCTTCTCTTTGGATACGGTGGTGAAGAGTGCGAAAGAGGCCAGCGACTGGGGGAGTCTCAATGAGTGGGATTGGAATAAACCTGCTCCTGAGGGATGGAGCGATCCAAACACTCCGTCGTGGAACAATCAGCCCTGGGGCGGCTATCCAATGTGGCCGGGTATGTACTATCCCTATCCATTCAATCCCAACTGGGGCAATGTGGATTATCCAACCTATGGTCCAGATTTTTGGACTCATTTAAACCAAATTTCTTATTCGTACTCCCATAAATCGGAACGTCAAAGCCGATGGGACATAATGGTGGGATGCAGTCTCGCCTACACTTATGGCAAACATGTCGCTAATGCCGATTTTTCCTATTTTCATGGGGAAAACCTACATGTTTGGCAGGCGGGGCTGTCGTATAAAATCCATCCCATGGGAAATGTGAATCTATACTTGCTACCGAGGATTTCCTATATTTGCCGAAGGGGTGGTCCCCAGTATGAGAAATTGCCGGGAAGTTTCTTGGCGGAGATTGTATGTGGCGGTAAGATCTATAAAAATTTATGGGGTAGCGCCTCTTTCCTTTATGGCAACGTCTGTGATTATCACGATAGAGATAGCCATATCTTTTATTCCCTATCTTGCGAAACAAAATTAAGATCATCCGCACAGTTGATCTATTTGCTGAACAATCATTTGAGTCTTATTCTTACTTACAAATATGTCCGAAAAAAATCGAACTTTTTCTCGGTGGATAAGGATGGTTATTCCGAATTGAAGCCTTATGGACAAAACGATAATGTGATAGCGGGAGGTGTGCAATGGAATTTTTAGGAAGTCAAAAGAAATATGTGATAACACTGCTTGTCGGACTCTTTGTCTCGCTTGGCGCAATGACGGTTTGTGCGGAGCCTAACCACAGCGCTCTCTTTGCGAAAAGTTACGAATATGAGGCGAATAAACAGTATGATGAGGCCATCGAGGTCTTGAAGCAGGTGAAGGCTGATATTTATGCGGTGAATCTGCGTTTGGGATGGCTCTATTATCTGAAGGGAAATTATAAGATCTCTTTGATCTATTACGCAAAGGCGATTCAGTTGAGGCCCACTTCCATAGAACCTCGCTTCGGTTATGTGTTGCCTGCTGCGAAGATGAAGGATTGGGTAAAGGTCGGCAAACAGTACGATGCGATTCTTAAACTGGATCCTAATAATACCAAGGCCAATTACTACCGAGGCTTGATGTTCTTCAATGTAGGGGATTATGCCAAGGCCGAACCCTATTTTGACAGGGTGGAGGCGCTTTATCCGTTCGATTATGATATTGTGATCCTTTCCGCATGGAACGCCTATTACAAAAAGGATTTCGCCAAGGCGAGGTCTTTTTTTAACCAAGCGCTCCTGATCCAGCCTAACAGTGCTTCCGCTGCGGAGGGAATCGGTTTGCTGAAAAGATGATGACTATGAATCGGTACGAAGAATAAAAATTAAAAGGGGGAATCAAAAGCGTGTTTTGATTCCCCCTTCCCATTGGGGTGCTCTGTTGAGAATTTTTGCTTTAGCGCATATACCGCAAGGATTATCGTCTTATTGCCTTCTTAACTGATCCATCCTTCATTCGGACAATGTGGACGCCACGGTAATCTTCTTTTATTGATTCTCCTTTAATGCTGTAACGACCTTCCTCTTCCGGCGTTTGCGCCTTGACCAGCGGAAGACCTGTTGTCTCCAATTCGCCATAAATGGCCTCTATGTTTGTGAGTGTGAAGAAATACTTATCTTCCGAATCTTCTGGTATGGCCGTGTTGAGACGGATTTGACCAAAGGTGCATCCTGGATATTGGGTGATGAACTGCGATAGCAATTCGTGGAGATTGTAGGTCTTGGACAATATAGGTTCCGACGAGGAGGTTCCCGACGCCGCGGATCCGATATACCAGTCGTTATTCACCTTTTTACCCTCCGCATCAAAGATTTCAAAATCCAGACGATATCCGGTAGTGCTCTCTTCCCCACATTCAATAAGCAAGCCTCCGACATCTTCGACCTTTTTGCCCTTTAGTATATCGGATGGGAAATAGGCCCACGTCGTTGTCTTGAAGTAGTGGCGATCGCCGACCGCTTCCGCATTACCCATTCCGTTTAGGGCGATATAGAAAGGAGAGAAGGTTACATTGTCAACATACATATCCACTCCGCCGGTATTGGTAAGCGTGAATGTGTTTTCACCCTCTTTGACGCTCGCTTTGTAGGTGGCGTATTTCCATTCCGTACCTGTGTTTACAACATCAAGCTTCACATCTACCGCATCTCCAAACGATGAGGTGATGGAACCTTCTCCTTTGGACATGTATTTGATGCGCACTTCATACATGCTTGTTTTGCTGATAGCGCCCGACCAACGGAGTGCGGCCGCTTTGTTGGTTCCCATCATCTGGAATCCCATGGCGGAATGGCCTCTTATGCTTCGTAGTTGACCTCCGTTCCAGTTGTATTGGTGTGTGACACATGATGCGACATTTTTGTAATCCATGTCCTCGGCCTCGATGATAAGATCGGTCGCGTAGTTAGCCGGTTGTTTGATGGATGAGGCCTCAAGAGCGGTCGAAGGAAGGTAATCTGTCGAACGGTTCGCTTCGCTTCCTGCGCAGGCGATAGTCAAGTCGCAAGGACCGCAGTGAGAGATCGTACAGGTATAGACACCGCCATTCCATGATTCCGTCAAAGTCGCTTTGGCCGATGAGTTGGATGCCTGTCGGCGTTCGGTCAATGTCGCTTTCGGCTGAGACTTCGCTCCGTAGATGGTGATGACATCAGACTTTACTGAAGTGTCGTCCGTACGGTAGTTGTTGAAGTAGCAGACCATTTGATCTTTATACTCGTTTATGATGGCGCTGCTGTATTGGGCGAACTTCAAGTCAATCTTCTGGCAAGTGTTGTACTGCAAAGGAACAGTGGCGGAAGCTGTGGTCTTGCTGTTCATGAACGAGTATGGAAAATAGCATACGAGCGCATTCTTGTTGCGTGCCACAAATAGGTCTCCGGTGCTGACCTCTGGGTAGTTGGCGTTAAAGAATTGAACTTTTGCGCTTTGGTTCGCCCAAGCTGTTTTATTGTTGATGGCAGAACGTTTGATCTGATTAGGGATCTTCTTTGCCACATTGTCATAAAGGTCGATGACGATAGGAATGGACTGGTATCGGCCCGTTTTCTTGAAATAGAGGTAGTTGTTGTTGCCGTAACCATTTATCGTGCCGATTCCGCCTTCCGAGCTTGTGCGGCCATTAGCAGGATCGTCTTGTAGATAAAGTCCATGATAGAGGTCGATAGGTGCGGCGTATGCGTTTACCTTCAAACTTGTGGCGTCTTGATTTGCGCTTATATCGTTGATGATACAAATCTTAGTACGTCCGATGACCTCCTCGCGACTTGGGATGTAGATGGTTCCATCTATGACTTTACGCCACATATCGACCCAAATATTGTCGAAGTTAGCGAATGTTGTCCAATTGCGTCGTGTATATCCGTCGGCAGTTTTGGATGCGCTGAGATTTCTGAAATCTTCTGTCCAGATGAGCTCTGGTCCGTCCCATACGCAAGCACCGTTGAGTGCCATTTGTTCGAGGACGGGAGCGACACCGACAGCCCCTGGATAGGATTGGCCTTTGTATGCTTCGTTAGACTTGGCGAATTCGTCAATCATTCCGTTCCATCCGCAGTTGTCGTAGCGAACGCCGTAGTTCTTGGCCAAGCCTGAAATAAATGGTGCCAACGTGACTGATTCATTGTTGAACCAGTTGGCGGAGGTGGTGTACTTATAGAGGAATAGCACCGCTTCCGGAGCCGCTTTGCAGGCGTTGAGGAAATCAGCGTTCCTTTTCATCATTCCAATTGGGTTCACTGGGTGAGACCAGATGTTTCCGCAGAAAGAAATGGTGAGGAATCCTCCGTATTTTTGATGCATTGGGACAAGGCGTGCGAAGAACTTGATTCGGTCTGTATCTGTGCTCGAACTTGCGTCATTGTATTCTCCAAATCCCCAGAACTGCTCGGCGTAGTTCCAACCTAAAAAGTTTTTGTAATCCTTAAAGAATGACTCCATGATAGCAAACGACTCGTCTGCGTGAAAGGCGTCGTCTTGCAAATGGGTGTGACCTCCTGAGGCGGGTTGGCAGGTAAACCATAAGTTGTTTTTGCAGCAGACCGATGCCCAAGAACGGTAGGTCTGTATGGCATTTTGAGGCATCTTGTAGATTTTCAAATCCTTGTCATACTGGCAAGAGAGCGAGAGATTCATGCAGACGTATGGCTTGATATCCTCTGGTACAAGATCGATGATCTTTTGAGGATCAGCTTCATTCCATACATCGACGTGGATCATCCACATAGGGTGCCGATTGTCGATCGGACGTCTGGACTGTGCGAACGTTGTCATACACAACATCAGCATTAATAATGTAATTACCTTTTTCATTTCGTTTGATGTTTTTTGGTTTATGTATTTCAAAAGTAAAAATTAGAACTCCTGTTGAGCTTAGTGGTGTTTTCCGTAGGGTATCGCTTAGGTGTGTTTTGTGTCATTCAATTCGTTATCCTTGGCGATCGCTTTAATTGGGGCATCCTCAATGGATGCCCCAATATCTGAGAAATGCAACTACAGTGACATTTCAAGAATCATGGTTATCTGAGTCCGTCATAGCCAGGACGGAATCCCTCTTGGATGGTCGCCGCGAAGTAGTGGGCGATCTCTTTCTTTGAGTAGCCCAATAGATTCTCTCCTATGTTGTAGAGCAGTTCGATCTCCTCCTTCTCGAAACGGTTATCCGCCATGATGATGCTGATGATGTAGAGCAACATCGTGTCACGTAGGGTAGGGTTGATTTCCAATATTTTGGAGATTGATTCCTCAAACAATTTTGGCACATCCTGTTTGCTTAACTCTTCGATGTAATCGATTGGGAAAATTTGCAAGGATGATAGGTTGTTGAGAATCTCGTTGGTCTCCGCTTTGTCTATGTCGCCGTCGCATGATGCGACGATAAGTCCAGCGGTCGCAATGAATACGGATAGGTTGCGGTCCAACTCGGAACTGCGTACTTTCAAAAGAATATTGATCAAGCCTTCCATCTGTTTGGTCAACTCCTTGTCGCTCTTCGCTTTGGAGAAGAGGTGGATGGCCTCCACACGGATAGGGTTGATCGGATGGCTGTCGCAGCTGAGCCCCTCCTCCTCCTGGAAGTAGGCGAGGCGTTTCTTGTTCTCTTCGATGAATGAGTTGAAATCGATGCCCATCTTGGCAAAATCAAGTCCGGACGACATCTTAAAGAAGGCGGAGATGCAGACGTTCAAATTCTCCACGGCCATATAACCGTAGCGGTCCGCTACCAATTCTGCCAATTGGTTCCAAAGTCTGATTTTATGCATTAAGAGTACGGGGATCGACTCTCCCTCGAATACAAATTGAACCAGGTTAAGCAATTTGGCGTCTTGACTGATGAGGTGTCCCAACTCATGGCCGATCACGAATTTCAATTCATCGTCGCTCATCAACTGAATCAATGCGGAATTGACATTGATGATGTGGGCTTCATTCTCCTCTTGCGCCATGATGGCGAAGGCGTTGACCTCGGAGTTGCCTGTGATGTAGAAGTCCACTTTCTCTTTGAAACCTAATTTCGCTTTCACCTCTTCGATGAGGTCATGGAATCTTTTTAGCAGTTTCTCATCTACTTTGATGCTGTGTCCCTCCAAAGAGTCTTTCCAGTAGTTTTGCTTGGATGGAATGCGTGTGGCTTTGATGACCTCTTGGATCACATCGCCTTGCATGGATTTGTAGATCTGATCGAACAAATCCTTTTCCAATTGAATGGATGTATTAAGTTTGTTTGCCATTTTATATCGATTTTGTCTTTCCTAATGATTTTATAGCCGAATGATTTAAGGCCTAATGATGAATATAATCCACATATTGGATCTTCTCCGCATCTCGTGGCTTTGCCTCTGGGGATTCGTCGGGATAGCCCATGGCGATGCAGAATAGCAAGTTATAGTTCGGACTAAAACGCATCTGCTTTATTGCCGCGGCGGATCCTTCCGTCTCTTTCATCAACCTTACGGGATGTGCCATACAGCAAGAGCCTATTCCCATGGACCAAGCCGAAAGCATGATGTTCTCTCCTAATAGACCGCAGTCCACTTGCGACATGTCGTAGGTGGTGTCGGCGGCTATGAAGATGAGGCAGGTGGCGTTGGCGAAGATGTTCTTGGCACCTGCTTTGAGTGCGTTTGGGTTGCTTTGCGTGACTGTTTCGGAAATCATATTGACCATTTGTGGATCATCCACGACACGTATCTCATACGCTTGGCGGTTGCGCCCATTGGGTGCGTTGATTCCGCAATTGAGGATGCGGTCGAGGGTATCCCTGCTGATTCGTTGGTCTGTGTATTGACGGATACTTCTTCGGGCGAGCATTACTCTCTCCACCACGTCAGAATCTTTGTCAGTGCTTCCGGAACAGCCGGAAATGAATGCCACTAATATGAAAAGCGGGAAGGATAGTAATATGTATTTCAGTCTCATTGTCAACAATCTTTTACACAAATATAACACAATTTATCGAGCGACAAGTGCTTTGCTGATTTTAAATTTAATTTTGTATTTTTGCTATGTAATGTTTCTTTAAATCAACTGACAATGAATGAAGTGATTAGCAAACTTGAAATTTATGATTTGGCCACAGGTACGCATCGTGTGGTAAAGGAATTCCCCTATTTGATTGAGGCGCCAAACTGGTCTCCAGATGGTAAATGGTTCGTTTTTAACTCCAAAGGTAGATTGTATCGCTTGGCGGTGAATGGCTCGTCGGAGGCGGAATTGATAGAATCGGGTGTTGCGCAGAAGTGTAATAACGATCATGTCATCTCCTCGGATGGAAAGTATATTGCCGTAAGCCACCATACGGCAGAGGATGGCAATTCCCGCATCTATGTTTTGCCGTTTGAGGGAGGAGAGGCGAAGTGTGTTACCCCGAATGGACCAAGTTATTTGCACGGATGGAGTCCAGATATGAAGTCTATGGCCTATTGAGCTTTTCGTGGTGATGCCCATGTGGTTCACACCATGGAGATGACAAGTGGCGTGGAGGTGGCGCATACTTTAGGCGAGGATGGATTGAGTGATGGTCCTGAGTATAGTCCGGAGGGAAAATATATTTGGTTCAACTGGGTAAAGACCGGTTTGATGCAGGTGTGGCGTATGCGTGCCGATGGTAGCGAGCAGACACAGATGACCTTTGATGAGGATCTCAACTCATGGTTCCCTCATGTGTCTCCTGATAACAAGTGGGTGGTCTATGTGGCCTACCACAAGGGCGATTTGAAGCCTGATGAGCACTTGCCTAATAAAAACGTGGTGCTTCGTATGATGCCTGCCGAAGGCGGTGCGCCTAAGACTATCGTGGAGTTGTTTGGTGGTCAAGGAACGATCAATGTGAACTCTTGGTCGCCGGATAGCAAACAGTTTGCGTATGTCAGCTACGAGTTGAGGTAGTTTCAGCTCAATTCGTCGTAGAATTGGTCGAGGAATCTCTGTAAAAACTGTGTGCGCTGGTGAGCCAAACGTTTTGCGGTGGAGGTGTGCATCAGCGACTCCAGTTTGAGCAGTTTCTCATAAAAATGGGAGAGGGAAGTGTCAGATGGTTGGTTCCATCCGCACTTTCCTCTCTCTCTTTGTATATTCTCGGAATCGTAGAATAGTCTGCCTTTTGACGCACCATATTCGATGGTACGGATAATTCCCATGGCGCCTATGGCGTCGAGGCGATCCGCATCCCGGACAATTTGGGCGTTCAATGTGGACAACGGACGATTCTCGCCTCCGTTGTAGGATATGTTTTGGATAATAAACAACACCTCTTCCATCTCTTCCTTGCTGTAATCAAGCCCCTTTAGCAGCTCTTCTATTTTGGAGATTTGACCAGCGATATCAGAAAACAATTTCTTGTCTATGCAATCGTGCAACCATGCGGCGGAGAGGATGATCTTCTCGTCTCCCCCCTCTTCGGCCATGATTTTGATGGCGTTACGGACCACGCGCTCCGCATGTTGGTGGTTGTGTCCGCTATGGTCTTGCGAAAGTTGTTCGCTGACAAAATGGAGAATAGCGTTGTCTATCATACCTTAACGATTACCTCCGCTTCTGCTGGCGCCATTATTGGAACTGCGAGTCGTACTGCTGTTGGATGGTGTCGCATTGCTTTGTGTTGAACGTGAAGGTGTCACATCCGTTCTTGAACTGCGTGTTGAGCTGTTGCTTGAACTTGGACGTGTTTGTTGCTGTGGCTTTTGTTGGCCACTGTTGCGTACCTCCTTGTTATGTTCCACGTCGCGAACCGATGGCTTCTGGATCGGAGAAGCAGGCTTGGATGGCTGGTGGTGGGAAGGAGGTGTGGTTTGATGATAATGGGGCGATTGAGGCCATTTCCTTAGCTGGTCAATCGGATATCTCTTCACTGGACCTGGCGTTCCATATTGGTGAACATGCACGTGTGTAGGGGGAGGTGTTGGTTTTGATACCGTGGCGGTGTGTACCACGCAGGATGTCATCAAGGCCGAAACCGCGCATGCTGTGATTATTCTGATGATTTTATGTTCCATACCTAATGTTTTAAAAGTTAATAGTGTGAAGATATGAAATTTTAGTGAAATAAGAAATTTTTTTGAAGTGAAAAGATGCACCGTCAATTGTTGATAGGAAAATCAAGTTTCGTGAAGCGAAATATCTTGTTAAAAAGTTTTATTTTGCGGAATGGTATGTTTATCTTTACTCAAGAAAATCAGTATAAGATTCGTTATATGTCGGAAATCACAAAGGAACAATATGAGTTCGCTCTTGAGCGAATAGAGGAGCTTCTTCCTTATGTTGGGAATGATGTTCCTATGAGCGACAAACATATGATTGAGATGGATATCGTTTCAGATATTGTTTGTCGTTATGAGAAAACCCATTATCCTATCGCAAAACCTACCTTGGGAGAAATTATAGTCGATGCGTTGGAAACACAGGGAATGACGGCTAAAGAACTTGCTCGTCAGTTGGGAATAAGCGCTCCTCGTATCAGTGCGTTCATTCATGGGAAATCTGAACCCTCACTAAAAATTGCCCGTGAATTATGTAAAGTCCTTCATTTGACACCTGCACAGGTCTTGGGCGTAGAATAAATGTTTGGTTAGTATAAAAAAACAGCCGCCCCATTTTTGGAGCGGCTGTTTCTATAATAGCGTTCTGGTTTAGAATCCGCATTGTTGCATTTGGATGTATCCGTAAATGCTACTGATGAGTCCGATACAGATCATGCAGATGGTACAGATGACCAAGCCCGCACGGGTCATGTTGTCGCTTTGGAAGTTTGCGATAGGATTCTCTGACTTGTTGATGAACATTGCCTTAACCACCAACAAATAGTAGTAAAGGGAGATGACGGTGTTCAACAATGCGAGGAATACCAATAGGTACTCTCCTTGGTTAGAGGCTGCCATAAAGATGAAGAATTTGCTGAAGAATCCAGCGAATGGAGGAATTCCTCCCAAAGAGAACATTGCCAACATCATTACCAAAGCCAACTTTGGATTGGTCTCGTAAAATCCGTTATAGTCCTCTCTGTTCAATTTACCTGTATGATCCTCAATGCTGGAGATGATACCGAATGCAGCGAGGTTGGTTACCATATAGATCAAAATGTAGTAGGTGAGCGCATCCATACCCATCTTTGTTCCTGCGATTACACCCAACATGATGTAACCAGCTTGGGAGATGGAAGAGAATGCCATGAATCGCTTCATGTTGGTTTGTCTTACGGCAAATATGTTACCTACTGTAATGGTGAAGATGATGATCCACCACATGATGTTTTTCCAAGATTCGGTCGCCTCTCCGCTTCCGGAGAATACTTTGCACATGATGCACATAAAGGCGAATGCCGCAGCACCCTTGGAGATAACCGAAAGAAATGATGTCACGGCGGTAGGAGCACCTTGGTAGGTGTCCGCAGTCCACAAGTGGAATGGAACAAGAGACAACTTGAATCCAACACCAGCCATGAAGAATATCATTGCCATGATTTGGAGGGCGCTACCATGGAACATCGCGTAAACGTCGTTGAAGTAAAGCGTGCCGCAAGAGGCGTAAATCATTGAGGTTCCGAATAGCATTACACCTGACGAGAATGCTGCGGTCAATACATATTTCGCTGCCGCTTCTGCCGACTCTTTCTTGTTCTTGTTGAATGCGACCAATGCCGCCATAGGAATAGAGGCTGTCTCCAAACCGATGTAGAACATCAAGAAGTTACCCGCTGACATCATCAAGTACATACCGAGTAGGGTGGAGAGGATAAGGAAGTAAAACTCGGATGAGTGTTCCTCGTTCTCTGTTGTATTCCAATTGTATGCGAACATGAATACCAAGCAGGTACCGACATTCAATATGTTTTTCAACAATACTGCCATCTCTGAGTTGACATACATTCCTCCGAATGCCTCGTCAACGGCGCTTGCGTCGCTCAAATAGGTAAAGCACAAAACCGTATGTGCCAAGAATAAACCCATAGCGGCGATTTGGCAAATTTTTTTGTTTTTGTCGCCGATAAACAAATCAACCAACAAAACCAACGCCATGACCACTACGAGTGATATTTCATGGCTCATTGAGAGAAAATTACTGTAATCCATATCTCTTCACTATTTGATGAATAAGTTAGCAATTGGTTCGATTCCTTCGCGGATCATGTTAGACAACCAAAGTGGAGCCAAACCGATTGCCGCGATGCATGCGATTAGTGTGAAGATGGCGATCTTCTCGTAAAGTACCGCATCTCTCAACCCCTTGTCGTTTTCTGCGACGTGTCCAGTTTGGAGAGGGCCGAATAGAACCTTACCTACCACACGCAAGATGTAAACAGCGGTGATGACGATAGAGGTACATCCGAAGATGACGAATACTCTGTGGAAGGTGTCAGCGTGTTGGAATGCGCCGACGAAGATAGTCATCTCCGCAACGAAACCACTCAAACCTGGCAATCCGAGAGATGCCAAACCTGCGATGACGTAACATACGCAAAGAACTGGCATAATCTTCATCAAACCGCTCATCTCACGGATATCACGGGTATGTGTCATTCCGTAGATAATACCGATCAACGCAAAGAAGAGGGCAGTCATCAAACCGTGTGAAACCATTTGGAGGATTGCACCCGTCATGGCTGTCTGGTTCATCATCAACAAGGCGAACAATACCAAACCACAGTGGCTTACGGAAGAGTAGGCGTTGATGTACTTCAAGTCTGTTTGGACGCATGCGCTGAATGCTCCGTACACAACACTGATACCGGTAAGGATAATGAAGATCCAACCCAATTCTAATGCTGCGTGAGGCATCAAATACATAGCGACGCGGAAACATCCGTAACCTCCCAACTTCATCAATACGCCGGCGTGAAGCATGGATACCGCTGTCGGAGCGGATGCGTGACCGTCAGGAGACCAAGTGTGGAATGGGAACATAGCGCCCAATACACCGAATCCGATGAATGTAAGAGGGAAGAAGATCATCTCCCAATCGTGGTTTTCTTGCATTGCCACGTTGGCGGCGATCTCTTGAAGGTTGAATGTAAGTTGACCACCTTCTGGAACTGAGTTGTAGTAGATTCCGAAAATACCGATCATCAAGAAGGCAGAACCTCCCATCAACATCAAGGTCAACTTCATGGCTGAATACTCTTTCTTTCCACTTCCCCATAAACCGATGAGCAAATACATCGGAATCAAGGCAACCTCGTAGAAAAGGAACATGGTGAATAGGTCAACGGAAATAAAGAATCCGTACACACCGACGCTCAACATCAAGAACCATAAATAATACTCCTTCGCTTTGGTTTCGATGGCGTAAGAGATAATCGCACCGGTTAGAACGATAACGGACGAAAGGAGAAGCATCGCAACTGAGATGCCATCCACACCAACGGAGTAGTGGATGTTGAATGCCTCATACCACATAACAGAGTCTGTGAACAAAAAGGCATCGCTCTCTCCTCCTGCACGCATTTGTAGGAACTGGATGGTAAGGTAGGCGGATGTCGCCACCAAACAAGCTCCTCCTACAGTCATAACTGAACGGATCAGTTTCTTGTTTTCTCCGCTGATGCAGAATATTACTGCCATCATGATCAACGGAATGATTACAAATAATGATAATATATTCATTGTCGTACTTATTATCGATTAGTAACAAATGGAGAACAACACGATGAGAATAACACCCATGATGTAGAACCATGCGTATTGTTGAACGTATCCGCTCTGGATTCCTTTGGTCTCCTCGGAAGTCTTGTTGGTGATCCAAGCAAGCAGATCCATAAATCCGTCGATGACGTGACGGTCAAACCATGCGATTGGTTCGCAAATACGTTTGAAGATGATGTTGTTTGTCACGAACAAATATACCTCGTCGATGTAGAACTTCTTAACAGCCCACTTGTAAGGTCTCTTGAAGTAAGATACTGCCTTGTTTGGTCTGC
>JAKSKV010000120.1 GCA_024401555.1 Paludibacteraceae bacterium
ATGCCTCAAACTCGTGAGCACATCCTTTTGGCTCGTCAGGTAAACGTACCTCGCTTGGTTGTATTTATGAACAAGTGTGATATGGTTGATGACGCTGAGATGTTGGATTTGGTTGAGATGGAGATGCGCGAATTGTTGGGCTTCTATGAGTTCGACGCTGATAACACTCCTTTCGTTCGCGGTTCTGCACTTGGTGCTTTGAACGGTGAGCCACAATGGGAAGAGAAGGTTATGGAGTTGATGGATGCAGTTGATAACTGGATCGAGCTTCCTAAGCGTGATATCGATAAGCCATTCTTGATGCCTGTTGAGGACGTATTCTCAATCACTGGTCGTGGTACTGTTGCTACAGGTCGTATCGAGACTGGTATCATCAAGGTAGGTGAGGAAGTCGAGATCATCGGTTTGGGTGCTGAGAAGTTGAAGTCAACCGTAACTGGTGTTGAGATGTTCCGTAAGTTGTTGGATCAAGGTGAGGCTGGAGATAACGTAGGTTTGTTGCTCCGTGGTATCGATAAGGATCAAATCAAGCGTGGTATGGTTCTTTGTAAGCCAGGTCAAGTAACTCCTCACACTGAGTTCAAGGCTTCTGTTTATATCTTGAAGAAGGAAGAGGGTGGACGTCACACTCCATTCCACAACCACTACCGTCCACAATTCTACATCCGTACTTTGGATGTTACTGGTGAGATCACTTTGCCAGAGGGAACTGAGATGGTTATGCCAGGTGATAACTTGGAGATCACTGTTAAGTTGATCAACCCAGTTGCATGTGATGAGGGTCTTCGTTTCGCTATCCGTGAGGGTGGTAGAACTGTAGGTTCTGGACAAATCACTTCAATTTTGGACTAATCCAATCTTAAAATAGATTCCTGCCCTCCGGGGTGGGAATCATTTACGGGAGTAGCTCAGTTGGTAGAGCACTGGTCTCCAAAACCAGGTGTCGGGAGTTCGAGCCTCTCCTTCCGTGCAAAAAACAGTTATGAAATGAATGCTGTAAAGGATTATATTAAAGAATCATACAACGAACTTGTTAATAATGTATCATGGCCTAGCAACAAGGAAGTGATCAGTCAAGCTATAGTAGTCCTATTTGCTTCCCTACTTCTTGCGTTGGTCATTTTTGGTGTAGACAAGTGTTTCGAAAAGTTGATGAAAGTTGTATACACTTTGTTGTCTTAATTAAAATCTGTTAACATGTCTGAATCTGGTAAGAAATGGTACGTTCTACGTGCTATTAGTGGAAAGGAAAGCAAGGTTCGTGAATATATTGAATGTGAAATCAATAATTCTGATCTTGGCAAGTATGTGTCACAAGTCTTGATTCCAACAGAGCGTGTTTATCAGGTAAGAAACGGCAAAAAGATTTCTAAGGAGCGTAGTTACCTTCCCGGTTATGTCTTAGTTGAGGCTGAGCTTGTCGGTGAGGTACCTCATCGTTTGTCCAATATGCCCAATGTAATTGGCTTCCTTGGCGACGGTTCTAAGAAGATCAATGAGCCTGTTCCTTTGAGACAATCTGAAGTGAATCGCATCTTAGGTCGCATCGATGAGATGGAAGAGCCTGAGAGTGAAATGCAAACTCCTTATGTTGAAGGTGAAACCGTTAAGGTTAACCATGGTCCATTCAGTGGCTTCAGCGGTGTTATCGAAGAGGTCAATATGGAGCGTAAGAAACTTAAGGTAATGGTCAAGATTTTCGGCCGCAAGACACCACTTGAGTTAGGCTTTATGCAAGTAGAAAAGGAGTGATTCCTTTTCATTTATAATCAATTTTAATTATTAGAAAAATGGCTAAAGAAGTTGCTGGATTTATCAAATTGCAGATAAAAGGTGGCGCAGCAAACCCTTCTCCTCCAGTAGGACCAGCTTTGGGTTCTAAGGGTATCAACATCATGGATTTTTGCAAACAATTTAATGCAAGAACCCAAGATAAAGCAGGAAAGGTATTGCCAGTTGTCATTACTTATTATGCTGATAAGTCTTTTGATTTTGTCGTTAAGACTCCTCCGGTAGCTGTTCAATTGCTTGAGGTAACTAAGCAAAAGAGCGGATCCGCAGAGCCAAACAGAAAGAAAGTTGCTGAAATCACTTGGGAGCAGGTGAAGGCAATCGCAGAAGACAAGATGACAGATTTGAACTGCTTTACAGTAGAGTCTGCTATGACAATGGTAGCTGGTACTGCTAGAAGCATGGGTATCACCGTAAAGGGCGATTTTCCTGGTAAAAATTAATTAATACTTCAATTGAAATGGGTAAACTTACAAAAAATCAAAAGTTAGCTTTAGAGAAGATTGAAGCAGGAAAATCTTACTCTTTGAAAGAGGCTTCAGCATTGGTGAAGGAAATTACCACCACCAAGTTTGACGCTTCTGTTGATATTGATGTTCGCTTGGG
>JAKSKV010000121.1 GCA_024401555.1 Paludibacteraceae bacterium
GTAAGCATCCGAAGAAATACATATTGTAGTGTTGAAAAAGTAGCAGTAACTTTGCACCGCGAAATTTCAACACTACAATAGTATTATGACAAAAGAAGAATTTGAACGACTGCAGTTACAGCAGAAAGAGAGTGGACTAAGATTGAAAGAATTCTTGAATCTTCAGTCCATCAAGTACACAACCTTCAACTATTGGAGGACCAAATATTCAAAAGATTCTAGTGGAGAGCTGCCGCTGGCGCCCATCCAAATCCAGACGAAGCCAATCCAAAGAGTCAGATCAAATCAAGGAGAGGTATCCGGTATTACTTTGGCCTTGCCCAATGGAATACAGGCACACTTCAGTTCAGGAGAGTGTGATCTGGCTATTCAATTTCTAACCCAAAGCCTACAGAACCATGTTTTGTCTGAATGATACTATGCGTTATTTCTTATGTCCTGGGAATACGGACATGCGCAAAGGAATCAGTTCTCTATGTGGATTGGTCCACGACCGTATGGGGCAGGAGGTGCGGAATGGAGATGTCTTCATCTTTATCGGCAGGGATCACAAACTGATGAAACTGCTGCATGCAGAAGATGGCGGAATGGTCATGTATGTAAAACGTCTTGAGGCTGGCACATTCAGCATTCCAACCTATAATGAAGAGACAAAGAGCTATTTCATGGAATGGAGAGATCTGGTCGTTATGGTCGAAGGAATACAGGAAAGCCCAGTCCAAAGGCTTCGTCGATTGCGGGCGCAGAGAGTGGAATATATCGTATGATTTTTACGAAAATAATAGTAGAAATATTTGGAACAAAGCCAGAAAATCATTACCTTTGCTGCACAAAACATCAAAGGTATAGACAATGGAGGATCAAAATTCAGCGCTTCTCAAAACCATCGAAGTCCTTTCGGCTTCGGTGGCTTCATTGTCTGACTCCAATACAAAACTTACCAAACAAAACGAGGAGCTGGTAAAGCTAGTCAAGGAACTTAGAGCTCAGATTGCCTATTTCCAACGCATGCAGTTTGGACGGAAGAGTGAGAGATTCATTGCAGATGATCCGAACCAGCTGCTACTCTTCCCGGAACTATATCCAGAACAGGCGCAATCTATAGAGAAAGCGCATGAGGAGTCCGCTTCAAAGATCGAAAAAGAAACCAAGGAAGAGAAGAAGGCAGAGAAGCGAAACCGTCAGCTGCTGGAAAATCTACCCGTACTTGAGAAGGAGGTAATAGAGCCTAAGGACATAGATCTGAGGAAATACAAGAAGATTGGCGAGGAAGTGACCCGTATCCTGAAGTTTCAGCCAGGAAAACTCTATGTAAAGGAGATCGTCCGACCTAAGTATGCACTAATCTCCGATGGTATAGAACTACCGGAATCCGGAGAACAGCCCATAGTTATTGCACCTATGCCATTGCTTCCTATATATAAAGGAATAGCAGATGCGACACTTCTGGCAGAGGTCCTGCTACAGAAGTACGAATACCATATTCCCTTCTACCGACAGGTACAGCAATTCAAGCATCTGGGAATCGAAATATCCGAAAGTACCATAGACGGATGGCTTCATCCTGTAGCCCAACTCCTAAAACCGCTTTATGAAGTGCTTAAAAAGAAGGTGCTCGAAAGCGATTACATCCAGAGTGACGAGACGACGGAACCGGTCATCAACCATGAGACGCATAAAGCAGACAAGGAGTATCTATGGATGATACGTGCCGTTTTAGACAAACTGGTATTCTTCCATTACTATGAAGGCTCCAGAGCCGGAGAAGTCGTGAAGAATCTGGTCGGAAACTACAAAGGATACCTACAGAGTGACGGATATACAGGCTACGAAACCGCTTTCGCAGCTAATCCAGACGTGCATCTTGTCGCTTGCATGGCTCATATCCGCAGAAAGTTTGAACAGGCATTGAATGAGAACCGGTCAATGGCTGAATATGCGCTAAAAGAGATTCAGTTGCTCTACAGCATTGAACGACAGATCAAGGATCTGTCAGCAAAGGAGAAGAAGTCCAAGAGAGAAGAACTCTCCCGCCCAATCATGACAGCAATGAAATCCTGGATGGAAAATGAAGGGATCAAATATGGAGAGCGAACTTTAATTGGTAAGGCTGTCCGCTATGCATACACCCGATGGGACAAGATGATGATCTATCTGGAGGATGGATGTCTTCTCATTGACAACAATCTGGCCGAAAATGCCATCCGACCTGTAACCATCGGAAGAAAGAACTATCTTTTCTGTGGTAATCACAAGGCAGCAGAAGATGCCGCTATCATCTATTCCCTGCTTGCTACATGCAAGAATCATGAGGTAAATCCTCGAGACTATCTGAATGACGTTATA
>JAKSKV010000122.1 GCA_024401555.1 Paludibacteraceae bacterium
ATCATGCACCAACAACTTACACTCTTCTTATCAAATACAGTGTCAATATTTGCTCTACTCACCAACATTCATATTCACAATGATATTGCGAATCGGCAATACCATGCTTGGAGAAACCGACAATTCGTCGATTCCCATGCGTATAAAGCTTTCCGTCAGGGTAGTATCCGCACCAAGTTCACCACATATACCAACCCAGCAATTTTCTTTATGTCCATTGTCAATAACCATCTGAATCATACGTAATACCGCCGGATGATGAGAATCATAAATGTTATCTAGTTTTGCGTTTTGACGATCTATCGCTAGCGTATACTGGGTAAGATCATTGGTACCAATACTAAAGAAATCTACCTCTTTTGCAAGCATATCACTAATCATAACTGCTGCCGGAGTCTCAATCATAATACCCAATTCCACTTCACCATAAGACACATTGATATCATCTAATTCCCGCTTTACCTCATCGCAAATTCTCTTAATTTGTCTCACTTCATCTACAGAAATAATCATCGGAAACATAATGGAAATTGTTCCAAATGCAGATGCTCTGTACAAAGCACGCAACTGTGTTTTAAATATCTCCACTCTATCCAGACAAATTCGGATTGCTCGATATCCCATAGCAGGATTTTCTTCATGTTCCATTTCAAAATAATCTACCTGTTTGTCTGCACCGATATCTAGCGTTCGAATGACCACTTTTTTACCAGCCATATTCTGCACCACAGTTTTATATACCTGAAATTGTTCATCTTCTGTTGGATAAGTATCTTTTTCTAAATACAAAAATTCACTTCGAAACAACCCTATTCCCGTTGCATCATTCGCCAATACATTGGCCACATCTGCTAAACTACCAATATTGGCAAATAAATGAATATGTTTACCATCCTTTGTTATATCTGGCTGCCCTTTCAACTGTAATAACAGTTCTTTTTGCGCTTCTTCCATTTTGCGTTCTTCCATATAGTGCTCCAAAACGTCAACATCCGGATCGACAAACAACAAACCTTGCTTTCCATCCACAATCGCCATCTTACCATTCCACTCTTTTGATATCTCAATACCAATTAAAGCAGGAATATTCATGGTTCTTGCAAGGATAGCAGTGTGAGAGTTGGAAGAACCTAAATGCGTCACAAACGCAAGCAATTTCGACTTATCCATCTGTACAGTCTCACTTGGCGCTAAATCCTCAGCCACAACAATCACAGGTTCTTCTCCAATTCCCTCGGTTTCCTCTGCACCTGTAAGTACCGCAATTACACGTTCCGAAATATCCTTCACATCTACAGATCTTGCTTTGAAATATTCATCTTCCATTTCTGCAAACATAGTAGAAAAATTATCTCCTGTTGTAGCTACCGCAAATTCTGCATTAACACCTTCCGTCCGAATGATATTATATACTGATTCATTATAATCATCATCCTCTAACATCATCGAATGTACTTCAAAGATCATAGCGTTAGCTTCCCCAACCTCTTCTACCGCCTTCGCATATAATTCCTGAAGCTGTTCGATCGCCTTCGCTTTCGCATTCTCATACCTTTTTAATTCCGCTTCTACATCATCTACTTTGTTACGTTTTACTTGTTGTTGATTTTTGGAATAGAACAAAATGCGTCCAATTGCAATTCCATTAAATATTGATTTTCCTTTCAACTGCTCCATTTCGTAATCCTCCGTATCTGTTCAAACCTCACATGTAGGAGCCTCAAAAAAATGTTTCGTATACATCTCATATCGAATTTTAAGCTACTACAAATTCTCCTTCATAAATGCTTCCATTTTTACAATCGCAATATCCTCATCATCACCTTCTGCCGTAACCACAACCTCAGCACCCTTTTTCACCCCAAGCTGCATTACTGCCATAAGCTTTGTTGCCTCTGCTTTCTTACCGTTTGCCTCAATAGTAATCTTTGAAGAAAATGTCTTCGCTTCTTTTGCCAACAATCCTGCTGGTCTTGCATGAATTCCGATTTCATCTGTAATCACATAATTAAACTGTTTCATAATAAATACCTCTCTTTTCTTTATTTTAATTTTAAATTAGTTTCCTTTTATCGCCATTGCCAACAAAGTCTTCCGTAACGTTTCGTCAATTGATAAATTGTTTCCTGCAATTCATTCGACAAATCTTCCTTTGCAACACGCCATCTCCAGTTAATACCAACAGTAGATGGTTGATTCATTCGACATGTATTATCTCTGCCCAAATAATCCTGTAATGGAATCACGCACAGATTTGCGCGACTTCTCATAGCAGTACAAATAAAGCTTAAATAC
>JAKSKV010000123.1 GCA_024401555.1 Paludibacteraceae bacterium
AGCGTATCTTGTTCTACACAGGTTTGACTCACAAGATCGGTGAGGTTCACGATGGAGCTGCTACCATGGACTGGATGGTTCAGGAGCAAGAGAGAGGTATCACTATCACTTCTGCTGCTACCACAACATATTGGAAATACCAAGACAAGAAGTACAAGATCAACTTGATTGATACTCCGGGACACGTTGACTTCACCGTTGAGGTTGAGCGTTCACTCCGTATCTTGGATGGTGCCGTTGCTACTTTCTGTGCGGTTGGTGGTGTTGAGCCTCAATCCGAGACTGTATGGCGTCAAGCTGACAAGTACTCTGTGCCTCGTATTTGTTACGTAAACAAGATGGACCGTTCAGGTGCAAACTTCTTCGACGTGGTTACTCAGTTGAAGGAGGTTCTTGGCGCTACTCCATGCCCTATCCAAATTCCGATCGGTGCAGAGGAGAGCTTCAAGGGTGTAATTGACTTGGTTCAAATGAAGGCTATCCTTTGGCATGATGAGACCATGGGTGCTGACTACTCTATTGAGGAGATCCCTGCTGATTTGGTGGATGAGGCTCAAGAGTGGAGAGATAAGATGTTGGAGACTATCGCAAGCTACGACGATGCGATGATGGAGAAGTATTTCGATGATCCTTCTACTATCACTATCGATGAGATCAAGGCTGCTCTTCGTAAGGCAACTCTCTCAATGCAAGTATTCCCAATGGTATGTGGATCTTCATTTAAGAACAAGGGTGTTCAAACTATGTTGGACGCTGTTTGTGCTTACTTGCCAAGCCCAATGGATACTCCAGAGATCATTGGTTCTGAGGTAGGTAATGAAGAGGCTAAGGTTGTTCGTCACCCAGATGAGGACGAGCCTTTGTGTGCACTTGCATTTAAGATCGCAACCGACCCATTCGTAGGTCGTCTTTGCTTCTTCCGTGTATACTCTGGTAAGTTGGATGCTGGTTCATACGTATTCAACACCCGTTCAGGAAAGAAGGAGCGTATCTCTCGTATCTTCCAAATGCACTCTAACCACCAAAACCCAGTTGAGACTATCTCAGCAGGTGATATCGGTGCAGGTGTAGGTTTCAAGGATATCCGTACTGGTGATACCCTTTGCGGTGAGGACGAGAAGAGCCACATGGTACTCGAGTCTATGGAGTTCCCTGATCCTGTGATCGGTATCGCCGTAGAGCCTAAGTCTCAAGCAGACGTTGATAAGTTGGGTATCGGTTTGGCTAAGTTGGCCGAGGAGGATCCTACCTTTACTGTTAAGACTGACGAGCAATCTGGTCAAACAGTTATCTCAGGTATGGGTGAGCTTCACTTGGATATCATCATCGACCGTTTGAAACGTGAGTTCAAGGTTGAGTGTAACCAAGGTCGTCCACAAGTTAGCTACAAGGAGGCTATCACAAGCACCGTTGAACACCGTGAGTGCTACAAGAAGCAATCCGGAGGTCGTGGTAAGTACGCTGATATCGTTGTTAGCGTAGGCCCTGCTGACGAAAACTTCGAGGGATCTTTGCAATTCGAGGATGTAGTGAAGGGTGGTAACATTCCTAAGGAGTTCATCCCATCTATCCAAAAGGGATTCCAAGCAGCTATGAAGAATGGTGTATTGGCAGGCTTCCCAGTTGAGAGATTGAAGGTTGTCGTTATGGATGGTTCTTACCACCCAGTTGACTCTGACCAGTTGTCATTCGAAATCTGCGCTAACTTGGCATTCAAGGCAGCTTGCGCTAAGGCTAAGCCAGTTTTGATGGAGCCTATCATGAAGCTTGAGGTTATCACTCCAGAGGAGAACATGGGTGACGTGATCGGTGACTTGAACAAGCGTCGTGGCCAAGTCGAGGGTATGGAGACCAGCCGTTCTGGTGCTCGTATCGTAAAGGCTAAGGTGCCATTGTCAGAGATGTTCGGTTATGTAACTGACTTGCGTACCATTACTTCAGGTCGTGCAACTTCTTCAATGGAGTTCTCTCACTACGCTGAGGTTTCTACTGCAATCGCTAAGGCTGTTGTTGCTGAGGCTAAGGGTAAAGTTGAATTATTGTAATATTTAAATAGATTCAAAGAGATGAGTCAAAAGATTAGAATTAAGTTAAAGTCTTTCGATCACAACTTGGTTGACAAGTCAGCTGAGAAGATCGTTAAGACCGTAAAAAGCACTGGTGCTGTTGTTAGCGGTCCAATTCCAT
>JAKSKV010000124.1 GCA_024401555.1 Paludibacteraceae bacterium
TTGATACGCATCACATGCTTACCCTCTTCGATGCGGGCTGTCTTGCCCGTTAGGGTGTAGTAAATATCCCAACTCTCACCCTTTGGAAGCGTTTCCTTTGAAATCACTTGATTACCGTCAATGGAGACACTAAACGCGGAAACATCACTACCGGAAGCCACCTTGGCAGTCCACTTGTAAGTGTCGGAACTCTTCACATCCACGGTGTATTCCATCCACTCGCCCGCATTGGTGTAACCAACTGCCAGGCCATCATCGCTCTTCACGACATCGACGCCCTCGTCGGTACGGAAGGAACCATCTCCTTGGTTCTCGTCATCATTGTCTTGGTAAGCGACACCGCTACCACCCAAGTCATACTCCTCGGCTTGGATCTTTCCTGGGATAGTGGCTGCGATGTCCTTGTAAGGAGCTTGTGGCACGTGAACCCTGACCTTCACAGAGGCCTTGCCCTCGTTGCCCTCATTATCCTTCGCGACAGCGATCAACTCGTAGGTACCCTCCTTTACGCCTTCCCAAGTATAAGTATAAGGTGCGCTATTGGATTCTCCCAACTTTGTGGTGCCATTGTAGAAGGCGACGGATTGGATGGATCCATTCTCGTCTTTGGCATCCACGGCCAATTTGATGGTAGCAGGCGCCTCTAAATCATCCGAAGCTGTAGGGGAAGTGAAATTCACCTTCGGCAATCCTTTCTGACCTTGTCCTACCAAGGTGGTCACACTGTACGCCTCCAAGGAGACTTGGATGGTGGTTCCGTTGGCATTGATGCCAGACACCTTCTTCACATTTTGGGAACTGTTGGTTACATAACGGTCCCAAGAGGCGATTTGGGTATTTGGAACATTAATGGTCATGCTCTTCGCACTATTGTTATTGTTGACCAAAACAATCACGACATCCTGATCCTTGGTAAACGCTGTGACGTTGACATTGGTAGCAGGTCTTTGGGTCGCATCGACACGGACAAATCCAGGACGAACGAACTTAGAGAATTGAGCGAAACAACTACCACGCTTAGAGATGGTACCATTCTCATTCATCAAACCGTAGGAACGACGGATGTACCACCATACGTATGCCTGCATATTTCCGACCGCCAACGCATTGGACATATTGTCTGCCACCTGAACAGCCTCTGGCCATCTGTCGCCGGAATTGGCATCACTATTTGGAACATAGACCTCTGTCATCCAAAGCTCTTTGCCCGCACCCTTTTGTTGGAAAAGAGGATAACTCATCTGGCTCACCTGCGTACCGTAGAAGTGAGTAGCCATAATATCCAAATTGGCCAAAGCCTTATCATTCTTCAAAATCGGATCAGAGGTGTTTTTATTGTATTGGAACGCCTCTGGCGCCATTACTTTACACTTGATGTTTTGCGCATTATTCGCCATGAAAGTGGCCATGTCGTTAGGCTCCCACCAAGTCCAATCCGCACCATAGTCCGGCTCGTTTTGGATAGAGATCGCATAGAGCGGCACATTCTTTCCAGTCATGTAGTCGATGAAATTATTCAAGTGCTTCACATAATCACCATACGCACTGCTCTTCAGACGCTTTGAATTCTTATAGGACTCGCACATGTTATCTTTTGGATGCCAAGGGGAGGCGAAGACAAGCGCACCCTGCTTAGAGGCATACTGCGCAGTGGCTACCTCGGTACCCCACGCGTTCTCATTGGGATCAACGTGAATGCGAAGGATGGAGAGACCCAGTTCATTGTCACCATTTCCAAAGGCAGTTTTCCTTTGACTATCGGTCAAATCTCCACCCGTCCACGCAGGATAGTTCATTCCTCCAAATCCCTTGATCTCTTGGTATTTCTGCCCAATGTTCACATTGACGGTCTCGGCTGACACCACCATAGGCAGAGCCGCTACACAGGCCAACGCCCATTTTTTCATCCCATTCTTAAATAGTTTCATATCAGTATGTGTTTTTCTTGATTCGGTGCCGTAACGACTACCTCCTCGGTTATACAATAATCTACTTTAAAATAAATCTACTTTTAGACGCCACAAACGCGTGTTGCTTACATTTGCAAACATAGTGGTATATCCGCCAAACG
>JAKSKV010000125.1 GCA_024401555.1 Paludibacteraceae bacterium
CGTTTTAATTGAAACTTTTTCGTAAATTTTTAAACAGCTTCAAGTGGTACCCAAACGATGGATTGTAGAAAGATCTCTAAATAGGGGGATTGTAACTTTTTTAGGATTGCGTAATTCGTAAATTATAATTCGTCAAGATACAAGCGGTTTTTGTTTTTCATTTCTCGAAACTCTTTGGGCGACATCCCTGTCTGTTGCTTGAATTGACTTGTAAGATGCGCAGGCGAACTGTAGCCGAGTGTGTATGCAATCTCGCTGATGGTGCGTTGGCTGTAGCTTAACAACTCCTTGGCGTATTCCACGCGATGCTGTATGGCAAAGTGTTCTATTGTCACTCCTTTCACTTGCGTGAAGAGTTTGCTGAGGCTACTGTAGTCTCGATGAGTGGTATCGCTGATATAGTCGGAAAGTTTGGGTTTCTGACTGTTCATCCTTACCCATTGAAGCACACATATCTTTATCTGCTCCACGATGCATGAACGTGGATCGTCAAGGAGTTCAAAACCCTCATCCATCAGTTTGGTCGCTAATGATTTGAGATCTTCCTCCGAGAGGTCATTCTTTATTACGGCTTCACCAAGCATGACCTTTTCAACCGCTAACCCCATAGACACAAGTATTGCCCTCACAGCTGTGATGCAGCGAGGGCAAACCATGTTTTTGATGTTGATAGTCGTCATTCGTCAGGCTTCCTTGCATGAAAAACCCACTTCCTCCACCGCTTTGCAGATGGCTTCCGCTGTTGCTGTTCCCTCCACTTGGGCTACTTTTGTCGCGAGATCAACTGATGCGGAGGTGACGCCTGGGACTGAGAGAATTGCTTTCTCAGCCGATGTGCGACAATGATTGCAGTTCATGCCGTTAATGATAAAGGTCTGTTTCATTGTATCTGTATTTATAGTTATTGTTTTTGAATTATAGCGGCCGATAAAATACAGTATCAACGCATTGGCGAGCAACACCATCAGCAGTATCGTACATCCGATGGAGAACCAACTTTGCGACTCGTGGCAGCAAGCGTCTTGCGCTATGAGATTCGACAAGAACCACTGGCGAGGCAGTACATGGTCAATCACAAGGCCAAAACTTATTGCACCAGTGATGATGGATACAAGATACGTAATTAGGCTCTTCCTTCCCAATACTTTGTTGATAACTAGAATGCTTGCTATGTTGCATGCCGGACCAGCCATTAGCAACACAAGTCCAGCACCGGGAGTCAATCCTTTCATCATCAGTGCTACAGCAATAGGAATGCTACCCGTGGCACATAGATACATCGGCACTGCTATACAGAGCACAAGAAGCATTGAAGCTATGGAGTTGTCTTTGAATACCTCGAATGCGGAGTCTGGCACAAAGATGGTAATCATTCCTGCCACAATAAGACCTATGACGAGCCATTTGCCAATGTCTTGCATCATATCGATGAACGCATAGTGCAATGCCTCTTTCAACTTGCCAATAAAGGTGAGGGGTTTATCCTCTGACGTGTTACAGTTACTACATTCAAATATAGATTCCTTCCCAGATGTTTCATCACCTTTCCCTTCTGTGAGGTTTGCCAACTCTCCTCCCAACAAAGCTGTGACTAGAGCAGCTATAGGACGGACAATGGCAAAAGGAAGACCCATGAGAGAATAAGTGGCTATGATGGAATCTACACCAGTCTGAGGCGTAGCAATTAAGAAGGCAGTCGTTGCTCCCTTGCTTGCGCCTTCTCTTCTTAAGGACATGGCTGTGGGGATTACACCGCAAGAACACAGGGGCAGGGGAATACCGAAGAGTGTGGCGAGTGCTACACTTTTGAAATTTTGATGAGCAAGGTAGCGACTATATATGGTTGAGGGAATGAAGGCGTGCATCAATCCCGCAATGAGGAATCCCAACAGCAGATAAGGTGCCATTTCATTTATGAGTATAAGTATTTGTTCCATAGTTTTACCTGCTTGTTTAATTATTTGTCCGCAAAGTTATTATGAATCGCCAAATAAGAATATAAAAATTTTGGATTAAACTTATACGTC
>JAKSKV010000126.1 GCA_024401555.1 Paludibacteraceae bacterium
GGCTCATCCTCCGGATTCTGCGCCACCAACTTTCCCCGAATCGCCAAATCCAAGACCTTCTTCTTGGTCTGCTCGATGCTCTTCTTCAAATCGGCTTCGTTCTTCTCCAACTGATCGATGACGGCAAACCATTTCTCTATTGCCGCTACAATGCGATGTTGCTCGGAGAGAGGGGGAAGAGGAATTAACCATTCTCCGATAAGAGTTAAAGTAATTCTTGTTATACCCACCCCCTTCATCGTTTCTCTTACGCTTCCGTAACAATAAGACGATTGTAAATATCGTAACAAATAATTACTCAATATTAACTTACTAGGTTTTAACAACGCCACACTAGACAACAAACTAAACGGCTCTTTGATTGTATTTAAACAGGCTATTCCAGTAGTCGCACCATCCTTAACATACAAAATGTCACCATATTCAGGATTACATCTTGAATATATTTCGTCATGAGTAGCTTTATCAACATACGTTATATTAGACAAATCCAATCCTTGTGGCTTTATATTCTTTGCCGTCACATACATAAAATCTCCCGTGGGAAGATTTGTAGGAGAGTGATGTGTGCCATCTGTAATTTTAGTTAAAACATCAGTGACTTTACACCAGCACCACCCCTCTGGCACCTCGAACGGCACCTCATCCAAATCCACCGATGAAACGGCTGATTTTTTTCCCTTGGATTTATTAGACGCACGACCGTGCGTCTCTACATCCGCCTGAATGCGTTTCAACAACTCGCTGGCAGGCTCATCGTTAGGATCTTGCGGCACCAATTTGCCATGGATGGCAAGGTCGAGCACCAACTGTTTTAGTTTCTTTGTATTCATAGATTATTCCTCCCTATTCAATCGGTCCTCTATTTCAGCAATTGTAGGAATGTTTCCTTCAATTTTCTCAGGATAGAATTTTTCCAATTCATATTCTGATACTCCAATAGGCTGACTTGATCCTTCAAGTGCGTACTTAGCGACGGTATTATCTTTCGACTTACATATCAACAGACCAATAGTCGGTTTGTCATCATCTCGCTTTAGCAAATGATTACAAGCAACTACATAAGTGCTCAGTTGTCCAATATCGGAAGGCTCAAATTTGTCAACTTTTACTTCTACAACCACATAACAACGTAGTTTCAAATGATAGAACAACAAATCGATAAAATTTTCAGTCTCCCCTATCTGTAATCTATACTCTTTCCCAACATAGGCAAACCCTGTTCCTAATTCGATCAAGAAATCAGTAATGTTCGTCAGCAACGATTTCTTCAACTGAGTCTCATTATATGGCTTCGTTATGTTAGCAAAAGCGAAATTATAGGGATCCTTCGTAATCTCTTGTGCAAGTCCACTCATTGGATCAGGGAGAACAGATGTGAAGTTAGAAACAGCCTTTCCATCTCTCTCATAAAATCCCGTGTCTATGCAATTCAATAACATCGCTCTGCTCCATCCGTTTTCTATGGTTTTGCGGACATAGAAAAGCGCTTTGCTTGTGTCTCCGTGAGTTTTATCAAGGATTAAGCAATGATGTCCCCATGGTATTTGAAATATTCCAACAACCTGCTGGAATATATTATCCCTTTCCGCATCAGGTTGATTTAAACGTTTATCTCCCTTAGTATTTTTTCCAACAAGTTGTTGGAAAAATTCATTATACTGAGAATAAGCGACATAAAATTTTTTACAATAGTAAATATTTGATTTTGACAAACCTTCCACATCAGGTAATTCTTTCTTCAAATCTTTACTTAGTTGTAAAACAACACTCTCCCCCCACCTTTCTTCTATATTCATCTCAACGATGTCTCTGCCTAACAACCAGTTAAACATTAACTTTTCGCTATTCACCTTAATTGCTGCCTTTATCTGGCAACTACGGTATCGAGAAGCAAGCTCTTTCAACCACTTCTTGTAATCCTCATCAATTATCGTTATGTCTTTCATCCTTCTATTTTTTAACAACTCACAAGTCAGTCCTGCTGTTCGTAATAATAT
>JAKSKV010000127.1 GCA_024401555.1 Paludibacteraceae bacterium
GGAACCACTCTCCTATCGGAAAATCCTTAACGTATTTCCGTATTTTGTAATGCGATGAATTACAAGTTTGGATTAACCTTCTTCCAATCCTCTACTGGAGGAATGATGCCAAGAGTTACAAGCTCATCACGCATCTTTTGAAGGTGTGCGTAAGAAGCAGCAAGGTCTTTCATCTCCTCAGCAGTTCCCTCAGGAGCTGTGAAGTGAACACCATCCTTGTCGATTGTGGTAGGCATAGCCATCATAACGTTCTTGTAACCACACTTGTCGCAGTTTACATAGCAACCAGCAGGCCATGTGAAAGGAGCACCACCCATAGCACCCTCAATCATCTTAACAGCTTGGTAAGCAGGGCTTTGGAAAGAAGAACGTCCACGAAGCTTGATGATAGCTGAACCACCTTGGATAGTAGCTTGCTTGATCTCAGCCCAACGATCTGCAGGTATGTTGTACTCAGAAAGTGGCTTGCCGTTCACCTTCGCCTTTGAAGCGAATACAGCCATTTGCTCACCGTGTCCACCATAAGTGTAGCAATCGGTCACCTTGTCTTGTTGAACACCACATTGCATTGCAAGTTGTTGTTGAAGACGAGTTGAATCAAGAGCAGCCAAAGAAGTCAATTGATTTGGCTTCAAACCAGAATGGATAAGAGCAGTCAATGCAGTTACGTCAGCTGGGTTGAAGATAACAACTACGTGATTAACATTTGGACAATACTTCTTGATATTGTCACCGAACTCAGCGGCGATTTGACAGTTTCCTTTCAAAAGATCCTCACGGGTCATACCCTCCTTACGAGGAGCACCACCAGAAGAGATAATATACTCAGCACCAGTGAAAGCCTCAACAGGATCTGTGGTCCAAGTAATGTTAGCTCCAGGGAAAGCACAATGTGCCATCTCATCAGCTACACCATGTACACCTGGCTCAAAAATATCATAAAGACAAATGTTAGGAGTAAGACCTAGCATAAGGACAGACTGAACCATGTTTGAACCGATAGCGCCACCAGCACCAACGATAAGTAATTTTTTGTTTGTTAAGAAACTCATACTAATATTTATTTTAAAAGTTTTTTCTTTGTTATAAACTGACGCAAAGATATACAATTTTATCTTTTTTCGTACAGAGAAATTAACGAATCTTCTTACAATCCGAACAATTTTTTCAAATCAGCCGTCTTGTCGGTTTTCTCCCAAGTGAAAAGCTCCACTTCTTTGGTGAATGTATTGCCAGCACGATCCGTAAAGCTCTTGGTCACCACTTGAGGAATACGTCCCATATGTCCGTAAGAAGCGGTCTCCTCGTAGATAGGGTTACGCAACTTCAAACGATCCTCAATCGCCTTCGGACGCATATCGAAAATCTTGCTGTCCGCAATCTTCTTAGCCATCTCGCCATCACTCATATTCACCTTGGAAGTGCCATAGGTGTTAATGAATAGATTCATAGGCTCGGCCACACCAATCGCATAGGCCACTTGAACCAAGACTTCTTCCGCCAAACCAGCAGCCACCAAGTTCTTCGCCAAATGTCTTGCGGCATATGCGGCTGAACGGTCCACCTTTGAAGGATCCTTACCAGAGAAAGCTCCACCACCGTGCGCACCCTTTCCGCCATAAGTGTCCACAATGATCTTGCGGCCTGTCAAACCAGTATCTCCATAAGGGCCTCCGATCACGAACTTACCGGTAGGGTTCACCAAAAGTTTGTAACCGCTGGCAAGCAAAGATTTATACTCCTCGTGTTTGCTGAGCAATCTAGGAATTAAAATGGTCTCAACATCCTTCTTGATCCGCGCCACCATCTCCTCGTCCGCCTTCAACTGATTCTTTTCATCCTGGATGAATTCATCATGCTGGGTCGAGATCACAATGGTATCAACACGCTTAGGCTTATTATCGTCACCATACTCAATAGTCACCTGAGACTTAGAGTCTGGACGCAAATAAGTCATTTGTTTTCCCTCACGACGGATTTCCGCCAACTCC
>JAKSKV010000128.1 GCA_024401555.1 Paludibacteraceae bacterium
TGTTTGGTTATTTGAAAGAAATGCTATACTTTTGCACCACGAAAAGAAATTTATCTTGTGTATAGTATTTATTTAAGGTATTTAATTTTTTAGAGTCTTATGATGTCACTTGAAAACATGATCGCTCCCGATTCTATAGGAGTTGAGAAGGGGCGTTACCTTTGGAATGGTTCCCGTCACCGTGTGATGAATCATCTGCTTGCGTTGTTATGTGTCTGTGTTTGCATTGGTATCGTTGCTAGTAATGGACTTAATTTCTTTAGTGAATATGACCAACCACTTGTAAAGCTGATACTGGGTATTGCCTTATTTGGAAGCTTGTTTTTTGCTGTTCGAGCCATTAAGGATCATCGCCTGCTTAACGTCAAACTTTTAGCCATTGTAGGAGATAAAGGATTCAGCATTCTGAAATACAACGAGGAGAAGAATTTCGTATTGTCGGAGTACGTGCAGCCATACACGACGCTTGATCGTATCGAGAAGCATGAGCGCAACGATGTGACCGAAGATGGCGTTTATCTCCAGACAGTAAGTAAATACTCTTTCTTTGCTCCTGACAAGAAGTTCTTCCAGAAGCTTAGGTATAATCGGAACGACGTACAGCTATCTGAAAGGGATGGTTTGCCAGAAGTCAAGGCAATGTTTGCGATTGAAGAGGCGTATAGCCAGAGCCGCAAGACAGCGTCTATTATGGAAACAGAAGAACCTGAGGCTATTATCCCATCGCACCCACAATCTGTGCTTCGTATCCGAAAGCCTGTCATGTGGGCAGATATTGAAGAATGATTAATAGAAAAGTTATACAATTATGTCAGAAATAACGTCAGTTGGAATCCTTACTTCAGGAGGTGATGCTCCAGGAATGAATGCGGCCATCAGAGCCGTGACTCGTAGTGCTATCTATGCGGGTTTGAAAGTTTTCGGCATACGTCGTGGCTATCAAGGCCTTATTGAAGATTGTATATCAGAGTTCGACACGTCGAATGTCAGCAATATCATATCACGAGGCGGTACGATACTGAAGACTGCCCGTTCCATGGATTTTAAGACAGAAGAAGGACGTAGGAGAGCTTACGAGAACATGCAGAAGCATGGCATCGACTCGTTAGTCGTGATCGGTGGTGATGGCTCTATCACTGGTGCCACCATATTCAGCAAGGAATTTGACGTGCCTATTGTCGGCTTGCCAGGAACCATCGATAATGACCTGGCAGGAACCGATTCCACCATCGGCTATGATACTGCCATGAACACCATCATGGATTGTGTCGACAAGATCCGCGATACGGCAACGAGCCATGCTCGTCTGTTCATCATTGAAGTCATGGGGCGCGATGCAGGTTTCCTGGCCCTCAATAGTGCCATTGCAACCGGTTGCGAAGATGTAATTATTCCTGAAGAGAAGCCTCAATATGAGCAGCTGAAGGAACTGGTGGCAAACGGATTCAGAAAGTCCAAATCCTCTGCTCTTGTCATCGTCACCGAAAGTAAGGATCCGAACGGCGGCGCTTTAGGCCTGTCGCGAAAGATGACTGAAGAATTTCCAGATTATGACGTTCGCTGTTCTATTCTTGGGCATCTGCAGCGAGGCGGTTCACCAACGGCAGCAGACCGTATTCTTGCCAGTCGCACAGGCTATGCCGCAGTAGAGGCCTTGTTGCAAGGGCAGCGTAATGTGTTGATCGGCGTTCATAATGATCATATTGTAAACATTCCGTTTGCCAAGGCAATTAAGAAGGATAAGCCTATAGATCCGGAACTTCTGCAAGTCCTTCGAGTATTGTCGATTTAAGTATCCGAGAGAATAAATAAAGATTATTAACCCCCAAAAAAGTATTGCGTTATGGAAACTCTTGAAGTTAAAGAACTACATGCAGGCGAGGAGATTTCTCTTCTTTACAACATCTGCATCATCTGGTAAAAAGTTCGATTTGTATTTTTATC
>JAKSKV010000129.1 GCA_024401555.1 Paludibacteraceae bacterium
TTGTAGTATGACGGGCATGTTCCGAGGCTTGGGTGAAAGTCCCAAGGGGCGTAGTTGTCGACGAACCCGATAGCGACTTGCAAGGTTTATATCGTGAGATATAGGCGAGAAGAAGCAATAGCGAAACCGTGGCTTGACGAACAGAAATCTGATATTAAGGCGTATTAAGAGGATAAGGTGACTACATACACTAAAGTCCGAAAGACAACCGTAAATCTTAATATGTAAATCAGGCGAGTAAACGGAGAAAGTATCGGAACTTATCCCGTGAGGTCTCACAGACGGTCTCATTAGCCGTAGTAACAACGAACTGTGAGAAGTCAGCAGAAGCCATAGTAGTGGAAAAAAATCACGAAGGGCTGAACAATTAAATAGTGCAAAGCAAATGTATGTGTTGCAGAATGTCTGACAAGTGAAACAGACGAAAACGTAAATGAGTTATGTCACGAAGACCTCAAGACAAAATCTGTAACAGCGGAAAGGAGAAGAGCACAAAACTATGTCAGAGATGTTAGAAAAGATTCTATCCAAAGACAATATGAACAAAGCCTATAAAGCCGTGGCAGCCAATAAAGGTTCAAGCGGAGTAGACAATGTAACAATCGAAGAACTTGGTTCATTTATCAAGGAATATTGGATTGAAATCAGAGAACAAATCAGACAGAGGCAATATAAGCCTCAACCAGTTAGAAGAGTGGAGATACCAAAACCAAACGGTGGTATAAGAAAACTCGGAATTCCTACAGTGATGGATAGAGTAATCCAACAAGCAATCGTGCAAGTAATAAGTCCTATATGTGAACCATACTTCTCAGATAGAAGTTATGGGTTCAGACCAGGCAGAAGTTGCGAGATGGCTATTGTTAAGTTGCTCGAATATCTGAATGACGGGTATGAATGGATAGTGGATATTGATTTGGAGAAATTCTTCGACAATGTACCACAAGATAAGTTAATGAGTTATGTACATAACATTATTGACGATGGAGATACAGAATCTCTAATCCGTAAGTATCTGAAGGCAGGAGTAATGACACCAGAAGGATATGAAGAGACAAGACTTGGAACACCACAAGGAGGAAATTTATCTCCTTTGCTCAGCAACATTATGCTCAACGAACTCGATAAGGAACTCGAAGCACGAGGATTGAACTTTGCAAGGTATGCAGATGACTGTGTAATCGCTGCAAAGACAGATATGAGTGCAAGAAGAATAATGAGGAACATAACGAGTTGGATTGAGAGGAAACTTGGGTTGAAGGTGAACGCAACCAAAACAAAGGTTGTAAGACCAACAAAACTCAAATATCTTGGCTTTGGATTCTATAAGGATATACAAACCAAGAAATGGATGAGCAGACCACACGAAGAATCTGTAGAGAAGTTTAAGAGAAAACTTAAACAACTAACCTGTAGAAGTACAAGTATGAAGTTTAAGATAAGAATCAACAAACTAAACCAAGTGATTCGAGGATGGATTAACTATTTCTCATTAGGCTCAATGAAGACAAAAATGAAAGAAATAGACGAACACCTAAGAACGAGACTAAGAGTCGTTCTTTGGAAACAATGGAAGAAACCATCCAAAAGACAATGGGCACTACAGAAACTTGGAATTGGAAGTGACCTAGCAAGACAAACAGCGTATATGGGTGACCACTACCAATGGGTAGTTACCAAAACATGTGTAGTCAGGGCAATCTCCAAAGAAAATTTAGGGCAATTTGGACTGGTAAGTTGTTTGGACTATTACACAGAAAGACATAGCTTGAAATTTAATTGAACCGCCGTATGCCGAACGGCATGTACGGTGGTGTGAGAGGGGGAAGCAAATTCCCCCTACTCGATT